>CAVSUQ010000004.1:0-480361 GCA_963731305.1 uncultured Gemmatimonadales bacterium | reverse complement strand
ACTGATCATCTTAAGGTTCTGGTCGTTGCGGGCGCCCGCCCCAACTTCATGAAGGTCGCCCCCATTTTACACGCTCTCCATGCCGCGGGCCACGAATCAATCCTGGTCCACACCGGCCACACTACGACTCGGCCATGTCCGACACCTTTTTCAACGAGCTCGGAATCAAGACACCCGACTTCCATCTGGGTGTCGGACGGCGAACCACGCGGCGCAGACCGCCAGGATCATGGAGGCGTTCGACCGGTGCTGGTGAAGGTCCATCCGCAATGGGTGTTGGTAGTCGGAGATGTCAACTCGACGATGGCGACGACACTCGTAGCGTCCAAGCTCCGCACCGAGACACACGGTCACATTGCGCACGTCGAAGCTGGCCTTCGTAGCCGCGACTGGCGCATGCCCGAAGAAATTAACCGTGTCGTAACCGACCGGCTCGCAGACCTACTTCTCACGCCATCCGAGGATGCCGCCGGAATCTTGCTGAGAGGGGATAGCGGCGGACAACATTCTGTTTGTCGGCAACGTCATGATCGACACCCTGATGATTCAGCTGCCAGTCGCGCGCGCAACGGACACGCTCGAACGACTCGGACTTCGTCGTCGACACTATGTCGCCGCGACGCTGCATCGCCCGTCGAACGTGGATGATCCTGCCGCGCTCGCCGCAGTGCTGCAGGGACTCGCACTCGTCGCCGAGTCGCTTCCGGTAGTGGTGCCGCTGCACCCGCGCACGCTCAAGAACATCGAGCGTTTTCATCTCGGACCGATGCTGACGCCTCTTACTGTGCTGGAGCCGCTCGGTTACACGCAGATGCTGGCGCTCACCGACGGTGCGCAATGCGTGCTCACCGACTCCGGCGGCATCCAGGAAGAAACCACAGCGCTCGGCGTGCCCTGTGTAACGCTGCGCGAGCAGACCGAGCGGCCGGTAACGATCACCAGTGGGACGAACCACATGGCGCCGTGGCCGTTGACCCCGCGCGGGATACTTGGCGCCTACGCTGATTCTGTCGCTGCCGTGGCGCAAGCGACGCCGCCGCGACCGGCGGGCTGGGACGGCCATGCGTCGGAGCGAATTGTGAAAGCGCTGGAGGAAAAGCGCCCGATCAAACACTATTCGCGCGTCTGATCGCCTGTCTGAGATTTTTTCCTGAT
This sequence comes from uncultured Gemmatimonadales bacterium, assembly GCA_963731305.1. Lineage (GTDB taxonomy): Bacteria > Gemmatimonadota > Gemmatimonadetes > Gemmatimonadales > Gemmatimonadaceae > Fen-1247. The sequence goes on along the minus strand of CAVSUQ010000004.1, from coordinate 479,206 downwards.
CTCGTCCCACCACGCGATCCGCTTCGCGATGTCACGCTCGAATCCGAACGGCCCCGGCTGATAAAACACGGAGCCGCGCAGCTTATCAGGGAGATACTCCTGCGGGATGTACGCGTCCTCGCTGTCGTGCGCGTACTTGTATCCGGCGTGATAGCCGAGCTCCTTCATGAGTTTCGTCGGCGCGTTTCGGATGTTCATCGGCGGCCCTTCACCGGCGTCTCGCGCGCGGCATCGAACGCGGCACCCGAGCGCGCGATACGCGGAATTCGATTTGGGCGCCGTCGCCAGATACACGAGCATCTCGGCGAGCGGCAGATATCCTTCCGGCGGGCCGAGGATGTGATACGCGGCGCGAGCGGCAACAGCGAGCTGCAGCGCCTGCGGATCCGCGACACCGATGTCCTCCGCCGCCATCGCGATCGAGCGACGGAAGATGGTCATCGGATCCTCCCCGCCCTCGATCATGCGCGCCGCCCAGTACAGCGCGGCATTGGGATCGCTGCCGCGCAAACTCTTGTGCAACGCAGACAGGAGGTTGAAGTGCGCCTCACCGCTCTTGTCGTGCATGCGCGAAGCGCTTCTGCAGCGCGTCGCGCACGACGTCCACCGTGATCTTGCCGCCGTCGCCGACGTCACTGTCGCCGAAGCCTCGAGCGCCGTGAGCGCGCGTCGTGCATCCCCGTCGCTCTCGCGAGCGAGTACCGACACGCGCATCGTCCGCGATTGTGATGCGTACGGGCGCCGAGGCCGCGCTCGCGTCGTTGAGCGCGCGATCGATGACGCAACAAGATCGCCTTCTGTCAGCGCTTCGAGCACGAAGACGCGCATGCGGGATAGCAGCGCGCCGTTCACCTCGAACGATGGATTCTCCGTCGTCGCGCCGATGAGCGTGATCGTCCCCTGCTCGACGTGTGGGAGAAACGCATCCTGCTGCGCGCGATTGAAGCGATGAATCTCGTCGACGAAAAGAATCGTCGCGCGCCCTCGCTCGCAGCCGCTCCTCTGCTTCCGCAACGATCTCGCGCACGCGCGGAACGCCTTCGGTGACGGCGGAGAACGGAACGAACTCGCGATCCGTGTACTGCGCGATGAGTCTGCCAAGTGTCGTCTTGCCGGTCCCGGGCGGGCCCCAGAAAATCATCGAGCCGATCGATGCCGCGCTCGATCGCGGAGCGGAGCGCCTTCCCATGCGGCCAGGAGGTGCTCCTGCCCCACGAACTCGTCGAGCGATGCGCGGCCGCATGCGGGCGGCGAGCGGCTGCGCGACGACGGCGGCGCGAACAGCGAGGGCTCCGGCTTTCTGACGATGAGGCTTTGGCATCTTCGAAGTCGGCTATATGGCCGCCAGCAGAGCATGTCCTGCGCCGAACGTGACGCAGCCACCAAAGAACGATGCAGGGCAGCGCCAGTCGTGCTTGTGCTGGAACTCTGGAACGAGATTGGACGCCGCAACGTAGACCGTCACGTCCGCCGGAGAGCGCGAGTCCGTATCCCGACAGCGGCGCGATCAGATCGTCGTCAGCACGCACCGACGCACAGTCGCAAGCCCGAGCAAGCGGCGGCGCCGCAGTGCGTTCCGCGGCGGTCGAAACCGGCGGCAAGGAACAGGCTCGAAACGGTCGAGCCCTCGGGCAGCTTGTGAAGAATGATCGCGGCGACGACGAGTGTTCCGACGCTCGCGCCCGCCGCGAAGCCGCTCGCGATCGCGACGCCGTCCATCGAACATGTGAAGCATCAGCCCGATCAGCGCCGAGACGCCGACAGCACGCGTCACGTGATGCGTCTCCTCCCCGAAATGGAAGTGCGGGACGAGGGTGTGCTGCGTAAGATGGACCGCGAGATAACCGCCGAGCACGATCCATCCAGCCGTCGCGCCGCGCTTCGAGAGGCGTCCGGAATCATGTCGACGAGCGCGACCGATATCATGAAACCGCCGGAAAATGCGATCATCGTGTCCAGTCGCACCGCGACTCCAGACGCGCCTGCCGTCACGAGCGCCGCACCCACGCACATTCGCGAGCGCGGCAACGAGCGCGGCACAGCGAGCGTGGCGATGCTCACGCGCACAACGCTGAGCGAGAGCCGCTCCGCCGCCGACGCGATCGCCGTCGTCGAGAACAGGCGCCGGAGCGCGATCCCACGGCTGGCCGCGCCATGCCTTTTCGGCGACAGCGCCGTAACTGCTCGAGGCCCCGAGCCTGAAGCAGATACAGCCAGCGGTCGCTTCGGCCAGAACACGTAGAGATCGAGCTCCGCGCGTCAGCGACAGCTGGTCCTCCGCCGTGAATATTGTAACGTCGACGCCGCCATATGTCGCGAGCGGAATCTTGAGTCGCGCGATCGCGTCGCGGACGTCAGGAAGCGCGACATCGGTTCCCTGCCACGACCCTTGCTCCGTCGATCCGTGACCGCGACGTCCACTGCCGGCGGAAGATGCTCGCGACAGGACGTACAGCAGATCCACTGCGCGCTCGGCGTTCGCCGCGACGTGCGCCTCGAAGAAACCCTCCGGCGTCTCGTCGAACGTGAATCCGTCGTGCGCCGGATCGGAACCGGCGCCATACTGTGACATGTCGGCGCCGTCCGCGAAAATCATCATGCGAGCTCCCTTGCGCGCGCGACCAGCTCATCTGGCGTATTGCGCGCCGGGTCCTCGAGTACGAACTGCAGCAGCGCGCGCAACGTTTCGCCCAGTCTCTTCCCCGTAATCCCGATGCGCAGCAAGATCGTCGCCGTTGACCGCGAGATCCGAGACTTCGACCGGATCGCGATACGCGATGCGGATCGCGCGACGATACACGGACTCCACACGCGCGCGCGACGGCGCCGCGCGGCCGCTCTCCCGCTCCGCCCACCAGTACGCATCAGCGATTCGGAGCACCGGCGCGAGTCTCGTGCGCCCCGCCCGCCGGCCCAGCGGCGCAGCGTAGCGTCGCTCGGCGGCGCTTCATGCATCATGAGCTCATCGCTTCATCCGCCGCCCCATCTCGTGCCAGCGCTCCACGAGTCCTCCGATCCAGGCGACGTCGGCGTTCGAGAATCTGAGCGCCTTGAGCGTCGCGAGCACCGTGCCAGGCCGCGCGGCTGCGAAAAGAGGCCTGCGAGTCGAGTCTGCAGTCGCTGAGGTCTGCGTGACGAGAATCGGGCGACGAAGATGGTCCAGCGCGCAGCAGCTCGATGTCGGTAATTCCCGCCAGGAGCCGGAACGAGCTCGGCGAAAGCTCCGCTGTCCCGCCACATTCCGAACGCGCCACCCGGCAACGCAACCTGGCTCATCGTCTTCACGATCTCCTGCTGCACTCGCTCGGGAGACAGGCGACCGAGATGCGGCGCGCTCACGAGAATCGCCTGCCACGTTGCGGGATCCATGGCAAATCCAAAGCGAGCCGCGAAGCGGATCGCGCGGAGCGCTCGCAGCCTGATCCTCGCGCATCCGCTCCTTCGGAACACCGACGGCGCGCAAAGTTCGCGACGCGATATCGCGCCGTCCGCCGAACGGATCGCGAAGCTCGTCTCGCGACGGAGAATACGCGATAGCGTTGATCGTGAAGTCGCGCCGAGCGAGATCCTCGTCGAGCGAGTCGCCGAACCTCACGACCGCATGGCGGCCGTCGGTCTCCACGTCAGCCCGGAAAGTCGTGACCTCGTGCATGACGTTCGTTTCGTCGAGCACGCCGACCGTGCCGAACTCGATGCCGACCGGCACGGTGCGCTTGAAGAGTCTTCGCACCTCCTGCGGTTTCGCGCTCGTCGCGAGATCCCAGTCGAGATTTGGGATGCCGAGCAGCGCGTCGCGTACACCACCGCCAACGCACCACGCTTCGTGACCCGCGTCTCTCGAGTGTTCGCGTTATCCGCACCACGGTTTCCGGCGGCTGCATCAGCGCCATGCGTGATCAGCTCGCGAAGAGCGCGCGCAGATCGGCGTCGGTCGCGCCCGCGCCCAACGCAAGCATCAGATCGATGCGCGCCTGCTGAGGCCTGCGCGATCCGGCGAGAATCGCGCCCATATCCTCGAGCGTCCGGCCGCCGCCCGGATACGCGTATGTGTGACCCACTCGTCCCGCCACCCGTACGCGAAGTTATCACCACGGGTTTTCCGTCAGCGATGTAACGACCGATCCCGGGAACCATCTCTGGCGGAACGTTGCCGCGACCCATAGCCGCAATCACCGCTCCTCGCGACTCCTCCCGCACGGCGTCGAGCAACCGCGAATCGCCACCAGCCGACCGCGAAGAAAATGTCCATCGGCGTTGCAGGAGCAAACGGAATTATCGGCGGCCACGATCGCGGGTAGCTCGCGGCGAAAGATCACCTCGCCCTCGTCGAGATAGCCGATCGGGCCAAGACCGGGACTCTCGAACGCGTCGAGCAACTGCGTGTTCGACTTCGTGACGTCGAGCGCGGTGAAGATCTGCCCGCTCAGCACGACCATCACGCCCTGCCCCACCGAAGCAGGATCGGCCGCGACATGCACAGCCTCGAAGAGATTCGCCGGCCCATCCCATCCAAGATCGCTCTGCGTACGCATCGCGCCGGTGAACACCACCGGCTTGGGCGACGACAGGGCGCGTGCCGTGAAATACGCCGACTCTTCGAGAGTGTCAGTCCCGTGAGTTACAACCACTCCAGCGACTTCATCGCGCGCGAGATGCTCCGCGATCCTGTTCCTCAGCGCCCACATGCGGGCGATGTTCATATGCGGACCCGGGAAATGCCCCCAATCCTCCGTTTCCACCGCGCTCGTGTTGTCGATCCCTCGGGTCGCCTTCACGATCTCGGCGCCGGTCAACGCCGGTGTGTTCCCGCGCGCCGTCGGATCGTTTCGCATCGCGATCGTGCCGCCAGTGAATAGAATGACGATCACTGCAACGAGTCCTCGCTCGGTAGCGTCCTGACTATCGCATCGAGTATCTCCGTTGTTCCTGCGTCGATGTCGTCGCTGCCGAATACGAGCAGCTCGCACGCATACGTGACAAGCGCGTCGACGGTGAGAAGACCCGGCGCTGCCCAGCGAGTCTCGCACCCGCGTTCGAGCAGTCCGCGAAGCTCATGCGCCGCAGCAGCCGCCATCAGAGTCGTCGCATCGCGCGTGCGCACGTCGCGCCAATTCGCTGGCAGCGCGCCACGAATGCGGACAGCGAGTTCGTGCGGCACTCTCGCGCAGCTCGCGATCAAGCCATTCTCCCAGCAGCTCTGGCTCGTCCATCAACCCGAGCTGTTCGGCCACGATCGCGGCGGCACGCGCCAGAAGCGCTGGAAAGACGTCCGAGCTCGGTACACCCCCCTGCGCAAGCACCGGCTTCCCGCCACCGCGGCCGCCGAACTCGGCGGTGAGTGTCTTCACGATCACGTCGGCGCGAGCGCCGCGCTCCCGCGCGGCATCGCCTGCCGCCGCGATCACCGTATTCTTGCCGCCGTCCATCGTGCTCACGAGTACGAGTACCGCGTCAGCTCGCCGCGTCGCGTGCCGCTTCCGCGAGCTCCAGCAGCGACTTCGCGTCGGCTGCAGACAACTTCGCGCGCTACCAGTCGCAAGCCGCCGACCGACGAGAGCGCCGTCGAGCAATTGCTGCACAGGGCCGCAGCTGCCCGCCTGCCGCCGCGCATCAGCTCCGCGACTCGCTTCTCGAGCGCGCGACGCTCGTCAGCCAGCGTCTGCGCGCGACGGAGCACCGTTGCCGGCGTCGCCTTCAGTACATCGCTGACGCCGAGCGAGCAGCTCGTCCCGTTCGCGCGACGCTTCGTACGACCGCGTGCCCGTGATCGCCTCGATGCGTCTGACGCCCGCAGCGATACCGGATTCACTCACGATCCTGAACAGTCCGATCCCCGCAGTGTTGCGGACGTGAGTTCCGCCGCAAAGCTCCGTCGACAGCGCCGGAATGTCCACGACGCGTACCACGTCGCCATACTTCTCGCCGAACAACGCCATCGCACCGGACGAAACGGCCTCCTGGTACGGGCGCTCGGTCGTCGTTACAGGAACCGCGGCCAGTACGCCGCGGTTCACGATCTCCTCGACACGCGCGGTTTGTTCGCGCGTGAGTGGTCCGGTGTGCGTGAAGTCGAAGCGAAGCCGATCCGGCGCGACGAGCGACCCTGCCTGATGCACGTGATCGCCGAGCACCTGGCGGAGCGCAGCGTGCAGTAGATGCGTCGCTGTATGGTTGCGCTCCGTGTCGAGTCGAACGTCGCGCGGCACGCTCGCGTGAACGCGGCCGCGAGCCACGTTTCCGCTCGGCTTGCCGATCGCGATCGGTTTGCCGTCGAGCTTGCGAACGTCGTCAACCGTTACGCGCCAACCCTCGCCGATTATCTCGCCGCCATCCGAAACCTGCCCACCAGACTCAGCGTAGAAAGGTGATTCACGCAGCAGTACGGCGACGCGACCATCGCTCAGTGCACGAACGCCGAGCGCGTCTGTATCGGCGTCCCGCGACTCGTACCCAACGAAGCGTACGCTCTTCAACGCGTCTGCAAGCGGCTCGCCAATATCGGACCAGGCCGCGGCATCGCCGATGTCATCGGTCGCAACGCCGAGCTTGCGCGAGCGGCGCTCCTGCTGTGACTGCGATGCGCTGCGCAGACATCGCGCGCTCGAATCCGGGGATGTCCACATCGTAACCGCGCTCGCGCGCCATCAGCTCCGTTAGATCGATCGGAAAGCCGTACGTGTCGTAAAGCTTGAATGCATCCTCGCCCGCAATCGTGCGCTCCTGGGTCGTTTGCGGCAGGGGCAAGCTCGTCGAAGCGCTGCATTCCGCCAGCGATTGTCGCCAGAAATCTCTCCTCCTCGGCGCGCGTCGGTCAGCACAATGTCCTTCCGGCGCTGCTCGAGCTCCGGATACACATCGCGCATCGTGTCGATCACCTTCTCGACGACACGCGTCAAGCGTTGGCTCACGTCTCCCGAGCAGCCACGCGTAGCGCACGCCGCGTCGCAGTATACGGCGAAGCACGTAACCGCGCCCCTCGTTGGACGGGTATACTCCGTCGGCAAGCAGAAACGCGATCGCGCGTGAGTGATCCGCGATCACGCGTTTGGCGGCGAGGAGCTCATCGCGGGTCCGAATAGCGGCACCGCGCCAAGTTGTTCATCCACCGAGGCGAGAAGCGGCGCGAACAGATCAGTGTCGAAGTTGTTCGACACACCCTGCATGACGGCAGCGATTCGCTCGAGTCCCGCACCTGTGTCCACCGACGGACGCGGACAGCGGAGCAAGAGTTCCGTCCTGCCTGCCGGTCGAATTGCATGAACACGAGGTTCCATATCTCCACGAACCGCCCCGCTTCCGCAGCCTCGACGAACGCATCGGTGTCGAAGTCGACGTTTGCCGGATCGGTCCAGGCGCCTGTCGCACCCGTCCGGCGCCGTCCAGTCCTTGGCGACGCGCGCAAGGTCGACGTAGATCTCCGTACACGGTCCGCACGGACCTGTGTCGGCCATCTGCCAGAAATTATCCTTCTCGCCCAACCCGAATACGCGATCGTCGCCGAGGCCCGCGATCTCCTTCCAGAGCGCGCGCGCCTCGGCGTCCTCGCGAAAGACGGTTACGCGCAGATTCTCTGGCGCGAGCCCGAGCTCGTCCGTGACGAACCGCCACGCGAAGCGTATCGCGTCGCGCTTGAAGTAGTCGCCGAACGAGAAGTTGCCGAGCATCTCGAAAAACGTGTGGTGCCGAGCGGTGTGGCCCACCTGCTCGAGGTCGTTGTGCTTGCCGCCGGCCCTCACGCACTTCTGTGCGGTGGTCGCGCGCCGCGTCGGCGAAGGCGGTTCCTCGTTGCCGAGAAACACACGCTTGAACTGGACCATCCCCGCGTTCGTGAACAGCAGGGTCGGATCGTCAGCGGGAACGAGCGACGAGCTGGGAAGGATCCGTGCCCTTCCCGCTCGAAGAATTTCAGGAACCGAGTGCGGATTTCAGACGCTTGCATATAGCCCTGAAATATAGGCGGCAACGTCGGCACGACGGTCGCCGCAACGGTCCTCTACGGCTTTCGCTATCGCCGCAACGACTTCGCGGATCTCATCCAGCTCGTATCCCCGCCGCGCAAGGAATGCGAACAGTCGGCGCCGCAAAACAACCGGCTCCAGGTCGCCCATCGATACCAGCTTCTTCCGCGCTACTCGCTCGATCAAGGCGCGCGTGTCGACCTCCTCGTCCACGACAACCTGCGCAATCGCCTGCTTCGCCAGCTCGGCGCTCACCCCTTTCCGGGCGAGGTCCTGACCAATCCGCCGCGCCGAAGCTCCCTGGCCGACAAGCTTCGAGCGCGCGTACGCGAGCGCGTACCGCGCGTCGTCGAGCAGGCCCGCGCCAACAAGACGCTCGATGACGAGATCGGCTTCGACGATCGGCACTTCCTTCTGGATCAGCTTACGGCGAAGCTGCCGCACGGTGTACGGCCGCGCCGAAAGGAGATCCAGGGCGCGATTATATGGTGTCTGTGCCACAGCTGTTGACCGGAAACGAGAGTCGCCGAGCCAGCACGATTCGCATTAGGCGGGGAGTCCGGGCCCCATCTCCTACAAACCGCACCAACTCGGCGACACAAACGTTTAGGTGAGGAGGAAAGCCTTAAACCTCTTCCACTGCCTCCGGCTCCGCCGCGACCGCGGTCGTAGCGGTAATGCCAAGCAATGCCTTCACCTTTACCTCCACTTCGGCCATCAAGGCAGCATTGTCCTTGAGGTAGAGCTTCGCGTTCTCACGCCCCTGCCCGATCCTCTGACTGCCATAACTGTACCACGCGCCCGACTTGTCAATTATGCCGTTCTCGGCGGCAATATCCAGCACCAGCGAGGCGTGGCTTATCCCTTCGGCGTACATGATATCGAACTCCGCCTGCTTGAACGGCGGCGCAACCTTGTTCTTCACAACCTTCACCCGGACGTGCGAGCCGACCACATCCTCCTTGTCCTTCACCGGCCCGATGCGACGAATGTCGAGACGAACCGATGCGTAGAACTTGAGCGCCTTTCCACCAGTCGTCGTCTCCGGATTGCCGAACATCACGCCGATCTTCTCACGCAACTGGTTGATGAAGATCACCGACGTATTCGACCGTGCAATCGCACCTGTCAGCTTGCGAAGCGCCTGGCTCATCAGACGCGCCTGCAGTCCAACGTGCGAGTCGCCCATATCACCCTCGATCTCGGCTTTCGGAACGAGCGCCGCTACCGAGTCGATCACAACCACGTCCACGGCGCCAGAGCGCACGAGAATCTCGCAGATCTCAAGCGCCTGCTCACCTGTATCCGGCTGCGACACGAGGAGGTTCTCGACGTCCACTCCCAGCTTGCTCGCGTATTCCGTGTCGAGCGCATGCTCGGCATCGATGTACGCAGCCACACCGCCGTTCTTCTGCGCATTAGCCACGACGTGCAAGCACAACGTGGTCTTACCACTCGATTCCGGACCGTAGATCTCGGTCACGCGACCTCTCGGAATACCACCGATTCCAATAGCCGCATCAAGATTGATGGCACCTGTCGAGATCGAATCGACACGCACGCCAGCAGTGCTCGTGCCCATTCGCATGATCGAACCTTTGCCGCAGTTCTTCTCGATCTGCGCCACCGCGAGGTTCAACGCCTTCTTCTTGTCGTCCTGCATGGTGGAAACGCCCATTGGTCCTTGTCCCTTTTCGCTGATGTAAGATAACTCCAGACTGCCGGATCCGGATTCGTGTTTCCAGGCAAACCAGCCAGGATTCCCGATGTTTTTTCGCGCAGCAGTGCCCCCGAACAAAATACGAACTTCCGCCCCGAAAATCAACCGAAAGGACGCAACCAAAAGGCGTCCGGAACGTACTGAATCTGCGCCCGCCCAGCCCCGAGAACGACCCCCACTACATCGAACCTGTAGTGATCATCCGAACGTCTGTTCGAAGCCAGCCATGCCCTCGCCGATCGCGCAAGTTCCCGCTGTTTCTTCCAGCCTACCGTTTCGGCCGGCGTTCCGAAATCCGTCGACCAGCGGGTCCGTACTTCCACGAACGCGACGATCCTCCCGGTGCCTTCGTCCGCCGCCCTGGCCACTACGAGGTCCAGATCGCGATGTCCACTGCGATACCGCCGATCCATGATCATCCAGCCGCGAGCCTCCAGCCATCGCGCGGCGATTTCCTCTCCCTTGATCCCGAGATTCTGTCGATCGGTCAGCACACGACCATTGTACGCTGTGCGAGCGGGGCCGAGCGAAGCGTGCCTGCGCTGATAGGAGCTAAATCGAGCGAACAGTTGATCAAGTGAGTTCCGTGACGATTGCACACGCGCGACAGCGGGATCGTCGCTACTTTTTTTGGATGGCCAACATCGCAGTGGGCGACCACGTCCGCATAACGACAGTTCCGGGCAAGCCTCTCGGGCGAATCACAAAGAGTTTCGAGAAAATGGCCGACGACCGGAGTGCGCGCTCGGGGGATCCGTACGTGTACGACGTGTGGGTCGAGGCGCAGCAGAAGGAGTATCACGGATTGCGCGCGAGCGACCTGATGAAGCCGCGCGCAGATTGAACAACCCGTCGCTCTGCGAAAGCGGAGCGACGATCAGTCTCGCGGCGAACCGGCGGTGAACTCGCGGTGCGCTTCTACCTTGGTGCGATGCGCTCCAGGTCTTCGAGTCCGACGAGCACGTCGCGTCCTCGTGGTCCGTCGGACGGACCGAGCACTCCAGCCAGTTGCAGCTGATCCATGATGCGAGCCGCGCGACCGTAGCCGATCTTGAGCCGGCGCTGCAGGAGCGACGTCGAGCCGCTCTGATTCTGAATCACAATTTCGGCGGCCTCACGGAACAGCTTGTCGCGATCGCCGTCGTCGCCACCGTCGCCGTCATCGCCGCCAGCACGCTCAGCTTCGAGCCGGCGTACGGCTTCGAGAATATCACTTTCGCTCGGGTGCTCGTCCGGCGGCGCGAAGCCCGAGGCGCGCGCTTTCTTGCGCGCCTCGAACCAGCCCATCAGCTTCTCCGTGTCCTCACTCGAGATGAAGGCGCCCTGAAGCCGCGCCGGCTCCGACTTCCCCGGTGGGATGAACAGCATGTCGCCGTTGCCAAGCAGTGATTCGGCACCCATTCCATCGAGGATCGTGCGGCTGTCGATCTGACTGGCCACACGAAACGCGATGCGGCTTGGAAAGTTCGCCTTGATGAGACCGGTGATGACATTCACGCTCGGACGCTGGGTTGCCAGTATGAGGTGAATCCCGATCGCGCGCGCCTTCTGCGCGAGCATCGCCAGTGGCGTTTCGACCTCTCCCTGCACTGTCATCATCAGATCTGCCAACTCATCGATTATCACGACGATGTACGGCAGGACGTCATCCTTGTACTCGAGATCCTCGAACGAGACGTTGGGTGTCTTGGGTTTCTTGAGTGGTGCCTTCTCCGTCACCTTGCGGTTGAAGTCCTGGATATTGCGCGCATTGTTCGCCGCAAGCAACTCATAGCGTGACTGCATCTCGTACACGGCCCACTTGAGTACTGCGGCGGCGTCACGGTTATCGGTAACCACCTTGTGCCGCAGATGCGGAATCATGTTGTACACCGACAGCTCGACCATCTTGGGATCGACCATCAGGAAGCGCAGCGTGCGCGGCGTGTGGCGATACAGAAGACTGGTGATGAGCGTGTTCACACACACCGACTTGCCTGAACCCGTAGCACCAGCGATCAGCAGGTGCGGCATCTTCGCGAGATCGGCGATCACCGGCTTGCCGGCTAGATCCTTTCCGAGTGCAATTGGAAGAGCGGCGCGCGCGTTCTGGAAATCGGGCGACTCCAGCAGCTCGCGGAACGCCACCATCTCGGGTACTGGATTCGGGACTTCCACACCGACGGCTCCCCTTCCGGGGATCGGCGCCACTACGCGGATGCTCTGCGCGCGCATCGCGAGTGCGAGATCGTCGGCCAGATTGGCGATCTGCCGCACCTTCACTCCTGGCGCGGGCTCGATCTCGAACTGCGTTACTGCAGGTCCTGTCGTACGCCCGACGAGCTCGCCCTCGACTCTGAATGTCCGAAGTGCATCCATCAATCGCTGACCCGCCGCGTCGAGATCACGACGATTTGCGTCGGCGTTACGCGGCGCCGGTGCTGTGAGAAGATCCGGCGTCGGAAGGTCTTCGTCGTCGAACCGCTCGTGGGTCACGTCGCTCGCTTCGATTTCAGCGGCGACACGATCTTCGACTGACTCCCTGTCCTTGCGCCGGTGTCTGCTCTTGTCCTTGCGCAGCTCGAAAGGGGCGGAGAGCCCTTCGTCGATGACAGGCATTTCTTCGGGCTCGGGTTCAAGCTCCTGCGCGAGCAATTTCTGCTTGCGCACGCGCGGCGGATTGTAGGTGTCGTCGAGAGCCGCTGCCTGCTCGGGCGACGCGACTACGGGCTTGGCCTCGCGTCCGACCAACATGCGAATCGGGTTCCATGACAGCGTCGCCGCGGCGAGTACACTCAGCACGAGGACGAAGATCAGCCAGGCGCCGACGGGCCCGGTGAGCGCGACAGTGTAAAACGCGATGAATCCGCCGATGACGCCAGCGAAAACGTTCCAGTCGCGCGTCGCGCCCATCGCCAGAGCCACTCCGAATGGCAGGATGACGACCATGCCGAGCAGGAAGATGAGCCAGGAGCGATCACGGCCGCCGCTCAGACGGCCGAACACACGAAGCGAGTGCACCGCAAGCGCGACGGGGAGCAGCGCGGAGCCAACCCATCCGAACACCGCAATGAGCGAGCGAGCTGCGATCGCGCCCACTGACCCGAAGCTGCCGCTCGCGGCAGGGAGGCCGCGCAGCTCGCTCCAGCCATGCAGCATCAGGGCGCCGGCAAGAAAAACCGCAAGCAGCAGCAGCGCGATTGCCTGCACTTCTCGCTTGAGCGCGGCTTCGATCACGTCATCGCTCCCGCCCGGGGCCGAGCCTGGTTATCTGCCGATCGACGAAAACTGGCACTACAGGATATGCGTCCACGGCGGCGCAAAGCGCAAGATCGTCCCGGAAGCCGGCCTCAACGAGCGCGCGCCCATGCGCCGAGTCGAGGAAGACGGCACCGATGTCGTCGCCATAGTTGCGGGCCAGCAGTGCGCATGAATGCGCCGCATCGTTCATCGCGACACCGGAGAATCGGCGAGTGACCGCGCGAACGAATGTGCCGGCACAGGACGAGTCTTCGAGCGCGTAATGTCCATCCTGACCGGCGCAGGCGATGACGACGTCGGTTCCACCGCGCAGGGCTGTGCGAAGCATCGCCGTGACGACGGCAAGATTGACATACGACGCAACGACGATGTCGGCGGCTCCCTGAGCGGCGATGAGTGCGCGTGTGCCATTGGTGGTGGTGAGCAGCACCGTTCTTCCGCCAATCGCCGCAGGGGTGAACTGCGCCGGAGAGTTGCCGAGGTCGAAGCCTTCTACAGGAAGCATCCTGCGCTCGCCGGCGAGGCGCACATCGCCGCGCTCGAATTGCCGCGCGCGCGTCATCAGCTCGTCCGCGTCGGCGAACGGTACAACCGCACGAGCACCATTCGCGAGCGCCGTGACGATGGTCGTGGAAGCCCGCAGAACGTCGATGACTGCAACGACGCGCCCCGCGGGATCGGTCTCCGCGAGCTCGCCGGCCGTCAGATATACATCCAACCGCAATTTTTATGTCCTAGGTGAGCTCCGCAATCAGCGCGGCACCCTCGCGCTCGAGGAACTTGGTGTCGACCTTTCCCGCCTGAAATTCGGTGTTGTGCATCACGCGCGCAAGGAACGGAATCGTGGTCGTCACGCCTTCGACGATGAAGCTCTCGAGCGCTATCTGCATGCGCCTTATCGCCTCCTCGCGATCCCGTCCCTGACAGATGAGCTTGGCAAGCAGGGAGTCGTAGTAGGGTGGAACACTGTACCCGGTGTAGACATGCGTGTCGAGACGCACACCAGGACCGCCAGGCGGATGGAATACGTCGATCCGTCCGGGCGATGGCTGGAAATTGCGCGCGGGATCCTCCGCGTTCACTCGACACTCTATCACGTGGCCGCGGAGCGGAGGGAGCTCGAGCACACTGAGACGATCGCCCGCAGCGACGCGTATCTGCTCCTTGACCAGATCGATGCCGGTCAGCATCTCGGTGACGGGGTGCTCAACCTGGATACGAGTGTTCATCTCCATGAAGTAGAACGAGTTGTCCTCGTTCAGGAGCATCTCGATCGTACCAGCGCCGACGTAATTGATCGCCTTCGCACCTCGCACCGCGGCGTCGCCCATACGCTGGCGCAGGTCCGGCGTCATCGCCGGACTCGGCGCCTCTTCTATGAGTTTCTGGTGCCGTCGCTGAACCGAGCAATCGCGCTCACCCAGATGGATGACGTTGCCGTGCGAGTCGCCCATTATCTGGAACTCTATGTGCCGCGGTCGCGCAAGGTACTTCTCGACGTATACATCGCCGTTGCCGAACGCGGACAGCGCTTCGGAGCGTGCAAGCTGGAATGCGCGTCCAAAATCGTCAGGGTCCGCAGCGACGCGCATACCCTTTCCACCGCCTCCAGCCGACGCCTTGATGATCACCGGGAAGCCGATGTCGATCGCGAACCTCAGCGCTTCGTCGACATCTTCGACCGGGCCCGGAGTTCCCGGAATGATTGGGACGCCGACCGCCAGCATGGCGCGTCGCGCGGAGGCCTTGTCGCCCATCACGCGGATCTGTTCGGCGGTTGGACCGATGAAGGTGATGTTGGACGCCGCGCACGTCTCGGCGAACTCCGCGTTTTCGGCGAGGAAGCCGTAGCCGGGATGTATGGCGTCCGCGCCTGTGATCTCTGCGGCCGCAATCAGACGCGGGATGTTGAGGTACGACTCGCGGGCGGGAGGTGGCCCGATGCACACGTCGTCGTCGGCAAAGCGAACGTGCAGCGATTCGCGATCCGCCTCCGAATACACCGCTACTGTCTGAACGCCCAACTCCTTACATGCGCGAATGACGCGCAGCGCAATCTCGCCGCGATTCGCAATCAGAATCTTGTTAAACACCGGACCTAGACTGTGGCTGCGGTAAACGCATCCCAGTGAGTATCGCTGGCGCCCGCAACACCCTGGACGCGAAGCGCGAATTCACTCGGACTCGTGGCGGCATTGAGCGCCGCCTCGTATGTGATGACTCCCTGGGTGAACCACGCCATGAGACTCTGATCGAAGCTCTGCATGCCGTAATGAACTGTACCTTCCTGGATCAGCTCGGGGATATTCAATGACTTCTCGACGTCGCGGATGTTGTCGCGTACCGCCTGCGTATTGATGAGCACTTCGGCAGCCGGCACGCGGCCGGTCCCGTCCTTTCTGGGGACGAGACGCAATGCGACGATGGCCTGAAGTGCGCTCGAGAGCATGAAACGCACTTCCGCCGCCTGATTGGGCGGATAGAACGACAGGATACGATTGATGGTCTGCGTTGCGTCGGTTGTGTGCAGCGTGGAGAACACGAGATGTCCCGTATCGGCGGCCTGCAGCGCTGTGTCCAGGGTCTCGAGATCGCGGATCTCGCCAACGAGTATGACGTCGGGGTCCTGGCGCAGCACTCGCCGCAAGGCCTGCGCGAAAGTGGTGGTGTCGTTTCCGACTTCACGCTGATTGATGTGCGAATTGATGTCGCGGTGGAGGAACTCAATCGGATCTTCGATCGTGATGATGTTCGCGAACCGCTTGAGATTGATATGCTGGAGCATCGCAGCAAGCGCGGTGGATTTACCGGAACCGGTGATGCCCGTCACGAGGACGAGGCCACGCGGCGACAGCGCGATCTTTTCCGTCACGGCCGGAAGGTTAAGCTCGCCGATCGTTCGTGCCTGAAACGGCACCACACGAAACGCGTACGCAATGGTGCCGCGCTGCTGATACGCGTTGACACGGAAACGTCCAATGCCCGGTACGCCAAGCGCGTAGTCACATTCCTTGACATCCGCAAACTCCTTCATGTGGCGAGCCGTCATCGTCTGCTCGGCGATGTGGCGAACGTCTTCGAGCCGGATCGCGGGCATCTCCAGCGGCACAAGATCGCCGTTGATGCGCAGCGTCGGCGGCCGTCCGACCTTGATGTGAAGGTCCGACGCGCCACGCTGCACCATGTGCTGGAGAATGCTCTTGTAATCGAACGACGGTGCGCTCGCTGGCGCGCTCGATTCTGCGGTGCTACCCATGTGATCCCGCCTACGCGTTGGGGTCGATTCGGAACAGCACCTGGCCGTATTCGACTGGCTGCGCGTTGTCCACCAGAATCTCGCGAACCACTCCATCGAACTCGGACTCGATCTCATTCATGATCTTCATCGCTTCGATGATGCAGAGCGTCTGACCTTTGGCGATGCGCTCGCCCACAGCAACATACTGTTTGGCGCCCGGCTCAGGAGAGGAGTAGTAGGTGCCGACCATCGGCGACTTCACTTCGAGGTAACTCGCACGCGCCTCGTCTGCACGTGCGGCCGCTGCGCTCTCGGCGGTGGGCGCTGGTGCCCGCCGGTGCAGCAGCGGCGACCGGAGGCGGCGCCTGAATTGCAATCGGCGCGGCGACAGGCACGCCGCCCCGCTGTTGCGGCGTCTTGGAGATGCGGATCTTCATCCCCTTTTCGGTCGAGATCTCTATCGAGTCAACCGTGGACTCATCCAGCATCTCGACCAGCTTCTTGACGTAGCGCAGATCAATCACGCGGACAGCTCCAGCAGTTCGTGGGTAAAATCGGTGAGTACACGCGGACCATCCGCGCTCAGATATACGTCATCCTCGATCCTGACGCCGCCCCACTCCGGACGATATATGCCCGGTTCAATGGTGACGACTGTGTCGGCCGGGAGTTTCGCCGACGCGGTGCGGGCGAGTCGCGGGGCCTCGTGCACCTCGAGGCCAATTCCATGGCCCAGCGAGTGACCGAAATCCTCACCGAAGCCGGCGGCGATGATGTAGTCGCGCGCAACCGCGTCGGCGCTCGAGCCTGTCATTCCAGCGTGGACGGCCCTGGCCGCGCGCTCGTTGGCAACGCGAACAATATCATAAACGCCGCGGACGTCGTCACTCGCGCTTCCGACGACCACGGTACGCGTCACGTCGGAGCAGTAGCCGCCGTGCTCGGCGCCGAAATCAAGAAGCAGCAGATCATCTCGCTCGATCGCACGCCCACTCGCGCGCGCGTGCGGGAGCGCGGAGCGCGGCCCCGATGCGACGATCGTCTCGAATGGGTGCGCCTCGCTGCCTTCGTCGCGAAGCGCCTTCTCCAGAATTCCCGCAACCTGCAGCTCGGTCAGACCGACACGCACCTGCTGCAGTGTGTTGGATAATGCGCGTGTAGCGATACCAGCGGCGATACAAATCAGCGCGACTTCCTGCTCGTCCTTGGATTCGCGCAGCGCCTCGACGACGTCGCCTTGCGGACGCCACTGCCACCGCGCGCCCGCCGCGTCGTCCAGAAATCGCTGGAATTCACGGTGCGTTACATGGGCCGATCCAAATCCGATCACGGCGCGGCCGGGGAACTGGCTCAGCTCGACCCAGAGTCCGTCCCACAGACTCGTCGCTTCGACGCGCACGCGGACAAGGTCACCGACCTCCTCGCGCACCTGCGTCTGGTACCGAAAATCGGTGATGAGGACGCTGTCACGCGGCGTCACGAGCAGCAGCGCGCTCGAACCGGAGAAACCGGTGAGATAGCGAATGTTCGCGCGACCGGTGACCAGAAGCGCGTCGAGATGATGTTCGATCAACGCGTCGAGCACTCGTTTCGCCCTCGCGGGGCGCCGGTCGGGGGCGCTCATCGTCCGTCCTTCCGCAGATGCATCACGAGGCCACGCAGGGCTGCCTCGTAGCCGTAGCTCCCGAGGCCGCACACGACGCCGAGCGCCCTCGAGGCAAGCACCAGCCGATGACGCTCCGGCTCTCGCGCATGGACGTTCGTCAGGTGCACCTCGACGTACGGCACGGACACGGACGCGAACGCGTCGAGCATCGCGATACTCGAGTGCGCGTACGCACCGGCGTTGACAATCGCGCCGACTGCCGAGCCTTTCAGTCGCTGGATCGCGGTCACGAGGTCTCCCTCGCCGTTCGACTGGAAGAACTGTAATTGCACGTCAAGCTCCGATGCGATGTCGCGGAGCTTCGCTTCTATCTGGTCGAGCGTTTCCGTGCCGTAGATCGACGGCTCGCGGATGCCGAGCATGTTGAGATTCGGACCATTGAGGACCGATAGCTTCAGAGTCGCCACCGTTGCGTCAGGAACGCGAAGCGCCGGACGGCGAGTCGAATGCGCCGGAAAGGCGCTCTGCCGCGCGGAGATCGTCCTCGTTCAGATTCGCCGACCCCAACAGAGCGCCGAGCGAAGATTGGCGTTGCGCCGCCATCTCCACGCGCTCGTTCGGGCGCGCAGCACCGATACGCGCGAAGAACTGGCGCACAGTCTCGCGCTTGCCAGCTTCCGACTGTTTGGCCTCGAGATCCGCGATTTTCCGATGCAGAGCGGGATCGTCGCGTCTGATCACGAGCTCGCGGTATATCGCGAGCGCTTCGCCGTGCAGCCCCTGGCGCGTGTACAGCTCCGCCATCGTCTCTGTAACGAACGGCGACGAGTCTGGCTGCGCTGCGGGCGGCTCCGCAGCCTGCGACGCTGGCGCGCTTTCCTCGTGCGGCGCCGAGGCCGCAGGCTGTTCCGGATCGTGCTGCTCCGACTCTTGCTGCTCCCGCTCAGGCGGCTGGGCGCTGCTGTGCCAGGGTCCTTCGAGCACCGAGCTGGCAGCGTCCACATACGTCGGATTCAGATCTTCTGCGCCCATCGCGCTCGGCCAGTCCGTAACCTCGAATGGCTCATCTGATTGGAGCTGGAATATCTCCTGGGTCTGCGAGAAGACGATCTGGTCGGGAGCGATTGGCGGCTGCTCCTCGTCCGGCTCGGAAACGATGTCTTCCAGTCTCACTGCAGACTCGTCAGGCTCCGGCTCGGGCCGCACAGTCGGCGGTGGCTGGCGCTCGGGCTGGCGCGGCGCGTGCTGGGAGCCGGCTTGAGTGCCCGGTTGGGCGAGCGAGGCGATGTAAGCCGCGATCTCTTCGTTCCGCGGGTCCAGCTCGAGCACCTTGCCGTACCATCTCATCGCCCCGACCTTGTCGCCCGCGTCACGGGAAATGTCGCCAAGATGGCGCAGTGCGATGATGTTCTCCGGATCGAGCGTCAGCGCCTGCTTGAAGACCGCAGCCGACTCCTCAGCATGTCCGGCGTCGTGCAAAGCCTGGCCGTAAACGATATAGCCGCTCATGTGCGTGGGCTGCTGCGGCAGATAGGTTCGGCACAGCTCGATTGCGAGCTCCGGTTGGCCGACCTTGCGATACTCGTTGGCCAGCGGCGCGAAATAGCGCCTCGGATTCTCGTCAAACTTCCGTTTTAGCTCGTCCAGCCGGCCCGATTCGGCCATCAACGTCGTCTCGTAAGGGAAACGCCTGTTTCGCCGACTGCGGCGCGAAGGGGGAAGATACTCCCGTAACCTTGATTTTGTCCACTCTGGGGAACAGCTTACCGGGCTATGCTACAATCGATGCGGAGTTCCGCAAAATACATCTGGATTTTCGTCACGGTCGCTTTCATTGGCGGCTTCCTCCTATACGAATCGTCCGGTCTCTTCGGCAGTGCCCCCATTACCTCGACGACTGCGGTCGCGACCGTCAATGGTGAGGACATCCTCGTAACCACGTGGCAGGCGCTCGAGCAGCAGCTGGAGCAGCAGCAAACGGCCAACAGCGGCGAATCCATTTCGCTCGATCAGAGGAACGCGATTCGGGATCAGGCTTACGACCAGCTGGTCGACGGTGCGCTGCTGCGACAGGAAATGCGCCGCCGCGGTATTACCGTCTCGGTCGACGAGCTCACCAACGCGGCCAAATACAGCCCGCCGCCGCAGCTCATGCAGGACCCGGAGTTGCAAACGAACGGCCAGTTCGATCTCGACAAGTACCAGCGATTCCTCGCGAGCCCTACCGCCAAGCAGAGCGGCCTGCTGCTGCAGCTCGAGAATTATTACCGCGACGCGATCCCGAAGCAGAAGCTCTATCAGCAGATAACTTCCGGGCTCTGGATTTCGGACGCTATGCTGTGGTTGAATTATCGCGACGCGCACGACAGCGCTGCAATCACGTATGCGTCGTTCGCGCCGAGTGAGGCTGTCATTGCGGCAACGCCTGTCAGCGATGACGAGATCCGCGCGTATTACGACGCTCACAAAAAAGAGATGAGCCGCCCGGGCCGCGCGCACGTGGAATTCACCGAGATACCGCGCGTCATTACCGCTGCCGATTCGGCGGCCGTGCGCCAACACGCACTCGCGCTGCGCGACAGTATAGAGAAGGGTGCGAAGTTCGAGGATATCGCCAAAGCCGAATCGGCGGATTCCGCCTCTGCGGTGCGCGGCGGAGACCTCGGCAAGGGCGTGAAGGGGAGATTCGTTCCAGCGTTCGAAGCGGCAGCTGCCGCGCTCAAGCCCGGTGAGATTTCGGAGCCCGTTCTCACACAGTTCGGGTACCATCTCATTCGTCTGGATTCGCGTAACGGTGACACCGTGGCGTTGCACCACATTCTGCTGCGCATCACGCAAAGTGATTCGGACGCGGACCGGACCGATCGAAAAGCTGATTCGCTCTCGAAGATGGCGGCATCGTCGGAGACGCCGGACAAGTTCAACGCGGCGGTGAAGACGCTCGGCCTTCAGACTTACACGACCGACGTGACCGAAGGACAGCCGCTCACATACAACGGACAGCCAATTCCAAGCGTGTCAGCGTGGGCGTTCGGCGGTGCGAAGCCAGGTGAGACAAGCGATCTCTATGACGACGACGCGGGTTATTATCTCGCCAAGCTCGACGCGATAACTCCGGGCGGCACGCCAACACTCGATGCTGCGAAGCACGACATCAAGTTGCTGCTCGCGCGCAAGAAGGCCGTGCAGACGATGGTCGATCCCGCGCGGAAGTTTGCCGTTGCTGCGGCTGCCAGCTCGATGTCCCAGGCCGGGCAGATACTCCATACGCCAGTAGTGAAGACAGATGACTTCACACGACTGTCGGGCATTCCCACTCTTCCAGGTGCCGGCGAGGTGGTCGGCGCTGCGTTCGCACTTCCTGTCGGCTCCGTGAGCGAGCCGATCGTGACCGATCAGGCTGTCTACGACATTGCGGTCGACCGTCGTGTAGACGCCGACAAGAAAGCGTTCGATGCGACCAAGGATCAGCTGCGTGGCCAGTATCTGAGCTCGATGCAGCAGGGCCGCATTCGTGAATTCCTCGCGAATCTACGCTCTGCAGCGAACATCAAGGACCACCGAAAGGAAGTCGAGGCGTCGCTCAGCCGCTCGTCTCATAACGTGCGCTATTCCCGCTTTAGCGGTCGCGGTTCAAAAGGGTCGAGCATCATTGATTAGGAGACCGCTGTACTCACAAACCGGCTCCTCGCACTTTTCGCAGCGACAATATTAAGAATTCCAATTTCTCGAGGTGCTATCACGGTGACTGGTGGTACGGAGATACGATTTCGCAAAGCGTGCGCATTCTGCGGACAGCCTATTGGCTCCGATGAACTACTCTCGCATTCTACGATATCCTTGGCTGATGGTAGCGTGAAGCAGTTCACAGGACATGCGCGATGTCTTAAGGCTTGTCTCACGCCCGAGGCCGCAATCCATGTTGACTTGGCTGCAAAACCGCTGATCACCGACGGACCAGAGTAGATCGCCGTGAATGACACTATTGGCTCAGACATATTTGGTAAGGCCAATGCCGAGGAACTGTGCAAAACTCTCTTCCGACAGCGACGATGAGCGACTTTACCGCTCCTCACTCATGCGTGCAGGATGCTCTAGGCAAGCGAGGCACCCGTTGGCTTCCTCGGGTGTTTCTGCAACCGGCGCCGTAACTGTCAGCGAGACGACGCCGGTTGATTGTTCTAGCATCTTAGCTTCTTGGATTCGGTGCTCCTCCGAGCAGCTTCGTGGGAAGATTCCAACGGTAGACATCCAATACCATCGCGCACCCTGCGCGTGCGTTAGTGCGTCGGCAGTAACCACACCTGTGTTATCGGCACAACTCCAACGCCTGGCAGGTTGGCGGCAGCTGCGTTATGTAAACGTACTAAGGGTGCTTGGGCCAGCGCCTGAGCCCTGGGCGAAATAGCTTGCGTGAGTACTGTCCAGCGAAGGCCAAACCGGGAACTAGTTGGCGAAACATCGCCGTACGAACGGCGTATGGAACGCACCGCCGCGATTGCTGCAATAAGGTTTGAAGCGGTAAGTGCGGAGTCCGGCAGCAGCAATACATCTGAAATGTTCGGATCAGATGAACGTATTAGCAACGCCTGCGCCGCACGTTGAACCGGCAGTCTCGAAATTGTCGCCAAAAGGAGCGGAACTGAGGACGGAGGGGTAGCTGCAACTAACGGGAATCCCGCAGTAGTCAGATGTCGTGCAGCTCGCAGCGTCGTCAAGTGATCGACCATTCGTTGGGCTGCAGAATCGCGCAGCCGAATAATTGCAGTTCGACCGGGGCGATCGGCCAGTGCATTAGTCAAGTTGCTGCTAACGCCGAATGGATACCGACGGACGATGCTATCAGCGATTGCGTCCTCTTCAGGCGTTGCTGCAGAACGCGAGGAATCGGTCGTTATAAGGATTTGCTGTGACGCGACCGCGTGAGGGCCCGTTACTAAAGCCGTGTCGCGCGTACATGCAACGATCACAAAAGCAATCAAGACCGCGGATCGAACTCTCATTGGCATATCCTCCGATATGTAGGCAGAGTCAGACGTCGTCTTCCGTGCAGTACGTTCCGGCATAATCGTCATTGACGTATAAATCGTAGCAGGTCTGCCCTGTGCCATCTCCTCCTACACCGCCGCTGTCATCGTCGGCCGGTCCCCACATACGCTCTGCAAATCCCCCGAGATAACCTGTCCAGGTGATGTAAATTACGCTGCCCTCAGGAAACATATCCTCGGTACAACTGACTCCGATTTCAGGGCTCACCCAAACAAAATATCCCGTCATGTCGATTGGGCTGGCATCTGTCGGTACATAGTTTCCGAACGTCGCGCCTTGTGCACCGTTAAACACCGCATAACCAATCCAGAACGTCGCTGTTGGAGTAAGGATGTCCATTGTCGGCACGTCGAACGTGTTTTCAACGGGAGCTGGAGAAGGACATGGATAGGGAACCTGCCCCATAAGTAAACCGCCACTCGGGGTAACTATCCCAATGAAAACCAAACCAACACAGCGCCAAAACAGATGTGATCGCATCTTAGCGTCCTCGGAGCAAAGGTTATTTGGTCGTCGAAGGTCGGAACTGGTCAGGTTCAAATTTGTACGCTACGGGTGCGCGGATGCTGCGTCTCGTTTAATGCGACGGAGGTAGCGTTTCGTCTTCCCCATGGACTCAGGCACGCCGTGTGTCCGCGACGGCGCCTGAGTCCACGGGGAAGCCACGACGCATCGTTGAGGATCGACCCACACGGCGGCGCGCGGGGTACGGATGTCGTTATAGAACGAGGTGGCTTACGAGAATCGCATGACACCAATGGGCCAAAAGATGCAGAAAGAAGATCGCCTCGTTAAGACACCGCTTTATTGGCGGGAACGTGTACTCGCACAGGGCACACATCTCTGCGATGCCTTGAGACAAAAAAGCCGTGAACCTTACTGTTCACGGCCTAAAATCTTACCGATTTTTTAATTCCGCATCAGAGCAGCCGCCGTGGCTCCCGCTGCTCGGTTTCCGGGGTTGGCTGCGTGTACGGACGCTGCAAATCATCGGAAGTGAGGCGAGGCGGCGGTCCAGCATCGCGGGTACCGACGTTTCGCTCGATGTCGTTCATCTCCTTCTTGAACTCCTTGATCCCCTTGCCCAGCGAGCCAGCGACTTCAGGAATTCGCTTGGCGCCAAACAGAAGCAGGATCACCACCATGATGATCACCAGTTCCATGAAGCTAAAATGCGGCATTTTGACGGCTCCTAGGGGGAAAAGCGTTCAGCGACTGCGATCTGCAATATAGACGTCTAAAATAACGAGCGAGCGATGAGGTAAGCCAAGAGTACCCCCAAAAGGCCCAAAAGTGACACGTCCACCGCCACCGGCCCGACGGCGAACTTGAGGATCACCAGGTCGACGGTAAGCGGTCCGAGAGACGGTCGGACGCCGGTCGTGAAGAACTCCTTGACCGCGCTGGGCGGAAGAAACCGCCGGCACACCTGGGTGAGAAGTCCTCCGGCGATGAAACCAGTGGCGAGGACCATGCCGTAGAAGAATGCGCCCTTCCGGGACGCGCCGCGCGGTGGCATCAGGCGTGTCGCTCCATAACGTAGAAGATAGCTGCGCCGAGTGCATCTCGCGCAGGACTTTGCGGAAGCTCGTACAGCGCTGCGCGCGCGCGGTCGGCGTATTCCGACGCGCGGCGTCGTGCGTAATCGAGTCCACCGCGCTCGACGACGATCCCGGCGACTTCGGCTACATCATCGTCCAACGGGTCGGTGACTTCGAAAAGCGCGTTGACGCGACTGCGCTCCGCCGACGACATGGAGCGGAGCGCCGCTATCAATGGCAGCGTCACCTTGTGCTCGCGAAGATCCAGACCACTTGGCTTCCCCGTTGTCTCGGACGCTTCGGTGTAATCGATGAGATCGTCGGTGATCTGAAAGACCATGCCGAGCGCGTCGCCGTAGTGGCCGAGGACGTCGGAGTGCGCCGGCGCTCCGCACATCGCGCCCACGCGACATGCGGCGGAAATCAACGACGCCGTCTTGGAGCGAATGAGGAACTCGTAATCGTCTTCAGAGAAGCCGAGCGGGTCAGTTGTCGAGAGCTGCGAGAGCTCTCCGACGCTCATCTGCGTGGATGCGTCGACCAGGACGCGCATCGCGGCCATGTTGTCCAGCGTGACGAGCTGCGCAAGCGCAGTGGAGTAAAGAAAGTCGCCCATGATCACCGAGATCTGATCGCTGAACAGCGAGTTGATCGTCGGCATGCCACGGCGCAGCATCGAATGATCGACTGCGTCATCGTGCACAAGCGTCGCCAGATGCACCATCTCCACAACCGCCGCGACCACAAGCGCATCGCGTGTAGGCGTTCCAGCGGTGTGGCTCGACAGAAGCACCAGTGTGGGGCGAAACATCTTGCCACGCATGGCAAGGAGATGGCGCGCTGCGAGCGCCAGCATTGGAATGTCGCGCGTTATGGCGCGCTCCATCTCCGCGCGCACACGCTCGAGGTCGATCCGCACCGGCGTCTGAACTTCGTCCAGCGTCACGGCGCGCAAACCCTCATCCGCCTCCGGCGCCTCGACTGGCTGCGCCGTCACGCCATCTGCTCGGCGCGGCTCAGCCGCTCGCCGATGTCTCGGAAGTGAATATCTACGGCGAAAACACGTCGGTAGTACTCCTCCGCGTCCTTCCACCGGGCGAGCTTTTCACTGGCGTAGCCGAGCAGATACAGAACGCCAACGAGCTTGGTGTCGGTGAGATTGGACTCCTTCAACGCGCCACTGAGTGAGCTGATCGCGACTTCATACTGAGTTTGCTCGATGAAGCTCTGCCCGAGCGACTCGTACGCACGCACGCGGCGCTCCGCAGTCGCATCACCGCGCATCACTTTCTGGAATTGCGCTACCGCCTCGTCGAACAAGCCCATCTCCATATAGGCGACGCCGAGATCATAATGGCTGTCGGAGTCGCTCTCATCGACATTCGCCGCGACGCCTGCCTTGAACGTCTCGAGCATCTCGGAGAAATCCGTCTGGACATCGCTGTCCGACTTGTCTTCCTCGTCAGCAGTCATGCGCGGGTTCTTTGGCGCCTCTCCTTCGCGAAGCCACTCATTCAGATCGATGAAGTCGTCGTCGGTGCGCGCGGGCGGCGGAGCACTGGCAGCCTGCTCTTCGTCGATAGCATCCAGCGGAAGGATGCCGAGATCGTCCGGAAGTCCGCCCTCCATTGAGCCTACGTCGTTCGCGAGCGACGCTACGTAGCCGGTGAGCGCGTCACCAATCGACTCAGGCTCGTCGTCGGCTTCACCGACGCGCTCGTCGTGCGGGACGAGTTGGTCCGCCGGCGATAGCCACATGGAGTCGCCGGCAGGCGTGGGTTGCTCCTCGGGAGTATCGAGCGGCGGTGGCGACGCGCTATCGAACGTATCGAACGACGTATGCTCGATCGCGAGGGGCGAGACCTCGGCACCGGCATCGCTCGCCGCGAACGATGTCGACTCGAACTCGGCCATTGTCGGGCCCGGGGCGCGCGATTCGTCGGAAACCATCGACATCAACGGATCTTCGGCCGGCGTGAGGCCCGCAAGTGGGGAATCCTCGAGTGTGCCTGCGATTCGCTGGTCGGCTGACGGGGGCAGCTCCACCTCGCCAAACCGTTCAGCCGTGAGCGGATGGTCGCCCGTGCGGCTCTCCGGATCGAGCGCAGGGCTGGGCTGCGCGGCTGAAGCAGCGTTGGACTGCTTCCCGTAGTCGACATCGAGAAAGACCAGTCCCTCGCGCTTTGCCTGCTGGCGCGACATCAAGGCGCGTGGTGCAAAGTCCGGGTCCAGCGCCCGAATGCGATCGAGCGTCGCTGCGGCTTCGGCGCCGCGGTCTTCGGCGAGCATCGCCTCGTAGACCATCTGAAGCTGCTCGAGGGCTTCCGCTGTCCGGCCCGCGCGCCCAAGCTGCTCAGCGAGCATCAGGCGTACGTCGTCCTGGCCGGGACAGAGGTCGGCGAACTCCTTCAGAGCGCGAAACGCCTCGCTGATGTCTCCGCCCTTCTCCATGCGGGACGCGTACTCCAGGAAGTTCTGCTTGGCGTCGGAATTGAAGCCCTTTTTCGCGCTGATCTTTCCGAGCTTGTAGTAGATGACCGCGCGATCGGGCGAATGCCGGAGCACCTTGTTGCAAAGTGCTATCGCGTTGTTGAAGAAGCCACCTTCGGCGTAGAGGTCGACCGCGGTTTCGTAGAAGCCGACAGCCTTTTCCAGGTTGCCGAGCCGGAGATGAAGGTCGCCCACGCGATTGTAGAGCGGGATGTCCAACTCGTCGGGTATTCCGGCCGCTGCCTCTATTGCCTGCGCGTAATAATCAAGAGCGCGGTCATACTGGCGCTTCTGCTCGAACTCGGCGGCTTTCCTCTTGAGCTGGGCGGACTTTGACATGTCAAGGGGAAGTTAACGATGGCGCCATGGGCCGGCCAGAATGGCCTTCCTCAGAGGTCCTAACGACCGAGCGGCGATGCCATGACGTCTCGTATCCGCGAGAGGCGCAAAGGCGCCTGGGCCTCGCCGCGGCACGCGTAGTAGCATGCATTACAGTTGACTGGTTCATACTTCCGGAAGTCACGCCAGTGAAAGTCGACCGGGAAGTCCGGGCAGCGCTTCACATAGCCGGCGGGATCCAGGTGGACGGTCCTGATGCCGGACCTGCACGGCTCGGATATCTCTCCGCGGAGGTATCGTGGTATCTGCTCGAGGTAGTAATCGGAGTTGGTGATGATACCGCGGCGACGGCGTTTGAAGGCGAGAAGCTCGATGATCACCCTTTCCAGCGACGCCAGCTCTTCGGCGGGGACGACTCCGTCCGCGTTCCCGTTCTTGTTCTCGGTGTAGCAGCTGAAGTTAACACCAACGCCCAGCTCGGCGGCACGGCGCACGATCGGCATGAGCTCATTCACGTTCGATCGCTTGATGACGGTGTTGAAGCGAATCCCGTCGATCCCGCGTTCCCGCATCGCCGGCACGTTCCTCATGATTCTGGCGACGAGTCCCGGGATGCCACGGGCGATATCGTGTCTCTCGTCCAGAAAGTCCAGAGAGATGTTGAACTGGTTGATGCCAGCCTTCCACAGCGCGTGCGCACGCTCCGGTGTGAGCATGCCGCCATGCGTGATGAGCGTCATGTACTTGACGCGAATCGCACGGTCTACCGCGGAGACGAGGTCTTCGAGATCGCGTCGCATCGTTGGCTCGCCACCAGTCCACGTGATCATCATCGGGTTGAAGAAGCGCGCAGCGTCGGCGTAGCTCTTGAGCTCGTTATCGCGCTCGGATGAGCTGGTTTTCCAGTAGTCGCAGAAGCCACAATGCGCATTGCACCGCAGGGTCACCTCGAAGTGCACCAGAATTGGCTTGCCGACGAGAGTGAGGTAGCCGTATTTGGCCAGAAATATGGGAACGTCCCATGGCGCGAAGCGGGCTGATAGCAACGGTTACTGAACGTCCTGCTGGCGGTAGGTAGGCTTGTCGTAGTTGAATTTCAGATCTGGCTGCGCCTTGTTGGCGATCATGAAGCTGAAGTAGGAGTTGCCGTTTGGACTCTGGCTGAACGAGAAGATCGCGCGCCAGTCGTGAAGGTCACGCTGCAGGGTAACCTGGTTACTCGCGAACGCATGATTGACGACGTCGTAAAGCGTGCTCCAGCTGGCCGCCCACTTCTGCGTTATGTGAAACGTGCTGTTCGCGCTCAGCGTTTCGCGCGGCGGAATGCGCACGAAGATGCCGCCACCGATGATGTCATTGGTCGACGTGGTATTGGTCTGCGGATTCAGCAATTCGTTCTGCTTGCATTGCTGGAATAGAATCGGGTTCGATGCGTACTGGTTGCAGAGCAGTGTCGGATCGAAGTTGATGACGTTTCCGCCCACGGGTGGCCGCTGCCGGGTTTCCGAGAAGTTGATCTGGCTGCTCCAACCCTCGGTGTCGTTTATCGCATACTGCTGATCGCGCGCGTAGCTGCCAGCGACCGGAAGTGACGACAGCCGCGCGGCAAGTTGATCCTGCTCGGATTGCTCGAGCGTGGGAGCCGGCTTGGCGTTGGACGGCGGAGCATGGCCAAAGAGGCGGCTTATAGCTGCCACGATTCCGGATTGCCCGTTCAGCGTAAAGGCAGCGTTGATACCGTCCTGGAAGGGCTTGAACCGCGCCGTGTCGCTCTGGGTATCGCCCTGGAACAGCGAGTACGTGCTGCTGAAGCTGAAGCCGGGTAGAAGGTCCGACGTCGCGCTGTACGTGAAGGAGCTGGTCGTGAGCCCGGTGCGGTGCGTTTCCCTCGCGCGCTCGAAGTCCCAGGTCAGCGCTGAGAAATCCAGCGAGAGCAGCTTCACCTTGCGGCCCTCGCCGGTGGATCCGGTGTCGGAGCGCAGCTTCCCCTCGAATACCTGCGTGAGCCCAAACGTTACCTGCTGTTGCGGCAGGTTGCCGAGAAAATCACCGGGCGAATGGTTTATCGCGGCGAGATAGGCCGCGGGAACGTCGCCAGCCGGCGCGTAACCGAAACTTATGCGCGGCGTGATAGAGTGCCGAATGCGAGCGAGCGGACCGAATCCCGGCAACAGCGCGAACAGGGTCGGTGCCGCACTCAGCGAGAACAGCGGCCGCTTATTCTGATGAACCCACTGACCATTCGAGAGCTCGGACTGCACCCAGTACGAACCGGAATACACGTTCTGGAAGTTCACCGACGGATTCAGATTCAGAGTGCCTGGCAGGAAGCCGGGCAAGCTGAATGCAAAATTGAAGTCGGCCTGGTTGGCATCGGATCTGGCGTACGTTCTCGTGTAACGCTGACTCGTATCGGTCTGACTCACGAACGTTCTGGTTACCGGGTGGTCCAGGTCCTGGCTCTGCAGCGTTCCAGAAAGATCTATGCGGAATCCGTGGATGCTTATCGGCGTCCCGATAGATGTCGTCTGATTCGTCTCGGACGCCTTGATGCGCGAGCTGTCGGCCGTGCCGTTGACGTTGGTGAAATATCTGTAGAACAGCGCCTGGGACTCATCCATGTTCACGGTCGACTGTCGCTGGAACTGGAGACTCGGCGTCCAGTCGAGCCAGCTCGCCAGCCCGAGCGTGGGGCTCGTCAGGCTGACCGTTGGATAGTTCTCCTGGATTTGGGTGCGACCACTGTACTGGTCGCGATGACCACCAAGATCCACCGAGAATGGTCCGAGCTTCCTGCTGTAGCGCAGATCCGAGCTGATGGTCGAGAGCTGCGCGTTGGGGTTGAATGTTGTCGCCTGCAGCGCAGTGGTATTGGTGACGAAGTTCACGTTCGCGTTGAACTGACTCGTCGAGGAGAACTGCTGGGAGTGGTACCACGTCACCGAGGTGTTATTCGTTCCGCCCGGTTCGGCGAGATGGTTCGCCGCGATCCCGCCAGTGATGAAGCGGTCGAGCCAACGGTACCGGAACTGGCCGTTCACGCGCGAGAAACCTGGATCGGCGGGCGTACCGCGCGCGCTGCTGCGCCAGTCATACCATCCTTCGAGGTCCATGTAATCGCCCAGGTTGAAATAGTAGCCCAGGTTCTCGAGATGGCGACGATAGGAGGAACTGTTGCGGACGAACTCGCTGAGACCGAATCGCGGCGTGAGAATTCCGCTGCGTCGGCCGTTGCGAACGTCCTGAAACAGAAACGGAAGCCAGAACACCGGAACACCGGCGACGTAAAGAGTAGCGGGACGTGCGACGAGCAGGTTCTTCGATACGAACTTGATCTGACCGGACTTGAAGTAATAGTCGGGAATGCTGTCGTCGCAGCTCGTGATTATTCCATTGCGCACGTAGAACGCGCTGTGCTTGGCGGTGCTGGTATCGCGCACGAACGCGGTCACGCCGCCTGAGAGATAGTACCGCTGGCCGCTCTCGACCGAGGTCCGGATGTTGGCAGCGGTACCACGCCCGAGCGCGGTGTTGTACGTCACACCTCCGCGCGAGACGATATCAGACGTCTGTTGCGACGGATCATGCAGAATGACGGAGTCGCCCGCAGCCGGCTTTGCGGTGACGTATTTCGTGGAGTCGTTGTAGCGCACCGTATCGCCGATCACGATGGTCTGCTCGCGGCTCACGGCGGCAGGTTTGCCTTCTATCTGCAGCGCCTTGGTCTGCGCGTCGAAGATCACGTCCCTGCCCTGATAGCGCGTCGCCCGGTAGCCGGGCAGCTTCAAGAGTGCAGTCGCGACCGAATCCGAATCTGATGCCCAGTTGACGAGAGGCTTCACCGTGCTGTCTC
The DNA here is from genome assembly GCA_963731305.1 of uncultured Gemmatimonadales bacterium. Taxonomy (GTDB): domain Bacteria; phylum Gemmatimonadota; class Gemmatimonadetes; order Gemmatimonadales; family Gemmatimonadaceae; genus Fen-1247. Next base: position 448,172 of record CAVSUQ010000004.1, on the reverse strand, counting down.
GGCGCGTGCTATCGCGCCGCGTGCTGGTATCACGGACTGTTGCGCGTGACACGGTGTCTCGGACCGTATCACGCACCGCACGCCTGGATGCGGTATCCACTCCCTGCGCACGAACGACCGAAGCCGCGCTCAACGCGAGCGCGGCCGCAGTCGTGACGCAACGACGGAAGGATATCACGCGGGGGCGCCCAATCTACGTGGTGCATCGCGTACTGGCGGAGGCGGCGGGCCGTCCGTTGGCCCTTCGTCGCCGTGCGTCTCGCGCCGAACGCGCCACTTGTAGACCATACGAGACAGGACTATGCTGAGCTCGAAGAGACCGTACATCGGAAGCGCGATCGCGAACATCGCTGTGGGATCGGGGGTGATGAAACACCCCACAATCAACCCTCCGACCGCTGCGTAACGCCGGTACTTGGCCAGAAACATGGGACTGGTGAGGCCCAACGCCGTCAGACCCATCAGTACGATCGGCAGCTCGAACGCCGCGCCGAATGCGAGACACATGTAGATGGCGAAACCGAAATACTCCGAAGCGGCTATCATCGGCTGCAGCGCACTCGACTCGACTCCGATCAAAAACCGAATCGTCATCGGAAGTATCAGGGTGAATGCCATCGCCACTCCAGCAATGAACAACAGAACGATTCCCGCGAGCACGGGAAGAACGAGCTTTTTCTCGTGCGAATACATTGCAGGGGATACGAATCCCCAGAGCTGGTACAGGATCACCGGCGACGCGATGATGAACGACAGCGCGAATCCAGCGTCCAGCACAATCTGGAAGGCATCGCCCGGATGCAGGTAGATGAGCTTCTGACCGTGAAGATACGGCGTGATCGGGCGCGACAGAAACTCGATCACGTCGAAGTGGGGCACCTGCGTGAACAACAAGAAAGCTATGACCGCGCCAAATGCGAAGGCAGCAGCACACTTGAACAGCCGGAAGCGCAGTTCCTCGAGGTGATCGAGGAACGCCATCTCGGCCATCCCGCCAGCCGTGCCAGGCCTCGCCACGATCGGAACCTGCCTGCTACTTGATCGTCTTTACGCGATCACGGGCGAGAGCTGCCTCGTCGGAGCGCGGATATTTCTTTATCAGCTGATTGAACAGGTCACGTGCCTTATCCCCATCTCCGGCCTTCTGAGCTGCGATCGCCCGCTTGTATATCGCGGTCGCCGCACGAGGAGAGCCAGAATACTTCGATGCGACGTCGGCATACACCGAATCGGCCGCCGCGGTGTTGTTCTCTGCCGCATATGTCTCGGCGATGTAAAATGCGGCGTCCGGCGCGACGTCGGACTTCGGATACTTGGTGATGAGATCCTGGAACGCCTGGCGCGCCGCAGAATTGCTACCCTGCATCATCTGCTCGCGCGCGATCTGGAAGAGCGCATCGGGGCCTGGCGTCGCTGGCGCGCCGGTGGAATCCGGAGGAGTGGTCGCGCTCTGACGCTCCTCGAGCGAAGCGCGCACTTCCTGAATCCGCCGCTGGCTCTGGCCCGTCAGCTCCTGAACCTGCAGCAGTTGCTGCTGCACGTTGGACATACTCGATGTCATGTCCGAGCGGAATCTCGTAAGACGCGTGCTGAGTGCGGCCAGCGAATCGTTCGCCGTACGGATACTCGCAATCGCACGGTCGAGCTGCCTCGTACGAGCCGAATCAGCCGCACGCTGCTCGCCGCGCATGGTTTGTATGTCGCCTTGCAACACCTGCACATCGCTCTGCGTCGCGAAGCAGCCTGCGAGCAACATGGCGATCGGTGTTGCGAGAATGATTTTCTTCACTGGCTAGCTCCTGTCACTGTCGGCCCGAACTCGGCGCGACGGTTCTGCGACCAGGCTTCCTCATTGTCACCCTGAACCGCCGGTTGTTCAGCACCCATGCTGGTGATGTCCAAACGACTCGCGTCAATGCCGTTGTTGACCAGAAATGCCTTGGCCTCGGCGGCACGACGAAGACCGAGTGCGAGATTGTATTCAGACGAGCCGCGATCGTCGGTGTGACCGGTTATGCGAAGGTGCACAGTCGGTCGCGCCTGCAGAACGGGGACCTTCGCCAGAAGCAGCGATCTTGCAGCCTCCGTCAGATCGGCCTTGTCGAAGTCGAAATAAATCGTCGCACCAAGGACCTTCATCGCGTCCGCATTCTGCGCGGCCTCGCGCTCCTCCCGTTCACGTACCGCACGCAGGCTGTCCTGTTCCGCCTGCGCACGTGCAAGCTCCGCCTGGCGTGCGGCGTTGGCACGGGCGACGGAATCCGCACGCGCGCGGCTCGCCGAATCCGAACCCGAAGCCTGCGCCGGCTCGGGACCGAGCGGCGCGGGCGGCTTGTGGCAGGCGGCTGTCAGAGCGACGGCGACGAACGCGATGGCGATCTTGCTTGGATGCATTGACGCGGTGGTTAGGGTTTGAGGACGGGGGACCAAGCCGGCAAACGCGCGCCGGCGTCGTGGGTGAGCTGGCGCATGCGTCCCGACTCGGCGTCCAGCACCCACAGCTGACGTGGACCCGTGCGCGTGGATGAGAATACCATGTGACGCGAGTCCGGAGACCACGACGGATCCTCGTTCTGCCCGTCGCTCGTATACTGCTTGGTGGTCCTGTCACGCATGTCGATCGTCATGATCTGGAACAGACCGTCGATGCGCGACTCGTACGCGATCCTGCGACCGTCGGGTGCCCAGTCCGGCGAGGCGCGATATGCCTGCTCACCGTACGTGAACTCTGTGAGCAGCGACGTGTTGGTCCCGTCAGCATCCATCGTGTACACCTCAGGATGGCCCGCACGACCGGACATGAACGCGATCTGGCGTCCGTCAGGGCTGTACGACGGCGACGTGTTGTCGCTTCCCTTACCAACCGTGATTCGCCGCGACGGCGACGCGTCGCCAACCTGCATCACCATTATGTCAGTGCCGTGGTCGGTGCCGCTGGCGTATGCGATATTCTGACCGTCCGGCGAATACGTCGGTGTGATGTTGAGGCCGCGCGCAGTGCCGCTCAGCCAGTGCAGGTCACCCGTGATGAAGCTGTAAACGGCGATCTGGGATCCGCTGGGCGTGAAGCCGCAGAAAACAAAATTCGTGGCATCGGGACTCCATGCAGCGGACATTGCAAGCGACACCGATGTGAGCTTGCGCGCATTTGCGCCGTCGCTGTCGATCACCCAGATCTGCTTGTCACCACCGCTGTACAGAATGCGCGTCGTGGCAGCACCCGGCGTACCGAAGATCCACCGCTCCACCTCGTCACTCGCACGGTGCAGCGCGAGCCGCCACGCCGGCGAATTCACGGGATCGAGCAACGGGAATCCGCCAATCTGCACGCGCTTCTTGGCAGCGACATCATACATCGTGATCGATATTCCGGTGAGCGATCGCTCGGGGCGCAGAATCGCCACAACGCCTAGCTTTGCGAAGAGCGGATAGTTGAATTTGTCGCCCGATTTTGGCATCATGGCGCGCGCCGAGCTGTCGTCGAGCGTTATTACGGTCGCACGATCGTCATAGTCGATGTCGCGCTGAAGGATCGCGCGCACGGAGTCGGCGCCACCCGCGGAGTCCAGCGGCAGGACCAACACGCCGGGCTTGGTACCCAATGTGTAATTGAGACCGAGCCGCACGCCTTCGGGCACTGTCGGATTTTGTGCGCGGGCGCCAGTGGGCGCGAGTGCGAGCACCGCGCCCGTAGACGCGGCGATAAGTAGTGTTTTGAATTGCATCACTGCAGGAATCGAGGATCGAAGCTGAAAACTACGGGAAGGACGTCGTCCCGGAAACCGTCAGGAAGGGGACCGAACGCCGAAGAGGCTCGCTCAACAGCGCCCTGAGCCTCGAGATCAAACGAATAAACCCCTGACCGAGTCAGGAATTTCACGTCCGTGACGGTGCCGTCACGATGGATCAGAAAAGAAACGGTGGCGCTGAGTGGCGAGTTGGGGTTCTTGATGCGGAAGTTGAGTGCGATCTGCCGCACGATGTTATTGAGATAGCCAGGATACGGAAAGTCGATGCCGGCTGTCTGAACAGTAGCGACATCGGTCCCGCGTCCGCCCGTAGGGCCTCCGCCCGCCTTGGGTGCCTTGGTCGCTGGTGCGGGCTTTGCCTTGGACTCGACGGGCGTGGCGCGCGTGGTGGGCGCCGGCGCGGCCTTTGTGGGCGCTGGAGGCACCGATGACGGCGTTTCCCTCATCTTTGGGGGCGTCGGCGCTGGGTTGGGCGGGGCGGGCGCGGGGGTAACCTCGCCAACTGCGCGGGGGCCCGGTGGCGCCGCAACGATGTCGACCTTGTAGATCGGAGGAAGCACAACCGGCGGTCCGGGTCGGAGCGCCCAGATCGCCAGTGCGAAAATGGCAAGATGTACCGCAGCGGACACACCGAATGGCCCGGTGAGCCCGCCTTCGCGCGCGCGGCTGCTCAACGCGGCGCGTCCTCCGGCTCAGCGACAAGGCCGACGTCCGTGGACCCGCTTGCACGCATTACCGCCAGTACTCGCACTACCATGCCGTACGGTACACCTTGATCGGCGCGAAGATACACGCCGTTCTTACCGTGCTGGCTCGCAAGCGCCTTGAAGCTCGCGCGAAACTCCTCGTAGCTCAGTTGGTCCTTGTCGACAAAAATCTCCCCGGCACGGTTGATCGTAACGACCAGTCCGCTCTTGGCCTCCAGCGGCCGCGCAGCCGCCTTTGGCAGCGCCACGTCGACCCCGCCCTGCATGATCGGCGCGGTGATCATGAAGATCACCATCAAAAGCATCATGACGTCGATCAGGCTTACGACGTTAATCTCGGCGTTGAGTGCCAGGCGCTCTCCGCGCCGCCGTCCCCGGCCCGCCATCTAGATCCGCCCTTCGCGCACGAGCAGCGCTATGAGCTCGGTACCGAACCCCTCCAGCTCGCTATCGATCCGATTCAGTCTGATTTGCGAAAAGGTTGTAGCCAAACACCGCTGGAATCGCCACTGCGAGTGCCGCGGCGGTCGCAATCAGCGCTTCGGCAACCCCCGGCGCAACGGCGCCGATGTTACCCGACCCCTGCGAAGCGATTCCGATAAATGCCTCGATGACGCCGAGAACCGTGCCGAACAAGCCGATGAGCGGACTCACGGAACCAATGGTGCCGAGTGAGGGGATGTAGCGAGATAAACGGTCGCGAGCGGCGTTGGTTTCCGCGTCGAGCACTAAACGCAGCGCCTCTACCTGCGAACCGCTGAATTTTGCCGCGCGTCCCGCTGTAGCGGCCAACGCGGGTGTAACCTCGCGCAGAAAATCACTGGCTCGATGGAGAATTCGAGCGTGCGGAAGCTCACTCGATTGTCGCGCAGCGTCTACAGCCGCCTGGAAAGAAGACGATCGCTCGAAGTTGTGAGTGAACGTCTCTGAATTGCGGGTGATGGACCGGAACTGCGCCCATTTTGCAAACATGATCGCCCAGGATATGAGCGATAGCGCAATGAGGATTCCGAGAACGATCTTGGTCGCGGTGGTCGCACTGACCACCATCTCGAGAGGCGTCGTCGGCACCACGCCGACTTGAGCCAGGGCTAATATCTGAATCACTACAGCTCCGTCGGCAAAACGCCAAATCTAAGCCGGCGTCGCACGCAACGGCATCGCTTTATGGCATCTTGGCGGTGAGACGGCTCGCCATTCCGACGCGAATCTCCGGCTGGCTCTGACGCACGACGATCGCGCTCGAGGTGGTCGGCGACACACGTACAACCGTAACGGTGGCCGTCGAAGTGACCGGGACTCTGCTGCCGTCGCTGTATTCCACCGAGTTGAGAAGGGTGAACTGGTCGCCCATCTGCACTCCCCGATCGGCGCCGGCGCCGAGTATCACGTACGATTGCACCGATGGAAGCCTGGGTGATCCCTGAATCCAGAGAAGCTTGGCGGTTACGGGATATTCGCCAGGCACAGGCCGGACTTCGGTTGGCTCGAACGATCGTCCGAGAGGCACTACCGCATTGTTGTTGACGATCACACCAAACTGCTTAACGATCTCTGCGACCGCCCGATTCCGTGGACCAAGCGAGTCGATTTTGAGGACCCCGCGCGGCTGAACGACGGAGCCGACGTCCAGAATGGACTGGCTGTTATCTGCAACGAGCAAGCTGTCGCCGACACTGAGCTGCATACCTGCCGGCACCGATATATAGATGTGGTCGAACAACCGATATCCGGCGTCCGAGGTGAGCCCCAGAGCGGGCTCGTCTACGGCTCCAATGACGCGACCGGCGCTCCGGGCGGCATGCTCATCCACGACATAAGGGGCAGCCCGATATTCTCCCAGCCGAACAGTCAGCGCCGGAGGCAGCGTCGTGGCGTCGACGAGTTGGGCGTGGACCGACATCTGGCGGTCAGAAAAGACGGTGGGCGCCTGGGCGCTTGTCTGAATCCGCTCGACGACAACGTTGTCGGTGCTTGCCTGCGCGACGAGCTCAGGCTTGACGGCAGCCGCGTCGATCGTCAGAACCTGCCCAGGATAGATCCAGTGCGGATTCTTTACAATGTCGGTGTTCGCGTGGAAAACCTGGGGCCACCTGTGCGGGTCCTTGAGGTAATAGTTCGCGATCTCCCAGAGCGTATCGCCGTGCTTCACCGTGTGCTTCACGGTGGCTGGGGCGGTCCTGGCGCCGGCATCCGCAGCGGTTACCTGGGCGGAGAGCGCGGGCGCTCCAATGACGGCGGATGACGCGACAATTACGAGCGCGCTCGCTGGTCTCAAGAGTCTATTTGGCATCGTTTGAGGACGACCGGACAAGTAGCTGGGCAACTGATGGTACCCTTAACCTAGGCTCGCCGGATGCCATCATGGCTACCTATTCCGCTTGCGCAGTATCGTTTCAGCGAAGCCCGATTTACCCGATCCTTAGAGCTTCCATGATGGGCCCAGCATCCAGAAAAAGACGCCGACGCCGAGCGCGAGGAAGACCCCGGTCCCCGACGCGACAATCATCAGATGCAGCAGTCGCTGCGACAGCGAACGCGGCTTGGCGTCAGGATGGAAGAGGATGCCCCAGCCAGCGAAGCACCAGACGACATAGCACGCCGCCAGCAGCATCCATGACGCCCGGTGCAGAACTGTCGCCACGAGCGCGATGATTCCGCTCGCGGCAGAGACGGCTGCCAGCTCGCCGTAGGTCAACCGTCGTGCAGATGAAGCAAGCACTCCGTACACATCTTCACGCGGCGCGGCAAAAGGTGCGACGTGTTGCATGTGACCCTCCAAGCTCGCGGTGATACCCAGTAATCTAGCGCAAGATGGGCGGCCGCAAGCGTCAGCGCCCTATCCAGTAATTCACCTTGACGAGAAACACGTTCGTGGGTCGATCGCGGAAGAGTGCGGATCTGTCACGAGTGAAATCGAAGTTTCCAACTGCGTCCGTGCCGGATCTATCCTGCGTCCACACGAAGAAGACGGTCGAGCCTGGCCGGTACTCCCACCGGATAACGGCGTTGCCGATGAGCGAGCGATACGCAAAGTCGGGATCGCCGAACGTGAATGGTCGCGCAGGTCCGGCGCCATCCGGATCCACGGTATACATCGCAACTGAGCTTGCCGTGGCCGGTGTGCGCGTGATCGTGCCGACGTCCTTGCCGTAGATCACCTTCTGGATGGTGCGCGTGCCAGCAAATTCTCGGAACGATGCATAATCACCGGAAGAGAAGTACGGCTGTGCGTAGAGTTGCAGCGTAAGGTTTGGCGTGAACGTCCAGTTGACGCGCGTATCGAGCGACCATGTGGTCGAGCGAAGATACGCGAAGACGTACCGGTTTCCGTAGAACGCGGTTGCGGTCGGGTCGGCTACCGTCGTGACGTACTGCGCGTCATTCTCGCCGGTATTGAACGTTGGCGTGAGACTGATAAAGACGCTCGACGCTGGCTTGAGGGCGACGCCTGGAGATATCGTCAACTGATGAGTGTGCGCCCCGATGCCCGGGCCGCCTTCAACAGACACGTTCCACACTGCGCGATCGCGTGCATCTGACGAAATCTGAATCATGCCGTCGCGGTAGCCCGATCGCACTTCGACAGGGCCGCCGCGCGTGAGCTTGTCGTCATACACTTCAGGGTGGTAGATGAAGAACGAGCGCAGTCTCCAGTAATTGAGGAAGTCGATCTGCGTGAATGCCTGCCCTTGCAGATCTGTGCGATCGCCGTCGTAGTTGAACTGCTGCTGGCCACCAGCCATGATTGTCGCGCTACGATACCAGCTACCAGGCGTGGTCCACTGACGCCCTACGTTGCCGTTCATCCACTTGTAGTCCGCACGATCCAGATACGAGACATCGTTGACTTCGAATCCAGGACTCCGCCAGTTCTGCGCCAACTCCCAGACCCAGTTTCCACTGTTCTTCGCTACACGCGTGTAGAGGCCATAACCCTGCAGCGAGGTGGCGAGCGTATCGTACTTCGCGCCGAACAATCCGTCGCTCTTGACGCGTCGATCCGGACGCTGGAAGTAGTGAGCGCTTGACTGTTCGGTCAGCGCGATCGCCGCTGGAGTGCCGTCCACATTCGAGACTGCGAGCGACCCCATCCAGTCGTAGTCCCGATGACTCCAGCGGTGATCCCAATCAAACCCAAGTGCCTGCGCGTGCGATCGCAGGCGATCGGCGATAACCGTGTCGCCCATCTGGCGGTCGGTCGACGTGAACATTCCGCCAATGGTGGTGGCTCCATCCCTGAAGTCCTTCTTGGCGCGACTCACGAAATAGTTGGTGAGTGGCTCGACTTCCTGTCTGTACGTTGGCCCCCCGCACGGAAGTCACGTACTGTGCGGTTTCGCTGTTGGTGAGCGCTTCGAGCATGCCGACAGTGATACCACCAGCCGTACGTCCCGTAATTTTGGCGGCGCCGAGGATGGTTGTCTTGCTTGGATCATCATCGTACGTGGCGATTCCATCGACGTAGCTGTTCAACTGCGGCGGCCGCCCGATGCGTCGCGAGTAGAACAGACCGAGGCTCGACGTGTTGCTGCAGAACATGCAACTCATTCCGCCGAAATCAAATGCACTGTTGCCAGCGACGAAGAATGGCCGTTGCTCAGCATAGTACGTTTCGTACGCGCTGAGGTTGATTGTAGCAGGGTCGACTTCGACCTGACCGAAATCCGGATTCACCGTGGCGTCGAGCGTCAGGTTGGACGTCAACAGATATTTCAGGTCCATTCCAGCGGAAAGCTGGTTGTACGAGTTGTGAATGGAACGGGTCCGCTGGCGCGGAATATTTGGATTGCACGCCAGTGAGCACGTACGGGAGCAGCTCGAACTGACGCGGTCGCGATCCAACGTGAATCCCCGTGAGATGTCCGAAGTATGCGGGGCCGCCCGCCTCGCTTGCCTTCCAGAACGCCCACATGTCCTGCTCATTGAGGCGATCTGCGTAGCGCCAGATCTCCATTCCCCACGTTTGTGAGCTGTCACGCGAGAATCGGAGCTGCGAAAACGGAATGCGAATTTCCGCGGTCCATCCCAGCGAATCGACAGTCGTCGCCGCTTCCCATATCGGGTCCCACGACGGATCGCCGTCGAACTGATCTCCCTTCACGCCCGCCGGATTGACCTCGAACCAGGCCTCATCAATGTGATTGTGATAGGGGTCGAGGTCGATGACAATCTTGTCGGTTGTGAGCGAGTTGAACGCGCCGTTGTTGCCGTTGCCTGGCAGCAACTGATCGCGACGCGCGAGCGGCGCGCGGATGCCCTTCGCACCCAGCGAGTCGTAGACGCGAGCGCCCACATACAGGGCTTCGTCATCGTAGAGAATGCGTATCTCGGTCCGCTGCGTCGCAGGCAGCCCCTCGTGAGGCTGTGATTGCGTGAACCTCGTGATCGGCTTCGCGGCGGCCCACGCCGCCTCGTCCATTTTTCCATCAATCTTGATAGGTCCGTCGCGACGGACAGCCTCAGCTACCGGAGGTGTGCGCGGATGAATGGATGACGCAGTGCCTTCCTGCGCACGCGCAGCGAATGGAACGACGGCCAGCAAAGCGAGAACTACAGACCGATATACGTGCATGTGGTGATCTATGTAGAGTCATTAAGGAGCCATTGTCGAATTAGATGAAGCGTGCATTGAAAAGGTTGCTCGCGACTTTCCGTTGTTTTCTACGGCCAGGGACGCGGGCGCGGCCACGGCCACGGCCACGGATTGAACGCCCTTGCGCCAGCCAGAGAGCGCACCGCTGCCTCGCGCACCGCCGGATCTCCTGAGTTGAGCAGCCCCGTCATCAACTGCGAGGAGTCGCCTCCCGACTTCACGAAAGCCCTTACCAGCGCGCGACGGACATCCGAGTTCTTCTCGCGATTCAACGCTTCCCGAACAGGCTGCATCGCTGAGCTGTCACCGATCTGTCCGAGCGCCCACGCGGCGCGCAGCCTGGTGTCGTCGTTGCTGTCACCAAGCAGATGCGTGAGACCTGTAACAGCGCGACTGTCCGCATGCCCAATGTGCCCGATGGCCCAAGCCGCCGTTCCACGTACTCTCGTACTCTGATCGGACTCGGCGGCGGCACCAAGTGCATCGGTCGCGGCCTCGTTGCCGCTCTGCCCGAGTGCCCAGGCCGCGGATTCGCGAACGTCCGTGTCAGAGTCCTTGCGCAACGCAGCCTCGAGCGCGCTCGTCGCGGATGATCCGTCGGCATCGTCGGCATTGCCGAGCGCCCACGTCGCCATCTCGCGCACGCGTGCGTCGGCGTCATTCGTCACTGCGCTGGCGAGCGCGGATGTGGCACCACGGCCGCCGAGCCGACCCAGTGCCCACGCAGCGGCGCGCCGCACCGGTGCTGCGTCATCATGTTGCAACACGCCTGTCAGTGCTGCGACGGTGCTCGTCGAATCCATTCTTCCGGCAGCGATGACTGCGGCCTCGCGCACGACAGGTGCGCTGTCACGAAAAAGCGGAACGATCGAAGAGAGCGCTCTGCCGTCCTCGAGTCGTCCAATCGCCCATGCGGAATTGGCGCGCACTGCAGGTATTGCGTCGTGGAGTGCCGCCACGAGCTGACTTGCTGCAGAAGTCGCGTGCACGAGACCCAGTCCGAACGCGGCGACGCTTCGCAATGATGCGTTGCCCGAAGCGAGTCGCTCCAGCAAATCAGGCGTAACCGAACTGCTCTCCTGATCACCGATAAGGCGAATCGAGAGCTCGCGCACGCACGCGTCATCTGACCCCAGCCCGGCCATGAGACGATTGATGTCTGCGGCGGGAAGCTCGTCAGTGCGCGCCTGATCGTCGCGATCCGACGAGAGTCCGAGCGGTGTGACTGGAGCGTCGATGCCGTTGCCCCAGTTATTTCCGCGGACACTTCTGGCGGCTAGCGAGCAGATCAGCGGTGGAGCGCCGCGAGCGGCTGCCAGCAAGGCGGCGACGTCGAGTTGCGGCGCGTCGGTTGCGGTATGCGCTGTAATTCTCGCATGGTGTGATGCAGCGGTGGACGCCAGCGCGGCGGCGGCCAGTGCTCCGAGTATTCGTATCATTACTGCTCCTCTGCTATGGCCCATGGTTGCGGGCTTGATGGTGAAAAATCAGCACTCAGGATGAAAAGCTTTTGCCGGATATGGACGGTAAGCGTCAGGGAAACGGTCGAGGATCGGGCCACGGCCATGGCCATGGTCCAGATGCGCGACCGTTGGCGAGTGCGTCGACGCCCTTTGCCTGCACAATCTTGTCGGGTGATTCGAGGATGCTTCGAATTGCATCGAGTGATGCGTCGCCCATCGACGTAAGCGCGTGCATGTCTTCACTGCGGATGCGCGGATCAGTTTCCGTTCGGAAGGCCGACGTAAGCGCGGAGATTGTGTTGCGGTCGCCAATCGACATGAGCGACCATGCAGCGAGACTGCGCACTTCGGGATCCGCGTCGCCCAGACATGCAGCGAGCCCCGCGGGCGCAGAGCGATATCTAGCGTGTCCGAGGGCCCAGATTGCGCGTTTCCGAACAGAAGCGTCCGGATCCTGCAGCGCAGCCTCGAGTGCTTCGCTCGAGTCGTTCGCTCGAAGCGTCCCAAGCGCCCAGGCGGCGGTCGCCCGAACAGCTTCACTCTTGTCGGATCCGAGCGCTTTGTCGAGCGCGTGAGTCGTTGACGGCGTCGTGGAATGAATTTGTCCGAGAGCCCATGCCGATGTTTCGCGCACATCCGCGCTGGCATCATGCTCCAGTGCTTCGCCGAGCGCTTGGGATGCGAGCGCCGAGCCCGAAAAACGCGCGAGGCCCCACGCAGCGTTCCTGCGCAGTGACGGACTCGGATCTGTTCTCAGAACTTGCGCAAGAATCTCCGGCCTCTCATCTGCCCGCTTCGACGCCTGTTCGCCTGCGCGATAGGTGAGTGTCTGTGGTGCTGGCGCCGGTTCCTCCTGCGCCTCCAACACTGAGGGAAGCATTGCCGCCGCACCCGCTCCAAGCACGATCGCGGCTGCAGCGATGCGCGCGGCCACCAAGATCCGCATAGTCGCGGCGCAGCGCGCGGGCCCCACTATACCAAAGCCAGTACCGATTGCGATCATCGAGCCTCCAACCTCCGAATGAGCAGGAACCGTTGTGCTGAAAAATCAACCATGTTGAATTTTCACCACTCGGAGCCCCATGTCAACCCCCACCTCCCTTGCGCTTGTTCGGACGGACGCCACATTCGGCGTTACAGCATCGTGCGAGGTAACGCACCACGATCGGGATGCACAGTTCCATTCTGAGGAGAAGAAGCAGATGGTAGCGTCATTGAGAGAGAGCCGGCGCCGTCGCGCGCGGCTTGCCACGCACGTCCTTACCATCGCCGCGCTGATCGCGAGCGCTGCAGGTCTATCAGCGCAGTCGTTGCGACGCATCAGCGGCGCCGCTGGCGACGCACCCGCACAGACGGTCGCGGAGTCGTTCACGCTCGAACAGGTGATGAGCTACCCCTTCGTCAGTGAGCTCGCAGCGTCGCCAAAATCCTCGCGATTGGCGTGGGTGATCGACAAGAAGGGAGTGCGCAACGTATGGTCGGCAGACGCCCCGGAGTCTGCGGCGCGGGCGATCACGTCCTACTCTGATGACGACGGACAGGAGCTCACAAACGTCGCAGTATCCCCGGATGGCAGCACGGTCATCTACGTGCGCGGCGGCGATCATGACGCGAACTGGGCCGCAGAGGGTGGGCTTCCGCCAGATCCCGACCATTCGCCAGAAAAGCCGAAAATCGAGATCTGGGCAGTGCGGATCAATGGCGCTTCGAGTGAGAAGCCGAAGCTGCTGGCCGAGGGAGACTATCCCGTAATTTCACCGCGCGGCGACCGTGTCGCGTTCACACGGGGCCAGGCGATCTGGGTCGTTCCGATCGACGGCTCCGCGCCGGCGAAGCAGCTCTTCTTTGCGCGCGGTTCCAGCAGCTCACCGGAGTGGTCTCCGAATGGGGATCGTCTTGCATTTGTATCCAATCGCGGCGACCACAGCTTCATCGGCGTGTTCACCTCGGATTCCTCGCCGATCCTTTATCTGTCGCCTTCGACGTCACACGACAACTCACCGCGCTGGTCACCGGACGGATCGCGCATCGCCTTCGTGCGGACGCAGGGGACGGGCGGAGCGCCTGAAACCATTCTCGATCTTCACCCGCGCCCGTGGGCCATCTGGACTGCGGACGCGACCACGGGCGCCGCACATCCTGTATGGAAGAGCAGTAATACCCTACTCGGCTCGGTCCCCACGACCGACGGCGGGACCAATCTTTCGTGGGCGGCTCGTGGCCGCCTCGTATTCCTGAGTGACGCTGATGGATGGCCGCACATGTATTCGGTGCCCGAGTCGGGCGGAACAGCGCTCCTTCTGACTCCGGGCTCGTTCATGATCGAGTTCGCCCGTCTTACACCAGACGGCACAGAGCTCGTGTACGGCGCGAATACTGGCAAGACTGCGGGCGACGGCGACCGCCGACATGTCTTCCGTGTTCCTGTGGATCGCGCTGCGCCGGTAGCGCTGACATCCGGTGACGGCATTGAATGGACGCCATGCGTGACCGGCGACGGACGCAACGTGGCTTTCATTGGAGCGGGCGCGCAGAAACCACCAGTGACCATGGTCATGTCGATCGACGGAGGCTCCCCACGCGCTTTTGCGCCGGATGAGATTCCCTCGACGTTTCCAACGGCGCAGCTCGTCGTTCCACGGCCTGTCGAGTTCAAGGCAGCCGACGGCACGACCGTGCACGCGCAACTATTCGAGCGCGCGGACGGGTCCGGCAAAAAACCAGGCATCGTCTTCGTGCACGGTGGGCCGCCTCGCCAGATGCTTCTTGGCTGGCACTACATGGACTACTACTCAAACTCGTACGCTGTGAATCAGTATCTGGCGAATCATGGCTACGTAGTATTGTCTGTGAACTATCGGTTGGGAGTCGGTTACGGGCACAACTATCATCACCCTGCGCACGCTGGTGCGGCAGGCGCGTCCGAGTATCAGGACGTGCGCGCAGGCGGCGAGTATCTGCGCGCGCTCCCGACGGTCGATGCACGACGCATCGGAATCTGGGGGGGCTCGTACGGTGGTTTTCTGACCGCCATGGCGCTCGCGCAGAACTCCGACATTTTCAAAGCCGGCGTCGACCTGCACGGCGTGCACGATTGGATAACTGAATCCGCCGCACGTTGGACGGCCGCAGAGCAGCGTTACGAGAAGAGCAGTGATCTGAAGCAGGCGCTCGACGTTGCGTGGAAGTCGTCACCCATCGCGGCAATCGCCAAGTGGACGAGTCCGGTTCTGTTAATTCAGGGAGACGACGACCGCAATGTTTACTTTCATGCGACCGTGGATCTGGCGCGGCGTCTGTCGGCGGCGGGCATCCCGTTCGAGGAAATGGTGATACCGGATGAGATCCACGGATTCCTGCGCTACAGCTCGTGGGTTCAGGCGGATTCTGCTACCGTTGGATATTTCAACAAACAATTCGGCGTGCGGTGACAGGCGAATCGTGTCAGCAGCCGCGCTTCGCCTGATACGTCAGCTCGTCGTCAACGGCGCCGCAGATCACGCGGTTGACCCATTCGACTCCCTGCGCGACGGAGTGGTCCATGTTGCCGACCTCGTACCTCCACGCACCGAATCTGCCACGCGAGAACACGTCGCATGATTCGAGGTAAGGATGAATTATGTTCAACGCTGCATCGCGCTCCACGCTCGGCAGCGGATACGTATAGTCCCGCTCGATGACATGCACATCAGCGAGTCGCTCCATGTCGTCGGGTTCCAGAATCCGCGTGTTCAGCATTCCTTGCAGCGTACGCTCCGCGATAGTCGCTCGATCCTCCGGCTTCATGCTCGAGTGCGATATCTCGGCGAGGATCGAGTGTTGGCGCGACCGGTCGGGAACCACTTCGGCGCTGTAGTTGGATAGATATGTAAGACGGTAGAACGGAGAGTTGTCCTCAGGAAAGTACATCCAGCATTTCGTGGACGGCGCCGGGCGATTGACGCCCACGCCGACGATGTATGATCCGGAATGCCGGAGACGTGCAGCAGCGCCGTGAACGGCGGAAGGCGCATGATCCAGATTTGCGACTAGCTTGTCGATCGGCATCGTTGAAAGCAGGATGTCGAAGTGCTCCCGCGTCCCGTCGCTCAGAACAACTTCGTGCGTTGCCGTATCGACACGTACAGCTTGTGCATTCAACCGAAGATTGTCGCGCACGTAGGGCTGCATGCGCGCAAAAAGGCCGCCAGTTCCGCCGTAGCGCGGGTACTTGAATGTCGAGTTGGGTCCCCAACCGGCGTCATCGCGGTCGAGAATGACATTCGAGAGAACTCGCTTGACGTCGACCATCGCGACGCGCTCGCCTATCCATTCCCGGTTCATCATTGATGGCGGGTGCGCCCATACCTTGAAATTGTATGGTAGCATGAAGTGCCTGGCGATGCCTTCGCCGAACACTCCGCGGATGAGCTCCTCGAAATTGGCGAACTGGGTTAGATCAACGGGTTTCTTCTGCGCGTCGATCAGGCCAAGGAGACAGTCGAGAATCGTCTCTCGCGACAGATGTCGTATGTTGTTCTGAAATGGGTATGGAAGGAATCGGTTCTCCATCCAGACCCACGCTTCACGCGTGAGCTCCTGATAGTCGTCGCCCATCAGCGTATCGAACAACGCGTCGAAATACTTGTAATGCGAGAACAGGACGTGTCCGCCGATGTCGTACGTGAACCCGTTCGAATTCGTCTCGCTCGAGGCAAGGCCGCCCACGTGATCCGACGCTTCGAGCATCAGAAAGTTTTGATGGCCCAGTTCGCGGAGGCGGTATGCAGCGCCGAGCCCCGTGGGCCCCGCACCGATTATGACGATGCGCGAGTCGGCGCCGATCATTCGGTCTGGCTTGCCGGGAGCTGCTCCGCGCGCTTCTCCGGAGTCTGAGCGGTCGTCTGCGCATCCCACCACCCGGGAGCCGCAAGCGCCTCGTCGCCGCACCACCCGCAAGCTGCCAGATCCCGAATCGCACGAGCCACAGCCGTTTCACGCGGCTCGCCTGATAGCGTATTGCAAATATCGAAAGCGCCGGCTTCGTAGCGACCGTCGGGTCTGGTGGAAAGAGCGTCCCATCCGCAAGAGCCGAAGAGGGCCCAGGCGGTTACAGCGCGAACATCGCAACCGTTGGTGCGCGCAGTCAGCGCGGCGTTCCAGAGTTGCACGAGCCAGCGCACCCTTTCGCGCTCGTCATCGCAGGAGAGATGCGCTTCGGTTATCGCTATCGGGATTCCATATCGCTCCCACGCTTCCTGTAGAAGAGCGGCAGCACCGCGCCGCTCCTCGGGACGCGCTCGTGCAACTTCAACGTCGGCGTAGCGATCTCGCCCATTTCCTCCGCAGCTCGCGATGGGATGCTGTTCGATATCCGAATCCAGAAACCGCTCGCTCGTTACGTAATAGTCGGCGCCGATCACGTCCGGCGGACAGGGACTCGCCGCAAAATCATCCAGTTCCGCTTCGGTTGCGCCGTTGTCGATGAGATAGCGATACATCGCGTGACCCGGCACCACGTGGCCGCACAACAGGTCCCAAGTGAGCCAGCGGCGCTCATTCTCGAAGTCCGCCTGATAGCTCAATCCATCCGATGCGTGCGTGTAGCCCAGGTCTTCGGTCTGTACCAGACTTGCACCGGGAGCGAACTCACGCACACGCGCCATGGAAACGCGAATTGCTTCGCATTCGTTTAAGAGAATGCGAACGAATGATCTGTCGTCACTCAGATGCGGGTGCCAGTGACCGTAAAGTCCCGAGAATCGCGCCGTCGTCAGCGGCTCATTGACCGGCGTGACCCACTCCATCCACGGGTAGCGTTCGGCACACGCCGCGGCGAAGGACCCAAGCATGGAGGGGAAGTTGGGATCCATGAGTGACGTTTGTGCTGGACCGCTTCCGTGATGCATCAATCCGACAATTGGAACGACGCCATGCGCGCGTATACGAGCCAGCCGCTCGTCCGCCCAGGTCCAGTTGGCCGACGCCAGGCTGTCCGGCGCCGTGCGCTCCCATAGCACAGGATATCGCAACATGCGCACGCCAAGCGCCGCAATGCGATCCACGTCCTGCAGTCGGCTGTCGTGACCCGTCAGAGCAATCTGATCGATATACTTCCCGTCGACGCGGCACACCGTGCATTCCACGCCCCCCCAGAGCTCAAGCGAGCTCGCGGTGTGCATCCCATTCATGCAGTCGCCGGCGTCGCAGCCGAAACGCGCTCGACAGGCCAGGTCTTTCTCCGCTCCTCGGATCGGCTTGCCTGCGGCTCGGAATGGATTGGTCGGATGTGCGGCGTCCGAACCGCGGCATCCATAAGCTCGCTCATCGCTGCAACCACCGACTCCCACGACGATTTCCGAGCGAACTCGAGACCAGCCGCGACTCGCGCGGGCGACGGGTGCCGCGCACTGTTCAACGCGTCGTGCACGAACTCTGCTGTGTCATGCGCAATGCTGACGAACGGCGCGAACGTGCGGACGACGTCGGCAACGGCGGTCGAGACGACTGGCTTGGCTGCAGCGAGGTATTCGAGCGTCTTGGTGGGATTGATGTACTCGGTGGCCTCGTTGAGCGCGAACGGCATGATGCAGACATCGAATCCGCGAACGTAGCTCGGGAGTTCATCGTAGGCGCGAGCGCCGAGCCAGTGAAGGTTGGGATGCTGCGGCAGGGCGAGCGGGTCGATCTTCGCCGTAGGACCCACCATTACAACGTGCATGGAGGGATCTGCCTGAGCCAGGTGCGCAATGAGCCCGTAATCGAGCCGCTCGTCTATGACACCATAGTAGCCAGCGATGAGCGTGCCCGGTTGTCGCAACGCTTCGACGTCCGCTGCGATGGGCGTGTTGGGATCGCGTACCCTGGCGAAGTGATTGCAATCCACACCGCATCCAAAGAAGTGCACGTTGTCGTGAAGTCGCGCTTTGGATTCGTACAACTTGCGCCCGCCTGTGAACACGATATCCGCGCAGCTCATGAGCAGACGTTCGCGGCGGATCAGGTCGGGATGGGCGAATCGAAACTGCGACAGCTCGTCCATACAGTCGTACACGACGCCAATTTCGTCGAAGGCGCCAAGCATCGTCGGCGCCGGCATCGGGGTATAGAACCATTGCACCGGAGCGGCGAATTGCTGGCCAATTCCTCGCGGATCGGCGAGCAGCGCGAGCATCAGATTCCGCACCTCAACAACTGCGGCATCGTAATCTTCCCTGAATCGCGACGGAAGCAGGGGTACTACCCGATGCACGTTCGCGTTTGGAACCGTTATATCAAGCGAGCCGCCGACGACATCGTCGAGGAACACCGGCTCTTCAAGAAAGAGCACGGGTGCGGTCGCAGCGATTCGCGTGAGCAATTGCTGCGGCCGCTGCCAGACGAAATCCCATCGGAGATGGCTGTGGACGATAAGAGGAGCGCCCTGCCGCGCGCTGCCGCGCGCGTGCTGGTTGTGGAGGGGCATGCGTCGTGGGGATGAGAGGTGTTTGCCCGCCAATTCGCAAACACCATGCCGCACAAGACGATTGTTTATGGCAGCCAACTGCTTCATTCGCGCGCAGCTCAGACCACTGGCCGGAGCCAGTCGAACTGTCTGCTTTCGCTAGGCGACTATCGCTGCATCGGCGACAGCCGCACTGCCAGCCATCTCACGCGTAGTCTGTACGAGCGTTCGGGCGCGGGATCGCTCAGCCGTGATGATGTCGCGATATGCAGCTGCCACTGGGCGCATGCGCCGATCGAGGTCGAAAAGTCCGACCGGGTGCACCTCGTCCCGCTCGACGCGAAGACAGTGCTGCCAGTCCATCTGGTCAGTGAGCGAATACCAGGTAAACCCTCGGACCGGAATTCCACTGGCCCGCAACGCTGAGATGTCAGCCCACTGCTCGTGCAGCCAGTCGACGGCAAGCCGACTTACGCGGTTTGTCTCACAGTGGAACAACGGGACGCGGTAACGAGAGTAGTACTGCGCTGCAAGCGCCCGGAATCCTACGGGGCGGGAGTGATTCGTCACCTGCCGTCCGGACGCCAGCACTCGGTGCTCGCACGTAGGGTAGTAGTCCATGCCTAGCCAGCGCTGTCCTACCGCACGGCGCTCGCGGAAGAAGCTGAGGTCGCACGAGGGCACGCCGTTTCGATGTAGAAACGAGGCCATTCCGCCGGACAGAGCGTGACCCATCGTGAGATCGAGCGACAGGTGCTTGAGCGCATTCCAGTGGCTGGCGTGGTGGCGTGCGCCGACACCGGCAGGTTCGAAATGCTCGAGTGACTCACCCTGAATGAAGATCGCGTCGGGACGCTCGGCGAGAATCGCTTCCACCGCCAGCTCGTGGGCCATGCACAGATTCCGCATCGCTCGCACAAAAGCTTCATCGCTCGCAAGGCACTCGTTCCACCACCCGTGCAGTGCCGAAAATGCGGCGCAAACAAAGATCTCATTGACCGGGGTGAAGTACCGCACCCACGGGTATCTGCGCGCAAACGCACCTGCGTACTGTGCGAAAAGCACCGGAAAGGCTGGATCCTGAAAGCCGTCGAGCCAGTCTGGTACCCCGAAATGGCAGAGATCAGCGATGACCTTGATCCCGAGGCCATGCAGACGATGCATCGGATCGTCCGCGCTTGACCAATCGAAGCGTTCCGGACCGGTGTGTGTACGATAGTAGGCAGGACCGTACCGAAGCGAGTCTATCCCGAGCTCGCGGAGAAGCGCGAAGTCGTCCTGCCAACGCGCGTAATGACCGCACTTTTCCATCTGATCGACGCGACGGCCCGTGGGCAAAGTGGGATAGCTGTTCTCTATCCCTGTCGCAAACATGAATTGGGCTTCCATCGACTCTGTTCGGGTGACGAGAATAGACGATGGACGCGTCGGAAGGATACGCAAGGATACCATTCGCGGATTGTGTCGCCCTGTATTACCCCGCATGCACGGCCACTGTTCGATCCCGAGGCACACCGCTTGCCCACATGGCGGCAAAGTTGACGACCCGAACGGCAACCCAAACGGAGGCTGCACAAGTGGAACTGGACACCCTGCATGAACTTTACGTGGACGAGCTGAAAGACCTCTACAGCGCGGAAAATCAAATTCTCAAGGCACTCCCGCGCATGATAAAGGCCGCGACCAACACACAGCTGAAGCAGGGCTTCACCAAGCACGAACGTCAGACTCAGCAGCACGTCAAGCGGCTCGAGCGCATCTTCAAGTCGCTGGGCGAAAAGCCCACGGGAAAGAAGTGCGTCGGTATGGAAGGCGTCCTCAAGGAAGGAAGCGAGCTGATCAAGGAGAAGCCCGACAAGGAAGTCCTGGACGCCGGTCTCATCTCGGCCGCCCAACACGTTGAGCATTACGAGATGGCGGGTTACGGCACAGTTCGCACTTGGGCGCAGCTGATGGGTCATGAAGACCACGCCGCACTACTCCAGCAAACGCTCGACGAGGAGCGCGAGACCGATGAGATCTTGACGTCGATCGCAGAGTCTTCGATAAATCTCGAAGCGGAAGACCCCGAAGAGTAGCGGATGGAGCACGACTGCAGTGCAGTCGATGCATACAGCAAAAAAAGGCGCGGCGGCTGCGCGCGATTACGCCGGTGGCGGCGGCGCTATCGTGTCGGCCATGAACACAGCGCCGCGATGGACGTTGTTGGGCGATGTCCATCGCGGCGCTTCCGCGCCAGCACCTGCCAACTCCCACTCAGGACCGCTTCCGCACCTGCTCTGCATCTGCGCGTCAGCGATACCGAGCTTCCCTAGAACGGCAGGTCGTCGTCCTCGTCCTGCAAGGCAGCCGGAAAGTCCTCGAACTCGCCTCCTGACTGAGCGGCTCCGCTGCGAGCGGCGGCGGGACGAGCGGCGCGAGATGGCGGAGCTTCACCGTCGAAGTCGCTGCCACCAGCACGGGAGCTCAACATCACGAGCTCGCGGACGCGGATCTCCGTTGTGTAGCGCGTCTGGTTTTCCTTGTCCTGCCATTGGCGATACTCTATCGGTCCCTCGACGTAGAGCTTGTCACCCTTCTTCACGTACTTCTCGACGACATCGGCGAGGCCCATGCCCTTCTCCGCGCCACCGCCCTGACCTCTGCCGGCGTTCCACACCACGCACCGGTGCCACTCGGTCTTTTCCTGCCGGTCCCCGCTCGGACCGTTCCATGTACGCGAAGTCGCGAGCGAAAATGTTGCGACGCGACCGCCGTTGGTGGTCGAGCGAATTTCCGGGTCCTGTCCAACGTTTCCGATCAACATCGCTTTGTTGAGGCTACGGCTCATTTTGTCTCCTGGCGAGGATGGTGGCTCGCCGTTGAAAGTATCGAATCAACCGCTCCGGCGGGCAACCCGCCGACGGTCCGTGTTACCGTTTCGTTGCGAGCGCCCGGGCCGATCGGCGCGCGCAAAACTATCGCGTCCTCCCGCGGGGCGCGGTAATATCGCTTGCGAACACCCACAGCCGCGAATCCTCGCGCATCGTACAGCGAGCGAGCGCCGGTATTGGACTCGCGCACTTCCAGCCACATCGCCAGCGCTCCCGCAGAGCTGCACCGCTCGATCGCAGCGTCCAGCAGGAGCATACCGATCCCCTTTTGTCGGGACGTCGGTGCAATCGCGATGTTCAGCAGCTCCGATTCGTCGCGCACTGTCTGCGTTATCGCGTAGCCGACAACGGCACCGCTGTCCTCAGCTACGAGAAAGCCATTTCCGTCATCCTGTCCGAGGTGCGCCTCGAACATTCCGCGTGACCATGGATCGCTGAACGACGCTCGCTCGATCGCTCCGATTCCGGTAAGATCCGTACGGCGCGCGTCACGAATGGTCACGGTCATACCGGGAGTGGACGACCGTGCGTGGCCTCCCACTTCACCTGCGCCTCTGCAAGCCGTCCGTACGCTGGCTCCCACGAATCAAGATCGACCGCGCCGCGTTCTTCGATTGCCGCAAGATACGGCACTGCCGCCGCCGCCCTCGGTACCACATCGACATCCAGTCTTGGTCCGACCAGTGCTCCGCGACTGCGTGCGGCGCGCGCGCGAAGATCGTCGTCGCCAACGATATACGCGGCGCTCGCGACAGTCACCTTCCCGTCCTCACAATTACAGTCCATGGCGAACCACTCGCCCCGCGCCGCGTCGAGCGCGACCACAAAGTTGCCGGATGGGACCGTAGCACTCCATGCCAGCAGCTCCAGCGACGATACCGCATACAACGGCACGCTCAGCGCATGGCAGATTCCCTTCGTGAAGGCGGCCGCAGAACGAAGGCTCGTGAAGCCACCGGGCCCCGCCCCGCAGACGACCGCGGAAATGTCGCGCGCAGGCAACGCAGCGAGCGCGAGACACCGCGCAACCGCGGGACCGAGCGCTTCAGTACGCGCGCCGGTCGAGTGGTCACGCGACGTGAAGACAATCTCGGCGATCAACTCTCCGTCGCGTGCGATGGCTACCGAGCCCGACTCGGTTGAGGTTTCGAGTACCACAACGTTGCCTTGCATCAGCCGGCCAGCAGCAGGCGCCGGTCGGAGCGGGCCGGATCGTAGTCGAGCGCGATCGGAAGATGGGCCGGCGGAAGCAATTCACCAGCCCTCTCGGGCCATTCGACGATCACGAGCGCGTTCGATCTCACAATGTCGCTCCAGCCAATCTGCTCCAGCTCCTCGACGCGCTCGATGCGATACAGATCGATGTGGAACACCGGCGAGCGCGGCGAAGTGTATTCGTGAACGATTGCGTAGGTCGGGCTCGTCACCGGCGCGGTCACTCCATAACCGCGGCAGATCGCCTGTGCCAGCGTAGTCTTGCCCGCGCCGAGCTCGCCAGTCAGCGCGATGACGAGCTGCGGATGAGCGTCGGCACCAAGCCGCTCGCCCCATTCGACGAGTTCGGTCTCGCTCATCACCAGGTGCCCGCGTGTCGCGCGCGGCGGAAGCGTGTGATGGTGTGCGTCCATTACTGGCTCCGGAGCGCCGCGAGCGACGGCGACGTTCGCTTCGCCTTGCTGTCACGTTGCGCGCGAAGCTCGAACAGCTGGTCCCGCAACCGGGCAGCCGTCTCGAAATCGAGATCCTTCGCCGCGATCTTCATGTCGTCCTCGAGAGTCTTTATCAGCGCATCGATGTCGGCAATTTTGGAATATTCCGGCGATGATTCCGCGATCCTGCGTCCCTGTTCCGCCTGGCGATCCTGGCGCTCCGATCGCGCGTCCGCGACGCGCGTGATGAAACGCACCTGATCCGTGCTCTTGATGACGCTGCGCGGTGTGATTCCGTGCTCGATGTTGTACGCAACCTGGGTTGCACGACGGCGTGCCGTCTCCTCCATGCACCGCTTCATCGAGCCGGTGATACGGTCCGCATAGAATATCGCGCGGCCGTTGAGATGGCGGGCTGCGCGCCCCGTCGTCTGAATGAGCGAACGGTCGCTGCGCAGAAACCCTTCCTGATCCGCATCGAGAATCGCGACAAGTGAGACTTCGGGCATGTCGAGGCCTTCACGGAGAAGATTGATTCCCACGAGCACGTCGAACTCGCCAAGCCTCAATCCGCGCACGATCTCCATGCGCTCGATCGCGTCGATATCGGAGTGCATGTAGCGCACTCGTACGCCCATCTGCTGCAGATAATCTGTAAGATCCTCCGACATCCGCTTCGTGAGGGTCGTTACGAGCACCCGCTCGTTCCTGCGCTCACGCAACCGGATTTCCTTGAGAAGGTCGTCGACCTGTCCGCGGACGGGTCGAACCTCGATCTCCGGATCGATCAGACCCGTGGGGCGAATGATCTGCTCCACGACCACACCCTCGGAAAGTCGCAGCTCGATGTCACCGGGCGTAGCGGACACATTGATCGCACGCGGCGTGAGCGATAGAAACTCGTCGAAGGTGAGCGGCCGGTTGTCGAGCGCGCTCGGCAGCCTGAACCCGTAATCCACCAGCGTCAGCTTGCGCGCGCGGTCACCGTTGAACATGCCACCGATCTGCGGCAGCGTGACGTGCGATTCGTCCACCACCACGAGAAAATCGTCGGGGAAGTAGTCGAAGAGGCACGCAGGCCGTTCACCGATCTCGCGGCCGGAAAGGTGTCGCGAGTAGTTCTCGATTCCGGCGCACGTGCCGATCTCCAGCATCATCTCGATGTCGAAGTTGGTGCGTGACTCCAGACGCTGCGCTTCCAGCAGCTTGTTGGTGTTGCGCAACTCCTGCAGCCGCTCCGCGAGCTCGGCCTGAATCCGCCGCACCGCTCGCTCGATCGTAGGCCGGCTGGTGACGAAGTGTTTCGCGGGGTAGATGGCAGCGCGCTCGAGCGATGCGATGACGTTCCCCGTGAGCGGATCGATCTTGCTTATGCGCTCGATCTCATCCCCCCACAGCTCGATCCGCACTCCCTGCTCCTCGTACGCCGGCAGGATCTCGACCGTATCACCGCGCACTCGAAACGTGCCGCGCTCGAACGCGACGTCGTTGCGGCCGTACTGGATCTTGACCAGCGACCTGAGAATGTCATCGCGCGCGATCTTCTGTCCCTGCAGCAGCGTCACCATCTGCTCGCGATACTGAACCGGGTCGCCGAGTCCGTAAATTGCGGACACAGTGGCGACGATGATCACGTCGTCACGCTCCATCAGACTCGATGTCGCGCGCAGTCGAAGGCGGTCGATGTCCTCGTTGATCGAGGCGTCCTTCTCGATGTACGTGTCCGTGGTCGGGACGTACGCTTCCGGCTGGTAGTAGTCGTAGTACGAGATGAAGTACTCCACCGCGTTGTGCGGGAAGAACGATTTTATCTCGCCATACAGCTGCGCTGCGAGGGTCTTGTTGTGCGAAAGAACGAGCGTCGGCTTGCCGTAAGCCTTGATCACGTTGGCGATCGACATCGTCTTTCCCGATCCGGTCACGCCGAGCAGCGTCTGGAAGCGGTCGCCACGCTCAAGACCGCGCGAAAGCTCCGCGATCGCCTTGGGCTGGTCCCCAGCCGGCTCGAACGGTGCTACCAAGTCGAACTTTGCCATGAGTACCGAAATTTAACCGAAGATCGCCGCCGGAACGAGCGTTCGAGCAGCGGCAACGCATGCGTTGCCCCGGACGCGTCGCCCCCAAATACGCGCCTCAGCCATGCCCGCCGCGCCGGACCAGCCGCGATCACCCCCGTCCCGCCTCGGCGAGCGCCAGAGCACAGTTGATTAGCGCGATGTGCGTCAGACCTTGCGGAAAGTTGCCCGCGAAACCCCCGGTCTTGGGATCGAGCTCCTCGCTGTACAATCCGACATGGTTGGCGTGCTTCAGCATCCGGCAGAAAATGCGCTCGCCCTGTACGGCGTCGCCGGAAAGAATGAGAGCCTGCGCCATCCAGAACGTACAGATCGAGAAAACACCTTCCTCGCCGGGCAGCCCGTCGTCGTTACGATAGCGATATACCAGCTCGCGATCCTCGCTGGTGAGGTCGCGCAGTGTGGCGGCTACGGTGCCCTTCACCCGCTCATGATCGGGCGGCAGAAAGCCAACCATCGGTATGATGAGGTTC
Source organism: uncultured Gemmatimonadales bacterium (assembly GCA_963731305.1). Classification (GTDB taxonomy): domain Bacteria; phylum Gemmatimonadota; class Gemmatimonadetes; order Gemmatimonadales; family Gemmatimonadaceae; genus Fen-1247. The sequence continues at coordinate 422,164 of CAVSUQ010000004.1, read as the reverse complement.
GCTGCATCAAGCGCTTCGGTGCCGTAGAACTGCACGAAGCTCTGCCTCTTCTCGCTCCACCCTCTCGCCATCACCTCGGCCCAGACAGCATCGCGCGCTGCCTCCCAGCGGGGGACGTCAGCTGGCAGCTCGAACTCGCGAGCGAGCCGGACGCCCCGGTCGAGTGCGACCCAGCACATAACCTTGCTCATCACGTAGTGTTCCGCGGTCGCGCGTACCTCCCATATCCCACTGTCGGGATCGGTCCAGTGATCGGCGACCCAGTCCACGAGGCGGCTGAGCGACCACCATGTCCCCTCGCCAACGGCCGAGTTGCGGCTCCAGCGATACGCGGTCGAGAGTATCTCTCCGTAAACGTCGAGCTGCAGCTGAGACGCGGCCGCGTTGCCGATTCGAACAGGGGCGGAATCGCGGTACCCTGAGAGGTGCGGCAGCGTTCGCTCCGCCAGGTCGCGTGAGCCGTCGACGCCGTACATGATCTGCACGTGCGAGTCGGATACCTTCCGAGTGACGCGACGCAGGAAAGCCATGAACGCGCTCGCTTCGTCGTGCTGCCCGAGTCCCTGCAGAGCGTCGAGTGTGAATGACGCGTCGCGCAGCCACGTGAAGCGGTAATCCCAGTTTCGCTCACCGCCGATTTCTTCTGGAAGTGAGGTCGTCGGCGCGGCGATGATTGCACCCGTCGGCTCGTAGCAGAGCAGCTTGAGCGCGAGCGCGGATCGCTCGACGACGGCGCGGTGCTGTCCATGATACTGAATGGTGGATACCCATTGATCCCAGAAAGCAATCGTCTCCTGCATTCTCTGATGTGATCTGTATGACGCAAGCGGCAACACCTCATCGTCGTCGTATCGGAGAACGAACCACGCTGCTTCGCCTGCACAGAGGCGAAGCTGGGCGCTCGCGCCGGACTCTTCAAGCTTCCACCACAGATCTGGCGGCGCCGAAAGCGCCGCGGCTTCGTTGTCGTCGTCGGTCGCGAGCAGACCGTTCCTGCGCGGAATGATGTGAGCCGCCTTGACGGCATAGTCGAACCGCGGTGCAAACATTATAGCGATGTCCATCTGACCGCGCGTACACTTCACTTGACGGTGAATCTCTGCGAAGCCCGGTCGCCTTCCTTCGGGACCGACAGGCATGAAATCCGTGAGCTCGAGCGTACCGCTTCGATCATGGAACGCCGTGACGAGCACATTGGTCGCAGGCAGGTATCGCTGCTCGCTCGTATGCGTTCCAACCGGTGAGATCTGGAACCGGCCGCCCCGATCGGCATCGAGGATCGACGCAAATGTCGACGGCGATGCGAAGTCGGGGAAACAGCACCAATCGATGGATCCGCTGAGACCGACGAGTGCAGCAGTACGCATGTCGCCGATGACACCGTAGGCGGATATCGGTGCGTAGGCGTCCTGGCGCGCGGATGACTTCGAAGCCGGCGCCTTGTCCACCAGTGGCGTTTCAGTGGCTGTCGGCTGAACGGATGCGGCCGTCACAGCCGGCTCGCGACGAGCAATGCAAGAAGCTCGTGCACGTCACCCGACGTGTCGATTGAATACCGTGCCGCCGACTCCGCAACCGTGCTGCCTACACGCACCGTGACCGCGTCGGGGAACGAGCTCAATGCGCGGAATGCATCCTCATCGGTGACGTCGTCCCCGACAAAAAGGATCGATGCCGCAGCTGCATCGCACGCGACGTCGTGCACGAACTCGAGAGCCGCGCCACCCTTTCCCTCAGCGGTGCCTGGCACGAGGTTGATCACACGCTTGCCCGGCGACGCGCGGAGTCCATATCGCCGCGCAATCTCACCGACCCTGTTGCTGAGCTCTGGCAGTGCTGCCATGTCCATTCCACGATAGTGCACAGTCAATGTGAGCTGCTTGTCCTCGAGGCTCGTTCCCGGGATAGTCGCAAGTATTTGCGTCAGTTCCAATGCGCTTGAACGCAAATTCGGGCCCATTTCCTCCCACCCCTTTGGGCCGCGGATGGTTCCAGAATCAGAGAGCCGCTCCATCCCGTGGTTGCCGTAAATGACGACGCCTTCCAGTCCAATCATGCGTCTGGCATCGGCGACCGATCTGCCGGTGACAAACGCGAGATGGACACCAGCTCGTGCTGAGTGCGCGAGTGCTGCCAGGGATGCTCTTGCAGCATGCGGGATGAGCGCCGCATCGGGACGTTCGACGATCTCACACAGCGTTCCGTCGATGTCCAGCATGATTATCAGCGGTGTTCCGGTGAGCAGATCCGCAATCTCGGGCGGTTCCCTACGTCTCACAGAGCGGCCGCGTCGCCGTCCGCGGTCTGCCGCGACGATTCCGCCGCGTTCATCACCGCTTCGAGCCAGTCCGCTATCGTTGCGTTTTCGATATCGTGGCGAAGCGCCGTCATTCGCCGCCTGCGCTCCTCGGCGGGCATGTCGAGCGCGACGCCGAGTGTATCGGCAAATGCATCGATGAAGAACGGATTCACTAGAAGAGCTGAACCGAGCTCATCCGCGGCGCCGGTGAACCTGCTTAGGACGAGTACCCCTCCTCCGTCCTCGCGGCAGGCGATGAATTCCTTCGCTACGAGATTCATACCATCCTGCAGCGACGACACCACGCAAACATCCGCTGCCTGATACACAGCGGCGAGCAGATCCGCGTCGACATTATCGTGAACAAGAACGATCGGCGTCCAGTCGAGAGTACGAAACTCATCGTTCAGCTTTTCGATCTCGTCGAGCACATCGCGCTCGAGCCTTGCGTAAGCCGGGATGTCGGTGCGCGACGGTGTGGCGACGATCAGCATGGTGAACGTGCCACGACGCTCCGGCGACTCCCGCCACATGTGCTCCAGCGCGCGCAGGCGTCGTACGATGCCCTTTGTATAATCCATGCGGTCGACGCTCACCACCAGCTGCCGATCCGCCGGCGCGTATCGCCGCCGAAGCGAGACGCTGACTTCAATCGTGCGCCGGAGTCGCGAGAGCCGCTTCCATTCCTCCACGTCGATGCTTATCGGAAACGCAGCCACACGCGTCCGATGACCCTCGAAGTCGATTACCTGCTGGTCGCGCTGAATCGCTGCTTCGGGAAGTGCACGCGCAACGCAGTCGATGAAGTTGCAGACGAAGCCGCCGGTCTGAAACTCTATGAGATCATTGCCAAGCAGGCCGCGAAGAATCGTATCCTGAACGCCCAGCGGAAGAATTCCGAACACGTCAGGCGGAGGAAATGGAATGTGCCAGAACTGGTGGATCAGTGCGTCAGGGAGCTCCGTGCGAATGTTCGCAGGCGCCAGCGCAAAATGATAGTCGTGCACCCAGATCATCGGCGCCCCATCGACGCGTGCGGCCTCCTGAATGACGGCGGATGCGAAGAGTCGATTGGCTCGCTCGTAGCTTTCCCAGTCGCTTCGTCGGATGTCCACCATACTCACAAAGAGATGACACAGCGGCCAGAGCGCGCTGTTGGCAAATCCCAGGTAGAAGCCTTCCACGTCGCTCTCGGACAGCCACACGCGACGCAGGATGTATGACGGATCGCCTGGTGGGACCTCGACCCGCCCGAAATCGTCGACGACGACACCGTCGGCGCTACCGGACGCCCACGCAACCCACGTTCCATGTGTGCGACGCAGGATCGGGTCGAGTGCGGATACGAGCCCACCCGCCGGATATCGTATTTCGATCCCTGTGGATCGATGCACGTGCTCGTACGGCTCGCGGTTGGAAAGTATGATGAGCGGCCGGTCGGGAACCGCGTCGTAATTTATCGACATTGTGGAGCACTTCAGAGCACGCACCATGCCCGCGCAGCCGGCAATGATGTCGGAATGCCGTGGTTACTCCGCCGTCTGTTCCCGACGAGAGACTTCCGTAACTCCCTTTACGCGCCGAATCGCGCGCAAGGTCTTACGGAGATGGGGGAGATTTTCTACCTGCACCTCTATCACCCCGAAGACTCGCGCATCCTCGCTCTTGAGCTCGAAGCTTCTGATGTCGGTCTTCGTTTCGCTCACGGCGGTGGCAATATCGGCATAGAGACCGCGACGGTCACTCGCCTCCACGGCCAGGCGAACGAGGAAGCGCTCACCCTGAACTTCCTGCCAATCGATCTCGAGCCTGCGCTCGGGCTCGTCGTCGAGCAACATCAGGTTCGGACAGTCCGCGCGGTGAATGCTCACGCCGCGTCCGCGCGTTACGTAACCGGAAACCGGGTCCCCGGGCACAGGTTGACAACATTGCGCGTAGCGCACGAGCAACCCGTCCGCGCCCTGAATGCGGACACCGCGGCCGGTTCCACGTACGCGGTCAACGAGACGCTCGAGGCGGTTGGGCCGCGGTGGCTCGAGCTCGGTGTCGATCTCGGGATGCAGATTGCGGATGACATCTCGCCCGCTCAGCTCGCCCTGCCCGACCGCGCTCACGAGATGACCGCGGTCCGTCAGCCTGAGCCCCTTCGCCGCGGTATCGAGATCTTCATCCGTTGGACGCGCGACGCGGCGGCGCTTCGCTTCCTTGTCGATCATCTCGCGGCCGAGTTTTATCGACGCCTTCTGCTCCTCGATGCGCAGCCGTTGCTTGATTCGGTGTCGCGCGCGTCCAGTGCGCACGTGTGCGAGCCAGTCACGGTTCGGGCGCGCCGACGGTGACGCGATGATCTCTACTGTGTCGGAGTTCTTGAGCTCGCGGGAGAGAGGCGCCATCCGGCCATTCACACGAGCGCCGTTGCAGTGCAGACCGACTTCGGTGTGCACGGCGAATGCGAAATCGATGGGCGTTGCACCTTTCGGCAGCTGAATCACATCGCCCGTAGGCGTGAATACGAAGATCTCGTCCTGGTAGAGGTCCAGCTTCAGAAATTCGAGAAATTCGTCGGGTGTCTTTGCATCGAGCTGAAGCTCCAGCACCTGCCGGAACCATTGGAGGTGACGATCGAGCTCGTCGGCGTTACGCGCGTTCTCCTTGAAGCGCCAGTGCGCCGCGATGCCGTACTCCGCCGTGCGATGCATGTCCCGCGTACGAATCTGAATCTCGAACAGCTGGCGTCCGGGTCCAAACACCGTCGTGTGCAACGACTGATAACCGTTCGACTTCGGCTGCGCGATGTAATCCTTGATGCGCTCCTGTACCGGTGTCCAGCCGTCATGAATTACACCAAGCGCATGGTAGCAATCGGGAACGCTGTTGACGAGCACCCGGATTGCGAGAAGATCGTAGATCTCCTCGTACGGCTTGTCGCGGTTCACCATCTTCTTGTAGATCGACCAGAGGTGCTTCGGACGTCCCGTAATCTCGACATCCACGATTCCGGCGCGCGCCATCTCCTCTGTCAGCGGCGCGCGCATACGCGCGACGAGATCGTCGCGCTCGGCGCGCTTCTGTGCTACCAGGCGGGCGAGGTGCCGGTACGCATCCGTCTCGAGATGTTTGAATGCGAGATCCTCGAGCTCCCATCGCACGCGTGCCATCCCGAACCGGTGCGCGAGCGGTGCATACAAATCGCGCGTCTCCTGCGATATGCGGCGGCGCTTCTCGTCCGGCAGGGACTCGAGCGTGCGCATGTTGTGCAGTCGGTCGGCCAGCTTGATGATGATGACGCGCGCATCCTTGGCGATCGACAGCAGCAGTTTCCGGTAGTTCTCGACCTGCGCATCGCGCGGCGCGTGCGCGGGGAGATGCTCGATCTTGGTGAGACCGTCGACGATCGCGGCGACTTCCTTGCCGAACTCAAGCTCGATATCCGCCAGGGTGAAGCGAGTGTCCTCGATCACGTCGTGGACCAAACCCGCAACTACCGTCGTCGTATCGAGATTGAGGCCGGCAAGGATCTTGGCGACGGCGACGCAGTGAAGGACGTAGTCCTCCCCGGACCGTCGCTTCTGGCCCCGGTGCGCATCCTCGCTGAACCGATAGGCGCGCACCACCTGCTCCACGTCGATCCGCTCCGGAAGTGGATCGACCGAGAAGTCCCAGCCCGGAATTACCGCGATTTCCGGGTTGGGCTCCGTCCGCGCGACGCTGACCGCCATATCCCAATATGGCGCCTCGCAGCCGCCGAGAAAACTGTCTGTGGCGTACTGAATTGCGCCGGAAGGTCTTTTTGTGACTCGCTCGAGCCGGCAAACGACTTCCAGCAAAGGGCAATCGCCGTGGGAAGATCCCCAAATCCCGAGCATTTCCTCCGGGCGCGACCTCGAACGGCTGAACGGATGGCGTCCGCGAAGCTGGCCCACGCATCTCGCTGCTGCCGATTATCCGCGCGCATCCAACCTGTTACACGAGAATCCCGCTCTCCGCAAAGCTCGTGAACCTGCCACGGCCCACGATGATGTGATCCAGCACGTCTATACCCAGAAGCTTCCCCGCTGACACGAGCTGCGACGTCACGAGCCTGTCCTCCGGTGAGGGCGTCGGATCGCCCGACGGGTGATTGTGAATCAGAATCACCGCATAAGCGTTCTCGGCGATCGCCTGCCGGAAAACTTCGCGTGCGTGCACCAGCGAAGAGTTGAGGATTCCGCGCGTGACGAGTATGTCGTTCTCCAGCCGGTGCTGCGCATCGAGCGTCGCGATGTGAAACTCTTCGACAGGTAGATCCTGCATGCGCGGCGCGTACGCATCATATACGTCCCGCGCCTCACGCATCGCTCGACCCTGCTCGCGCTGCTCGGCCATCATTCGCCTCCCAAGCTCCAGCGCCGCGTGTACCGTCACCGCGCGCGCAGGGCCAACGCCGATCACGGACGTGAGTGAAGCGATGGGACGGGAGGAAAGCTTGCGCAATGAGCCCTGTGACGCCGCGAGCACGTCGTGCGCGAGATCTATTGCCGAGCGGCCATCACGGCCGGATCCGAAAAGTATGGCGACGAGTTCGACAGCGCTCAGTGCCTGCGCACCGTGCTGCCGAGGCGCTCGCGCGGACGCTCGGTGACCGGTATCTCGCGAATCGCAACGGACGACATTCTGGCTCCTTTAGTGTGGTCCACATGCATAAACGCAAAACCGGCCGCTGCGAGCACGTGCTCGCGAGCGGCCGGTATCATTTTGCGGCACTGTGGATCCTGCCGTCTGCCGATGTGAGGTTTCCAACTCCGGCCATGTTCGGAGTTGCCAGACCGCGATTACGCTACGCCATCACGGCACCATGGCACTTCTTGAACTTCTTGCCCGACCCGCACGGGCACGGATCATTGCGCTTCACGTTGGTCCAGTCCGAACCGGCCGCAGCGGCTCCTGAGACTCCGGGCACGCCAGCGGGCGCGCTCGGCGTGAGTGTACGCTGGCGACCGAGACCGACGACTGCCGGGTCGGCACGCGTCGTCGCGACTTCCGCCGTCGGAGTTTCGGGCGGCCCGATGTCCATATCTTCATCCGTCCCTTCGGGCTGAGCGGATGGGCCGTCGACAACATCCTCCAGAATGCCGAAGTCGTTGTACTTCTTGGCGGGGCGCTGCTGCTGCGCCGGCGCTGCGAACGGACCGCGCGGATCGGATCCACCGCTGCTCGCCTCCGGCGGCGGTCCCTCGAACACGATTTGTGCGCGCGCGAAACGCTCGGTGAACGTGTGCTGAACATCCTGCATCAGATCCACGAACATCGTGTACGCTTCCTGCTTGTACTCGACGAGCGGATCCTGTTGCCCCCACGACCGATAGTGAATCGCGTTGCGGAGCTGATCGAGATCGTAGAGGTGATCCTTCCACTTCTCGTCGAGCACCTGGAGCATGACGAGTGAAAGAAGTCTCCCCGCGAACTCGTTGAGGCCGCGCATCTTCGCCTCGAACGCGGAGATCGCTGCCGTCACCGCAGCCTGGCGTGCCGTTGGGATCGTTGTTGGCCACTCGCCGGCCTTCTCGAACTCCGGAACGACGAGCATGTAGTTCTGCATCAGCTCCTGGCGCAGCAGCTCGATGTCGAATACGCCGTCTTCAGCAGTGTCCGCGAGCGCCGTCTCGACGCGCTTGCCCACGGCCCGCTCGATCATGCGCTCCGCTTCGCCACGGAGCTCCTCGCCGCCTTCCAGTGCGAACGAGCGCAAGGAATAGACGACTTCGCGCTGCTGGTTCATCACATCGTCGTACTCGAGCAGGCGCTTGCGTGACTGGAAGTTCTGCAGCTCGACGCGCTTCTGAGCTTGCTCGATGGATCGCGTGATGAGCGAGTGCGTGAGGACCTCGCCTTCCTTCGCACCCATCGCGTCCATCAGCTTCGCGATGCGGTCAGACCCAAAGAGTCGCATCAGATCGTCTTCGAGCGACAGGAAGAACTGCGAGGCTCCTGGATCGCCCTGACGTCCGGCGCGCCCGCGGAGCTGACGGTCGATGCGCCGAGACTCGTGCCGCTCCGAGCCGACGATGTGCAGTCCGCCGTCCTCCATCACGTCGACGACATTTCCTTCTGCGTCCTTCACCTTGGACGGTTTGGACTCGGTCACACCCTGGCCGAGCTTGATGTCGGTTCCGCGGCCCGCCATGTTCGTCGCGATAGTCGACGGCGCCGGGCTGTCCGGCTTCCGCCACGATCTCCGCTTCACGCTGGTGGTACTTGGCGTTGAGCACGTTGTGCGGAATTCCCGCACGCTTGAACAACTTGGAGAGCGTCTCTGAGACGTCCACGTTCACAGTTCCAACGAGCACAGGGAAGCCAAGCTCGTGCAGGCGCTGCGTCTCTTCTGCTATTGCGTTGTACTTCTCGCGACGCGTCTTGAATACGAGATCGTTGCGATCGTCGCGCACCACAGGCCGGTTCGTCGGCACTACCGCGACACCGAGCTTGTAGATCTGATGGAACTCGGACTCTTCCGTCTCCGCCGTTCCAGTCATGCCGGCAAGCTTGTCGTACATGCGGAAATAGTTCTGGATCGTGATCGTCGCGAGCGTCTGCGTCTCGCCTTTCACACTGACACCTTCCTTGGCCTCGACGGCCTGGTGGAGGCCCTCCGACCAGCGCCGCCCCGGCATGGTGCGGCCGGTGAACTCGTCGACGATCAGGACTTCACCATCCTGCACCACGTAGTTGACGTCGCGCTCATACAGCGAGTGACCGCGCAGCAGCTGATGAATGATGTGGAGCTTCTCCGACTTGGCTGCGTATTCCGCGTTGATCTTGTTGCGGTGCTCGATCTTCTCCGCGGGAGACAGATCCGGGTCGTGATCGATCAGATGCACCTGCTGGGAGATGTCCGGCAGGATGAACTGCTCGCGGTCGTTCGGCGACATGAAGTCGATGCCCCGATCCGTGAGGTGGACCTGCTGTCCCTTCTCGTCGAGCACGAAGAGAAGATCCTCCTCGATGTCACGCAGCTCCTGACGACTCGCCGTGACGCGCCGGTCAGCGATGTGCTTGAGCTCCATCCCCTGTACGAGCTGCTTCACGCCGGGCTCGTTCAACAGCTTGAGGAGTCGCTTGTTCTTGGGCGCTCCGAGCCGAGCCTTGTACAGCAGCATCGCGGCAGTGTCAGTGTCGCCGTCGCGAAGTGCGCGCTCGCCGTCGGCGGTCAGCGTGTTGGCAAGCTCACTCTGCATCCGAACGAGCTTGGCGACCGCGCCGTTGTGCAGCGCATACTCCTCGTCTACTTCGTTCCCGACCGGTCCGGAGATGATGAGCGGAGTCCGCGCCTCGTCGATGAGTACTGAATCCACCTCGTCCACGATCGCATATGCATGCGTCCGCTGCACACGCTGCTCGAGCGACACCACCATGTTGTCACGCAGGTAGTCGAAACCGAACTCGTTGTTCGTGCCGTACGTGATGTCGCACTCGTAAACCGCGCGACGCTCGTAGCTCCCGGGCTCGGTGTCGTCCAGACATCCAACGGTGAGACCAAGGTAGTTGTAGAGATGGCCCATCCACTGCGAATCTCGGCGTGCGAGATACGAGTTCACAGTGATCAGATGCGCGCCCTTCCCGGGCAGCGCGTTCAGATACAGCGGTAGCGTTGCAACGAGTGTCTTTCCCTCGCCGGTTGCCATCTCCGCGATGCGCCCGCGATGCAACTGGATACCACCGATGAGCTGCACGTCATAGTGGACCATGTTCCACTCCTGATCGTGGCCGGTGACACTGACAGTCGTCCCGAGAAGCCTGCGAGCGGCTTCGCGAACGGTAGCGAACGCCTCGGGCAGGATCTCGTCGAGAGCGCTGGCGATCGCGTCACGAAGCTCTCCTTCGAGCCCGCCGCGTCCGTCTGCGCCGCCGAGCTCATCGTCTATCTTCTCGCGCTCGGCGGACGACGACGCAGCGTGTTTCCGTTCCTTGAGCGTCGCAATGCGGCCCTCGAGCTCACCCGTCACCTCCTTCAGGCGCGCGCGAAACTTCGCCGTCTGAGCGCGCAGTTCCTCGTCCGATACTGTCTGCAGGCGCGCATACTCCTCGTTGATCTCATTGACCAACGGCTGCACCCGACGGCGCTCGCGGTCGTGCCGAGTGCCGAAGACGTTCTTGATAAGGCTCGTTACCTCAGTCACCATTGATACAACCTTTCCGATTCAATTATCTCCGCGACCGCGTCCTGCACGAAGCCGCGCACCGACAGACCACGCCGCGCTCGCGCACGGACCTCCGTCGATGAAACCTCAACGACGCGACCGCCGAATTGGCTCTCGGTCCTGCGCGCCAGAATTTCGATATGAACGAGCGTTCGGATTGCCTCTGGCTCGCGCCATTCGGCGAACCGCGACCACGCGTCTTCGCCGATGAGCAGATGCAGCTCTGCGCCCGGAAATTCATCGGCTAGAGCCCGTACAGTCGTAACCGTGTAAGATAACCCGAGCCGATCGATTTCGATCCTGCTAGCCTCGAATATGGCGTTGCCCTGGACCGCCGCCTTCACCATTCTGAAGCGCTGATCCGCCGACGCAACGTGCGCGGTCCCGGCCTTGAGTGGCTGCTGGGCCGTTGGTACCCACAAAACCCTGTCGAGGCCGATGCGCTCGGCGGCGTCGACCGCTGCGAGGAAGTGCCCTACGTGTGGGGGGTCGAAGCTGCCGCCGAAGACGCCGAGTCGCACTGCTTGTGGACCTCCTTATCGTTTGGATAGGTCTTCAGCGCCGCAGTGCAGAGATCGGCGGCGTCCGCCGTGTACTTGATCGCCCGGTATGCGTCCAGCAGCTTGAGGTACGCGGTTCTTGCAGCGGGAGTCTCCGGGTGAAGCTTTATGACGTCCTTCAGATAAATAATCGACGAGTCATAGGCCTTCCGTCTCAGATAGTGCACGCCGACATTCAGATCCTTCGTCGCGAACATGTTGTTGAGCCGCGCGATCTGCGAGTCAGCTTGCGGAACGAGATGTGAATCCGGGTACAGCGACTTGAGCGACTGGAAAGTATTGAGTGCCGAAGTTCCATAGGTCGCATCCAGCTCGGGGTTACTCCACATTCTCGAGTACGCTATGCCGCCGGAATAGAGCGCCGTCGGCGCCAGGCTATCGTCCGGGAATGCTTCCGAGATTCGCGTAAGACTCTGCGCGGCCAGAAGGTGGTCGCCCTGCTTCTCCTGCGACTCGCCAAGGTAGTAGTAGGAGAGCGGCAACAGTGGGTCGCGGGCCGGGAGGTCGTGGGTCAGCTCCTCAAAGCCTTTCGCCGCGTCATCGTAATGATGGCTGTTGAAGCGCTTGAGCGATGCTGCAAACAGCCCGTCCGGGTTGCTGGCGTACACCTTCGGATCAAATCCAGCTCGGCAGCCCACCGCAAAAACAATTGCCAGTAGAGGACCGAAAATTACGAGCGAGCTGCGAACACGGTTCACGCGGTTGTTTCCTGAACGCCAATGGATTGGCGCCCTATCGAGTAGTAAGTGAGACCGACACTGGACATCTTCCGAGGGTCGTAGAGGTTGCGCCCGTCCACGACAATCGGACGCTTCAGCGTTGCCCTCACTCGATTGAAGTCGGGATGCCTGTATTCGTTCCAATCTGTTACGATGACCAGCGCGTCGGCGCCCTGAAGAGCATCATACCCCGTCTCGGCGTAGCAGATCTTCCCGCCGCCGTCTCCAATCCTGCGTCGCGCTTCATCCATCGCGGCAGGGTCGTGTGCACACACGGTCGCGCCCCAGCCCAGTAACTGTTCGATGAGCACCAGCGATGGCGCTTCACGCATATCGTCGGTTCCAGGCTTGAATGAAAGCCCCCAGACAGCGATCCTGAACCCATCAAGTACTTTCTCACTTGTGACGCTCAAACCGTTGTCGGCAGACGACTTGACGCTATTCATTGAATGTGTCTTGTCACCAGTCAACGCGCGCCGTACCTTGTCACCCAACCGCCTCTTTTGCAGCTCGTTCGATGCGTCCACCGCGCCCAGTATTTCGAGCGGGACATCGACACGGCTTGCAGTCCGAACGAGCGCCTTCACGTCCTTGGGGAAGCAGCTACCGCCGTAGCCCGGACCCGGGAAAAGAAAGCTCGGACCAATCCGTGTGTCACTACCAAGACCGCGCCTCACTTCATCGACGTCAGCGCCGGTCGCTTCGCAGAGTGCGGCGATCTCGTTCATGAAGCTAATGCGTGTAGCGAGCATTCCATTCGCTGCGTACTTGGTCATCTCTGCGGACGCGATGTCCATGTAGATGACAGGGCGTCCGGTACGAACGAAGGGCGCGTAGAGCTCGCCCATGACGTTCCTGGCGAAGTCACTCTCCACCCCGAGAACCACGCGATCGGGCTTGAGGAAGTCCTCGACAGCCGCGCCCTCCTTCAGGAACTCGGGATTGCTTACCACGTGAAAGGGGAACTTCGCGTGCCGCGATACCGCCTCCTTGACGAGAGGCGCGGTACCGACCGGCACCGTCGACTTGGTGACGACCACGAGCTCACGAGCCATCGAGCGGCCCACCGTCTCAGCGACCGCCAGCACGTGCGACAGGTCCGCGGAGCCGTCCTCGTCCGGCGGCGTCCCGACAGCGATAAATACGACCTCAGCATCGCTGATCGCGCGCTCGACGTCGGTGGTGAACAGAAGCCTTCCGTCCGCCTGATTTCGCTCGACTATCGCGTCCAGACCCGGTTCGAAGATCGGGATCTTGCTCCGCTTGAGGAGCGCGATCTTGCGTGCGTCGAGATCCGCGCAAGCGACTGTATTACCTGTTTCTGCCAGACACGCGCCAGCGACGAGGCCGACGTAGCCTGTTCCGATTACCGCGATGTTCATTCAGCCGCGTGTGCTGACAAGGGAACGATGCGGCCGGTCTTCGACTTGAGACCCTTTGTTGCGTTCCGCGCGTCCACAACCACCGGCGCGAGATCTACCACGCGCTGATAGTTGATTGCGTCGTGGTCCGTGACGATGACGACGGCGTCCGAGTTGCGCAGCGTGTCATCGGAGAGATCGACGCCGGTGAATGTATGACCTTCCTCGCGGAACGTCGCGATGTGCGGGTCGTGGAACTCCACGGTGGCGCCGCGCGCCTCGAGCAGTCTTATGACGTCGAGGGCTGGGCTCTCGCGCATGTCCTCGATGTTCTTCTTGTATGCTACCCCCAGCACAAGCACCCGGCTTCCGTTCACGGCCTTGCGCTCGTCGTTGAGTGCGCGTGCGACTTTCTCGACGACCAGTGCCGGCATCTCCGAATTGATCTCGCTCGCAAGATCGATGAAGCGCGTCTTGTAGTTGAGCGTGCGCATCTTCCAGGCGAGGTAATGCGGGTCGAGCGGTATGCAGTGGCCCCCGATACCGGGGCCGGGCGTGAACTTCATGAAGCCAAAGGGCTTGGTGGCCGCGGCATCGATCACTTCCCACACGCTGACACCGAGCTTGTCACAGACGATCGCCATCTCGTTGACGAGTCCGATGTTGACGGCGCGGAACGTGTTCTCGAGCAGCTTGACGAGCTCGGCGGTCTCGGTCGATGAAGCCTTCACGATCGTGTCGAGACAGCTCTGATAGAGCGCGCAGGCCACTTCGGTGCACGCGGGCGTGATGCCGCCCACGACCTTGGGCGTGTTCTTCGTGTTCCAGACTGGGTTGCCAGGATCGACGCGCTCGGGACTGAAAGCGAGGAAGACGTCCGTGCCGACCTTGAGCCCAGCTGCTTCGAGCTTCGGCTGCATGAGCTCGCGCGTCGTGCCGGGATAGGTGGTGCTCTCGAGGACGACGAGCATTGCCGGGTGCGCGTGATCGCAGATCGTTGCGGTCGCGGAGATGACATAACTCATGTCCGGATCGCGTGTCTTCGCGAGCGGGGTGGGAACCGCAATCGATACGCAGTCCATTTCCCTGATTCGCGCAGGATCGGTAGTCGCCTCGAACAGCCCTTTCCCGACCACGTCGGCGAGCTCTGCCGAGGGGACATCCTGGATGTGGGAAGTGCCATGGTTCAGCATATCGGTAACGCGCTTCGAGACATCGAAGCCGATCACCTTGAAGCCTGCGCGCGCGAATTCAACCGCGAGCGGAAGCCCTACGTAGCCAAGTCCGACAACGCCGATGACGGCGCTGCGGTCAGAGATCTTGTCTAGAAGACGCTGCTTATTGTCCATTCGGTTATGTGGCCCTCAACGGCCGTAGAAAGCGCGAACCGCCGAGATGACCTCGTCGCGCTGTGAGTCGGTAAGCTCCGGGTATACCGGCAGCGATACAACTTCTTTGGAAGCGCGCTCGCTCTCCGGGAAATCACCTTCCTCGTAGCCGAGGTAGGCGAAGCAGGGCTGCAGGTGGAGAGGCAGCGGGTAATACACCGAGTTTCCAATCCCGCGCTGTTTCAGGAATTGCTGAAGGTCATCGCGGCGCTCGGCGCGCAGCGTGTACTGGTTGTAGATGGAGCGGTTGCGGCTGTCGATCACAGGTGTGCGGACGCCATCGAGATCCGCGAACGCCGCGTCGTAAAGCGAGGCGTTGCGTCGACGGGCTGCGCTCCAGCTCTCGAGGTGCGGCAGCTTGGCCGACAGGACGACTGCCTGCAGGGCGTCGAGTCGACTGTTGTAGCCCACCTCTTCGTGGAAATAGGTCTTGACGCTCCCATGAGTCCGTAGTCTGCGAAGGCGCGCTTCGAGTTCATCGCTCTGTGTGACCATCATGCCGCCGTCGCCGTATCCGCCGAGATTCTTCGATGGGAAAAAACTGAATGTGCCGATGTCTGCGACCTCACCGGCCATCACATTTCGACCATCCACCTCGCGGCTCGCGCCAATCGACTGGGCCGCATCCTCAATTATCGGCATGCCGCCCGGAACAACCTTTCTGAGATCGTCGATCGCTGCCATCTGTCCGAAGAGGTCCACGGCAATGACGGCCTTCGCGTCCGGTGTGTTTCGGACCGCCTCGTCGACCGCTTCGGGCGAGATGTTGAAGGTGTCAGGATCGATGTCGGCGAAAACGGTCCGCGCGCCGACATTGTGGACTGCGCCGGCGGTGGCGAAGAAGGTGAACGGCGTCGTGACGACGGCATCGTTCTTCCCAATGTCGAGAGCGCGAAGTGCCAGCAGGATAGCATCAGTGCCGTTGGCGCAGCCGATCGCGAACCTGGTGTGCGAGAGCTTCGCAATGAGGCTCTCGAGCTGCTCCACAGGATGGCCAAGAATGAAGGTCTGGCCATCGATAACCGGCATGATCGCGGAGATGACTTCGTCCCGGATCGTCGCGTGCTGAGCCTTGAGGTCTAGAAGAGGTACGGCCATAAATTCCATGGGAATGGCGCCATCCGTCCAAAGGGCGATCTGGCGACGATACAGCCTGGAAAGATCGCCGGTCGGGGCAGCGTAAGTCAATTAATTTCCGGATGGGTTGAGCTCGTGATGGCCACTCTGTTTCCAGCGACGAGGTAGGATGGACCCGTACACCGCTCACACGATCATCCGCGACGGCACATGCGTCGCTCTCGCCGCCATCGCGTTCATCGGCTACCCGATGGCGCGGTCGTACGGCCGACGCGTCGAAAAGGGGATGGGCGGAGGTAAGAGTCTCCCCTCGTCGGAAACGAGCGAGGCGCGTATGGAGCGGATCGAGCGGGCGGTGGAGGCGATGGCGCTCGAGGTGGAGCGGATGTCCGAAGGTCAACGCTTCATGACGAAACTCCTGGCGGAGCCGCCTCGCACGAGAGCGCCGGACAGCCAGGACTGAGGAGTCGGCGCGACTGGCGGCTGTGCCGCTACAACGTCACTCTTGCGCCGGTTCTTGCCGATTCATAGATCGCCAGAATTATCTCCAGCGATTTTCGTCCCTCGGTACCGTCCGTGTCCGGCACCCCGTGGCCCCGGAGAACCTTCACCACGTTGCGATAGTAGCCTTCGTGGCCAAAGCCATACACGCTTGGCGGAGTGGTAGCGGCCGCCTCGATGAGCTTGTCGTCATCGTCGTAGTCTTCGAACAGCCATGTATCGACGCGGTTGACGGCTGTGCCGCCAATCTTGACCGACCCGCGGTCGCCCAGAATCGTGAGCGAGCCTTCGAGATTCTTTGGATACGTCAACATCGTAACGTCGAGCACGCCGATTCCACCATTTCTGAACCTCAGGACAGCCGCGCCCGAGTCTTCGGCCTCGATCCGCCGCTCCTGCGTTGCGGTAATCGCTACAACGCTCTCCACGGGCCCCGCAAGCCACTGAATGAGGTCGACGTAGTGCGAGGCCTGGTTCATGAACGCGCCGCCGTCCATCGCCCACGTACCGCGCCAGGGGGCCTGATCGTAGTACTCCTGTGGCCGCGCCCAGCGCACGGTGCAGTTTGCGGAGTGGATGCGCCCGAAACGACCCTTCTCCACCGCGCGCTTCACGAGCTGGATGGCGGGATTGAGTCGGTTCTGCTTCACGACGAACAATTTGACGCCGTTGTCGACACACGCATCGATCAGTGCGTCGGCCCCTGCAAGCGAGATCGCCATTGGCTTCTCGCTGACGACGTGCCTGCCGGCGTTCGCCGCCTCGATGCCGTGTACGGGATGCAGGCCTGACGGTGTCGCGACGGTCACGATGTCGCACTCGATGCCCTTGAGCATCTCCTCGAGCGACTCGAAAGCGGGCACGGCATTCTGCTCGCCGGCCGCGCGCGCGCGCTCCGGAACAATGTCAGCGACGGCGACGAGCTCCAGCCCGCTCACACGGCTTATTGCGTCGAAGTGATTCCGGCTGATGCGCCCGCAGCCTACCAGCGCGATGCGAATGTTCTCAGACACGCACGATCCGATCGCCGTGGTTGACGTACTGCTTCCCGCAGGCCTGGCAACCGGGCGCATCTCCGTCGGGAAGCTTCTCTCCGCACTCACATACCCAGCCGACGCGTCGCGCGGGAACGCCGACCATCAGCGCGTACGGAGCGACGTCCTTCGACACGACCGCGCCCGCGCCGATGAAACAGAACTCGCCCAGCGTCGAGCCGCAGATGATCGTCGCATTGGCGCCGATCGATGCGCCGCGCTTCACAAGCGTCTTGCGGTACTCGTTCTTGCGCGACACGTGGCTCCGGGGGTTGATGACGTTCGTGAAGACCATCGACGGTCCGCAGAATACGTCGTCTTCGAGCGTCACGCCCTCGTACACCGACACGTTGTTCTGAATCTTCACGTTTGCCCCGATCCGGGTGCCGTTCATGACGACGACGTTCTGGCCCAGCGAGCAGCGCTCACCGATTACGGCGCCGCCAAGTACATGGCAGAAATGCCAGACACGGGTCCCCGCGCCGATCTGCGCACCGTCGTCGATGTACGCCGACTCGTGAACGAAGACGTCGTCGGTCACTTTGCCGCCACCGGGCGCTCGATGAGCGCGTGCCATTCCTGCAGCGATGTGACCGATGCTGGTCGCGAGCGCATCGCCAGCACGGCGTCGCATGCCGCGCTCGCCGCGGAGAGCGTAGTCGTGTAAGGAACGTGGTGAGCTATCGCAGCCTGTCGCATCGAGTAATCGTCTTTCTGCGCACGCTTGCCCATCGGTGTGTTGATCAGAAGCTGCACCGTGCCGTTCACAATCAGATCGAGAACGTGCGGCCGCCCTTCGTGCACCTTGAATACCCGCGTTGCTGGAATGCCCAGCTTGCGCAGATGGCGCCCCGTGCCCTCGGTCGCATGGATGGCGAAGCCGAGCTCATGGAACCGTCGCACGATCGGCGTGACGGAGGCCTTATCGGAATCATTCACTGACACGAAGATTCCACCGCTCATCGGGAGCCCGTTGTCCGCTGCAAGCTGCGCCTTGTAGAATGCGCTCCCGAACGACTCGGATGTGCCCATGACTTCGCCAGTCGACCGCATCTCCGGTCCGAGAATGGGATCGAACTCGCGAAACTTGTTGAACGGAAAGACAGCCTCCTTGACCGCGACATATGGCGCGATGACTTCCTCGGTGAAGCCGATATCCGCCAGCTTCTCGCCCGCCATCACACGCGCGGCAATCGACGCGAGCGGAACGCCAATGGTCTTCGAGACGAACGGAATGGTTCGGCTGCCGCGAGGATTTACCTCGAGCACATACACTATTCCGTTCTTGATGGCGTACTGTACGTTGATCAACCCGACGACGCCGAGTGCTTCGGCAAGCGAAACGGTGTGACGACGCATGGTATCCTGCTCTTCCTCGCCGATCAGATACGGCGGCAGTACGCAGGCGGAGTCGCCGGAGTGAATTCCGGCATCCTCGATGTGCTGCATGATTCCACCAATCACTACCTGATCGCCATCCGAAATCGCATCGACATCGGCCTCGAACGCATCCTCGAGGAACTGGTCGATGAGCACGGGCCTGTCTTCCGAGACGCGCACGGCGCGCTCAAAATAATTGCGGAGTGAATCCTCGTCGTACACGATCTCCATTGCACGGCCGCCGAGGACGTACGACGGCCGCACGAGCACCGGATATCCGATTCTGTTCGCTGCTTCCACGGCGCCGACGATACTCGTCGCGGTCCCGTTCTCCGGTTGCCGAATGCCGAGCTTGCGGGCGATCGCATCGAAGCGCTGGCGGTCTTCCGCAATGTCGATCGCGTCGGGCGAAGTACCGAGAATCGGAACGCCGGCCGCTTCGAGGCCGCGCGTGAGCTTGAGCGGCGTCTGGCCCCCGAGCTGAACTATCACGCCGACCGGCTTCTCACGGTCCACGATCTCGAGTACGTGCTCGAGCGTCAGCGGCTCGAAGTAAAGCTTGTCTGAAATATCGAAGTCGGTCGAAACGGTTTCCGGATTCGAGTTGATCATGATCGTCTCGAAGCCCTGCTCCCGAAGCGCGAGTGACGCGCGCACGCAGCAGTAGTCGAATTCCACGCCCTGGCCGATGCGATTCGGGCCGCTGCCGAGAATGACGATCGACTTCCGGCCCGAAGGCGGCGCCTCGCTCTCCTCGTCATAGGAGCCGTACAGGTACGGCGTCGCTGATGGAAACTCGCCCGCGCACGTATCCACCATCTTGTATGCGGGACGTACATCGAGTGACCAGCGCAGCGCACGCATCTCGCCCTCGGACACGCCGCGCAGATCACCGAGCTGCCGGTCGGAGAATCCCATGCGCTTCATTCTGCGCATCTCGCTCGCAGTAACGTCCGGAAGCACGCTCCAGCGGCGCTCCGCGTCGATAAGCTCACGCATCTGCTCCAGGAACCACGGATCGATCCACGTGAGCTCGAAGATCTCTGCGACCGTAAAACCGGCGAGCATCGCTCGCTTGACCTGAAACATTCTCTCCGGCGTCGGCTGTCGGAGCGCAGCGCGTAGCGTGTCGGCAGAATCGTCGGCCAACCGGTCGTCGATGAGCCGCGAGCCGATCTCCCAGCCGGAGCGCCCCGTTTCGAGCGCGCGCAGTCCCTTCTGGAACGCTTCCTTGAACGTGCGACCGATCGCCATCGACTCCCCAACCGACTGCATCTGCGTGGTGAGTCGCGCGTTCGCCGATGTGAATTTTTCGAATGCGAATCGCGGGCACTTTACGACGACATAGTCGAGTACCGGCTCGAACGACGCAGGCGTAGTGCGGGTGATGTCGTTCGGGATCTCGTCAAGACGATAGCCGACGGCCAGCTTCGCACCGATGCGCGCAATCGGAAAACCAGTCGCTTTCGATGCCAGAGCGGACGAGCGCGACACGCGCGGATTCATTTCGATCACGATCATCTCGCCGTCGGCTGGATTCACGGCGAACTGGATGTTGCAACCGCCCGCGGCGACGCCAATCTCGCGGATCACCGCTACCGACGCGTCGCGCATCAGCTGATATTCGCGATCCGTGAGCGTCATCGCTGGCGCAACCGTGATGGAGTCTCCGGTGTGCACGCCCATCGGATCGATGTTCTCGATGGAGCACACGATGACGACGTTGTCGGCGGCGTCGCGCATCACCTCGAGCTCGAATTCCTTCCAGCCGATGAGGCTCCGCTCCACCAGCACCTGGCTCACAGGCGAAAGATCGAGGCCGCGACGCACGATCTCCTCGAACTCATCGCGGTTGTACGCGATGCCTCCGCCACTTCCGCCCAGTGTGAACGCCGGTCGAATTATGGATGGGAATCCGGTGTCCTCGACGAGGACCAAAGCTTCGTCCAGTGTTGTCGCGGTACCGCCGCGCGCGACATTGAGTCCGATGCGCTTCATCGCTACGTTGAACAGCGCGCGATCTTCCGCCGTGCGTATCGCTCGCTCGTCCGCGCCGATGAGCTCGACTCCGTACTTGGCGAGCACACCATTCTGCGACAGCGACATGGCAACGTTGAGCGCCGTCTGACCGCCCATCGTAGGCAGCAACGCGTCGGGACGCTCCTTCTCGATCACGAGCGTGACAAAGTCGGGCGTCACCGGTTCGACGTACGTGGCGTCGGCGAACTCGGGATCCGTCATGATGGTCGCCGGATTCGAGTTGATGAGAATCACCTCGTACCCTTCTTCCTTCAGGGCCTTGGTCGCCTGCGTGCCGGAATAGTCGAACTCCGCGCCCTGCCCGATGACGATGGGCCCGGAGCCGATGACGAGGATGCGATGGATATCAGTACGCTTTGGCATTTCGACCTTCTAAGATACAAAAACGGGGCGACTGACGAGTCGCCCCGAATGAGGAGGAGTCTGAATCGGGCCGGGCGCTCAGGCTACCGCCTGACCCCGCGGTGCGCGGACGATCTTTCCGGCAGCCAGGCAGCTGGTGCACACCTTGACCTTGACGATCTTGTCGTCCACGGCAATGCGCGCGACCTGAAGATTGGGCTTCCAGGTGCGTCGGGTCTTGTTGTTCGCATGGGAGACGTTGTTGCCGAACGTGACGCCCTTGCCACAGGCGTAGCACTTGTTCCGCTCGATCTCCTTCGTGCGCTTCTCGGCGAGTTGGCTCTTCATTTTCACTTGCTCTCCGGGACCAGCTCGATGCGCGCCATCTCGGCGCCATCGCCCTTGCGGTGGCCGGTCTTGAGGATGCGCGTATAGCCGCCCTGGCGTGTCGCAAACTTCGGTGCGACTTCCTGGAACAGCTTGTCGTTCACCGTGCGCTGCTGCACGTGACGTGCGGCCAGACGGCGCGAGTGAAGCGTGCCCTCCTTCGCCTTCGTAATGAGCCTCTCGACGAACGGACGCAGCTCCTTCGCCTTCGCCTCGGTCGTCTCGATCGCGCCGTGCTGGATCAGCGACTGCGCAAGGTTCCGCAGCAGCGCGAGACGCTGCTCTGGAGTGCGCCGAAGTTGCCGGCCGACTTTTCTATGTCGCATTTACAGAATCCTCAGGAATTTATTCGTCGTCGTCGCCAATGGCGGCTTCGGCGAGCGCGGCACGGTTCGGCGGCGTACCCCGATCCGTAATGCGCACACCATCTTCGGACTGCTCGAACTTCATGCCGAAGTTCAAGTTTTCGCGCTCGAGCAGCTCCGCGATCTCGTTGAGCGACTTCTTGCCGAAATTCTTGACATCGAGGATCTGATCCTCGGTGCGCTTTACCAGGTCTCCGAGTGTCCGGATCTCGCTGTTCTTGAGTGAGTTGACGGAGCGAACCGAGAGCTCGAGGTCTTCGATGGGCGTCGATAGAAGCTGCGCGAGACGCGCAGCGTCGTTACCGCCAAGTTCGTTGGCTGCCGTGATCGGCGCCGACGTGTGCGAGCCGAAGCCCGCGAAATACTGAAAGTGCGTCTGAGCGAGCGCCGCAGCGTAGCTCACCGCTTCTTCTGGCGAGATCGTGCCGTTGGTCTCGACGAGCAGCGTGAGCCGATCATAGTCGGTGCGCTGACCGACGCGCGTCGCGTCGACGCTGAAGTTGCAGCGGCGGACCGGGTTGTAGATCGAATCGATGCGGACGAGATCGACTGGAAGATTGCGGTCGACCACGTGCTGGTCGGACTCGATGTAGCCGCGTCCATGATTCACGTACAGCTCGAACGTGATGTCGCGATCGTCCTGCAGTGTGAAGAGATGATGCTCGGGCTCGAGGACCGTGAGTCCCGCGGCGCCAGTGGATGTCGCTCGCCTTGATCGCGGCCGGTCCGGTCTTGGTGACGCGCACGACCGTGCTCTCGGTTGCGTCATCGAGGCTCAGCACGAGCGTCTTGAGATTGGCGATGATCTGATGAACGTCTTCGACGACGCCCGGGATCGTCTGATGCTCGTGCACGACACCGTCGATGCGGAATCCCCACACCGCGGATCCGCGGAGCGACGACAGAAGCATGCGGCGCATTGCGTTGCCAAGCGTGTACCCGAAGCCGCGCTCGAGCGGCTGAAGCCGGAACTCGGCGACGTTCGGTGTGTCCTCGCGCTTGGTGGATTCTACCAGCTGCGGGCGTACGAGCCCGCGGAGATCGATTGCGTTAGCCATGATGTTTTTCTGATTTAACCGTTACCCCGCCCCTAACGCGTGGTAAGTCGGTACGAAGGTTAGGGCCTCGTTTGCTGCGAAACTGCGATGTCGTGCATCCCGGATACGGCGCGGATAAATCCGTAAACGGCCGGTGCGGATAAATCCGCGCCCTACTTCGAATACAACTCGACTACCAACTGCTCCTGGGCTGCTATCGGAATATTTGGGCGGGTCGGGCGCTCGAGCATGCGGCCACTGAACGAGCCCTTGTCGACTGCGATCCAGGAGAGCGGCGCACCGCGCGAGGCCTGATCCATCGATACGATGATCGAAGCCTGCTCGCGCGACTTGGCGCGAACGCGAACTTCCTGGCCCGGTTGCACGAGGAAGCTCGGAACGTCGACCGAGCGGCCATTCACCTCGACGTGACGGTGACGAACGAGCTGGCGAGCTGCCTTGCGGCTCTGCGCGAAGCCCATGCGGTAGATGATGTTGTCCAGACGGCTCTCGAGTGCGGCGAGAAGATTGTGACCGGTGACGCCAGGCAGCGTGGTGACGCGCTCGAACGTGTTGCGGAACTGCTTCTCGCTCACGCCGTAAATGCGCTTGATCTTCTGCTTCTCACGCAGCTGCTTGGAGTACTCCGAGACCTTGCGGCGGCGAGCGACGCTCGCGCCATGCTGGCCTGGAGGCGTCGGACGACGCTCGACGGGGCACTTCTCGGTGAAGCACTTGGTGCCCTTGAGGAAGAGCTTGGTCCCCTCGCGGCGGCACTGACGGCAGCTTGGTCCTGTGTAGCGCATGTACTAAACCCTCCGCCGCTTGGGCGGACGGCAACCATTGTGTGGAATCGGTGTTACGTCGCGGATCGACTTGACCTGGAGACCGGCAGTGGCGAGCGCCTGAATGGCGGACTCGCGGCCCGATCCGGGTCCCTGCACGCGCACATTCACGCGGCGGACGCCGGCCGAGAACGCCTCGCGTCCAGCCTGCTCGCCCGCAACAGTCGCGGCGAACGGCGTGGACTTCTTGGAGCCCTTGAATCCAGCCTTTCCTGACGAGCTCCACGAGATTGTATTCCCGCGGTTGTCCGTGATCGTGATGGTCGTGTTGTTGAACGTCGCCGACACGTGGGCGAGACCCTCGGCCTCGACAATCTTCTTTGCCTTCTTCGCAGTAGCCATGTGTTACTTCGTAACCTTCTTCTTGCCGGCGATCGCGCGGCGCGGGCCCTTCTTGGTGCGGGCGTTGGTGTGCGTGCGCTGCCCGCGGACAGGCAGCCCGCGGCGATGACGCGTGCCGCGGTAGGAGCCGATGTCCATGAGGCGCTTGATGTTCATCGCGACCTCAGTCCGAAGAGCACCCTCGACCTTGAGGTCGCGCTCGATGGCCTGACGCAGCTTGTTCGTGTCGGCGTCACTGAGATCGCGCACGCGCTGCGCGGAGTTCACTCCGGTCGACTGGAGAATGGACTGAGCGGTCTTGCGACCGATGCCGAATATGTAAGTAAGCCCGATCTCGAGCTTCTTGTCGCGCGGAAGATCCACGCCCGCAATACGAGCCATTAATTAACCCTGACGCTGCTTGTGCTTGGGATTGCGGCTGCAGATGATGCGAATCACGCCCTGGCGCTTGATCACCTTGCAATGCTCGCAGATCGGCTTGACGCTGCTACGTACTTTCACGAACTGCTCCGAATTTTGGGTCAGCCTTTGAAAATAGTCCGGTCACGCCAACGACGCAACTGCTTGCTCCATAGCCAGTTCCGGCTCTGGCGCGGACGTCACGGTGCGGCCCAGGACCACATATGAGGCGCCGGCCCTGGCCGCCTCGGCGGGCGTGACGACGCGGCTCTGGTCGCCGTGGTCGGTACCGGGCAGCCGCACCCCCGGGACCAGCAGCTTGAGACCCGCCCCAAACCGGTCACGCAGCACAGGAGCCTCCAGCCCGCTGCACACGACTCCGGCCACTCCGGCCCGTCTGGCCAGGAGCGCGAGGCGGACTACCTCAGGCGTCAGGTCGTCATCGCTGCGCTCCCCGCCCCAGGCCTCCGACAGGTCGGCGCCGGTCAGCGACGTGAGGATCGTTACCGCGAACACCTCGCACGCGGAACCCGCATTCTCGACCGCCGAGCGGATCATCCTGTGCCCCCCGCTCGCGTGGACGGTGACGATCGAAGCACCCAGATCGGCGGCCGCTGCGACCGCCTTCTCGACAGTGTTGGGGATGTCGTGGAACTTGAGATCCAGAAAGACGCGCTTGTTGCGAGCGACCAGCTGCCGCACGATCGCCGGTCCAGCAACCGTGAACAGCTCGCTGCCCACCTTGTAGAAATCGCAGCGCGCCCCCAGGAGATCCACCATCTGGAGCGCGGCTTCGGAACTCCAGAAGTCGAGCGCTACTATCGGCGTCACGCGTGAGGGTTCAACTGCAGCTGTTTCCTGTGTCATCATGTGGACCACTCGAGCGTGCCGGTGATTTCGCTGATTGCGTTGACGCCGTTGCGTTCGCACCAGCGCGAAAGATCCCGCACTATCCTTTCGGCCGTGCGAGGATCGCGAAGGCTCGCCGTGCCAACTGCGACGAGCGAAGCGCCGGCGATCATGTACTGCAAAACGTCCGGCGCCGAGGTTACGCCGCCGACACCGATGATGGGAACCGGCACGGCGCGGCGCACGCGATGCGTAGCAAGGACGCCCACGGGCAGCAATCCAGCGCCGCTCGCGCCGCCGGAGCCGAATCCGATTCGTGGCTTCCGTGTGCCGACATCCACGACAAGGCCGGGAATCGTGTTCACCACGGTAATGCCGTCTGCGCCAGCAGCCACCGCGGTCGATGCGGCGGCGCCGATGTTGGGAAGAATCGGCGAGAGCTTTACGAAGAGCGGTTTCCGCGTTGCCGCTCGTGCACCGGAGACTACCGCGGAGAGCGCCGCGGCGTCGGCGCAGAACTCAATTCCACCCGCGCGAACGTTGGGGCAGCTCACATTGAGCTCGAACGCGCTAACAACATCGCTGCCATCGAGCCTGCGTACAACTTCGCCAAAGTCTTCCGTTCGACTTCCGACTACGTTCACGATCACGCGTGCGCGCGCAACGTGAGTCGCGAGCCATGGAAGATCGTCACGTAGAACCGCGTCGACACCTGGGTTGGCGAGACCGACAGCGTTGAGCATGCCGCCTTCGAACTCTGCAACGCGCGGCGCGGCGTTGCCGGCGCGCGCCTCGATACTCACCGCCTTGGTCACGATACCGCCCAGCGCGTCCAGCTTCACGACGCCGGACAGCGCGCGGCCGAATGCAGCCGTGCCGGATGCGAGAAGAATCGGATTCTGAAATTCGATTCCAGCGGCGACGACGCGCAGATCGCTCATCTCGAGGAGCCGCCACCACCAGCGCCGGCGCGGGCGTCGTAGCGATCCATGTAGGTCATGATGGATTTCGCGATGGATCGCGCAATCCTCCGCTCGTTGTCCGGATCACTTATGTAGGCTGCCTCGTCCCTGTTCGTTCCGAATCCAATCTCGACCAGCACAGCGGGCATGAACGCACCGCGGAGCACGGCGAAATCCGCCTGCTGCACGCCGCGGTCAGGTCCGGGGTGAAAGGATCTGAATCCGGATTGGATCTGCTCCGCAAGGTCGGCGCTTTCCCGGAGATGCTCGTTCTGCGCCATGTCGTTGATGATGAAGTTGAGCGGATCACCCTTCTGCGCGCTGGCGCCGTTCGTCTCGAAACGGACGGCCTGGTTTTCCATGCGCTCCACCCGCTTTGCATCTTCGGTCTTGGCTTCTGCAAGAAAATAGGTTTCGTAGCCGCGCTCTTTCGCGGCGGCCGGTCCGCGCTGGCCGGTCGCGTTGACGTGAATCGAGACGAAGATGTCTCCATGCGCGTGATTGGCGATGGGACCGCGGTCGTAGAGGCCGATCAGAGTATCGGTGGTGCGTGTCATCAACACATCTGCACCCTCGTCGCGCAGCGCTTCAGCGAGCAGTTTGGAGACGGCGAGCGTGATGTTTTTCTCGACGATTGGTGGGCCGCCGCCGATCGGTCCCCTCATGCCCGGATCGACGCCGCCGTGTCCCGCGTCGATGACGATGAGACGATGGCCAGGCCGTTTCGCACGCACGGGAGTGCCCGCGACGCGGGCGATGGCACGCGCTTCACCGATGTCTCGCGCCGACGTGCCAACGGCTGGGGAATCCGGAGCTGGCGGCGGCGCGGTTGCGGGCGGTTGCACGCGTCTCGCGGCAGTGTTGAATGCGCGAACCTCGTGCAGATCCGGATCGTACATGAAATCAGAGAAGAATCTCGGGACGAGATCCGTGACGACGAAGAACGGCAGATATACGGTCTTTCCAACAATCCGAGGTGGCGAAGCCATCGGGACGATGGTCGAGTCGTCACCTGCGAAGGGAACGTCATCGGTAAAGCTGATGTGCGAATCCCCGACGGTGAGCGAGTAATGCGTCGGCGACGTGGATGCGAATGTTCCGCCAAGCGCTGCGGCGAGCCTCTCAGCGACAACGGCTTTGACGCCGTCGATCACGGTAAGTGGAAGCACGGTGACGCGCGCGACTGTCCGAACCGTTACCGACTCGGGCGTGGAGGGCGCTGCTTCAGCTGTATGAGACCGAGTTGCGTGGGGGTGTCCAATCGCCGCCGCTGTCTGAAGGAAGAGAGCGAGACCGGCGAGAATCACGATCGCCTCATGGCGCGCGCCATGTCACGCTCGTCGTCGCGCTTTCGCGCGTCATCGCGCTTGTCGTGGAGCTTCTTGCCCTTGCCGAGCGCGAGCGCGACTTTGGCTCGGCCGCCCTTGAAATACAACTCGAGTGGTACGAGCGTCAGGCCCTGACGCTCGACCGCGCCGATCATCTTGCGAATCTCCTTTCGATGCAGCAGAAGCTTGCGCGTCCGCGTCGGCTCGTGGTTGACGTAGCCGCCGCGCTCGTACGGAGAGATGTGCAGGTTGAGCAGATAGACTTCGCCATCGCGGACGATCCCGTATGCGTCGGAGATGTTCGCCTTGCCATCGCGCAGCGATTTTACCTCGGTCCCGGTGAGCGCAATGCCGGCTTCCCAGGTCTCCAGGAGCTGGTAGTCGTGTGACGCTCTACGGTTCTTCGCAATGGACTGGCGCGCCGGCGCGGCGGTAACGTCGGGCATGGATGGCAAGTTAACGAGCTTCGCAGGCGCGTGGGCAGCGTTGCGCTGTCCTGCGAGCGCGGCTATGTTCAGAGGCTTCCCATGAGAGTTGCCAGCTCGCGGGATTTGCGCCGAGCCGGATGGATTTCCGGATCGAATGTGGCACGTGGCGGCTCCCAGCCGCTTTCGCTCGGGTGGTGAAACTGGTATACACGCAGCGCTCAGAACGCTGTGGCCGAAAGGCCGTGCGGGTTCGAGTCCCGCTCCGAGCATGCCGCGTCGATCGGCGCTGGCAGCTTTTCCCGACTAAACCGTTTCGAGAATCGGAAGCCCGATGCGCTCGCGCACCGTCGGCTCGTCGTGCAGCAGATCGGAAAGGTGCACGCTGTCCAGAACGTCGTCGATCTTCTGTTGCAGCATTACCCAGATCGGACGGATGCTGCAGTTGTGCGCGGCGTTGCAGCGCTCTTCCTCGACGGGATGGCTGACGCAGTGGAGGTCGAAGGTCTCGAGCTCGGACGCATGGATCACGTCGCGGATCGTAATCTCGGTCGATGGCCTGGCGAGCATGTAGCCGCCGCGCGCGCCGCGCACGCTCTTGATCACTCCCGCACGCCTCAGCCTCAACAAGATCTGCTCGACGTAGTCGGCCGGAAGCCGCTCCTGCGCTGCGATGTCGCGCCCCGTAACCGGACCGTCGTTCGCCCGGCGCGCCAGATGCAGCGCGCAGATTACGCCATACTCGGCCCATGTGGTAATCCGCATACGTTGAGGATACCGGGCCGGCGGTCGCGGAGCAAGGGTCGCCTACCGCCGAATCAAGGGACGTTGCTGGAGTGAGCCAGATAGTACGAATAGCCAGCGACCACCAGTAAATCGACTGCGATGGCAGCGAACAGCGGCCTGGCCGGTGACGATGGAACTGCAATGGCGCCAACCAAGCCCAGGATTCCGGCGAACACGAGCCCGTAGCCACCTACACGTTGCGTGCGCCGCCAGACTTCCTCGCTCGCGTACGTCCACGGCAGACGAACGCCAAGAAACGCATTCCGGCGCGTGAGGCGGGGCGTGTAGTTTCCGATCGCGATGATTCCTATCGATATGATGACAGCGCTCAGCACTGGACGGCGGTTAGCTGCGATGAGCCCGAGTGCATTCGTGATGGCGAACGTATGCATGGCAAGCATGAACGTCAGGATGATTGCGATCATCGTATCGTACTCGGGCCTCGCCGTCGACGAATCCAGATCCGGATCCAGCGTCGAGTCTGAGCTTCGGTACCTGATGAAGAGATAGCGATCGTAGTGCGGCACAAAGGCGAGCACCACCGCTATCACGAGCATGATACATGGAGCGGCGAACGCCAGCTCCGCGCGGCTGCCGAAGCGATTCGGACTGCCGTTGATTCCCCAGTGTACCGGAGCAATCGCCGGCAGCCGCTGATATGCGGCGGCGGACACGGCAAACGCGGCGACAACGACGCTTAGGGAAAAGATCTTCTTGCTATTGAGCACCTTGCGCCGACTCCTTGTCTGACGAATGCGCCCACGCTGCGAGCGCCTTCAGTACATCCTGAAACACTGTGGTTGCTAGCTCGTAGCGGATGAACTGCCCGTCCTTTTCGGCGTTGATAAGACCGGCGTCTCGCAGAACGCTGAGGTGACGCGAGATCGTGGGCCACGACGATCCGAACTGCTCCGCAATCTCGCCAGATGTACGCGAGCCCGTGCGGAGCAGATCGAGAATAGCGCGACGCGTCGGATCGGCAAGCGCGCGAAACGCGTCGGTCACCGCGCGCGTGAAGTCGTGCGCACGTAGCTGACGACTGCGGAAACAAGCTGCGGATCGAGCGGCAGAGTCGGGTCGGTGTAGACACTCGTTAGCTGGGCCGCCGGGTCGGTCGGACCATCCTTGAGCACGTGCGTCATGTTCGGAACAATCAGCAGCTTCGCGTTGGGCTCCGCAGCGAGCTTTCGTGCGTCGACTTCAGTGACCTGAATGTCGTGGGTTCCCTGCACGACGAGGACGGGGAACGGCAGCTTTGCGATCTCCGCTGCGGGGTCGTACCGGAACCACGATATCAGGTACGGCTGGACGCTTGCGTGAAATAGTGGTTCCAGACCTGCCGGGACAGTGGCGACGCTCTTGCCCGCGGACAGGCTGTCAAGGATGGGCCCCACCATGGCGAGTGGCGCTCCTCGCGCAATGAGCTGTTCGCGGAGAACGTCAGCTGCCGGCCTGCCGGCGCCTTCGAGCGAAACGAAGCCGTCTGCGCGGGCGCGCTGTGCCGCGACCATTCCGACCAGAGACCCCTCGCTGTGACCAACGACGATGATCTTAGAAAAACGCTTATCGGATCGGAGCATCGTGATCCAGGCGGCCGCATCGTCGATCCCGGTATCGAAGCGCAGGTCGCTTTCCTTCCCCCCTGCCAGGGCTGCAGCGCTCGCCGCGATGCCGCGTTTGTCGTACCGGACGGAGGCGATGCCATCTGAAGCGAGCGCCGTGGCGAGCATCTCGTAGGAATTCGTGCGCAGCGGCTTGCCAGGAGCCACGGGGATGGGCGAGTTCCCGTCGCGGTCAGTCGGACCGGAACCCGCAATAATGAGGACCACCGGGTGCGCGCCGCTGCCTTCAGGAAGCGTCAGCGTTCCGAAGAGGTCGCCGGTTGCGGTGTGAAGCGTGATCGGCTGCGACATTGCGCTATCCACCTTTGGCGGGGCGAGAAGGGTAAACGACGCGAGGAGAAGGGCTGTGAGCATATAGTTATTGGTGGGATTAGTTACTTAGCAAAGTAGCTAATTAATACCGGCGCGCAATAGCCTGCGTCCCACGGCGGCGGAGTAGCCTAATGCTTTCCTGGAACCCCGATCTCTGTCATCCTGGCCAGATCGAGCACGTCGTCGATCTCAGTATCAGGGAGAACGTGCTCGCGCTTCACGAGATCACGAATCAGGACGCCTTCCTTCACCGAGCGCTTGCTGATGTCGGCGGCCTTTGCGTAGCCGATCTGCGGAGCGAGGGCCGTTGCGAGCGCGGCTGAGCGCTCGACCCAGTACGCACACTGCTCTGCGTTGGCCTCGATCCCTGCAACGCACTTCTCCGCGAATGTCCTCGACGCGGTACGCAGGATGTGCTCGGCGAGCAGAATGTTGAACGCGATGACCGGCATCATCACGTTCAGCTCAAGCTGTCCATGTTCGGCGGCCGCTGCTACACAGGCGTCGAGCCCGACGATCTGGAAGCAGACCTGGTTGACCATTTCCGCGATCGATGGATTGATCTTGCCGGGCATGATCGACGAGCCGGGCTGCACGGCGGGAAGCGTAATCTCGTCGAGTCCGGTGCGCGGGCCGCTCACCATCAGACGCAGATCGCTCGCGATCTTGCTGAGATCGAGAGCGAGTACTTTCATCGCGGCACTGAACGCCCGCCGCGTCGCCCATGCTCTGCATAAGCTGAATCCGATCCGCGCCGGCGCGCAGCTTCCCGTCGATCATGCCGTTCAGATACTTCACCATCAGCTCGGGATATCGGGGCTCGACGTTGACGCCGGTCCCCACCGCGCTGCCGCCAATGCCCAAATCGCGCAAATAATCGGCGGCCTCGTTCACCCGTTTCAGATTGCGGCGCAGGGTGCCGGCGTACGCGTTGAATTCCTGGCCGAGCCGGATGGGCATCGCATCCTGAAGATGGGTGCGGCCCGCCTTCACTATTCCGTCGAACTCCCTTCCCTTCGCCGCGAGTGCATCGATAAGTGTCTGAATCGATTCACTGAGCGCAGGCAGCTGCGCAATGCACGCGATGCGAATGGCTGTCGGGATCACGTCATTGGTCGACTGGGCCATGTTGACGTGATCATTGGGATGCACGGGCGAATATTTCCCGCGCTCGCTGCCGAGCATCTCGTTAGCGCGGTTCGCGAGCACCTCGTTGACGTTCATGTTGTGCGACGTACCCGCGCCAGCCTGATACACGTCGACGACGAACTGGTCGCGCCACTTTCCGCCAAGCACTTCGTCTGCTGCTGCAACTATCGCATCGGCGAGACGAGCGTCGAGACGCCCGGTTTCCTTGTGCGTGAGCGCTGCTGCGCGCTTGATGCGCACGACGGCGTCGACGAACGCGGGGAGAGGGCGAATTCCGCTTATCGGAAAGTTCTGGACCGCGCGCAGCGTCTGCACGCCGTAAAGTGCGTCGGCCGGTACGGCGAGCTCGCCGAGTGGGTCCTTCTCAATCCGCGTTGCGTTTGACATGCGCCAGTCCGTTCAGAAAAGGGTTGCTCCTGAGCTCTTCGGCGATCGTGGTGGAATCGCCGTGACCAGGATATACGACAGTGTGCGGTGGAAGGGCCGCGAACTTTCTCAGCGACTCCTGCATGTGCTCCGGATTTGCCATCGGGAGATCGGTTCGTCCGATGGAGCCGCCAAAGAGCACATCGCCGCCGAGCAGAACCCCGTTGCCGTGAAAGGCAACGTGTCCGGGACTGTGACCCGGTACGTGAAGCACTTCGAAGCGGAGATTACCCACGCGGACGGTGTCGCCATGCGCCAGCTCCTCGTCCGCCGCTTCCGGCTGCTCGAACGGGATCCCGTAGGATTCCGCGAAGAACGATGCAGCTTCGTAGACCGGCTGATCGAGCGCATGAAGGTGAACGGGAACGTTGGGATACCTGCGTCTCAACGCCGATACGGCACCGATATGGTCGAGGTGCGCGTGAGTGAGCCACATCGCGCGCAGAGTTGCGCCGCTCGACTCGATCATCGCAATGATCTCATCGCCATCGGCGCCGGGGTCGATCACTATGGCATCGCCAGTTTCTTCATCGACGACGAGATACGTATTCTCCTGAAACGCGCCCACGGTGCGTGAGTCGATCTTCACACCGCGTACCCGCCCGTCGCAACGATTCGTCCGACGCTGGAGTCGCGCAGCGAGGCGATGTACTTCTCCGCAGCGATTGCAGCCGTCGTTCCGTCACCCGCGGCCGTAGTCACCTGACGCGTCAGCTGTGACCGCACATCACCTGCCGCAAAGAGCCCGTCGATCGACGTCTCCATGTTCGTGTCGGTAAGGAGGTAACCCATCTCGTCGTGATCGACATGTCCCTCTATGATTCCGGTGTTTGGCCGGAAGCCGATGAACACGAACAACGCGGTCGCTGCAAGATCACTGTGAGCGCCCGTCTTGAGGTTGCGAAGCTTAAGATTGTGAACGAATCCTGCAGCGTCGGCCTCGACGCGTTCCACGAGCGTGTCCCAGATGACTTCGATCTTGGGATTCTCGAAGAGGCGCTTCTGCAGGATTCTGGACGCACGCAGCTCTTCACGCCGATGGATCAGATACACTTTCTCGGCGTAACGAGTGAGGAAGTCGCTTTCTTCAACCGCTGCGTCGCCGCCGCCGACTACTGCTATCGTGTGTCCCTTGAAGAACGCACCGTCGCAGATGGCGCAGTACGATACGCCCTTACCGGCATACTCGATCTCGCCAGGAATACCGAGCTTGATCGGCGTCCCGCCAGCGGTCACGATTGCAGTTGGCGCGTGGTAGACGTCGCCGGATTCATCGGTGACCTCGAAGTTTCCGTCATCGAGCTTCCTGACGGACAGCACGGCGCTCTGACGAAATTCGGCGCCGAATTTCTTCGCGTGCTGCTCGAACCGCTGTGCCAGATCCCAACCTTCGATGTGCTCGAAGCCGGGATAATCCTCGATCGCCTCGGTGTTGAGGAGCTCGCCGCCCGCAGCACCGCGTTCCAGCACGACCGTCTTCAGCATCGATCGGCCGGCGTACATGCCCGCAGTCATTCCCGCCGGCCCTGCGCCGACGATTATGACGTCATATTGGTGAGTCTGACCCATGTATTTCTAGGAGGTTTCAGCGCCGATGTGAAGAACGTTGAATGCACCGTGGCAGTGGGAAACAGTCGCGACAAGAACGTCCGCAGCCGCACCGGCACCCACGCGCTCGACCAGCCGGTCGGCGGCAACGACGTCGCGCGTATCAAACATGCCGACACCGAACGCGCGATGCGTACAATGAAATATAACGGGACCGCGGAGCGGTTCGGACGACCGTTCGGAACGGCCGACGAGCTCCTTGGCCGCGTTTGGCATTGTCCAACTGCGATCGCCGCCGGTGTGCGGACAGAGCCGCGGCTCGATGCAGTTGATCGGGCACGTCCAGGTGGCATAGCTGCCGTAGAAGGTGCTGTCCGGGGCAGCAGCTTTCCACGGAGTCGCGGGTTCCGCGCCGAGCGGAATCGTGCTGACGGAGCGGGCAGGCCATCGCGCTCGAGCCCGCTCCAACAGCCACTGATACATCAGATGCGGCATCAGCGGCGAGGGGACAATCGCGTCCAACGTGTCCGCCGAAGCGGCGCTCAGGTAGTCATCGAAAAAATCCGTCCATTCCGATACGACGATTTCCGCGTCGGCTCCCGCGCGAGCGACTGCGCAATCCGCTGAGTGATCGACGACGATGATTCGATCAAAGTCGAGTGCGCGCGCGGCGCGCGCGCGGCCTAGCTGCCTGACGTAGTACGATCCGTAGCAACCGCCGCCGACGACAACGATTGCGCCGTACTTGCGATCATCATGATCGGACATGGCGTCCGCCGTCCACGAGCAGTGTGTCGCCCGTTACGTAATCGGCTCGCAGGAGATACAGCATGGCTTCTACAACATCACCCGGAGATCCGATACGCCGCAACGGAGTCGTAGACGCAAAGTGTGCGCGCGTCGCATCGTCCCAGTTATCGGGAAGCAGAACGGCGCCGGGCGCGATGGCATTGACGCGCACATCGGGTGCAAAGGCTCGGGCGAGCGCGCGAGTCATCTGGACGACACCGGCCTTGCTTATACCGTGAGGGATGTACTCCGGCCACGTCTCGAACGCGGCAAGGTCGGCGAGATTCACGACGCAGCCCTTGGACGAGCGCAACCATGGCAGTGCAGCCTGCGCAAGAAAGAAGGGCGCGCGCAGATTCAGGGCGAACATGGCGTCCCACTCTGCAACGGTGATATCGCCCATGGGTGTGCGATGCATCACGGCCGCAGAGTTGACGAGTACATCGAGACCGCCGAAGTCGTGCGTGACGGATGCGATGAGCGATTGCGGCGCGGCGCCGTCCCCAAGGTCGGCGCGGTACGCGCGGCATTCGCGGCCACGCGCACGCAGCTCATCTACCACGGCCTCGGCTTCCGCAGTTGCGGAGTTGTAATGGATTGCGACGCGCATCCCGGCTTCGGCGAGCGCGACGCTCAACGCGCGGCCGACGCGATGCGCGGCGCCGGTTACGAGAGCAACGCGACCGGATACGTCCACGTCAGCTCACCCTTGTCGCGAGCCGCGCGTCCTGCAGGTCAAGCCACGCTTCCGGCACGTGCATGTTGCCGATCACGCGATATCCCTCAGTCGCGCCGTGCCAGTCGGACCCGCCGCTCGGCACGAGGTCCAGCTCGGCAGCGAGACGCAGCAGCCGCTGGGTATCGAGTGGTGGATGACCGGGATGACGCACTTCCGTTCCGTCGAGACCGTGCGACTTGAGCCGCACCAGGCGCTCGCGGGTTCCCTCGCGCCCCGGATGCGCCCAGACAGCGAGCGCGCCCGCGGAATGCGCCAGGCCGATCGCATCGGCGATCTCGAGGCGCGGCTTCGGTACATACGCGGGACGACCAGCGCCGAGGAACCTGTCGAATGCGTCGCGATGGTCCGCGACGTACCCCGCGCGAATGAGCGCGCGGGCTATGTGCGGACGTCCGAGTGCAGCACCCGCAGCATCGGCGAGGATATCATCGATGTCGACGGGGACACCGACGAGCGCGAGACGTTCGACGATGGCGTAACCGCGCTCGATCCGCTGATGCTGGAATCCTTCGAGGCTCGAGCGTATTGCGCCTGGATCGGCGATGTGCAGCGCGAGGAGATGGATCTCGAGATCGCCATCGTATGCGCTGAGCTCGCAACCGCTGACGACTCGTATGCCGAGACGGACGCCAGCGGCTGTAGCTTCGTCATTTCCCGCGATCGTGTCGTGATCGGTGATCGCGATTGCGAGCAGAGCGGCGCCGGCCGCGGCCTCGACGAGCTCGGTTGGTGAAACCGCGCCGTCGGACGCTGTGGAATGCGCGTGCAGATCGACGTAACGCTCCCCGCTCTGCTCGGGGCCCGGCTCAGTCATCGCGCGTAGAACGCCTCGGGCGACGTCGCGCTTGGCTGCGACTGCGCGAAGAGGCGGCGAAGATCGTCGTCGGTGAGCGAAGCGAAAGACTGCTCTCGCCAGCGCGGGCCCACCGGTGAATATCGAACGACGCGCGTTTCGGTTCCACGTTCGACGTCACGCGCAAAGACCAGCGAGAACTCGTCCTTTGTGTTTGCAGTGATGTATCCCGATGGCTGCACGCGCCATGCGGCTCCATCTACAGTTACTGTTCTGAATGGCATCTACAACTCCACTTGGTGGTAAATGCGCAGAGGGCCCGACCCGGGCTCCGGCGCAGATGCTATGGCTTCCGCGAGCGTCGCCGCGTCGTCGGCCTCCGTGAATTCGACGAAGGCGTTCTTGAGCCCCGGATCCTCGAACACCCAGAAGCGGCAGTTGACGCCGCTGTAGTGCGCGGCGCGCTCCGCAAGCCGCGACAGATACTTCGCGCGCTCGCCAGGTGGGATGGTCGTCCGCTGGATGGTGAGCACGCGAGACAAGATCAGATCACTCCGTTCTCTGGGAACGTCTCGATGTTGCGCTTGACCTGCGCCATGAACTGATCTGCAACGGCACCGTCGATGACGCGGTGATCGAACGAGAGCGAGAAATAAGCGCAGGTGCGGATCGCAATCGTATCCTCACCGTCCGCGCCTGTGATGACCCGCGGCCGCTTCTCGATCGTACCCACTCCCATGATCGCGACCTGCGGCTGATTGATGATCGGAGTGCCCATGAGAGAGCCGAACACCCCGGGATTCGTTATCGTGAACGTTCCGTCCTGCACTTCCTGCGGCGACAGCTTCTTGGAGCGCGCGCGGTTGGCGAGGTCGTTCAGTGAGCGTGTAAGCCCGGTCAGCGAAAGATCGTCAGCATTCTTGATCACTGGCACGATGAGTCCCCAGTCGAGCGCTACGGCGATACCAATGTTGACGGGCTTACGGAAGATGACGTTCGCGCCGGCGACCGACGAGTTCACTATTGGATACTGCTTTATCGCGTCGACAGTCGCCTTGATGATGAAGGGCATGAACGAAAGCTTCTCGCCTGTCGCCGCTTCGAAATCGCGGCGCTTGTTGGCGCGAATCCTGGCGATGCGCGTGAAGTCGAGCTCCATGAACGACGTTACATGCGCGGATGTGCGGCGCGAGGCGACCATGTGATCGCTGATGAGCGCGCGCATCTTGGACATCGTCTCGACGCGGTCACCTGGCCACGGCTCGGGCAGCGGGCCGTGGAACTCGACGCCCGCCCGGCGCGTGCATCGATGCACCGACTGCGGGGTGCGACGGGCCGCTTGCGAGATGGTCGAGCAGGTCCTGTTTCGTGACGCGGCCAGCGATGCCGCTGCCGTTCAAACCCCGGATGTCGACTCCGTGCTCTGCCGCCATCTTGCGCACGAGTGGTGATGACTTGGAGCGCAGCCGCTGTTCGAAGGAAGAGGCGGCGTCGGACAGATCCGGTGCGATTCCCCTTCCGGTGCCGTTACCGCTCCCGTTGCCGTTGCCACCGCCGATCGCTGGCGGCGCCATCGCGGTTGCGACCGCGGCGGGCGCTGCAGCGGCAGCAGGTGCCGCCGCTGTCGGCGCCGCTGGCTGCGCGGGCTTTGCTGGTGCGGATGCGGCAATGGTTGCGCCTTTCTCGGTCTCGATGCGGGCGACGAGGGTCTGCACCGCGACGGTCTTTCCCTCCGGAACGAGAATCTCCGCCAGAGTTCCCGCGGTGGGCGACGGGATCTCGGCGTCGACCTTGTCGGTCGATATCTCGAAGATCGGCTCGTCGCGCTTGACCTCGTCGCCGACTTTCTTGAGCCATTTCGAGAGCGTTCCCTCAGCGATCGATTCGCCCATCTGCGGCATGGTTACATCAATCCGAGCCATTTATGACCTCCGGCTTCTGAGCCTTAGAATCGTTACCAGCGGAAGTATTATTACCCCCGCGATCATTCCGATGAACGCGTACTCTCCCCAGTTGCACGCCGGCAGATCCTCCGGTGGCCTGCATCCCTGGTACGATCCGACGAACTTCGCGACAAGAACAGCCAGCATCCCGCCGCCAAAGAAACCGGCAACGGCCGAAAAGCAGCCCGCGCCCACCATGGCGCCGACCGACGGCCGGCTGAATTCCGGCGATTCATCGTCCATCAATAAGCTACAAGGCGCCGAAGCGCGCGCACTATGTCCGACGTCTGGGGCAACACGTAGTCCTCGAGCGGCGGCGAGTACGGTAGTGGTACGTCAGCGGCGGTGACCCGGAGAACCGGAGCATCGAGCCACTCGAAGCACATTTCGTTGATCCGCGCCGTTATCTCGCCAGCGATGCCGCCGGTACGTGTATCCTCATGCACGATCAGGACCCGGTTCGTCTTGCGAACGGTGTCGACGATGGCCTCATCGTCGAGTGGAAGAAGCGTTCTGAGGTCGATCACCTCCACCGACACTCCGTCCTCTGCCTGAAGGATATCGGCTGCTTCGAGCGCCTTCCAGAGCGTGGCCGAGTATGTAATGATTGAAACATCCGTACCGGAGCGCGCCGTGCGCGCCTTACCGATCGGGACGACGTAATCTCCAGCTGGCATCTCTTCCTTGATACGGCGGTAGAGATACTTGTGCTCGAAGAACAACACGCAATCGTCGTCGCGGATCGCGGACTTGAGCAACCCTTTGGCGTCGGAGGCGGTGGCCGGACTCACGATCTTGAGGCCAGGAGTGTGAAAGAACGCTGCTTCCGGGTTCTGCGAGTGGAACGGTCCGCCGCGCACGTAGCCGCCGCTGGGCCCTCGCACGACCATCGGACAACCGAGCCCGATGCGATAGCGCGCCGTTGCGACGTAGTTGGTGAGCATGTCGTACGCATTCGATACGAAATCCATGAACTGCATCTCGCATACGGGACGCATCCCCATATGTGCGGCGCCAGCCGCCGCGCCGACGATCGCGATTTCCGAGATCGGCGTGTCGATCACCCGGGCTGGGCCGAAACGCTCCTGCAATCCCTCCGTCACCTTGAATGCGCCGCCGTAGGCACCGATGTCTTCGCCCAGACAGAACACGTTCGCGTCGCGCTCCATCTCCTCGAACAGCGCCTGCCGGATGCCTTCGAGATACGTGACCTCAGGCATCGTACGTTCCCCATCCCGACGGCCGCTCGTGCTCGTCGACGGCGCTTTGCACGTCGTCGCGAAACCAAAGTGCCGGTACGCTGGGCTGCCCTGCGTACACTCCACGCAACGCTTCGAGCGGTTCAGGCATCGGCGACGCATCGGCGATATCCGTCGCGGCGTCGATCTCCATCCTGACTCGCTCGTCGATCGCGGTCAGCTCGGCAGCTTTCACTTTCTGGGCAAGCAACACTTTCACAAAGCGATCGATCGGGTCGTTCTCGGTCGCCCACCTGTCGATCTCGCCGGCCGGTACGTACGACTGGTTATCGTGCTCGGCGTGTCCCTTCCGGCGGTACGTGATCAACTCGACCAGTGTAACACCCTCGCCGCGTCGCGCTCGATTGACTGCACGCTTCGTCACATCGTAAACCGCGAGCACATCGTTACCGTCGGCCTGTTCGCCGGCGATTCCATACCCTATCGCCTTGTCGATGAACGACTTTGCAGCGGTCTGTTTCGACACCGGCGTCGAGTAC
Source organism: uncultured Gemmatimonadales bacterium (assembly GCA_963731305.1). GTDB lineage: Bacteria > Gemmatimonadota > Gemmatimonadetes > Gemmatimonadales > Gemmatimonadaceae > Fen-1247. Next base: position 382,502 of record CAVSUQ010000004.1, on the reverse strand, counting down.
GCGTAGCCGTTGTTCTCGACGACCACGACGAGTGGACAGCGCTGCACTGCCGCGAAGTTTATTCCTTCGTGGAATGCGCCGGTCGAAGTCGCGCCGTCGCCTACGAAGACGAGACCAACGCGATCCTCACCGCGCATCTTCGCTGCGAGCGTGACGCCGGCCATCACGGGCACCATGTCGCCGAGGTGCGAGATCTGCCCCACGAAGCCGCGCTCGATTCCACCGAAGTGGATGTTGAGCTCCTTGCCTTTCGTGGGCGAATCACCCTTCGCCATGTACTGCTTGATGACTTCGGTGGGCTCGGCGCCGCGAACCAGCATTGCGCCAAGGTTTCGAATCAGCGGAGAAAGTATATCGCCCTTGGACTTGTCGAGCGCATAGGCGGCGCCTACCGCGTCGGCCTCCTGGCCAAGAGAGCGAAAAAGACCGCCGATGACTTTCGTCTGGCGGTACAGATTGACGAGGCGCTCCTCCAGAGAACGCGTGAGCCGCATGTAGTAATACAGCTCGAGTTTCTGCTCGCGCGTCAACGCCATTCAGCTTCTCTGGGTGGCCGGGAAACCGCGCTAGTACGAAGCGGTCAGCTTGTACGCCGGATCTTCTGCCCGGTGCAGCTCGACGAAGAACTTCTTCGCGTTGCGGTCGAGTCTGCTCTCGCCGGTCTGATCGGTGTCGATCTGCACGAACGTGTAGTGTCCGCCTTCCATTCTGACGCTCAGCTTGAGCAATCCGAGTGGGCCGGCGAAATCGCGCGTTCGCGCTGCGGAGGCCTTGGCATTTTCCTGAAGCGCCGGGAAGAACATGTCAGCGATCGCGAGAACCTGCTCCGGCTTCAGATGTGATCTGAAAAAGTGGCGCATTGTCAGCGTTTGGTCGTGTCGGTGCTCTGGCCGAGCGGTGGAGCGGGCAGCACTTGCTGCTGCCAGTCCTCGGTGCGCTCGAGTGTCTTTGTCGAATCCCTGCGAAACTGAAGGCCAACGGCCCAATCGCCCGCAACAGGGAATCGAACGTGTGCATAGTACGTACCCACTTCGGGACCCTTCGCGAGCCCATCGCCCGCTTGCGCGTGCTCCTGACTCGTAGCGAAGATCCGGCCCTGCCCGGTCTCGATTGGCTGACCGGTGTCCTTATCGGAGACGACGACCTTGAATACCGTCATCTCTTCCGCCAGCGGCGGAGCTGGCACGACGCTGATGCGGAACGCCATGTCGTCGGTCCACTGCCTGATCTCTATCGGGCGGTTGTTGGTCCCGCACGCGACAGTGGCGCTGGCAGCGACGACGAGCATTGCAGCCCGCATCAACGCCGCTCTCGTCATGACGCGTAGTACTCGAGGCCCAGGTGTGTGATCTGATCTTCGCCCATGAGATGGCGAAGTGTGTTCTTCATCTTGGTCTGCTGGATGAACAGATCGTGCTCAGGCTGCAGGCCCGGAGCAGTCATCGGGCTCTTGTAGAAGAACGACAACCATTCCTGAATGCCCTTCATGCCAGCGCGCTGCGCAAAGTCGCTGAACAGCGCGACGTCGAGAACGAGGGGCGCTGCAAGGATCGAATCGCGGCAGAGGAAGTTGATCTTGATCTGCATCGGGTAGTTCATCCACCCGAAGATGTCGATGTTGTCCCAGCCTTCCTTGTTGTCACCGCGCGGCGGATAGTAGTTGATGCGAACGACGTGCGAGAAATCCTTGTAGAGATCCGGATACTTTTCCGGCTGCAGGATCGTGTGAAGCACGGAGAGCTTGGACTCCTCCTTGGTCTTGAACGACTGCGGATCGTCCAGCACTTCACCGTCGCGATTGCCGAGGATGTTGGTGGAGTACCAGCCCGCGAGGCCGAGCATGCGGGCCTTGAGGCCTGGCGCGATGACGGTCTTCATCCACGTCTGGCCCGTCTTGAAGTCCTTCCCCGACAGCGGCACCCCGCGCTGCTGCGCAAGTTGGAGAAGCGCAGGAATGTCGGACGAGAGATTCGGCGCGCCGTTCGCGAACGGGACATTCTCCATGATCGCGGCGTACGCGTAGATCATCGATGGCGCGATCGCTTCGTCGTTGTTGTCCATCGCGCGCTCGAACTGCTCGATCGTCGCGTGCTGCGGGCCTGCCTTTATGAAGATCTCGGTCGATGCACACCAGACTATCACGACGCCGATCGAGCTTGTTCTTCGACTTGAAGTCACGGATGTCCTGCCGTAGCTGCTCGGCGAGATCGCGCTTTGTCTTTCCCGTCTTGACGTTGCTGCCGTGGATGCGCGTTACGTAGTGGTTCTCGAACACGGCCGGCATGGGCTTGATCGACGCGAGGAACTCGGCAATAGGCTCGATGTCCTTCTCCTCCAGCACGCCGGCCTTCCGCGCCGCCGTGAGCGCGTCGTCCGGGATGGGATCCCAGGCGCCAAAAACGATGTCCTTGAGGTCCGCGAGCGGGACAAAGTCCTTGATCAGCGGCGCACGATTTTCGGTCCGCTTCCCCAACCGGATGGTCGCGGTCTGCGTTATCGAGCCGATCGGCTTCGCCAGCCCGCGGCGGATACTCTCGACTCCTGCGATGAACGTCGTGGCCACGGCGCCAAGGCCGGGCGTGAGAATACCGAGCTTACCTGAAGCCGGCGCGATTTTGGGTGCAGCGGAGCTGTTAGACATTCACCAGTGGTTTCTTGGACGTTGCGCGATGGACGAAGCTGATGCGCTGAACGGCCGTTATCCATGCCGTAACTGTGAGCAGGACGACGATCGCCATGAGGACCCAGCCATGCAGCGCCAGGCCGAAAAAGGCCTGTGGTACGGATAATAACACCACGCGCTCCGGGCCGCTGCATCACGCCCACTTTGGCATCTATGCCGAGGGCAGCCGCACGGGCACGGGTGTACGACACCAGGAAGGTCCCGATGATGCCGAGCAGGCAGACGACCAGCATGTAGATGTTGTGGTAGATCACCGAGGAGGCGTAGAAAACAGCCAGCCCCGCGAGCACCCCACCGTCAGCGACGCGATCCAGCGTGGAGTCGTAGAACGCGCCGAAGACGCTCGACTGGCCGGTACGGCGCGCCACCGTTCCGTCCAGGACGTCGAAGAGCGCCGTGAGGGCGATGATCCAGCCGGCCGTCATGATATGGCCGGTGGCGTAGACGACCGCTCCGGTCAGCGTGCAGACTGTACCGACGGTGGTTATGACGTTCGGGTTGACGCGCCGCCGAACCAGAAAGTCCGCGGCGGGCTCGATAACCCGCAAATATCCTGCTTTTATTGCATCCCAGAGCGCCATCATCGGCGTGGAAGCTAGCCGACCGGATGCCCCTGGGCTAGGTGCGCGACTCTATGGAAAGCGCTACGGTACCTGCCACTCGTACAGTCCCGACAGCGTCACATTGTTGCGCGTGTAGGACCGCGTGCCGTCGATGGGCGTTGCCTTGAGCTGTACCGTCGAACCAGCCGAAATTCCCGGCACGTTCATGGATTCGGCCCCGTGCGCCGGCACCTGCTTGAGGAAGATGTCACTGCCACCGTTCACGACGTAGATGTTGGCCGCCTGCGCGAGATTATTCGTAACACGAAGAGTTACCTCGCTCACCGGCTGGGCACCGGTTCGAATTTCCACGTTGCGTGGACCGCACGCTGCGACCGCAATGATCGACAGCATCGCCATAAGCTTCTTCATGGGCGCTCCAGAAAAGTGTTCGTCATGATCGGGTCAGAGCCAGAACCGCTTTCACTCTAGTAGAGGAAGTAGCGGGCCGCCTTCTGCCGAAACGCATACGCCGGGCCGTATGTGGAGTCTATCACGGCATCAGGATCCGCCCCCGCCATGATCGCGCGACGCGCCGTAGGCGATCCGAACAGTCGATCGAAACGGGTGGTGTCGATAGTGAGCTCGGTCGGATACGCCTTCGAAATTGCGGAGAGGAGGCCGGCGGTAAGTCTGCTGGTCTGGAGTTCGTTACGCTCCGTTACTTCGATCCTTAGACCGTGCACCAGCTGACCCGGATACTTGCCATCGCCCGGCGAAACGGGAGTGAAGTCGAGCGGCGTGAAGCGGACACCGTGGATCGGACGGTCCTTGATCATGGCGATGATCTTCTGGGGATCGAGCCACGGAGCTCCGATTCTACGATACGCCTCGTTCGTCCCACGGCCGACCGACAGATTGGTCGCCTCGAAGGAGACCAGCCCGGGGTACAGCATCTCTGCCTGGAGCGATTGAAGATTGGGCGAGGGCGCGACGAACGGCAGACCTGTTCGGTCGAACCAGATCTCGCGCGACCACCGTTGCACAGGTACGACATGCAGATCCGCTCCGATCTTCAGCTTGTCATTGTAGAAGCGCGCGAGCTCGGCCATCGTCATCCCGTGCCGCAGAGGAATAGGATAGAGCGCCCACGCGAGCCCAGGACGGCCAGGGGTCGGGTCATCCGCGTTCGATAGCGCCGAATCGAGAATCGGCCCCTCCACGAACGAGCCGGTGATCGGGTTCGGCCGGTCGAGAATCACGATGGGCTTGTGAACTCGTGCGGCAGCGCGCATCGCGTACACCATCACCCCGTCGTACGTCCAGGTCCGTGAGCCGACGTCCTGCAGATCGACCAGCAGGACATCGATAGCGCGGAAGTCCGAATCGGGCGGCGGAATCGTCTGACGGTCATAGAGGGATATGACCGGGAGCGCGCTGGCGGTGTCGTAGCCGGACGCGATGCCGGTCCGATCGAGGGTGCCGCCGAGTCCGTGCTCGGGGGAGAAGATCTCGATCAGTTGGACCTGCGCGCGTCGAGCGCGCTTGTCGGTGCGAAGAAGATCGATGTCGCGCTTGCCGTGTTCATCGACGCCGGTCTGGTTTGTGAGCAGGCCGACCCGCTTGCCGCGAATCAGGTTCGTGCTGTCGTTCAGAAGCACGGTGATGCCTGGCCTTACATGAGCTTCCGGAAGGCCGGTCGGATCGTCCAGCTTGTGGTAAACCACGGTGCATCCGACGGTCAGAACCAGCAACGTCAACAGCGGCTTCACGATCGATCGGGGCATGACGTCCGAATCCGGAGATGGTAGGTGGTGTATAATCGCAAGCGGCGAGCCGTATGGCCATTACCGCGGCTGTAAATAAATGACGCCGAGCTCTCAGCTCTCACGTGAGCCAGAGCATGGTGACACGGGAACCGGCATTCCGCCAGAGGGTAATCGGCGACTGGAAAGCGTCTTTTTCCGTTTATATTTCAGGTATACAAGGAGTGACCCAATGGCCGTATCCAGCCAACCAGAGATCAACCTGACTCTTACGCCAGCGGCGGGAGTCGAGGTCCAGAAGTTCATGGAGATCGAGAAGGTCTCGCCCGACGAAGGCGGCCTTCGCGTCAGCATCCAGCCCGGCGGGTGCAGCGGATTCAAGTATTCGCTGCTCATCGAGGACAAGCCGGCGGAAGACGACCTCGTGCTCGCCCAGGACGGCTACCGCGTATTCGTGGACCCGTTCTCCGCGCAGTATGTCAATAACGTCACCATCGATTACGTGACATCGATGCAGGGCTCAGGCTTCACCTTCAAGAACCCGAACGCAACGGGCGGCTGCGGCTGCGGCTCATCCTTCTCGGCGTAATCGTTTTCTTGCGGCACCCCGAGGGCGGTGAATGAGAAACTCGTTCACCGCCCTCGATCTTATCGTCCTTGTTGCATATCTCGCCGGCACCACGCTGCTCGGCGTCTATCTCGGACGAAACCAGAAAAACGCGCGCGACTACTTCGTCGCCAACCACACGATTCCCTGGTGGGCGGTTCTCTTCTCCATCGTCGCTACGGAGACGAGTGCGCTCACGGTAATCTCGATTCCGGGACTCGCGTACCTCGGCGACCTCGGCTTTCTCCAGATCGCGGCCGGCTACATCGTTGGCCGAATCGTAGTCGCCTACACACTGCTGCCGCGCTATTACGGCGGCAATCTGGTTACGGCCTACGCACTGCTCGAGCAGCGGTTTGGAGTCGGCACGCGCCGCTTCGCGTCGGTCGTCTTCATGTTCACCCGCGCGTTCGCCGACTCGGTGCGTGTCTTCGCTACCGCAATTCCGGTCGCGCTGATTCTGGCGCCGATTCTACCTGCGTCGTTCGTCATGCCGTCGGCGATCCTCGTGCTTGGAGCACTTACGTTGGTGTACACGTACAATGGCGGCGTGCGAGCAGTCGTGTGGACCGATGTCATCCAGACAGGCGTGTATCTCGTGGGCGCCGCAGCGGCGGTCGTAATTATCGGTCACGGCGTGAAGGGCGGATGGGGAGCGGTGTTTCATGCAGCGGGCGCGGCGGGAAAACTCAGAGTCATCGACTGGTACACGGGTTTCGATCGGCCACAAACGATCTTCGCGGGCGTGATCGGGGGCGCCTTCCTCTCCATGGCCTCGCACGGCGCCGATCAGGTCATAGTGCAGCGCCTCATGACAGCTTCGTCGCTGCGCGACGCACGTCGGGCGCTCATCGGGAGCGGCTTTGCGGTGTTTTTCCAGTTTGCGCTCTTCCTGTTGATCGGCGCCGGTCTCTGGGCTTTTTTCGGCGCGCAGCACTTCGACTCGCCGGATAAGATTTTCCCGACGTTCATCGTGACAGCGATGCCGACCGGCTTGATCGGCCTCCTCATCGCCGCTATTCTGGCCGCAACGATGAGTGCGCACTCCGGCGCGATCAACTCGCTTGCGGCAGCGACGGTGCACGACATCTATCTTCCCATCACGCACCGCGATCCAAACGACGCGCGGACACTGCGAGTCGCCAAGCTGGCGAGCCTCGCGTGGGGAGTACTTCTCCTCGTCATCGCGCTGCTGTACCGGCAACAGGGGACGCCTGTGGTCGTCGTTGCGCTGGCAATTGCATCGTTCACGTACGGGGCGCTCCTTGGCGGCTTCGCCCTCGGGATGCTCTGGGCGCGTGCGCAACAGCGTGACGCAATAACGGGAATGGCGGTCGGAATCGCCGTAATGACCGTTGTCGTGTCTGCTAAACAGTTGTCGGCGTGGTGGCCGGCGCTTGCACCGATTGGAGCAATCGCGTGGCCGTGGTACGTTTTAATAGGCACGACCGTCACAGTGGGTGTCGGAATGCTCACGTCGCTCTTCCCGCATGGAAGCGCGCGAATCCAGGTTGACAACGCATAATGAATGAAGCTGAAGTGGTTGTGGGAGTCGACGCAGGCGGAAGCAAGACGCGCGTAGTCGTCGCGACGACAGCTGGCGAGGTTCTGGCACAGCTTTCTGGCGACGGTGCCGCAATGGCGCCCGGTGATGCGGAGGATTGCGCCGATATCATCTCCGCGCTTGTCGCAAAGGCCTTGGAGAGCGTCGAGCTCAGCGGCGTCATCCCGCGCGCGATCTGCGCGGGAGTCGCCGGCACGGGGCGCGAGGCCGAGCAGATGGCGCTGCAGGATGAACTGACGAGAAGAGAGATCGCGGACGAGGTGGTGGTCGAGACGGATGCCAGCGTGGCGCTCGCCGATGCGTTCGGCGATCGATCGGGGGTGATACTCATTGCGGGTACCGGGTCGATCGCGTTCGGACGCAGCCCGGCGGGAATGCTTGCGAGATGCGGCGGCTGGGGCGTGGCATTCGGCGACGAGGGAAGCGGTGCATGGATCGGCCGGCGCGCGCTGAGCGTCGTCGCGTCTGCGCACGATGGACGCGAGCCCGAGACCGCGCTTACGGGTGCCATTCTGACTGCGGCGCAGGTGAATGAAGTGGAGCAGCTTATACCGTGGGCGCTCGCCGCCGACCGTGAATCACTCGCGGCTCTCGCGCCTTCGGTGCTCGCGATGGCGATGCAGGACGACGTGCGAGCGAACAGCATAGTCGACATGGCGGTGGAAGAGCTCGCGCTTCACGTTCGCGCGCTCGCCAGGCGGCTCTTCGTCGATGACCGTGCAGCGTTCGATCTTGCGCTCAGCGGAGGCCTGATGCACCGGGGCTCGCTGCTCCGAAAGCGGCTCGAGCGCAGGCTGCGCGCTGCAGCTCCTGGCGCAGCGATTCGCGCGGAAGAGGTAGACGGTGCGCGCGGTGCGATGAAGCTCGCGTTGCAGATGGCCACAGCGACGCTGTAGCAGAAAGGGATGTCGTCACCGTTCTCGCGACCTGGCTCGATTCGGCGAATCGAAGTCCTCCGCCCAGGGGAGCCGGAGGAGATGCATCTCACGGACGGTCCCGTGCCGCCGGTGGGTCCCGACGAGGTCCGCATTCACGTAGAGGCAGCCGGCGTCAATCGCGCCGATCTGCTTCAGCGCGCCGGGAAATACGCACCGCCGAGCACCGCATCACCGATACTCGGGCTGGAAGTCGCCGGGTATGTCGCGGCTGCCGGTGAGCGGGCCGGAATGGTGTGGAATATCGGGGAGGAAGTCTGCGCCCTGGTGGATGGCGGCGGCTACGCAACGGAATGTGTCGCGCCGTCGGTGCAATGTCTGCCGATTCCGGATGGATTCTCCATGGTGCAGGCAGCCGCGCTTCCGGAGGCGTTGTTCACGGTGTGGTACAACGTGTTCCAGCGCTGCCATCTCTCCGCAGGCGAAACGATACTCGTGCACGGCGGGACGAGCGGAGTCGGCGTGATCGCCATCCAGATGGCGAAAGCGATCGGTGCGAAGGTGTTTGCAACAGCCGGCTCGGCCGAGAAGTGTGGCATGTGCGTCACGCTGGGCGCGGAAGTCGCGATCGATTATCACACCGCGGACTTCGCGAGCGTCGCGCAGGAGCGCACGAACGGGCGCGGCGTCGACGTGATTCTCGACATGGTCGGCGGCGAGTATTTCGATCGCAATCTGCAGGCTCTGGCGATGGAAGGTCGCCTCGTCACGATCGCACACGTCCAGGGCAGCCGCGTCGACGTCGACCTGAGTCCGATAATGCAGAAGCGCCTGACGATTACCGGATCTACGATGCGCCGGCTGCCGCCCCAGGAAAAGGCGGTGATCGCTCAGGAGCTGATGTTACGCGTGTGGCCATCGCTGGAGCGCGGCGCGATCATACCCGTCATCGATTCCACGTACCCGATGTCGCGCGCAGCGGACGCACATCGCGCGCATGGCAGGGCCGCACATCGGGAAGATCGTACTGACGAGCTAGGCTACGGCTCTCGCTGCAACGGTGTTGCGCGGCGCTCCCAGCTCCCCTTCCCATCTTGCCATCACAGCGCTCGCCAGGCAGTTCCCGATCAGGTTGATCATGGTACGCGCCATGTCCATGAATGCGTCGACGCCGAGTATTACTGCGACCGCCTGCAGCGGCAGTCCGAACAAGGCGAGAGCGCCGGAGAGGATGACGAGAGCCGCTCGCGGAACTCCGGCCACGCCCTTGCTGGTGAGCATCAGTGTGAGCATCATCACGAGCTGCTGACCGAAGGTCATGTGAATGCCTCCGGCCTGCGCCGCAAACACCGACGCGACTGCGAGGTACAGCGCGCTGCCGTCGAGATTGAACGAGTAGCCGGTCGGCATGACGAACGCGACGATACGCGCCGGCACCCCCATCTGCTCCATGCGCTCCATAGCGAGTGGCAGAGCGGCTTCGGAGGACGCGGTGGTGAACGCGATGAGCGACGGCTCGCGAATCGCCCTCAGGAAGGCTCTGAGGGGAATCCGCGCGAGCACCGCAATCGGAAGCAGGATCAGTACCGCGAACGCGACGAGGGCGCCGTACAGCGTCAACACGAGCTTGCCAAGTCCGAGCAACACGCCAATGCCGCTGTGGCCGACCGTCACGGCGAGCGCTGCTCCGATTCCGATCGGCGCATACGCCATCACGATCTCCGTGAACTTGAACATGAGATCCGACAGCGCGGCGCAGAAGTTTATCATCCGCGTCCTGTTCTCACCCTTCTGCCTGCGTGATCGCGACTGCAAACAGGATCGCGAAGAACACGATCTGAAGAATTTCGTTGTGCGCCGCAGCATCGAAGAAGCTCTGCGGCACCATGTGCTCGAGCACGCCGGCGAATGTGACCGGTTGCGCCGCCAGCTGCGTTCCGGTCGCGGTAGTCGCAGCGCCGAGCGAAATGCCAATCCCGGGCTTGACCAGGTTCACGACTGCGAGGCCGACGAACGAGCGCAAAGGTCGTGACGACCTCGAAGTAGACCAGCGACCGCACCGCCAGTCGACCGACCTTGCTCATGTCGTCGCCATGTCCCGCGATTCCAACGACGAGCGTGCTGAAGATCAGCGGGACGATCAGCGACTTGATCATCCGGAGGAAGATCTGCGACAGCGGATCGAGCTTCACTGCAAACGTCGGGAACAGTATTCCGATCGCGATTCCGATGATCGCCGCGATGATGATCCACTGCGTCAGCGAGAGGCGGCGTAGACCACGCCGCGGCGTCTCGCCGCGCTCGGACTGCACGCTATGCACGATCGGTCAGGCGTTCACTCCTGTGTCGCAGTGTGGAGTGGCTATAGCCGTATGTGAAGTAGAGAACGAGGCCCACGGCGAGCCAGATTATGAAGCGAATCCAGGTGATACCTGGCAACTGCGTCATGAGATAGAAGCAGGCAACAATCGAGATCAATGGCGTGATCGGAACCCACGGCACACGGAACGGCCGCGGGCGGTCGGGGTCGGTGCGACGAAGCACGATCACTCCGGCAGAGACCAGCACGAACGCGAACAGCGTCCCGATATTGGTGAGGTCGACTACCTCCGCGATGTTCGCGAATGCAGCGAAGCCGGCAACGAAGATGCCTGTGAGAATCGTGCCTACGTACGGGGTCTTGAAGCGCGGATGAACTTTCGCGAGCACGGGCGGAAGCAGGCCGTCGCGCGACATCGAGAAAAAGATGCGTGGTTGACCAAGCTGGAAGACGAGGAGGACGCTACCCATCGCAATCACTGCGCCCAGTGCGACGATGAATCGCGACGCGTTGAGGAGGGCCGGCGGCCCTGCCGCGAACCGGAGCGCGGTAATCATCGGCTCGGCGGTACCGAGTTGGGCCCAGGGCGCCATACCAGTCATCACAATCGAGATCGCAATGTAGAGCACAGTGGTTACCACCAGGCTCATGATTATTCCAAACGGCATGTCCTTCCCCGGGTCACGCGTCTCTTCCGCGGCCGTGGATACTGCGTCGAATCCTATGTAACTGAAGAAAATGATCGCTGCCGCCGCACTGATCCCCGCCACGCCATTCGGTACAAAGCCGCCTGTCGCCGGATTGGTCCAGTTCGACGGGTGAATGAGAAACAGGCCGACCGCTATGAAAAACACGATGATGCCGATCTTGAGCAGAACCATCGCGTTGTTTGCATCGGCCGACTCCTTGATGCCGATGACCAGAATCACAGTTATCAAGGCAACTACTGCTACCGCAGGCAAGTTGATGATCAACGGCAGGCCGAACAAGTGCGGAGCGGATGTCCAGGCGGATGCGATGTACCGCGTCGTGACATCCACTGCGCTGCCGGCTGTGGCGACCTGTGCGGCAGCCATGTGCGCAGATCGATAATCCGTGGCGAGCCACGACGGAAGACTCCAACCGAAGTGGCCGATCAGCTCACGGAAATAGCCGGACCACCCGATCGCTACGCCGATGTTGCCGACTGCATACTCGATGATGAGGTCCCAGCCGATTATCCACGCGACAAACTCGCCGAGCGCGGCGTATGCGTACGTGTACGCTGAACCGGAGATCGGCACCATTGCCGCGAACTCGGCGTAACACAGGGCCGCGAAACCGCACGCGACAGCCGTGAGAAGGAAAGAGAAGATGATCGCCGGACCCGCTCCGGGACGGAGCGGATCACCGACGATTGCAGTTCCGGTCGTTACGAAGATTCCCGCACCGATCGTGGCGCCCACACCAAGAGCAGTTAAATGCCACTTGCCGAGCGTGCGCTTGAGTCCGCCATGTGATACGACGTCCGCCTCGAAGTCCGAAACGGACTTCCGCGCCATGAGGCCTCGCATCTAAATGAACAACGGTGCTAGGACCAGAGTGATCGTGCTCAACAGCTTGATCAGCACGTGCAGCGACGGACCCGCAGTGTCCTTGAACGGATCGCCGACGGTATCACCCACCACTGCGGCCTTGTGCGCATCCGACCGCTTGCCGCCGTACGCTCCGGTCTCGATGTACTTCTTGGCGTTGTCCCATGCACCACCGCCGTTGTTGAGAAAGCCCGCCATCAGAATTCCAGCGATCGTTCCGATCATGAGGAATGCTGCGACCGCTTCCGCGCCGACGCCGAACTGCTTGAACACGAGTCCAACGGCGATCGGGAACAGTACGACGAGAGCGCCGGGCGCAATCATCGCCTTGAGAGCGCCGACGGTCACGATGTCCACCGCCGTACCATAGTCCGGGCTCTCCGTGCCGAGCATGATACCGGGCCGCTCGCGGAACTGGCGACGCACTTCGGTGATCACCGACGAAGCCGCCTTGCGTACCGCGGTGAGTGCGAGTGATGAGAACCAGAAGACGAGCATCGCACCGAGCAGGCCCGCCACGAAGACTTCCGGACGCGCGAGATTTACGACGACCGGTACGCCACGGTAGTTGCGAACCTCATCGAGATACGCGGAGAACAGAAGGAATGCGGCGAGGGCCGCTGAGCCGATCGCGTAACCCTTGGTGAGCGCCTTGGTAGTGTTGCCGACCGAGTCCAGCCGGTCGGTGATGTTGCGAATCTCTTCTGGCTGCTTGGACATCTCGACGATGCCGCCAGCATTATCGGTAATCGGTCCGAAGACGTCCATTGCAAGGATGTAGCCGGCGGTGCCGAGCATACCCATCGTCGCAACTGCAGTACCGAAAAGACCGGCGCCTTCGATGCCGCTCGCGCCGCCGAGATGGTAGCTCGCGATGATCGCGATTGCGATCGTGATTACCGGCAACACCGTCGACTCCATTCCAACGGCGAGGCCAGCGATGATATTGGTCGCCGGTCCGGTCTGACTCGCCTCAGCGATGCCCAGCACCGGACGGTAGCGGTATTCGGTGTAATACTGTGTGATGAAGACGAACGCGATCGACGTCGCGATGCCGATGAGCCCGCACAGGAAGAAGTGCCACCACGCATCGGGCGCGACGAGCGGATTGAGCAGCCAGCGCGTCGCGAAGAAGAACACGATCGTGACGAGGGCGGCCGTGATGTAATAGCCGCGGTTCAACGCCTGCATCGGATCTGCATCCTCGCGTGTGCGCACCGACATCACGCCGACTATCGAGCAAAGCAGTCCGAGCGCGCCGATCACGAGCGGGAATAGAATTCCTGCGATCCCGAACTTGCCGAACAGAATCACGCCGAGAATCATCGCGCCGATATTTTCCGCTGCGATGCTCTCGAAAAGGTCGGCGCCGCGGCCTGCGCAATCTCCCACGTTGTCGCCTACGAGATCTGCGATGACTGCCGGGTTGCGCGGATCGTCTTCAGGGATCCCGGCTTCGACCTTGCCGACCAGATCAGCTCCGACGTCAGCTGCCTTGGTGTAGATGCCGCCTCCAAGCTGCGCGAACAGAGCGACGAACGATGCTCCGAATCCGTAGCCGACGATGAGATACGGAATCCGCTGCGCCCAGACTTCCGGCGCGAGACCGGGTGGCACGAAGTTGTTGATGACCGCGAACAGACCACCGACACCGGCGAGACTCATCGCAACGGTGAAGAGACCCGATACCGCGCCGGATCTCAGAGCCGTCTGCAGCGCGCCGTTCAGCGAGGTGGTCGCTGCTGACGCGACGCGGATGTTGGCGCGAATCGAGATCCACATCCCCATGTAGCCAGCGATACCCGAGCTCAGTGCGCCGAGAAGGAACGACAGCGTGATGTATATCGCGAGAAGTGTCGAGCTGCTCACGGGGTCCGTCGGAATGCTCGTGCGGAGCAGTCCGTAACCGACCGCCAGCAACACCGCGACTACCAGCGCAAGCGCCGCGATGGTCTTGTACTGCCTGGCGAGATAAGCTTCCGCGCCCTGCTGAATGGCGTCGGAGATCTTCTGCATGTCGGCATTCCCGCGACTGCGCGAGAGCACCCATCGTGATAGCCAGATCGCGAAGAGCAGCGCGAACGCGCTGCAGCCGAGGACGATCCACAGGAGCGATGATTGCGAAACGGTCATGTACGGTCAGTGAAGAGGACTGAAGCGGGGACGATCATTCGGTGTCGCGCACGGCGTCGCCCGCTACGCCGCGCCATATGAAATACACAGGTACGCCGATCAGAACGATGACCAGTCCCGCGAGTGCCTGTGTTCGGGTCTTGTCGGCAAGCAGCAGCGTCAGAGCGACGGCCAGCGCGAGCAAGATGTACAGCATGGGTAGTACAGGGTAACCGACCGCCTTGTACGGCCGCTCGGCGTCCGGACGCTTCTTCCGCAGAACGAACAGTCCTGTAGTTGTCGCCGCGTAGAACAGAAGTTGCGCGAAGATCACGTACGCCAGCAACTGATCGTAGGTACCGGTCAGGCAGAGCGCGCTGGTCCAGATCGCCTGAATCACGAGACCGAAAGCTGGTACTTCGCGTGCGCTCAACGTGCCCGCACGCGCGAAGAAGAGCCGGTCGCGAGCCATCGCCCAGTAGACGCGTGCGCCGGACAGGATGAGCCCGTTGTTGCAGCCGAACGTCGAAACCAGGATCGCAGCCGCGACGATGCTCGCGCCAGCCGATCCGAAAATCACTTCAGCGGTCGCGGTACCGACGCGTGCCTGCGTAGCGAACTGGATGCCGCGCGCGGCGACTGTCGCACCGTTCGGAATTCCGCGCAACGGAAGCGCGCTCAGATACGCGAAGTTAGCGAGAATGTAGAGCACGGTCACCATCGCCGTGCCGAGCGCGAGCGACAGCGGCAGGTTGCGCTTGGGATTCTGCACTTCTGCGGCCGCGAACGTCACGTTGTTCCATGAGTCGCTCGAGAAGAGCGAGCCGACCATCGCGGCGCCGAAGGCAACGACAAACGCGCCGTTCAGATCGACATGCGGCGCGTAATTCCCAGGTCCAAAGTTGGCAAGGATTGCCGTCGCATTGCGTCCTACCGTCAATCCGAGAATCACAAGCAGCGCGAGGACGCCGACCTTGGCGATGGTCAGCGTCGTCTGCACCAGCTTGCCTTCGCGAACACCACGCAGGTTGATCCACGTCAGTATCCACACCGTGATCAGCGCAACGAGTCGTTGCGGTGACAGGCCGACGTCCACCGGCGCGCCCGTCAGTGTGAACGAGAAATGCGGGAACCAGGAGTAGAGATCCGGCGTCATCGCCGGCCAGAGCACTCCGAGAAACTTTCCGAATGCCACTGCGACCGCCGCGACCGTTCCCGTCTGGATCACTACGAAAAGGGTCCAGCCATAGAGAAACCCTACGATCGGACCCATCGACTCGCGCAGGAACACATACTGGCCGCCGGCACGTGGAAACATTGCCGCGAGCTCGCCGTAAGCGAGCGCGCCAAGGAGAGTGATGATGCCGGTCAGAACCCAGACCGCGATCAACCAGAACGGCGTCTTAACGGATTGCGCGATGTCGGCCGAAACGATGAAAATACCTGAGCCGATCATCGTGCCCGCCACGAGCATAGTGGCGTCCGTCAGGGTCAAGGCCTTTATGAATTTGGACTCGGCCTTGGCCGTATCCGTCCCGTTGCCGGGACGGCTGGTTATGTCACTCACCCATGCTCTCCGGCTGCGGGTCGGCGCGCTGCATTGTCTACGAGCAGCGCGGAAAAGTCGCGTGAATGTAACCCCGCGCAGAGGCAGAGGCTAGGCCGGGGAACCGCTGCTCAGAAGATTACCTCGATGTCGACGGTATCACGGACGGCGGCTCCCTGAGCCGTGACAGCTGGCCTGAAACGTAGCGCGAGCAGTGTCTCGCGAATCCGATCGTTGTAGCTGCGATCGGGCGACGGCGTAAATCGCAGCAGCGTCGCCTTACCTGTCGTATCGACGTCGAACCACGCGGTCAACTTGAATCCCTTCACACTAGCCGGAGTCGGGAGAGGAGGAAGGACGAACTGCTTGAGCGTCGGGGGATAATTCTTCGCGGCGCCTCCGCCCGTGCCAGGCCCGACGCCGCTTCCCTTGCCCGGGCCCTCGCCCGATCCGACGCCGCCCCCTGAGCCAGGCCCTGCGCCCGCGCCGCCGTTCTTTCCGACGCCGGTCCCGGCATCACCCGCGCCCGAAGCGGGCGTTGCCGCGGCTGCGGGCGAAGCTGCGGGGGGAGCCACAGCCACCTGCTTCTGAATCGGAGTCGGAACCGGTGGAGGAGGAGCTGGTACGGGCACCGGTTTTGGTTTCTCAACCGCCGGCGTGACTCGCGCGGCGCTGGCCTGCGGCGCGATCTGAACAAAGTGCAGGCGCGGTGACCCGACGTCGCCCAGGCCACCGCCGCCACCGCCCGCGGGTCCCGGGCCGCCAGCGCCGTCGTGGTGGCCGTAATCGATTCCGGAATCCAGTGCGGGGAGCAGCAGGAACACCAACAAAAGCAAATGCGCCAGCAGGGAGAACAACCACCCTTGCCAGCGCTTCTGCTCCCGCCGCGGGATACCTACCGGCGGACGATACACGCGTGGCCCTACTGCGTCGCCTTCGGAGTTATGCCGATGACCGCGTTATGTCCGATCACGCCGCGCGCAATGTCCATGGCCTGAATAACCTGCTGGTACTTCACCGTCGGATCGGCCTTCACGAACAGGATCTTGTCCGGACGAGTGTCAAACGTGGTGTGGAGCATCTGAGCCAGACCGGCGGCGCCGGGCGGTACCGGCTGCTTGTTGATCAGATACGTGCCGTCCTTCTGGACTTCGAGCACGATCTGATCGTTACTGGGCGTGGCTGTTGGTTGGACGGTCGGATCCGGAAGCTGTACTTCGAGTGCCTTTCGCCCTGTCGGCACGATCACCATGAAGATGATAAGCAACACGAGCAACACGTCGATCATCGGCGTCAGATTCGGCTCGGACGTGAATCCGCCCTTAGCGCCTGTTGACATCGCCATTACTTGGACCCTCCGGCAGCGGTCGCCTGAATGTTGTCACTCGGTATCAACGAGTGAGTCCCGGACTGCTGGTCGGTGACCATCGCTGTCATGCGAACACCGCTCTTGGCCGCAACATCGAGCGCGTCGAGGATCTTGCCGTAGTCGAGGTTCTTGTCCGCCTTGACGTAGAGAATCTTGTCTTCGGTGCGCTTGCTATAGATGTCGGTAAGCGCCGGACCGAGCGACGCATTGGGAATCGCAGTCCGGTTGAGATAGTACTGACCCTGATTGTCGATACCGAGAAGCTGATCCCGGTCCTGAGGCGGCTCGGGCTTGAGGTTCTGGCCCGCTGGCGGCTGTGCGTTGACGCCCGACACAAGCGTCGGAATGATGACCATGAAGATGATCAGCAGAACGAGCATGACGTCGATCATCGGTGTCACATTTGGTTCCGCGCGAACCGCGTTCCCGCCCGATGTTGACATTGCCATAATTACAAATCCTCAGAAAGTGTAGAACCGTGCCCCATCTTGAGTGGCCGAACGGGGCCCGGCCCGAACTGCTGGGCGCCGACGTTACGGCGCCCGTTTTGAATCAGGCGTGAATTTCTATCACGCCAGATGCAAGACGCGGATATATCCGCGTCCTTACAGTTACTTGGAAATTGGTGCGTTGCCAGCTGTAGCCGTCGTGTTGAACTCGCGCGTGAAGCGGCTGCGGCCGAACTCGCCCGACACGTTCTTGATGAGATAGTCGATCATTTCCTTCGACGTATACGTCATCTCGGCGGTGAGGTTATCAACCTTCGTCTGGAAGTAGTTGAAGAGCCACACTGCCGGAATTGCGACGAGCAGACCGAGAGCGGTCGTGATGAGTGCCTCGGAGATACCGCCGGAGATCGCGGACAGACCGCCCGAGCCGGAGACTGCCATGCCGGTGAAGGCGTTGATGATACCCATCGTCGTTCCGAGCAGTCCGACGAACGGTGCGGTTGCACCGCTTGTCGCGAGAACGCCCAGACCGCGCTTGAGATCGGTGATCGTCATCAGCATCTCGCGCTCTATCGCGCGCTCTGCAGAGTTGATGTCGGCGATCGTTACGGAGCCGTCCTGAACCAGCGCCCGCGTCTCGGATAGTGCACCGGCGAGAACGCGAGCAACGTGCGACTTCTTGTAGCGCTCAGAGAGGTTTGCAGCCTCGATGAGATTGTCTTCTTCAAGAAACTGGGAGAACTCGGGCGCGAACTTGCGCGTCTCGTTCTGTGCGGAGCGAAGCTCCCACCACTTCTTGATCGAAATTGACAGGGTCCAGATTGACATGATCGCGAGCACGTACACGATGCCGCGGGCGAAGCCGGCCATCTGGCCCCAAAGGTCAATTAGCGAGAGATGCATTTTTCGTTGCTCCGTGAGATGGTGGGACGGTTAATGAGTGATGCTGAACGTGAACGGCTGCTGCACTAGCTGTCGTACCTTCTTGCCACCGATCTCAGCAGCGTAGAAGCGCATGCGGGGGAGTGCCGAGCGCACGGCGGCCGTGAACAGATCGTTGGTGCTCTTCTCGATCTTGAGCGTGCTGGGGTCGGCCCGGCCCGTCGTATCGACCACGAACTGGGCGTCCACCTCGCCTTCGATGCCGGCACTCTGGAGCGTCTGCGGATAGGTCGGCGTTGGACTTCCCGGTGCCTGTGCCGCCTGCTTCTCCACCTGGAACGAGAAGTAGGTGCTGTTGTCGGTGACCGGGCCCGTTCCGCCGACGACGCCACGCGCAACACCGCCCTCTACGCCCTTACCGGTGAAGTCAGCGACGTTGGTGGCCTTCTTGTTGAGGTCGATGTCCGGGATCTTCACCGGAACAATCGGTGGTGCCTGCGGGACCTGGAAGCCCTTGGGCGGCGGCGGCGCAACCGTTGTTTTTGGCGGCGGAGGCGGCTGCTTCTTCGGCGGAGGCGGCTCGTCCTTCTTCACCTGGACGAATTCGATCTTCTCCGCTTTCGGCTTCTCGTTCTGGATGGCGGCGTGTAACGTCGCCACCACAGCGAGGCCAATAAGGCCCGCGTGAACGCCAATGCTGAAAGCAGTGGTGCCAAGGCTCCGTTTCTTGGTACGCTTGGACTCGATTAGCTGGTTGAACATTGCGGCAGCATGCTCCTCAGAATGACTGAGAGAAGAATACTGGCGCACTATTAAGCCGGAATGGCCGAAAGATTAAGCTTCAGTTAATTCAAAAGGATTAAAGACTGATCAACGCGGTCAAACGTCACTCCGCGATATGGGCTCAGCGACACGTCCTTCGTCGGACTGCTCCGCCACTTCTTCCTCGTCGAGCGGGAGCGTCAGAGTGAACAGGGATCCCTTGCCCAGCCGCGACTGCACGGTAAGAGTTCCGCCATGAGCCTGCGCGATCCACTGGCTTATCGCGAGGCCGAGTCCGAATCCGCCACGCTCCGAAGTACGCGACCGGGCACGGTCGGCGCGCCAGAATCGCTCGAACACGTGCGGGAGGTCGGCCGCTGCGATCCCGGCGCCGGTATCCCGCACGGCGAACGTGACGTTGTCCGGGTGACGACCGAGTCCGATGTCCACGCGGCCTCCGCGCGGCGTGTACTTGATGGCGTTCGTCACGAGATTCAGAAATAGCTGGCGCAGCCGCGTGCGGTCGCCAGAGATCGTGACCTCAGCGGTAAACGGAAGATTGACAGCAACTCCCGCGCCCTCACCGAGAATTACCGCAGTCTCGTAGACTTCCTGCGTCAGTGCGCTGAGATCGACCCGCTCGCGATATAGATCGAATCGTCCCTCGTCGGCGCGAGCGAGCGTGAGAAGACTCTCCACGAGATCCGCCATGCGGGTCGTTTCGTGCAGCGCCTCCTCCAGTGCGACGAGCCTGTCGTCGCGACGCGTCGTCACGCTCATCGCGCGCTCGACATCAGCACGCAAGACGGCGAGCGGCGTCTTGAGCTCGTGACTCGCGTCGGCGGTGAACCGTCGCAACGCCGCGAACGATGTTTCAAGCCGCGCGATCATCGCGTTGAGTGTGTCGATCAACGCGGCGATCTCGGGACTCGCCTCGTCGTCCGACAATCTTCGGTGCAGACTTCGGCCGTCGGTTATGTCCGCAACGCCGCGTCGCACCTGCTCGATACGACGGAACGTGCCGCCGAGCACGAGCCAGATTCCCCAAGACGCAAGCGCGATCACGACGGGAATCACAGCGAAGATCGTCGTTTCCAGCTCGGGCGGCAGACCCTGCGCGCCGCTGACGCGCACACCGGCAATCACTCGACGAAGCTGCGTCGTGCTGTCGTGTACCGCGTGCGCCACGAACAGTATGCGCTCCTGCCCAACGTTGATCACACCGGCGGGTCCGTCGTCAGGAAGATCCGTGATACCGTGTTGCAATGTGGTCCAGTCATCATCCGAGAGAGAGCGCGCGTCGAGAGATTCCCACACAGCGTTGCCCTTACGTCCCACGATCACGAGGTACCCCGGAATCACTTCGAGCCGCTCGGCGATGCGCCGCGACACGTCCTCCACGCCTGAAGAATCGCGGTGGACGACTTCCTCGTGCGCCCTGTTGGCCTGCTGGATGATTGCCATGGCGAGATCGGCGTCCGCCAGCGCCTCGCGTCCGATCGCGCCATAAGCACCCGCGGTGCGCGACGCCGAAACCGCGATCGCAAGCGCGGCTCCGGTCACGACCATTGCGCCCGCGAAGGCGAAGGTGAGCTTGAGCCGCGCCGGAATCATCCTCGCACTACATACCCGACGCCGCGCACGGTAGAGATAAGCTTCTTCTCGTGATCGGCGTCGATCTTCTTTCTCAAGTGGTTGATCACTACATCGACGATGTTCGTGCCAGGGTCAAAATGGTATCCCCACGCATACTCCGTTATCAGCGTGCGGCTCATCACGCGCCCCTGATGCCGCATGAGATACTCCAACACGGTGTACTCCTTGGGCGTGAGCTCTATCACCGTACCACCTCGCTTCACCTCGCGCGTGTCGACGTCGAGCGTGAGGTCCGCGACCTGGATGACCGGTGACGCCATCGCGCGCGGGCGGCGCGCCAGCGCTTCGACGCGCGCGAGCAATTCCTCGAATGCGAACGGCTTGGTGACGTAATCGTCAGCACCCGCGCGCAGCGTCTGCACCTTGGCGTCGACGGCGTCCTGCGCCGTCAGTACCAGCACAGGCCGCTGGATATTGCGCGCGCGCAGATCATGCAGCACTTCCATCCCCGATTTGCCGGGTAGCCGCATGTCGAGAATGATGAGGTCGTAGTCGCCCACCGTCGCGAGCTTTTCCCCATCGTTGCCGTTCTCCGCGAGATCCACGGTCCAGCGCTGCTCCTCCAATCCACGCTTAACAAACTGTCCTACTGTTGGGTCGTCCTCGATGACGAGGATCTTCATCCCTCTGGCCGAACGCGCGCGCGCTTGGACCTGCGTGGCCGGCGAAAGCCGAACTCCCGCATCTTACGGTAGAGCGTCTTGGTCGAGATGCCGAGCGCCTCGGCGGTCCTGCCCTGGTGCCAATGAAATCGGACTAGCATCGCTTCAATATGCAGCTTTTCCAGGTCCGAAAGTGGCGCTCCGCGCCCTTCGACCCCGACTGCACCGGAGGCGAGCAGCAGCCGGAGGTCGGCCGCAGCGATGTTCTCGCCGGTCGCAAGCAGCGCGCAACGCGAAAGTACAATCTTGAGCTCGCGGACATTGCCCGGCCAACCGTAGCCGCTCAGTACGGGGATCGCCTCGGGCGCCACCGTGTGCGGGGGACCGATCTGCTCCGCAACAAGCTCGGCGGCGAGCGAGGCGAGATCCTCGCTCCGGGCCCTGAGTGGCGGGATTGCCAGCAGCTCACCGCCGACCGACGCCGCAAGCTCCGAAGCGTCGCCCGCATTCTCGACGCACAGCATGACACGGGCACCGAGCGGTATCTGATGCGCCCCACCGATTCGCCTGAACGCCCCATTCGAGAGAGCTGCGCGCAGGGCGATATTCGCATCCGCATTGAGCGCGGCGGTGTCGATAACTGTTGTGCCGCGATCCGCGGCGAGAAAGGCGCCCGTTGGGGCAGCACCGCCAGACGGCACGCCCTGACGTCCGATGAGCGCAGCCGCCTCGGTGAGGGTATGCCCTGTCTGGTGAATCTCCAGGATGGCGTCGCGCGGGCGGCCGGACAGCGCGTGAAGATAGCGCGCGATGTGACTCTTTCCAACGCCGCGCTCGCCGTGCAGCACCACAGGCGCATCGGACCTGGCGAGATCCGGCAGTCTGTCGAGCACCTCGCGCATGAGCGGGCTGCGCGTGTGCATCGTGGCCGGCAGCGGTCGGGATTGCGTGCGCAGCATGATGTTGGCCTTGCCCAGCTCGCGCTTTTCCCAGGCGCGACGCACCATCACGTCAATCTCCGCCATGCGATACGGCTTTGAGATGTAATCGTAGGCGCCAAGCTTGATCGCGGTAATCGCAGTATCGATTGTTCCGTTACCCGTGATGATTATCACTTCTGGCGGCGCCGGCTCATTCTGCAGGTTGCGGAGCACTTCGAGTCCATCCATCTGCGGCATCACGATGTCAATTAGCGCCACATCGTACGGCGCCTGATGAAGCTCGGTGAGAGCTGCGCGACCGTCGCGGCACATAGTGACAGCGTACCCGCGCCCGCGCAGGAAGTGCTCGAGGATGGCTCCGAGGTGCTCCTCGTCTTCGGCGATGAGTACGCGAATAGGCGCGCTGTGGTCCCCGCTCATGCTTCCTCCATGGGCAGCAGTATCGTGAAACGGGTGCCCTTGTTGGGCTCGCTGGAAACTTCGATGCGCCCTCCATGGTCAGCGACGATTCCGTGACAGATCGCGAGGCCCAGGCCCGTGCCGCGACCAGGTTCCTTGGTCGTGTAGAACGGCTCGAATATGCGCGCCACCTCGTTGCGTGTCATCCCTGACCCTTCATCCTGTACCTCTATGACGACGTGCTTCGCGCCCCGCGGCGCGAGACGCGTGCGAACGAGAACACGTCCATATTGAGGCATCGCGTCCGCGGCATTCATCAGCAGGGCGATCATGACTTGAACCAACTGTTCCGAGCTCGCGTGCACGTTCGGGAGCCCGGTCCCCAGCTCCGCCTGAACCGTCAACTGCTTGAACCGCGCGTGGTGCTTGAGCAGGAACAGCGCGCGCTCGACGACGGTGTTCACCTGCAGAGACACACGTTCCTGCGCACGCGGCCTGCTGAAGTCGAGTAATCCGTCGATGATGCGCTTGCACCGCTGCACCTCGCTCTCGATGATCTTGAGGTACTCCGGGTCGCCTTCGTTCGTTGCGGTATCCATCGCCATCGTTTCGGCGCACGCGGAGATGGTTGCGAGCGGATTGTTTATCTCGTGCATGATGCCCGCTGCCAGACGACCGATCGCGGCAAGCTTCTCGCTCTGCGCAACGGCTTCGCGCGCCTCCACCCAGTCCGTGATGTCCTCGCCGATCGTGATGATGTGTGTCACGACGCCGGCGTCGCGAATTGGAATCTTGGAGAGGCGGTACGTGCGAAGCGCGCCGCTCGCGCTCGACTCGGTCTGCAGTTGCTGGGACTTGCCAGTTCGAAACACTTCGTCGAACTCGCTACGTACCAGCTCTTCGGGCTGCCGGTGAAGAACCTCGAAGACGGTACGACCGATCGCCTCATCACGCGACACACCCTGCATTCCAGTCTCGCGTTTCCGGTTCCACACCGTGATTCGATAATCGCGGTCAATGACGTAAAGTCCGAGCGGCAACAGGTCGAGCACGGTTTCGGTGAATCGCTTCTGGTGTTGCACTTCGCGCATGCGGATCTGCAGATCGCTCTCCAGGCGCCGGGAGCGCTCGGAATTCGCAACGAAGGCCGCGAGCAGAGCGGCCAGCGCTTCGACGAATCTCTCCACCGACTCGACAGCCTCGCCGCCGAATCTGGCGACGAGAATGCCCACGCGACGCGGACCGAAAGACATCTCCCGAGCAATCATTCCAGGTGCTGCGCCCGCAAGCGCAGCGCGCACCTCATCCAGCGACGCCTCGTCGGGACCCGCGCCCCAGGTGCGCACGAGCTGTCCGCCCGTGTCGAGCCACACGGCCAACTCGGAAGCACCTATGGTGAGATGGGCGCGCTCGAGCACGTCCTGGGCAACCAGTTCCGTTGGCCGCGCGTCACTGAGGCAGACCGCGATATCGGCAAGTGCGCCCACCAGCGTCGCGGGGCCAGACTCTTCGGAAACGGATGGCGATGTAGCGTGGTGATGTGCTTTTGACGACAAATGTCTCTTCCTATGGATCGGTCTTCTACGTGCGCCCACCGTAGGACAGGATGACCGATCGATTGGTAACGCATTTGCCGGCAGAAGCGGTTCTTTTGTCCGACGCGCCTCGACCACATCACAAACAAGTGTCGTTCGCTTGCGTAAAGTCGCCATTTCATTCTTAGCGGAAATGGTATGACCACGCGATGGTGGCAGAAAAATCTCGGTCGATACTCTGTGTGTCGATCGCGAACCGGACCTGCACGATTTCGCGACACTATGCCTCTCAACATTACCGGCCAGATCGCTGGCGAAGGCTTGCATGACCGTTTCAAACATTGCGTCGGTGCTTGATCCGTCTTCCGTTGCCGCCAGCCAGAAGCGAAAGACGGAATTTCAGGCGCTCGAGGACGCGGTCGAGTCGGGCAACATGGACAGCGCGCAGAAGGCGCTTGCAGCTCTCCAGCCCGACATGCAGTCATCGTCAACATCCGAGGTCAGCGCCGCAGCAGCCAGCCAGCCTCAGGACAAGTTCCAGAGTGACCTCTCAGCGCTATTCGGCGCCGTGCAAACTGGCGACATGACGGCCGCGCAGTCCGCGCTATCCGCCCTGAAGCAAGATCAGCAGACGTACAGTCCGAGCAGCCAGCCGCAGGCCTCGTCTCCTATTCAGAGCGATTTCCAGGCGTTGAGTGCGGCGGTGAAGGCAGGCGACTCCACGGCGGCCAAGGCAGCGCTGCAGAAGCTTGAAACGGACATGCGGGCTGCGTCGACCCATGGCCACCACCACCATCATGGCGGCGGCGCGTCGAAGGCCAAAGACAGCACCACGGCCACCTCGCCCGACGCCGGCTCCGGCACAACCGCCGGCACCACCTCCGACACAACGACGGATCCGGGCGCCACCGAGCTACCGTAGCAGCTCCGACCGTGGCTGTCCCCCCAATGAACGGCTCCGGCAGACGTCGGAGCCGTTCTGTTTGCGGGCCGGAAGCTGCCAAGCCGCCAAGCTGCCATGATTGCACGCGGGAGCGCCGACTTGGCCGACAATTCGACGGCCATTGGCCATAGTGGCAGCCCGCGGTTGGCCCGGGCGTTGCCACATTTCGAATGCGGGCGCCTGGGCCCACAACCTTTCATTAATTGAGATGGAGGTCAGTACCATGCTGTTCGAAACTTCTCTGACACCGCTCCCGGTATTCGGTCTTCGCCGGGAGATGAATCGCCTCTTCGACGATGTGATAACGAGAACAACGCCGACCGCGATGTGGTCGCCACCGGTCGACGTCCGCGAAGACAATAACGAGATCGCTCTATCGATCGAGCTGCCTGGCGTAAAGCCTGACGACGTCGAAGTAACGTCCGACAACGGCATGCTTACCGTGCGCGGACAGAAGTCTGTCGAGCGCAAGGAAGGCGAAGGCACGGAGTACCACCTCGTGGAGCGGAGCTACGGCTCGTTCACACGCTCGTTCCGCCTGCCCAAGGGTGTGGACGACTCCAAGATCGCTGCGAACTTCGCGCACGGAGTGCTGGAGGTACACATCCCCAAAGCTGCGCTCCCACAGCCAAAGAAGATCGCAATCGGAAGTGACGCGAGCGGGAACACAAACGGAAACGCGCGGGTCACTGGTCAATCACAGAACAAGAACGCGGCCGAGAAATCAATTCCGGTCAACGAGAAACACTGAGTCGCGCAAACAACAACAGCCTCGGCGCACCGAGGCTGTTGTTGTGCTGGTAGACCCGGGTCGAATCAGTCCTGCGCGAAAGCAGTGCGCAGTTGAACAACCGCCCATTCGAGATCTTCGCGCGAAGTCATGAGCGGCGGTGCGAGTCGAATTACGCGGTCGTGCGTCTCCTTGCACAGCATTCCGAGCGTCATCAGCGCTTCGCAATATGGCCGTGCAGGAACGTGGAGCTCGACTCCAACCATCAGGCCGCGGCCGCGCACGGACTTGATGTCAGGGTGCCTGATGGCCGCGACCTGATGCTGGAACCACGCACCCAGCTCGGCGGATCGCTCGACAAGGTGCTCGTCACGCAGAACGTCGAGCGCAGTACGGGCGACCGCGCAGCCCAGTGGATTGCCACCGAATGTGCTTCCATGTGTGCCGGCGCGCAGCACACCAAGAACTTCGCGGGATGAAACCACTGCCGAGACCGGGTAGAAACCGCCGGCGAGAGCCTTGCCGAGAATGTAGACGTCTGGTTTCACATTTTCGTGATCGCACGCGAACATTCGGCCTGTGCGGCCTAGCCCCGTCTGGATCTCATCAGCCATGAAGAGGACGTTGTTCTCGCGACAGAGATCGGAGGCGGCGCGGAGATATCCGTCCGGCGGAATGAGGATTCCTGCCTCGCACTGAATCGGCTCCATGAGGACCGCGCAGGTGTTGGGCGTGATCGCGGCACGGAGAGCAGCGACGTCGCCGAACGGAATGAGCTTGAATCCGGGCGCGAAGGGACCGAAACCGGCACGGTAAGATGGTTCCGACGAGAAGCCGACGATTGTAGTGGTGCGTCCGTGAAAGTTGTTCTCGAATACGACAATTTCGGCCATGTCGTCCGGAATGCCCTTCACTTCGTAGCCCCAGCGTCGCGCAGCCTTGATGGCGCTCTCGACCGCCTCGGCGCCGGTGTTCATTGGAAGAACCATTTCCATTCCGCAGAGCTGCGCAACTTCTTCGCAGAAGAGCGGCAGCTGGTCGTTGCGGAACGCGCGCGATGTAAGCGTCACGCGGTGCGCCTGCTCGACGAGCGTGGCGAGGATGCGGGGATGGCAGTGGCCCTGGTTGACCGCAGAGTAGGCACTCAGACAATCGAGGTAGCGCTTGCCGTCCACGTCGTACACCCACGCTCCGGAAGCGCGGTCGATAACGATGTCGAGCGGATGGTAGTTGTGCGCACCCCACTCGTCTTCGAGCTCGATATAATCGGCGGACGTCGTTGGCGCGTCGGTGTTATTGGCGATTGCGGTCATTCGAGGTGCGGCTGGGGTGGTCCATCTTTAGTAATGTCGCACTCCCGAGCGAGTTATTTAACCCCCGAGCAAGTAATGGTTGTGCATGCGCTGTCATCGCATAACTATGCGGTCACACAGTACCAAACCCGCGAGCTGCGGGTCATGGGAGCGGCTTTGCCGTTTCCCTGATAGCTGCGTTGTAATCCTCGCCCAGCAATTCCGCGATGGTTGCCGCAATCTGCGATTGCGTCACCGGCGCGGCATTCCGGCGCTCTCCGAGTCGGGGCGTATCGGGTCCGATGATCGCTATCCAAATGGACTCGGCGCCGACGACATCGGCGCCGTGATCTGTCCACTTCTCGAGCCCGGCGCCGCGGCCGTGGTCCGTCGTGATTATGAACGTCGTCGAGTCCCGGTATTGGGGCATCCGTTGCAGCATCTTCCAGAGATCACCGACGAACTGATCGAACTGATGTGCAGAGGTAAGGACCTCGTCGTAGCGCCCTGCGTGCGCCCATTCATCGGTCTCGCCATATCCGACGAACATGACGCGCGGGTGTTCGCGGGCGACGTAGCTCGATACTTCGGCCTGCATGAACGAGTCGTACGCGAGGTCGTCCCATATGCGCGTGGTCGTGGCGTACAGCCCGGCGAGCAGTGAATCGCTGCGAGTCGGCGGCGATGCTTCGGGCGGAGTGTCGAACGCCGCCCATATCGGAAGATGGCTTCGTTGCCGGTTGAAGATGTCGGCGAACTCGTTCCATGTTCCGAAGACAGCCACGTGGCCCGCGAACGTCGGTCGCGTATTGAGCCACTCGAAGACGGAGACGTTGGGATTCGGTCCCGCGTTGTTGCTGTTGATGCGGGGATCGGGATGTCCGGTGATCATCTCGTTGTAGCCCGGATAGGAGAACTTGAAGCCATTCGTCACGTCGGCGTCGCTGTTCTCGTTCCGGTTGCCGAAAATCTCACCCTTTGTCGCCACGACGCTCCATAGGAACGGAAAAAGTGCAGCGCGTGCGGCTGTCGTGTTGTCGCGCGCGAACTCGCGCCGGAGGGCGGTCGTGTCCTGCACATGGCCGTACTTGCGGTTCATGAGCGTCGGATCCGCGCCCTGAAATATTTCCTGCCAGCGCAGGCCGTCGGAAACTATGAGGACGACATTGCGAGTTTTGTGCGGCGCCTGCGCGTGGACGACGCGGGATCCTGGTACAAGCGCGGCTATTGCCAGCGCCGTTGTCAGCAGACGGCGGATTGATCTCATGACGGCATAAGGTAGCGCGCGAGGCCGACCTCCGGCGTTCATCAATTCGTAACGATTTGCTGTACGACGCCTAATGGCGCCGACACGGATGCATAACCTTGCGGTCGTACCTTCGCGGCAGACACCTGTTCCGGCCGGCGCCGGCTCCGAAAACGCAACCAGACCAACTTCGGCGCTCACAAAACAACGCCGCTGCTCCACGAGGGATCGACGTACCGCCGGCGGTCCAGGTACCGTCCCCCGTGGCTGCCACCAATCGCCCTCGCGCTGGACATGTTTGCGAAGCCATCGACGGCGATCGTACGCGGGGCGAATTTCGCGAGGGCGTCAAATGTAGCGATAACGGATCCGCAGTTACCGGCGCGGACGGGGCGCTGTTCGACGAACAATCGGTGGACAGACAAGCGGCGGTGGTTCCGGGGACGAAGCCGCCCGCGTATCCGGATGCACTTCGCGCGAGCGGAATACAGGGGGCGGTGACCGTGCAATTCGTCATGGACACCGCAGGACGAGTAGAGCCCTTCTCGATTCAGGTCAGCGGCAGTAACAATCCGCTTTTCTCAGCTGCGGTCCGAAGCGCTCTACTCGGTTCGCGCTTTCGGCCTGCGCAGGTTGGCGGAGTGCCGGTGCGCCAGCTGGTGCAGCAGAGCTTCTCGTTCGTGATCCAATGAGCTCCGGGCGGGCACGCGGCACGCGAGCACGCTCTTGACAGGTGAGCTCGGGATCAGTACTATGGCTTTAGTACTATACTCTTAGTAGGAGGACGTCCGGATGCAGCGGCTTACCCCACGAGAGATCGAGATCATGACCGTGCTCTGGGAGCGCGGACCGAGCACGGTGGCGGAGGTGCGCGACGCCCTCGGTGACGGCTCGGCGTACACCACCATCCTCACGCTTCTCCGCGTGCTGGAGGAAAAGGGCAAGGTCGCGCGAGAGGCCGAGGGCAGAGCGCATCGGTACGCAGCCCTGGTCGAGCGCGACGAGGCGAGCTCGAGCGCGATCGATAGAGTAATCGGCCAGTTCTTTCGCGGGTCGCCTGAGAAGCTGCTGACACAGCTCGTGTCGAGTCACGAGCTGGACGACGCCACATTACGCCGCCTGCGCGCGTTGTTGGACGAGCGGCTCGAGGAGGATTCGAAATGAGTCCGACAGTGTTCGCTTATATCCTCCTCCTCACTCTGTTGCTCGCTGCTGGTGCAGCGGCGTTGGAATCAGGGACGCGTGGACGTGGTACTGCGCGGCACCTCTGGACTGCGGCGATAATATTGGCGACGATCGCGCCGATGGGTGCGTTGGGCTGGCACTCCTTCGCGGACGCCAGCGGCCACCTCGAGTACCGACGCTGTCAGCGGGCCAGTGCAGCTTGCAACGATAGTCGTGAATTCGGGGCGCCGCGCGGTAGCCAGCGATTTCGTTGGCCGCGATGCGCTGATCAGAATGTTGTTGCCACGGGCGCGCGTATCCTTACCGCGATCGCACGGTTGAGCCGCAGTTTTTCGACGATCGCAATTGTCGCGTGGGCGTGCCTGTCCCTGGCACTGCTCGGGTGGCTTGTGTTCGGTGTATTTCACTGGCGGCGAGCGCAACGCGCTTGGCGACGCACGACGCTCGACGGGGTGGCAATCGAGGTGTCGACCGCAACGGGGCCCGCCGTTGTCGGTTTGCTTTCACACCGTATCGTGGTGCCGACGTGGGCGACAAAGATGCAGCCCGAACATCGTCGCCTCGTTCTGGCACATGAGAGCGAGCATATCAATGCGCGCGATCCGGAGCGCCTCTTTCTCGCGATCGTCGCGCTGGTATTGATGCCGTGGAACATCGGACTGTGGTGGTGCGCGGCGAGGCTGCGGCGCGCGATAGAGATGGATTGCGACACGCGCGTACTTCGCCGGTTTCCGAGCGCGAAGGAATATGGGTACGTGCTCCTCGAAGTTGCGTCGCGGGGGAGAAACAGCGGACCACTCGCCGTGCCGATGGTGGCATTGCTGAGGCTGCCATCGGAGCTGGAGTTGCGGTTGCGCGCGATGTCCCCCGCTCACGCTGTCGGAACGCGCGGTCTGGTTGGCGGTGCGATCGCAGCACTTGTCGCAGTCACAGTCGCGCTCACGACGCCTGTCCCAACGCTCGCTCTTACACCACGGCAGCGCGGCAACCGTTAGCCGATATGCATTGGATGCAAGCACTCGTGCTCTCCGGCGGCCAGCCGCGTCCGATACCGGATCGAAGCGTCGGACCGACAGTCTGGCGATCCTGAAGGCCGAAAATGATAGTCTTCGCGCAGACGGATCGTGCCCTGATGCGCAATTACGATCGACCAGGCGAACCGTCGCACGGTTGACTCCGCACAGACTGCGCTCGCGCTTCTCCGGCAACGTGAAGCGATGGAGCAACGCGAACCCGCCGGCAAGCCCCGCCACGCCGTGAGTAACATGACCTACTTCTCGTTCCAGGTGGAGAAGCAGGCGGCACAGGCACCGGGAAGTCCAACGCCGACCTATCCGCAGACGCTCCAGAGCGCAGGCATCGAAGGCGAGGTGGACGCCCAGTTCGTGGTCGATACGACGGGCCGGGCCGACCCCAGCACGCTCAAGATCGAGAAGAGCACCAACGATCTGTTCACGGCCGCCGTGCGCTCGGCACTCCCCCGCATGCGCTTCTACGCTGCTGAGATCGGTGGCAAGAAGGTACGACAGCTAGTGCAGCAGCCGTTCACGTTCAGCATCACTCATTAACCGTCCCACCATCTCACGGAGCAACGAGGCAGGAAGCTGACACCAGCAACGCATCCATTCACTCTTGTACTCACGAACAATCCGAAATGACTCACCGCGGCTCGCGACTGATGTCAAAGCTTGTGTCATCCGGAATTACTCTGGGCTGTGCCATCGCAGCATTGTCGGCGCCATGCACCGCGCAGACACATCGCGACACTATTCGCGGTACAGTAACTACCGACAGCGGGATGGCGATTGTCGATGCAGACGTCATCGTAACGATGGCGCCTGCGCGACTTCGACAGCCACGAAGACCGACAGCGCCGGCCATTACACGATGGTCTTCGCCGAAGGTACGGGCGACTATCTCGTTCATATATCTGCCCTCGGACGCACGACGTTTCGCAAGCGCGTTACGCGGACAGGTAGTGATTCCGTGTTTACGGTCGATGCGCAACTTCCGCGCGCTGGTGCGCAGGAGCTGGCGACGGTCAAGATCAGCGCCAAGAAACCGAAGCCCGATCGCCAGGATATGCGGGAGGTCAATCAGACGGGCGCATCGGAAAGGTAATCGGTGGCGTCAATGGCGCCGTGCCGCCGAGCCAGGCTGGTGACCTTACCGCGCTTGCTGCGACCATTCCTGGAATCGCGTCGACGCCGGGCGGCCTTTCGGTCGGCGGCCTGCCAGGCAGCCAGAACTCCACCACGCTCAACGGAATGGCATTCGCCGGTACGACGGTACCGCGCGATGCGCGCGTCGATGTCCGGGTCTCTTCGTCCAGCTTCGATCCGGCGAACGGTTGGTTCGGTGGCATCAACGAGAATGTGGAGCTGGCTCCTGGCAACATTTTCTCGAGTCGCCGCGTGCACCTGACGATCGACGCGCCAGCGCTGCAATACACGGATCCGGTGTCGGCGCACTCGGGTCAGCGGTTCACCAACGTCGACGCGAGCTTTGGCGGCGACGGCGATATGGACGATGACAAGTACACCTACAGCTATGGCGCCGAAGCGGCACGCCGCGTGTCCGACGCGGTGTCGCTCGCGAACGCCGATCCGGTGCTGCTACAGCATGCCGGCGTATCGCCCGATTCCGCGGCGCGATTGTTCGACGTGCTGGGTGCGAATGGTGTTCCGTTCGGCGGCCTCGCCCGCACATCGCACGTCATGCAGAATGCGTCGTTCATCGGCCGCATCGATCATGCGCCGTACGATTGGGCCACCTTCGAGCCGGCTCGAACGACGTGGGGTCTGCTCGGCTACGCCAAGCTCTCGAGCGATAACTTCCTGTCGGGCTCGCCGACCGCGACTGCTACGGCGTCCGGCACATCCTCGCAGGGAATCGGAATGCTGCAAGCGCTCTACTCGACGTACATCCATGGCGACTACCTGAACGAGGAGCGTAGCGCCTTCACATTCTCCCGCGATCTGTCGACGCCCAACATTGCTCTCCCGGCAGGGCGCGTACTCGTCGCATCGACGTTCCCCGACGAGACGGGCGGCCTCACATCGCTCGCCTTCGGCGGTAATTCAGCACTTCAGAGTGACACACGGAAGTGGACGTGGGAAACCACGAGCGAGACTCAATTCTATGCTCGCGGACGCGCCACGCACCGCGTCAAGCTCGATGCCGATTCACGGTTCGACGGCATCAGCGAAGAGACCAATCCCAACTCGCTCGGCACCTTCTCGTTCAATTCACTGAGCGACCTCGCGAGCAACAACGCATCGAGCTTCACTCGGACGCTCAGCTCACCGACGCTCAGCGGATCGGTGTGGAATGGCTACGCTGCCATCGGCGACCTCTGGCGCAAGTCCGACTCGTTCCAGCTGCTTTACGGCGCACGATTCGAGGCCAACCGCTACACGTCCACACCCGCATTCAACCCCGCTGTGGCATCCACCTTTGGGTTGCGCACGGACAACGCTCCCAACACAATCAGCGTGAGCCCTCGGATCGGCTTCACATGGATCCGGAAGCCGGCTGGTATGGGAATCCGCTTCAACAATGTCGGAGAGTTTCGCGAGGGCCCGACGAGCTACGTGCGCGGCGGAATCGGAGAGTTCCGCAGCATACTACCGGCTAATCTGCTGATGAACGCATCCGCAGCGACCGGTCTTCCAGGCGGCATCCAATCTCTGAGCTGTGTAGGAAGTGCGACACCTACGCCCGATTTCGCGCAGTACTTGTCGAACCCGGGCTCGATTCCCACGCAGTGCCTGAGCGGCGCGACCCCGGTATTCACCGACGCAGCGCCGGAAGTGCAGCTATTCGATCCCAACTATACGGCGCCGAGGACGTGGCGTGGCAACCTGTCTTACGCGTCGAGTTACAAGCGGCTTGTCTACTCGATCGAAGGGTTGTATTCGCTGAATGTCGACCAGCCCGGACGAACCGATGTGAATTTCAGCAACGTCCAGCGATTCACGTTGAGCGACGAGGGACGGCCGGTATTTGTGGACGCCACAGGCGTAGTACCGGCCAGCGGAGCGGTGTCATCGGTCGGCGCGAGAATAGCGCCGACGTTCGGGCATGTCATCGACAATGTTGCAAACCTCACATCCAGGAGCAGCCAGGCAACGCTGAGTCTATCTCCCGTACTCGACGACCTCTCCAACTGGTACTTCTCGCTCAACTACACGCTCGCTGACACCCGAGCGTTGGAAAGCGGGTTCGATGGCAGCACCTTTGGCAGTCCTGAAGCGCGTCAGTGGGCGCGCGGTGATC
This sequence comes from uncultured Gemmatimonadales bacterium, assembly GCA_963731305.1. Taxonomy (GTDB): domain Bacteria; phylum Gemmatimonadota; class Gemmatimonadetes; order Gemmatimonadales; family Gemmatimonadaceae; genus Fen-1247. Next base: position 348,644 of record CAVSUQ010000004.1, on the reverse strand, counting down.
TGGATATCCGCCACCAGATCCTGCTCCAGGGTGGATACTCGTACAAGCGCGTCGCGCTCACCTTCTTCGGCAGGCTGCAATCCGGCCTGCCGTTCACACCTATGGTCGGCGGCGACGTGAATGGCGATGGTCTCGCGAATGATCGCGCGTTCATCTTCAATCCCGTATCGATGGCAGACACGTCGCTCGCCAGGGGAACGCGCACATTACTCAGCTCGTCGTCCCAGAACGTGCGCGATTGCCTGACGCAACAATTAGGACGTGCAGCTGCGCGCAACAGTTGCGAGGGACCATGGACGACCTCGCTCAACGCACAGCTCGAATACTCGGGCACAATGCCGGTAACTCACCGCTACGGCACCGTCTCGCTTGCGTTCACGAATCCGCTCGGTGGGCTGGATCAACTGCTGCACGGTCCGAATCATCTGCGCGGTTGGGGAACCGCGGCGTATCCGGATCCCGTGCTCTACACACCAACCGGCTTCGATGCGAGTTCGGACCGCTTCAAGTACGTGATAAACCCGAGGTTCGGGAACACCAATCCGGCCAACACGCTGCTCCGGGTTCCGTTCGCGGTAACACTCGACGTATCGCTGTCAGTCGGACGCCAAATTCCCGAGCAGCAACTGGATCGGTGGCTGAACCCGGGACGAGCGGGACATAAGGGACCGAAGCTGTCGGCCCACGAACTCGCGCGCCGTTATGCCCGCAATGTGCCCGATCCGTACTCGCAGATACTTCAGCAGTCGGACTCGCTCCTGCTGACGCCGGATCAGTCCGATGCGCTGCAGAAGGCCGATTCAGTCTACAGGCAGCGCATGGACAGCCTTTGGAACTCTCTGGGCGAGGAATTCGCTGCCCTGGGCGACGAGTACAATTCGGCGGAAGCGCTGAAGAGACAGGAAGCGGCCGTCGACGAAGGCTGGGAAATTTCGCGGCTGGATGTGCAGCAGACGCTTCCCAGAATCCTGAGTCCCATTCAGATCAGATTGCTGCCCTGGGAAGCCGCACTCCTTTTCAAGGCGAAGCAGAAGGTGCAGATCCGCGTGTTCATGGCGGGGTCGTGAATCTGGCGCGGCAGCAGGGCCGCGCCGGAATTACAGCTTTGCGATCTCCGCAAGGATCTCCGTATTGGCTCTCTTCCCGCTCGGCGTAGCCTCCACGTGCTCCCACCGAATCACACCTGACTTGTCGACGAGAAAGTAAGCGCGGTTCGTGAAGAACGCGTCCTGCCACATGACGCCGTACTCCTGCCCCGCCTCGCGCTTGAAGTCGGACAACAGATCCGTTTTCATATTGTGCTTTGCCTTGAATTCCTTGAGCGTCGGAACGGAATCGACCGATATCGGCAGCACGACCACACCACTTCGCGTGAAGTCGTCGTAGTCGTCCGAGAACTCACAAAGCTCAGCCGTGCAAGTGCTGGTGAATGCGAGCGGAAAGAATGCTATAAGCACTGCGCTGTTTCCGCGGAATGAAGACAGCGTGATCTGCTCGCCTGAAGTCGAAGCAAGGGTAAAATCGGGCGCGGGCGAGCCGACAGGCGGCGTGGGCTGGTTCTGGATTTGCATTTCTGGAGGTGAAAGCGTTTCCGAAGAATATTGCTATCACGGCGCTTTCGCACGTGTGCCGAGGCGAGCGTGCGCCGCCCTCCTGCGAGCTCGCGGTCCGAGCCGGCGGCCGGCCCGGCTCAGCGTCGCATGGCGAGCACGGTCAGTAGAGCTTCCGGCTCGTGCGCCTGCAGCTTGAGCAACGAGCCGTCATGGAGCCGCAGGCTGACTGCGTCGCCGCCGGTTGCCCCGTACACCCGCGTCGGACGCCCTAGCCTGATCCCGTGGACCTCGTGCCATGAAGCGTTCGCGACCTCGGCGCAGGCGATCGCCGAGAGTCGAACCTCGCGCCGGAACGCTCCGAAGCCGAACCACCACGCGAGCTTGTTGTCGCGCACCTCGACCGTGAAGCACGAGAAGATCGCGCCGATCGCAAGAATTGCCGAAAGCAGGAGAACCGGGATCCCGATCACCGGCGGTGGACTGGAAGACCAGTCGCTGTTCCAGACCCACCAGGTCACGAGACCAACACCAGCGGCACACATCGCGGCGAGGCAGATAACCAGATAGCTCACCCTGGTGCGCGAGTAAGGCACGATACGGCTCATGGCGTGTTTGACGCCGCAAAAAGCACGGCGTTAAACAGCGCGCGGGCCGGCCCAAATGGCGGCAACCGCGATTTATGACTGCGGCGTCGCCGCGAACATCAAGTACCCGAATATGACCGCCAGCGCCACGTATGCGCATGTGAGCAGCTTCAACAGCGGAGTTGCCGCTGGCTCGACCGCGGACCGGAGGAGCGCCGAGGCGCCCACCACCGCATGCGCAGTGTTACCCACTACGTACGACCGGCCGAAAATTCCACCGATCACCGAGTCCTTCACCATCCAACCGGTCATCGCGAGGCCGAAGAGCGCGGCGCCGTACAACTGCAACAGGATGGTGCCCTTGCCAGTTTCCACTGCACCGAGAGCTGCTCCGATTTCAGCCGGCGCAAAAATAAGCGCGATAGCTATCCCGCCGAGCACGACTGTTGTAGCCAGCACGATGGCTCGGGAGGCGGGATTGCGTGGTTTGGTTGCGGTAGTCATGGCCGTATGCTACGGCCATGACGCCCATGGCGCAATACCGTCCGAGACACTTTGCCTGAATCGTCGTGCGCACAGCAACGGCGCGCTGGTCGCATGCGTAGCGCCCTCAGGCTGACGCATCCAGTAAGATTGAGCAGGAGATACTATCGCATGACCTCACGGCTCGAGTGGAACGCCGACTTCGATTCTGCGCAGCGCGCGGCCAGAGTGGTCGCGCTTCGCGCGCTCGAAGAGCTGCTCGACGCCGAAGACCTGCTCGTCAGGCGAGACCCGGAAACCGTGCACAGGTTCAGGGTCGCTCTCCGGCGACTGCGATCGTGGCTGAAGGTGTACCGGCCATGCCTCGACGATACGCTTCGAAAGCGAACGACGCGCCGTCTCCGCCGAATCGCAGAGGCGACTACAGACCTCCGCGACCTCGATGTTCAGCTCGCGTGGCTCCGCGCGGAGCGTATGGCGCTCGGCGACTCGCGTCTGGCGGCGGCCCAGTGGATTCGGTCGACGCTGAAGGCAGATCGCAAGACCGCGTGGCGACACTTCAAGAAAGCTCGCTCCCGCCAGCTCGATGTCGCGACGAACTCGCTTCAAAGAGAGCTCGCGCATTACATCGTGAAGCGTGACATCCGTCGGCCCGAGAGCGATGAACGGATGCGTCCGGTATCGGCGAGGCTTCTCAGGGATCAGGCTGAGGCGCTGGAGAAAGCGTTCGAGCGGATCCGGTCTGCAGACGACGCAAAGCGTCTGCATCGTGCAAGGATCATCGCCAAGCAGACCCGCTACCACCTCGATCTGCTCGGCGATAGCGTGCCGGAAGCCTCGTCTCTCATCGACGAACTGACGCGCTTTCAGGACATCGTTGGCGACCTTCGGGACGCGCAGCTGCTCGCGCATCGTGTCTCGCACGAGGTGACGACGATCGCGGCGCAACGCACTGCACTCGTCGCAAGCGAGTTGGTGTACAGGCCGACGGGCGCGATGGACTTCCTGAGGGTGGTGACGAACTCGCCGTTCGACACGTCGCTCGCGCTTCTCTTCGCGCGGCTGCACGACCGCATCGCCGCAGCTTCGCGCATCGTCGTGGGCTGGCTCGACAGCGGCGGCGGCGCCAGGTTGGTCGCCGGCATTCGAACAGCCGCTGCACGCCTGGATGAGATGTAGCAGCGCGCTCGACTCAACACGCTGCAGTGGAGGCTAAGGGAATCGAACCCTTATTCTCGCCTTGCAAAGGCGATGTCCTACCGTTGAACGAAGCCCCCGAGTGGTTCGCACCAATTGGTGCGAACCACGGAATTTAATCGCGTTACGGGCAGGAGATTGGCTTTCTGCCCGGGCGCGGTGGATGGATCTGCGCCCGGCTATTCGTGCGCCGGCAGGGGATCCATCGTCTTGGGGTTTACCGGCACCTGCACCTCGTCCCGGTATGGCGACGTCATAAGTAGCACACGCATCCGTGGGAATGCATCCATGAAGCCGATGTAGCAGAGCCCCCAGATGCCGAGAAATCCGGCGGTGATCGCAATCTCCCACAGGCCGTACGGAAGATGTCCATCCGGTACCACGCCGTAGATCGATGGATAGATCTCGTCGTAACGATGCAGGTACAGCCCAACCACGAGGCAGGCCGCAAAGAACGCCATCGTCGGGAGATAGACCTTTGCCGCGCGGGATAGCAGGCCGAAGAACGGAAGGATGAACATCAGGAAGACGACCGCAACGGTGATCCAGCTCCAGGGCGCGATCAGACGCAGGCGCGCCCAGTGCGTTTCCTCACCGAGGTTGCCGTACCAGATAACGAGATACTGGCCGAAGGTGAGATAGCCCCAGAACGCTGTGAACGCGAAGCAGAGCTTACCGAGATCATGGAAGTGAACATCGGTGATGATGTCCTGACGGCCAAGATGGCTTCGCCACGCCATTGTGATGAGCGTCCACGCAGCAATCGCCGCGACCCACGACCCCATGAAGAACCAGTAGCCGTAGAGCGTGCTCTGGAAGTGCGGATCCAGCGACATGGACAGATCCCACGACATTATGATCCAGAACAGGGCATATGCAAAAACCATCGCTACGGCGATATAGCCCTGCCGAGAATGGGTGGAGTGAAGCTCCCGGCGTTCATCGCCGAAGCCGCGACGCATGCGCTCGCGGATTCCGCGGGCCCAATCCGATCCGTGCTCCGGGACGATTCCGACGTCGAGGCGTACGGAAGTGTAGATGTACCAGACGCTAAGCACCGTCTGGATTCCGAACATGACGAGGTCGCGCGCGATGAAGAACGGGATGTTGAGATAGGCCCGCTTCTCGCCGATCATCAGCGGATGCTGCGTCCACGGAAAGATGTGATTACGCCCGAAGAACAGCGTGAGGCAGAGAATCACGAAGCCGACCGGGAGGAAGGCAACGTAGCCTTCCATGAACCGAACGAGCGGACGCGACCAGCGTGCAGTGGAGATGCGTTGTACGGCGACCATCGTAACGCCGGCGGACGAGACGGTGCTGAAGAAGAGCCAGTTGAAGTGCACCGCCTGCCACATACGATCGGCGCCCACGAATTGCGCCAAAGATGAACGCGACGACTCCGACGACGGCAAGGACGACGCAGGAAGACTTGAGCCAGCGCGCGATCGGGGTCTGTGTCCCCTCGACTATTTCTTCGCGCGTCGGCATGTGAGCATCACCGTGCGAGCTCATCGCTTGACCCCCTGCGGAACACCGGTCTTATAGATGGTTGAATCAAGTAAGGGAGGTCCGACGCGCGGAGATCTCATGTCGAGCGCCGGCGCTGACTCGCCGGGCTTGTACCAGTCCTTGGCACTCCCCGCGGATGGCGGCGTGAAGGGAGCCGGCTTGTCGGGTGCATCTCGCGTATAACCAGGCACCCAGCGTCCGGTCACACCAGGCATGGCAAGCGGTCCCGTTGGCACGGTCACGCCGACCTTGCCCTGCAGTGCGCGCACGTAATTCACGACGTCCCAGCGATCCATCTCTTCGACGCGATTGTACGACGGCATTGCGCCGCGTCCATTGCGAATCATGCCGAAGATGTAGCCATCGGTGCGGCTCTTCGTGAGATCCATCGTCAGGTTGATGCCGATCATTCCGTACTTGGTGGCGGGGCCGTCACCCAGTCCCTTCTCACCATGGCACGGTTCGCAGTTCACCGCGAAGTACTTGTGACCATTGGCGAGCGATCTGGCCGTCACCGGCACCGGATTCTGAATGTTCGACATCGAGTCGATCGTACCTGGAAGCGGCTGGTACGACGTCTCGAACCCAGCACGCTCGGTTCCGTACACCGACACGGAATACTGCGGATTGCCGCGCGACGGAATCGTTTCATCGCAGACGTCGCGGCGCGCGTCGCAGTGAATTGGCTGCCACGGATGGAGCGATGGCTGGCGACGGAAGTCGCTGAACCATTCGCACGCCGACAGACTGAGAATTAGCGGGGCGACTGCAAGGAGCGCGCGAATTGCTCTAGCGTTCAACACGCACCTCCACTGCGCCAGCATCACGTAACAACTGCTCCGCCTCCTGGATCTTGTCTGGCGCGGGCTCGATCCACACGCCGTAATCGCCGTGACTGAAGCGCTTGTCGTACCCTACGGTATGTGTGATTCGGGGAAACCGCGCAGTTGCGAAGAGACCGGCGACCGTCGCCAACCCTCCGATGAGTACCATCACCTCGAATCCAAATACCGTGTACGGAATCCACGTCGCGATCGCCTTCCCGCCTACAACCAGCGGCCAGTAATCCGAGATCCAGATCGCGATCCAGTAGCCGAACGTCAAACCCGCAAGGCCGCCGATGAGCGTGAACCGGCGAACGGCGCTCGGCCCTCGATCGATCGCATGCTCGATCTCGTGGCGCGGCGTGGGCGTGTATACGGTGAACTCGCCAAGCTTGCGCTTCTTGAGAAGCGCGATCGCGTCGACCGTGGTGTCCAACTCGCGAAACAGCCCGATGACGCCGCGCATCAGTCGAACTCCCCTGGCGTGTCAGGCATGAACGGAAGTGGATGCGCCGTGGAATCCACGCCTCGCGGATGCCGGTACTTGAGGCGCGGCTTCACGATTTCCTTGATTTCGGTCAGCGCTATCACGGGGAATTGCTTGATGAACAGCAGGAACCACATCGAGAACCAGCCGAACGATCCGCAAAGAATCGCGTAGTCGACCCACGTCGGACGGTACCCGGCCCACTGCCACGGCTCGTACTCGTGCGACAGCGATGGAACGACGATGACGAACCGCTCGAACCACATGCCGATGTTGATGAAGATCGAGAGAATGAAGAGCCACGTGGTGTTGCGACGGCACCACTGCGAGAAGAGCGACAGCGGGAGGCAGATATTGCACGTGTACAACAGCGCCGACGCCCACCACCACTGGCCCCACAGACGGTTCGCGAAAAACTGCTTCTCCGCAGGACTTCCGCTGTACCACGCGACGAACCACTCACAGGCGTAGGACACGCCGACGACAAGCGACGTGAACAGTGCCAGCTTCGCCGCGGCATCGAGGTCGTTGATCGTTACGTAGTGCTTGAGGTTGAACCACTTGCGCAGCGGAATGATGATCGTGAAGACCATTCCGATGCCCGAGTAGATCGCGCCGGCGACGAAGTAGGGCGGGAACACGGTGGTGTGCCATCCTGGCACGTCCGACATGGCGAAGTCGAACGACACGACCGAGTGTACGGAGAGAACGAGCGGCGTGGAGAACGCGGCGAGGAAGAGATACGCGCGAACGAAGTGGCGCCACTCGCGGTCCGTGTTGCGCCAGCCGAGTGCGAGCTGTGCGAAGAGCCGCTTTCGAATCGGATTCGTTTCGCGATCGCGCAGGATCGCGAGATCGGGAACGAGGCCGACATAAAGGAATGTCGCCGAGATCGTGAGATACGTGAGAATCGCGAACACGTCCCACACGAGCGGACTCTTCATCTGCGGCCAGATGTAGCGCCAGTTGGGATACGGAATGAGCCAGAAAAACTTCCACGGCCGTCCGAGGTGCAGGATCGGGAACAGACCGGCCGTCATGACGGCGAACACCGTCATCGCTTCAGCACATCGGTAGATCGTCGTTCGGAAGCCGGCGCGAAACAGGTAGAGGATCGCCGAGATGAGTGTGCCCGCGTGTCCGATACCGACCCAGAATACGAAGGTTACGATGTACACACCCCACATCACGGGTGGGTTGTAACCGGCGACGCCGAGCCCGTTGTATATCTGATACGCCCATGCGGACCCGCCGATGACGAGGAACAGGATCGCGACACCGAGACCCAGGAACCACTGAGCCGTAGGGTGAAGCGTTCCTATTATCTCATTGTCGACCTGCTCGTAATCCTTGACGGCAGGCAGGCGAACGTCGGCGCTCGGTATGTTCGGCCGTCGGAGCAGCTCGACGTCGGTCACGGGTTGTGTGGTGACTGCCATCCGCGGCTCCTACGCGTGCGCCGGCGCAGTTGCCGGCGCCGGGTGATTGACTTTCTTCAAGTAGACTACCGCAGTAAATGTGTTGAGCTCTTCAAATACGTGGTACGCCCGCTCGTCCTTGATGAGTCGCGTGACGGACCACGACTCGTCGGCCGCGTCACCGAACGTGATCGCGCGCGAAGGGCATGCTTCCGCGCACGCGGTCGTGAATTCGTCCGGACGGACCGGCCGGTTCTCCAGTTTGGCGCGATGTTCTGCGCTGCGGATCCGGTGTACGCACATGGAGCACTTCTCCATGACGCCCTTGCCGCGGACCGTGACATCCGGGTTGAGCTGCCAGTTGAGCGGTTCCGGGAATGCGTACTGCGGGCGATGTGGCTCGCCGTAGCCGAACCAGTTGAAGTAACGAACCTTGTACGGGCAGTTGTTTGAACAGTAGCGCGTTCCGACGCAGCGGTTGTACACCTGGACGTTGAGTCCATCCGGTGCGTGATACGTCGCGTAAACCGGACACACAGGCTCGCACGGCGCGTTACCGCAGTGCTGACACATCATTGGAATGAAGCGCGTCTCGAAGTCTGCGCTTCCGTCTTCCCCACCCTCGTAGTAACGCTCGAGCCGAATCCACGCCATCTCCCGGCTGCGGGTGATGTTGGCACCAAAGCCGGTGCGATCGGGCATCACCTGCGCACCCTGCCAGTCGGCACCGACCGTGGGAATGTTGTTCTCTGCATAGCACGCGGTGACGCAAGCAGCGCAACCGGTGCAACGCGCGAGATCGACTGTCATGGCCCAGCGTCGCTTGGCCATGTTGCTCCAGTGATTGGGATTGTACATCCCGATATCCTTGGAGTTCGGATCGCCGAAATCGCCCTGCGCGTCGTTGGCGACTGGTGAGCGAAGACCCGGCAGGAACTCGTGCGACGCGTCGCCCGGCAGATGCTCTTCTTCCGGCTCCTGGCGCTTCTCGCCGCCGCCACCCAGCTCTCCCACGGGAATCGCGCGCGCGATGTCGCGCAGGTGTTGGCGCGCCGAACCTTCCGTCGTCGCAAGCAACATGCTTCCACCGGCCTTGGCCAGCGTCGCCTTCGTGCTCACCAGCGCCAGCCCACCGGCGGCATTGCCGGCCATGGGAAGCAGATCGTACGCATTCTCGCCGGCCTTTGCGTAACGGCCAGCGTTGATGTGCCCGCGACCGGTTGCAACGGCAATCGTATCCTGGCGAATGCCGAGATACAGATACACTGGCGCAGTGAGCTTGCCCGCACTCGTCGTGACGGTCACGAGATCGCTGTTGTCGAGCCCCATCTTGAGCGCGGTGAGCGGATGCATCTCGACGACGGTCTGCCACGTAATCTTGGTGACCGGATCGGGAAGCTCCTGCAGCCACGGCTTGTTGGCGCCGCGTCCATCACCCAGTGCTGGCGAATGATAGATGTAAAGAAACAGGTCGCCGCTCGTCGCCGCGATGTCGGGGGCCGCGGCGGGCGCAGGTGCGGCGGGTACCGCTGCGCGCGCGAGCGTAGTACCGGCGACGACCGCCTTGGGAAGCGCGGCAGCCATCGCTTCCGCACCGCCAGGCATGCGGGCGATGAGCCAGCTGCGATAATCCGGTTGCGCATACTTAGCAGCGTTGGCTGGATCGCCCTTCGCCACTCGAATCAGCACATCCGAGGTGGCGAGCGAGTCGAACACCGGGTCCATCGCCGGCTGCTGCAGCGACAGCGTTCCCTTGAGCGGCTCTGCATCGCCCCACTGCTCGAGCGAGTGATGATCCGGAAGGATCAGATCGCACATCTCGCTTGTGTCGTTTATGATGCTCGAGAACGACACCTTGAACGGAACCTTGGCGAGTGCCGCGGCGAAGCCACTGCTCTTGGGCATCGTGTACACGGGATTGACGCCGCGAATCATCACAAGCGGAACTGCACCGCCGCTCATCCGCGAAGCGAGGGCCGTGAGCGCTGCGGTCGTCGCTACGCCCTCGTAGCCGAGTATTGCCTGGTCCGGCCGGATAGTGGCGCCGACAGCACCGCCTGCGCGGTTGAGCGCGGCCACTGCTGTGAACAGATCCGCCGAATTCGCTATGTGGCCGCCAGCGAGCACGAGCGCCGGCTTTGCCGCGCGATATTCGTCGACGACCGCCTGGAGGCGTCCCGCATCGACGCCGCTCGCCTGTGCGGCCTGCGCGACCGGCATGTCACCTGAAAGTGCACGTGCGATGGAAGCTTCAGTGCCAGGCTTGCAGTCAATCCACGTATCGGCGTTGAGGCCGGTGAGTGACCGGCGAGCTCCGACGAAAATCAGCCGCGGTGCGCCCACGAGTTTTGCGCGCGCATCGGCCCAGTCCAGCTGCTGGGGCACCGACGGCCCCCATCCATCGAGAAAGTCGGCGCCGAACGAAACAACCAGTGACGCGGCGTTGAAGTCGAAATGCGGCCACGCCACACCGTAAGCTGCCGTGTGCGCCGCGATGGCCGCAGTATCGACGCTTGCATCGTAGCTGATGTGCGGACCCATGCCGAAGTCCGACAGCCACTGATCGAGAAACGCAGGGAATGAACCCGACTCGTGCTGATTGATGAATGCAGCACCAGTCGCTCCGCGCGAGCGCGTCTCGCCAAGCTTCTGCGCGAAGAGCGTGAGCGCATCAGACCACTTGGCGGCGACAAGCTTGCCGTTCTTGCGGATCATCGGCGATCGGTAGCGATCCGGGTTGTACAGCGCCTGGAGCTCAGCCTGCCCCATGGCGCAGAGCGCTCCGCGATTCACCGGGTGGTCCGGATTTCCTTCGAGCTTGAGCACGCGTCCATCGCGCGTGGCAGCTATCACGCCACACGACGCGACGCAGCCGCGGCACGTGGTGGCGTAGTACGTCGACACGCCGGGAACGGTGTTGTCCGGCGAATTTAGGTACGGGAGAATCTTTTCTACCGGATCCGACTCGCATCCGATGGAGGCCGCGACGACCGCGCCGCCGCCTATGACTTTCAGAAAGTCGCGCCGCTTGATTCCCTTCGATTCTGTTTCAGTGCTCACGTTAGTGCTCATGTGCGGCTCAGTAGTGACAGGCGGCGCAGTCGTAGCGCGCCTTGAAAGGCGGATTCGACTGACCCGTGTGACAACTGACGCACCAGCCCATGTTCAGCGACGAGTACTGGTAAACCTGCTTCATGTTTTGAATCGGTCCGTGACACGTCTGGCACGATACTCCGGCGTTGACGTGGCTCATGTGCGGAAAGTGGACGTATTCGGGAACCTTGTGCATTCTCACCCACGGCACCGGCTCCTTCTTGTTCCAGTAGGCCGCCAGCTTCTTGATTTCCGGCTTGTTCGTCGCGACCAGCGCGTGGCAACCCATGCAGGTGGCCACAGCAGGCATTCCAGGATCCGGCGATTTGTTGGCGGAGAAGTGGCAGTACAGGCAGTTCATCTTCAGCGTCTGTACGTGCAGGGGATGTGGGAAATGAATCGGCTGTTCGGGGCTGAAGCCCTGCGACGTCGAGGCGCCGCTGAATGCCGAGAGCATCGTGGCTGCTGCGGCTATCGCGATGAACCCCGATACCGTGAGCCACTTCCTTCGCAACGCCATCCGCGAATCGTGGTTAAAAGGCGAGTGAAACGTTCGGCTATGTGAAAAAGTTCACAAGGGAACGTGTCGTCCAATAATCACCCGCGCCGGGCTATGATGCAAGCCCGCGGCGGATGCGATCGATGGTGCGCAAAACTTCTATCGACATCGCGCGCATCAGTGCGATCTCCCGCTTGTCCGGTGACGCACGAAATGCCAGCGAGCGGATGGAGCGCATGATCCGCTCGTGATGCCTCGTCTTGAAGAACTGCACCGCCTCGAGCGCCTTCTCGGCGTCGTTGAACATCAGCTCGTAGTCGGCCGCAAGCGCCGCCGGCGCGTCCCGCTTGGGAGGCGCGATGTAGCGGGTGGCGTCGGCGGCCGCCAGGTGCAGCTCGTAGAGCGATAGAAGCACGGCCTGCGCGAGGTTGAGCGAGCTGTGCTCGGTGGTCGAGATGGTGACCACCATATGCGCTCGATCCATGGCGTCGTTCGGCAGGCCGCTGTCCTCGCGGCCGAAAAGAAGCGCCACCACGCCTTCGTGGGCAGCGCGCTGAATCTCGGGAGCGGCGGCCCGGGCATCGGTGAGCACCCGCTTCGCGGCCCGCCGCCGCGCGGTAAACGCCGCAACCTTCACGCAGTCTGCCAGGGCGTCATCGAGCGTGTCGAAGTGGCGGATTCGCTCGATTATGTCCGACGTGCCATGGGCGATTCCTGCAATTCGGAACTCCGTGTACTCGCAGGGACGCACGAGCCTCAGCTCGCTCGCCCCCATGTTCTTCATCGCGCGCACCGTGGCGCCGATGTTGACAGGATCCTGAGGCTCGTAGAGAACGACGACGACGCGAGAGAGAATGGTTTCCGGCACGGCTTAAAGTAGCAAATCCGAAGTTGGAAATGCGCCTGCTGAATCGCTACCAAGGAAACGAGTCCGCGAGCGGCGTGCTGTCATCCGGGCACCAGGGCTGCCGGCACCGGCGCGAGACCGCGGTGCGAGTATAGCTGCTGCAGAGCTCATTCCTCGTCGAAATGGCCCGCGGCGACCCGCCGCCAGAACGGCGGAAGCTGCGGCGCCATCAGTAGCGCAGGCGCTGTAGCGCGGTCGGAGAGCGCGTGCGCCATGGATCCGAGCGTCACGGTGTGACTCGGACGGTTGAGAACGCTCACCTCGTCGCCGGCGCCGACATCACCCTCTTCGATGATGCGCAGGTAGGCGCCCAGTCGCCCAACTGACTGAAATCGCCTGGGAAAGTGCGCGTCGTTCATGCGTATGGCGAGCTTGTAGCATGGGAGCCGCGGTTGCGCGACTTCGAGCGTCGCAGTGCCTATCGCCCATCGCTCGCCGACCAGAGCGGCGCGAAGATCGAGACCGTTCACTGTGAGGTTCTCGCCGAACAGACCCGCACTCGTTGCAATGCCCTCGGAGGCGTTCCAGAATTCATAATCTTCAGCGGCGTAGACATACACTGCCTTGTCCGGACCACCGTGGACCGTACGGTCGGCCTGGTCGTCTCCCAACAGATTGACGCCACGAAGCGCGACACGTCGGTTCGCAACCGGTGATTTCCATATCCCGGTGCTGACCGTCGTGCCGTGCCACTCCACTTCGCGAACCTGCCCAACGTTCACCGAGACGACGCGGGGCAGAGTGTCAGACGCCCGTTGCGATTGCATCACTCAACATAAATAGCAGCCGGCGTGGTCGTTCAACCCCAACCACGCCGGCCGTCGTCCGATGCAACTTGCGGCGATCCTGCTACGCGACTGGTCGTCTTCCCGTGATGAGGCGGAAGATCACAACTATGATGGCGATGACCAGCAGGATATGGATGAGGCCGCCCGCAACGTGGAACGCAAAGAACCCAAGGAGCCAGAGTATGAACAGGATTACAGCAATGGTCCAGAGCATCGTAGAACCTCTTCCGGAAGAATGTTTACCCGACGAGAGCGTCTAATGGCAACAGTCATACCGGATTTTCGGAGCCGGTTGACGGACGGGACATGGCGGGATCGATCCTGGCGTGCTGCTCGTCCATTGTGTGAGCGAGCTGCCGCCCTATGAGGATGCGCGTGGCGCGGAGATCGTGGCCCATGTCGATGAGCAGGATCGCAAGATCGCCCACGCCCCATAGCAGTCCGGCGAAGACGACGAGACGGCTTACCTCTTCCAGAACTGCCTGAAGCGCATCCGTGCCCTGGGACACGAGAAGTGTGATGGCCTCGGAGACAAGCAGCAGGATCAGTACAACTGCTATGAGCTTGAAGAGCCGCGACAGGTACTTGAGGCCGATATAGGGCTCGAGGTCGGCCGCGCGTACGTTCATGCGCGGGCCCGGGGGCGTCTGCCGAGAGCGGTGCTCGTCGACCTGCGCCACCTTCGAGGCCGCGGCGTTTGCGCGCGCTCCCTGATGCGCCTCGGCACGCGCTTCCGCACCCAGCTCTGCAGCTTCGTCCTCGCGAGCTTCACGCTGCGTCACGTCAGCCATCTATCAGTCTCCGGTTCCGGTCCAGCGCGCGGGGTAACCACGCGTATCGATGTGAACGAACGGGCCGTGCGCCGCGTTCCCTACGTAGATGCCGCAGCCACCAACCAGCGACGGATGCTTCTGCTCCACCCGGTTCACTGAAGCAAGTATCACGCGCGCGTCGCCGATATCAACGCGGCCATCGTGATTGAGGTCGCTCATGGCGCCGCTGCCGGTGTTGTCGATGTATATGTCGGCAGCATCGCCGTACATGTGCCTGCTCAGGCTGGCGCGCCCGCGTGGATCGCCACCGCTGTGATTGTACTGCGGGGTCCGGAACCCACTCATCACATGCACGCCGCTCGTGTTTACGCCGTGAGCCTCGAGATCCGACAGGACCAGCTCGAGCTTGTCCACGAGCTTCATGTTGACCACAACGTACTTGGGCCAGACGTTGGGCTGATCATGAGTCAGGAAGTCACGGATCCGGAAGTGCTCCGAGAGTCTCGTGTTCTCATTCTCCGGCGTGACTTCCACGAAGCCGTTCGGCGGATTGTACGCCACTCTGCCGCCCTTGGTAGTTGTCCGTCGCGGCCAGCTGCCGATGTAATAGTTGTCCAGCCGTCCCCCGCGAACGTCGCCAGCCTGTCGCAGCGTGATGAAGCTGAAGTCGGCAATACGCCGAAGCGTTCCGCTGACAGCGACAGCCGCCTTCAGGATCTCCGGCTGATCGCTCGCGCCCTTGATCTGCGCGAGGAGTTTGCCGCTCTCGCCCGTGGCTCCCCCTTCAACGGGTGCGACCACCGACTTGTTGGCCACATCGCGGATGTAGGCTTCGTTTGCCGCTGCCGCTGAATTGAATCCATCCATTGCCGCGCTGGCCCCCGGCCTGACGATGTTAACTTTGTGGCCAGCTCGCCGCTCACTCGCGACGGAGAATATCCAGGCGCAGGCAAGCAAGAGAACGAAGGCGTTGGAGGTCGTTTCGAACAGTTGTTCGGCGCGCTCCGAGAGGCCAACGCGATCGGCGACCCGATCTTCAACGCTCATCCACACGGAATGCATGGTCTAGCAGAGCTGGTCCACCGGCTACGCGATGTATCCGGTCTTGTAATAGCTGCTGGATATACCGGGATGGCGGCGATCATATTCGCCGAGACAGGGTTGCTCGTCGGATTTTTCCTTCCTGGCGATTCGCTGCTTGTTTCGGCGGGGCTGCTCGGTTCCCAGGGACTCATCGACGTCTGGCTCCTCGGTCTTATTCTCAGTGTCGCCGCAGTGGTCGGCGACTCCGTCGGCTACGCGATCGGCAAGGCTAGCGGGCCCCGGCTCTTCACCCGCGAAGATTCACTGCTCTTCAGCCGCAAGCATCTCATCCGCGCGCACGAGTTCTATGCCAGGCATGGCGGCAAGACCATCATCATTGCGCGTTTCATGCCCATCATCCGCACATTCGCCCCAGTAGTCGCCGGCATCGGCGAGATGCGGTACGGTCGCTTCCTCGCCTACAACCTCGTTGGCGGAGTGGCATGGGTATGGTCTATGCTGCTTATCGGGTTGTTCCTCGGCCGCACCTTTCCTGGTGTCGCCAAGCACATCGAATTGATAATCATCGTTATCGTGTTTCTATCAATTCTGCCGGGAATCATAGCCCGGTACAAATCCAAATCGGAGAACTGACATCATGGCGTTTACGCTTCCGCCCCTTCCCTACGACTTCGCCGCGCTGGAGCCGTCGATCGACGCCCGCACGATGGAAATTCACCACGACAAGCATCACGCCGCGTATGTCAACAATCTGAATGCCGCGCTCGAAAAGGCACCCGAGCTGCAATCGAAGTCGCTCGACGATCTGCTGCAGCATCTCGACTCGGTTCCCGAGTCCATCCGCACCACCGTGCGCAACAACGGCGGCGGTCACTGGAATCACTCGATGTTCTGGGAGATCATGTCGCCAAAGGGCGGCGGCGAGCCGAGCGGAAAGCTCGCCGACGCAATCAAGAAATCATTCGGCGACTTTGCGACGTTCAAGACGCAGTTCGCCGATGCCGCGGCAAAGCGATTCGGGTCGGGATGGGCATGGCTCGTCAAGCAGGACAGTCTGCTCATGATCACGAGCACGCCGAATCAGGACACTCCCGTCATGGAAGGCAAGCATCCGATCCTGGGCGTGGACGTGTGGGAGCACGCGTACTATCTCAAGTATCAGAACAAGCGCCCAGACTACGTCAACGCGTGGTGGAACGTCGTGAACTGGCCCGAAGTCGGCCGGCGGTACGAGGCGTAACGTTGTAACGGCTGCAGGGGCGACGCATGCGTCGCCCCTACAGCGACGCGCCTACCTTGCTGCGTCTCCCTCGAGATACGTATACCCCTCGAGTCCTGCCAGATAATCCGCGATGAACGCGTTGGCCTCGTCGCGCGTGAGGTTCTTGGCGTTGCTGACCTTCCGACGAAATGTCGTGAGCAGGTCCGCAGCGCGGAACTGCACATAGGCCAGAACTTCGGTGACGGTGTCACCGTGCACGAGATCCGTGATCTCGTAGCCCCGTTCCTTGAGCCTGATGTGCACGGCGTTGGTGTCGCCGAAAAGATTGTGCAGATCGCCGAGGATCTCCTGATACGCACCAGTCAGGAAGATTCCGATGACATACGGCTCGCCGTCGTGGAACGGGTGGAGCTCGAGGCTCTGTCGCGGCGCGTTCCTGTCACCGCCCACGAAGCGATCGATCTTGCCGTCGCTGTCGCACGACACATCCTGAATCGTGCCGCGCCGTACGGGCTCCTCGTCCAGACGGTGCACGGGCATTATCGGAAATAGCTGATCGATCGCCCAGCTATCGGGGAGCGACTGGAACAGTGAGAAGTTGCAGAAGTAGCGATCCACGAGGGTCGCTTCCAGATCCTCGATTATGTCGGAGTATTCCTCGCGATCCTTGCGCGCCTCGCGCGCGACCGAATTGATGAGCGTGAGATGAAGCTGCTCCGCGCGCGCCCTTCCGCGTAACGTGAGGACACCGCTCGCAAAGAGCTGTTGTGCACGCTCCTTGTCGAAGGTCGCGTCGTGGAATACTTCGCGGAGGCGCCGCGTGTTGACGGTTTCGAGATCGCTGGCCATCTCGTGCAGCAGCGTGTGATCCTCATCGGTGAGCTGAGGCGGCACGACTTCAGTAACGGACTCCACGTCGATCACGCTCAACAACAGCAGCGCATGATGGGCGGTGAGAGCGCGTCCCGATTCGCTGATGATGTGTGGCATGGGCAGCTCTTCTTCCCTGCACAGCTCCGCCAGCGTGTACACGATGTCGTTGGCGTATTCCTGCAACGTGTAGTTGACGCTCGCGTGCGATGTCGATCGCGTTCCATCGTAATCCACGCCGAGGCCACCGCCGACATCCACGTGCGTGACGTCGACGCCCATCTTGCGCAGCTCGGAATAGTAGCGCGCTATCTCCTGCAACCCCGCCTTGATGTAGCGAATGTCGGTGATCTGGGAGCCAAGGTGGAAATGAAGGAGGTGAAGGCAGTCGAGATAGCCGGTCTCCGTGAGCCGGTCGATGACGCGTACGAGCTGCGATGCACTGAGTCCGAACTTGGACTTCTCGCCGCCACTCTCCGCCCAGCGCCCCGCACCTTCGGCGAACAGCTTTATGCGCACACCGATGTTCGGACGTATATCCAGCTCGGCAGCGACCTGTAACAACACATCGACCTCGCTCACCTGCTCCATCACGATGAATACTTCGTGACCGAGCTTCTGACCCATGAGCGCGAGGCGCATGAACTCCTCGTCCTTGTAACCGTTGCACACAATGGTGTGACCGGTCGTTTCGGCGAGGCCAAGGACCGCCTGCAATTCGGGCTTGCTGCCACACTCGAGGCCGACGCCGTATGGCTGGCCAAACTCGACGATCTCCTCGACGACGTGACGCTGCTGATTGACCTTGATGGGATAGATGGTCGTGTAGCCACCAGTGTACTGAAACTCCTTGATGGCGGCCATGAAGCGCTCGTGAAGATCTTCGATCCGCGAGCGAAGGATGTCGGAGAACCGGATGAGCAGTGGCATGCCGACGCCCTGCGCTTCGAGGTCCATCGCGAGCTCGAACAGGTCCAGTTCGCGGCCACGCTCGTCCTTGTCGGGGCGTACGACCACGTGCCCCCTGGAGTTTATATCGAAGTAGCCGTTGCCCCAGCCCTCGATGTTGTAGCATGCACGCGACTCGTCGATCGTCCATGGCTCGGAGCCGATGTGCGCGAACGGCTCGGAGCGGGAAGTTGTGCTCATACCCGGATTCTAATCACGGATACAGCGTCTCGACACACCAGCCGTCGCCGTCTCGCTGGTAGATGGCCCGCTCGTGCAGGCGGCTGGGCCGGTTATGCCAGAACTCGAATCTGGCTGGCACGACACGGAACCCCGACCAGTGCGGCGGTCGTGGAACGGCAGCACCGTCGAAGCGCACTTCGAACTCGGCGACGCGTCGCTCGAGGTCGCCCTCATGTTCCATGAGCCGGCTCTGGATCGACGCCCACGCGCCGATCTGGCTCGCGCGGGCGCGCGTGGCGAAGTAAGCGTCAGCCTCCGCATCGCTCACCTTCTCGACGCGGCCCTCGATTCGAATCTGCACTTCGATGGGTGGCCAGTGGAAGCAAAGCGCGCAGTTGGGATTGTCGAGCAGCTCGGTGCCCTTGCGGCTCTCGTAATTCGTGTAGAACACGAATCCCCGCGCGTCGAATGCCTTGAGCAGTACGATTCTGTTGGACGGCCGGCCATCCGCGCCCACGGTCGCGAGTGACATCGCATTGGTATCGGGAAAGCATTCGCGGGGCAGGTCGGCGCGCGCGCGCGCGAACGCGTCAGCAAATCGATCGAATGGCTCCGAGAACGGAATCATGTCAGCCGAGAGCGCGCATTCGGAAGCGAATGAGCGCCGCCCACGTGAAGCCAGCGGTGAGAACGATCAGTGCGCAGATGATCGCGAGAAACGGCATGTGCGGCACCGACGGCGTGAGCGCGGCGCGCAGACCTTCGGAAATATAGACGAGCGGGTTGATCAAGACCGCGTACTTGAGCCACGGCACAACGTCGAGACCGCGCCAAGGATAATACGCGCATCCGAAGAAGATCATCGGCGTGATGATGAGGCTGAACAGAAATCCGATCTGCTGAGGGCTGATGAGCACGCCAAGCAAGAGACCGAAAGCCGACGCCGTCGCGGCGGAGAGAATGACAACGACGAACAGCTCGGGGACGTGTGAGAAGGTGAAACCCGCCACCGGTCCCATCACGAGTCGCGCGAGCGGCAACACTACTATCGCGGCGATGATTCCCTGAATCATCGCATTTACAATCTTCTCGATCGCGACCAGGTCGACGCTGATCGGCGCGAGAAGCCGGTCCTCGATCTCCTTGGTCCAGCCGAACTCGGTCACCATCGGAAGGGTGACGGATTGCGAAGACGAGAGCATCAGGCTCAGCGCGAGAATCCCGGGAAGAAGCGCCGCCTGATATCCCGGCTGCGTGAATCCCATCTTCGGCAGAAGATATCCGAACACGATGACGAACAGAATTGGCTGCATCACCGTTCTTATCAGAAAGAACGGAAGCTCGCGACGTGCGACGCGGAGGTCGCGGCTGAGGAGCGCGACGAAGACGCGCCCTGACGAGACCGGCGGATTGGGGTTCGCAATCGAAACCACGCGAAGAGGGACCGCAACTGCTGTCATGTGTCCGATCTCCGTCCAGACTTTGCAATGAAAAAAGTTTCGAGCGATCCGTCCGGCGTCTGCTTCTTGAGATTCTCGGGCGTGTCGAGCGCAAGGAGTCTGCCTCGGTCGATGAGCGCGATACGGTCGCTGAGCTCATCTGCTTCCGGCATGTAGTGAGTGGTCATTACTATCGTACGGCCCTGACGATGCAGGTCGCGAAGGATCTCCCAGAGCGAATTGCGCGCGTTTGGATCGAGACCGACCGTCGGCTCGTCCAGAAAGAGAATGATCGGCTCGTGAATCAGTGCGCGCGCGATCATGAGACGCTGCTGCTGACCGCCGCTCAGCTGGTCCACCTTCATGCGAGCCTTGTCGGATATCTGGAGGCGCTCGAGCAGCGTTCCTGCGCGCCGTGCCGCTTCCTTGCGCGGCACGCCGAAGTATGCAGCGTGGTAGATCAGGTTCTCCCACGCGTCGAGCGAGCGGTCGGGGTTGGGTCGCTGCGGCACGACGCCGATGCGCTGCCGCACCGTCACGCTTTGCCGAACGACGTCGGCTCCCGCCACGCGCGCGACGCCGCCAGTGGGAATCACGCGCGTGGTGAGCACGCCAATCGTCGTCGTCTTGCCGGCGCCGTTGGGCCCGATGAGTCCGAAGAATTCGCCCTCGCGTACGACCAGGTCGAGCCCTTCGAGCGCGACGGTTTCGGTCGCGCTGCGCGGCTGGGCCCCGATTGGCGGAGCCATGCCACCCGGCATCGGCGAGCCGCCGCTGGCTGGATACACCTTGCGAAGCCCCTCGGTCTCGATCGCTGCAATGGTACTCATGACGGGACAATTTACCGGGTCCGGCCTCCCCACGTCACAGGCCCAGGCGCGCAGCGGCGAGCCGGGGACCTGTGATACGGCTTATCTTGCTAGCTTCCCACCGAACCAGAGAGGACTCCGCCTCGGCGCCGGCTGCGCCGAGAACTGCTTATGATCTTCCGTCGCTTCTACGAAAACTCCCTCGCTCAGGCTAGCTACATGATTGCCTGCGAATCCAATGGCGCGGCAATCGTCGTCGATCCGAACATGGACGTGGAGCAGTACCTGCGCGCTGCGCGGGCGGAGCGCCTCACGATCGTCGCTGTGACGGAGACGCACATTCATGCAGATTTTGCGTCGGGCTCCCGCGCGCTCGCGGCTGCGACCGGAGCGAGCACTTACCTTTCGGCGGAAGGTGGCAGCGACTGGCAGTACGCCGCGGCGCGCGAGCCAGGGGTCAGTCTGTTGCACGATGGAGACAAGATCGCTGTCGGAATGGTTCGTCTGGATGTGCGGCACACCCCGGGCCATACGCCAGAGCATCTGGCGTTCGTCGTTACCGATACAGCGCGATGCGATGCGCCGCTGGGCGCGCTCACCGGTGATTTCATCTTTGTCGGTGACGTCGGGCGACCTGATCTTCTCGAGCGTGCGGCTGGCGTTGCGGGATCGATGCGTACCTCCGCAGCATCGCTCTACACTTCGATCCAGAACTTCAAGGCGTTGCCGGACTATCTCCAGCTGTGGCCGGGTCATGGCGCCGGCTCTGCGTGCGGCAAGACGATGAGCTCGGCGTCGCAATCGACACTCGGCTACGAGCGTGTCGCCAACTGGGCGCTCGCGCCAATGTCCGAAGCGGCGTTCATCGATCGCGTTCTGGACGGCCAGCCCGCAGCGCCACCATACTTTGGCCCGATGAAGGCGCGTAACCGCGATACGGTGATAACCGCCGCTTCCCCATTTTCGCGCATTCTCGACACCAATGAGGTCGCCGGGATCGCGCGAGCTGGAACCGCCTTCATGCTCGACGTACGAAACCAGAACGAGTGGGATGCCGGCCACATTGAAGGCGCCGTTCTTGTGCCACTTCCAGTGCTCCACACGCGACTTGACGAGATTCCGAGAGACAGGCCCGTGATCGTGCACTGCCACCGAGGACATCGCTCTGCGCAGGGCGCTGCAACGCTCGACGCATTCGGTTTCCTCGACGTTCACGAGCTCCGCGGTGGCGTTGCGGCATGGGAGGCGGCTGGTCATTCGCTCATCGAATAGATGACCGGAATCGGCGGCGGATCGGGCCGCGGCGGAAGGCGGCGCGGGCGCATTCCCGCTGAAGAGCTGGAGAACCCTACCTGGGCAGAGCGACGCGCGGCGCTTCGTTACGTGCCACCGCTCATCCGGATGGTCTGGAGCACACACCGCGGTTATGCCGCAACGATGGTGTTGCTCCGTATCGCGCGAGCCTTCGTTCCCGTTGCGACCTTCTGGATCGGGAAGCTCATAATCGACGGCGTCATCGCGTCGCGTGCAGGCAACGCAAGTCTCGACAAGCTGTGGCGCTACATCATCATGGAGCTGGTCATCGTCGCGGCCGGCGAGATCATGGCGCGAGTGTCCGCACTCGTGGAAAGCCTGCTCAGCGATCTGTTCTCGAACAAGATGAGCGTGCGACTGATGGAGCACGCCGCAACTCTCGATCTCGCACAGTTCGAGAATCCGGACTTCTACGATCATCTCGAGCGGGCACGCCGTCAGACCGTTGGAAGAATTGCGTTGCTCACACAGCTGCTCGGAATCAGTCAGGACTTCCTGACACTGCTGACGCTGGCCGGCGCGCTGATCGTGAACAGCCCGTGGTTGCTAGTTCTACTGGTAATCGCGATCGTGCCTAGTTTTCTCGGCGAGACGCACTACGCATCGCTCGGCTACTCGCTTTTGTTTCGCTGGACGCCCGAGCGCCGCCAGCTCGACTATCTGCGCTACGTCGGGGCGAGTGACGAGACTGCGAAAGAAGTGCACATGTTCGGCCTCTCTGGATGGCTGACACGCAGGTACGATGAGCTGTCGCAGAGGTTCTACGACGAGAACAGGAAGCTCTCGATCCGCCGTGCGGTGGTCAGCACGCTGCTCTCGTTTCTGGGCACACTCGGCTATTACGGCGCTTACGTAATTATTCTGCTGAGTGCCGTGCGCGGCCAGATCTCGGTCGGAACGCTGACGTTTCTCGCAGCTTCGTTCGGCCGCGGGCGCGACGTGATACAGAGCATTCTCATGGCCGCAAGCGGAGTGTACGAGCAGGCTCTCTATCTTCGAGATCTTTTCGAGTTCTTCGACATGAAGCCGACCATCGCCGGCCGGGTGAACGCGCCGATGGTTCCGGACCCCATCCAGGAGGGGTTCATTTTCGAGAACGTCGGCTTCCAGTATCCGGGGAGCGAGGAGCGGTGGGCCGTGCGCGGGCTCAACCTTACGCTGAATCCCGGTGAGCGAATTGCGCTCGTCGGCGAGAACGGCGCCGGCAAGACCACGGTGACCAAGCTGCTGGCGCGCCTCTACGATCCAAGCGAGGGACGCATTCTGCTCGACGGACGCGATCTGAGGGAGTACGACCTCGCGTCAGTACGCTCGACGATCGGCGTGATCTTCCAGGACTTCGTTCGATACGACATGCGCTTCGACGAGAACATCGGCGTTGGTGAGATCAATGCCGTCGAGCAGGCACTCGAGGGAATGGACAGTCCGGTCCCGACGCTCATCGAGAGTGCGGCGGAGCGATCCCTCGCTGCGTCACTGCTTCCGAGGTTCAAGGATGGATACCGTCAGATGCTCGGCAGGAGATTCGAGAACGGGGTGGATCTATCCGGCGGCGAGTGGCAGAAAGTCGCACTCGCACGCGCCTATCTGCGCGCCGCGCAGGTTCTGATTCTCGATGAGCCCACCGCGGCGCTCGACGCCCGCGCAGAGTACGAGGTGTTCCTCCGGTTTTCGGAGCTGGTCGCCGGAAGGATGGCCGTGTTGATCTCGCATCGCTTCTCGACCGTCCGCATGGCCGATCGCATCGTCGTTCTGCGACATGGCTCACTCGAAGAGGAAGGGACGCACGAAGAGCTGCTCGCGAACAGCGGTCTGTACAACGAGTTGTTCAACATGCAGGCCGCAGGATACAGATGAACATCCGATCCGCGGAGCGCTTACCGGCCATTGGCATGTCTGTCCTTGCGGTTATGCCGGTCCGCAGCACACGTTTCAGAGCCCCTGCACGGGGCCAATTCACCTATCAACAACGGAAGGCAGACACGATGCGATCGCTTCTCAAGGGCATAGCCCTCTCGGCGTGCGTAATATCGGCTCCATTAGCGGCGCCGCTGGCCGCACAGGATCAGGCGAACCCGATCTCGACGACGCTCAAGCACGAAATGGAAGGCGCGCAGCGTAATCTCGTCGGGGCAGCAGAGTCGATGCCGGCCGACAAGTACAGTTTCAAGCCGACACCCGCTCAGATGAGCTTCGGTCAGCTGATGCTCCACGTCGCCGGTTCCAACGAGTTCATGTGCGCGACCATCGCCGGAACCAAGCCTCCGCAGCGCGCGAAGCTCGACGCAGCCACCGCAAGCAAGGACGAGCTCGTCGCAAGACTCAAGGAGTCGTTCGAGTACTGCACGACCACTCTGGCCCCCGTCGACGACTCGCACCTCGGCGAGATGGTACCGTTCTTTGGCGGCCGCAAGATCTCTCGCGGCGGCGCGATGGTGTCACTGGTCGGCGACTGGTCCGACCACTACGGCGCATCGGCGATCTATCTGCGACTCAATGGCATCCTGCCACCGACCGCAAAGGGCGCCAAGGGCGCCATGTAGCAGCTTCAAAATCCAAAGCGCCCCGGGGACGTTGTCCTCGGGGCGCTTTTTTCATGACGTCATCCGACCCTGCGACGCTACTCCGCCAACGCAAGCATCTGCGCTGTCGTGCGATTGGCGGCGCGCATCACCTTGTCAGGATAGCTATGGCAGCCGGGAGTGTTGGTACCGTGAACGCAGCCGTTGTACTTGAGAAGAGCGGTGCGCATGTTGGGTGAGTTGCGCACGTTGTCTGCGAGGATGCTCGCCCCGTGGCAGATGTTGGCTTCGATCGAAAAGAGGTTGGACGATCCACAGCCCCACTTCCCGGCATGGTCCGGCATTACCTGCATCAGTCCGCGTGCGCCCACGAAACTGCGCGCCGTAGTGTCGAGCGTCGCGTCTTCGGTGAGAAGGACCCCGACCAGCAATGCTGGATCCAGATTGCGGCGGCTGCCCTCGTCCACGATCGCGCCAGCGATGCGGTCGGCCGCGGTCCGGTCAGTGGTGTACTGCCGGAGGACTTCCGAGATTCGGAACGCTTCCTTGCTGAAGGATGGCGCCTCGATCACAGCGCCAGCCATCTGCAGGCCGGCAGCGGGCTTGCGCAGCACGGGCGGCTTCTGCTCAGCTGTAAAGATTACGCCCGCGGCCAGAAGCGCTCCAGCGGCGATGAAATGACTTACCGACTTGAGCGTCCTTATCCAGTGCGCTCTTACCTTCGGTGCCGGCTCCTGTCTCCGTTCAGTAGAATCCGCCAAATCCAGCTCCAGTTATTTGATCGGGACCAGAACACGTCCCCTGTCGTCCTTGAAAGCACGTCCGAGCCGGTCCGCGAACGCATCGAGAGAGGCGATGTCCGCCTCCCGCACAGCGTATTCAGCGGATGTGGTCGGTACACGATAGGTCGCAGTGGATGGCGTCGGTGACGGCCGCAACTGCTTCCGGCCTTTCACCAAAACCGCTCCCCGAGAGTGAGCGAACTGCCACATCCTGCGACCGATCTGCGAGTTGGTCAGCGGACAGAGTGGATATCGCTCGCGTACGAGCCGAATGAATCGCTCGTTCGTAACGACCCGGCGTCCATCCCTCGACTCGGTTATCACGGACTCCAATGACGGAGTCGCGTCTGCTTCCTGCTGTTCCGGAAGCTCGATCGATACCCGAACCGTGGCCCCAAGTACTTCGGCTACCTGTCGCAACAAATCGAGCGAGACGTTATACCTCTCGTCATGCTCGATGTTACGTATGGTGGACGGGGACAGCGACAACTGCGCAGCAACGTCTTCGCGGCGCAGCCCTCGAAGCTTCCGGAGTTGCTCGAGGTCTCTGCCGATCCATCCGGCCATACTTATTCGGTTAGCCCCATTACTGTTATACGTATAAAGATAGCCTTGATGATGTATTACGTCAACTGTTTGCGCACGAGTAGTCGACGCACCCCCCTCGAGCCATGAGGGAGGACGAAGGGCTGTACCGTGCCGCCCGCTTCATAAAGCGCTTTGTGGTGGGTCTTATCGCCCTCGTGGTCATCGTTGCGGCGGTGGGCTACCTGTTCCTCATGCGCCAGGTCGATCCGCAGTCTGCGTGGACCTACGCGCGCCGGGAGCTGGACAGCGGCACGCTGCGCTACGGTGAGCGGGCGATGCGCATCGCGCGCGTCTACCTTCGTCGGCCGACAAACTACTTCCGCGCCGCAAACGGCCTGCTGGTCGCCACCGACCAGCGGGTTCTGTTCATCGGAATCGAGCCGCGCGACAAGCTTGCAGGCGCCGATGCGCCAGCCTCGGTTCTGACGAGTGAGTTTCCCGACGACACGCTGCTCAGCATCGAGCCCCGACGACTTTATGCGCTGACGGCGCACGGCGTGACCTTGAGCCGCGGGAATCGAAGCGAGTCCTACGCTGCCTCGCGAGGCTACGAGGACGAGCTGGATTCTCTTGTCACCTACGTGGAGGCGCGCCAGCGCGACGAGCGCGCGGCGGCCGCGCAGGACCGTGCACTGAAAGAGCAGCTTTCGGAGCTCCTGAAGCAGCCGCTGCATTATGTCGTCGAGCGCGGTGACGCCATATCCACCATTGCCGCACGTTATGGTGCGACGCCGGCACAGATTCGCGAATGGAACCACCTCCCTAACGACCGCGTGCGCGTCGGGCAGACGCTGCTAGTTCGTCCCGGACGTTGAGGGTCGGCTGCGATCCAGCAGCTCGCCGTGCACGCTGTAACCCAGCCTTCGCACCAGCACGAAGCCGAGCGCAGCGCCAGCGCTCTGGATGAGGATGTGAGTCACATCCATGAACCGCGCAGCGATTGGAATCTTTCCTGCTTCGAGTATCACCGCGAGATACACCGCAGGAAGAAAGCCTTTGAGCGGCCCACGTCGGCGGCACGGCCAGATCGCGAGAAGAGCGCCTAGCGGGAAAAATATCACGCCCTGCGCCACGACATCAGTTACGCTGAACAGGTCGGTGCGGCCGCCGAGCGCCATCAGTGGAATCAGGTGCATTGCCGTGAACTGATCGGCCATCGATGACGAAGTGAGATCGAGCCGGAAGGGGCGCCAGCTCCAGACCATGATGACGAGCGAATACGCAACCGCGACGAAGCGCGCCCGCGCGTTTACACTGAACCGACGTCGGAATCCTCCCAGCGCAAATGCACCGACGATCGCGCCGACTCCAGCCGCAACTACGTGCGTGAGCGCGGCTCCGATGATGATCGGCTCCGCCGCCACGCCATGCACGACTTCGAGCGAGGGATACACGAGCGCGGCAGCGACGATTACGAGCATGGCCGCCAATGCTGAACCGATTCCGGACTCCACGAGCGCCGCTGCGGCGAATGTCCCGGCGGGAAAGAAGATGAGCAAATCTGTGAGCGGAATTTGAGCGATCGACTCTGGTCTTATCGCCGCGATCGCACGACCAATCCGCTCGCTGACGGTTCCGCCGAGCTGCGGCAGCAGATTCTGGCGGAATAACGGAATGAACGCCTCCATGACGGTGGCGAGACCATAGCTCGCTGCGAAAACCACCGCGGGGATGCCGATGGTCGAGCGCTTTTCTGCGCCCTCGTCAAGCACCGAAAATGCGCCGAGCGCTACGAGGCCACCTACAAGTCCGCCAATTGTGTCGGTCGTCACGTCCATGAGGCTCGCTTCACGAACAGGCGAGAACAGCTGCAGCGTCTCCACACACCCACTGAGTACGAATGACAACAGCGTGGCGCGCACGAGCGTCGCGCCAGGCCGCTTCAGGCGGCTTGTCGCAATCCATACGGCGCCAAGTCCAGCGAAGAGTAGAACGTTGCGCGCCGCATCGACCGCGTCGCTCATGTGCGGCGCGAATTTGAGCGCTCTGATAAGCCGCGGCGCGACGTCTGCCGTCGACGGATCGAAGTGGAGGTTACTGAGAGTCGCGAGGAGCACGACCGCGAGATAGGCCAGGCGCGCGGTGCGGACGTGTCCTGGAGTCATCGATGATGGACGCATTTACGGTTGCCTAGGGTCGCATGACGGCACTCGAAAAACAAGTCCCGGTCGCGCACCGGCGCTCGGGCACTGCCGTCGCGCACGGGATTCTTGCATCTTGCTCTCACTCGCTCACACCCTTCCCTATCCAATCGATGAGAATCGTAATGCTCGGCGCTGGCGGCGTCGGCGGATACTTCGGCGCACTGCTGGCCCGCGCTGGCCACGACGTCGTGCTTTTTGCACGAGGCTCCAACCTCGACGCGATTCGCGCCAACGGCATGATCATTCGCGATGAAAAAGGCGAGTTCGCGGTCCCGATCGACGCGACAGACTCGCCCGCCGGGCTGGCCGGAGCCGAGCTCGTGATCGTCGCAGTGAAGAGCTATTCGCTCGCCGAAGTCGCACCTGTAGCACGCGATCTTGCCGTCGGCGGCGCGACGATTCTGCCGTTGCTGAATGGGGTGGAAGCCGCAGACGATCTCGAGCGTGACGGAGTGCCGCGCGCCCAGATCATCGGAGGCTTGACGAACGTCAGCGCCTACAAGGAAGCGCCTGGCGTGATCCGTCGCGCGCTCTGGAAGGAGCGCGTCGTCCTTGGAGAGCTCGACGGCAAAGCATCCGAGCGCACCACGCGGTTTGCCGAAGCTCTACGCCTCGGCGGAATCGATGCGGAGACGAGCACGAAAATCGAAGTCGATCTGTGGCGCAAGTTCAATCAATTGTGCGCAATGGCGGCTGCTTGCGGCATGGCCCGCAGCAACGTAGGCACAATGCGGAGCACCGTGCTGGGACGCCTCCTGATACAGCGCGCGACCGCCGAGATCGCAGCGGTGGGAAGAGCGCGCGGAGTGTCGATTCCGCCGCAACAGGAGAAAGATGTCATGGAATCGATCGACCTGCTGCCGGCCACGATGAAGCCAAGCTTTCTGCTTGATCTGGAGCGTGGCGGCAAGACAGAGCTCGATGTGCTGAGCGGCGCCGTGTCGCGATTCGGTCGTGAAACCGGTGTCGCCACGCCCATCCATGACACCGCGACTGCGGTACTCTCTGTGCGGACCGCGTAGGCAGCCGCTAAGCGAGACGGCTGTGCGCGCTGCAGTACTTCAGCGCACATGGCACGCGGATGCGAATTACTTTGCGAAAATTTGCGACATGTCGCGGAACGCCTTGAACTCGAGCGCGTTGCCGCTGGGGTCGCGTACGAACATCGTTGCCTGCTCGCCCGGAAGCCCGGCGAAGCGTATGTAAGGCTCTATCACGAACTTGATACCCGCGTTCTTCAGCCGCGCGGCGAGGTCTTCCCAGGCTGGCATCTCCATGATGAGGCCGAAGTGCGGAATGGGAACGCCGTGGCCGTCCACTGCGCTGGAGGCGCGATCTCCGACAGCTGCCGGCTGGAGATGCGCGACTATCTGGTGGCCAAATAGATCGAAATCGACCCACGCCGGATCGCTCCGGCCCTCCTTGCAGCCCAGGACATCGCCGTAGAAGCGCCTCGCAGCGGCAAGGTCATCTACAGGGAACGCGAGATGGAAATAGGGAATCACGGGCGAATCGGTTGGGGTAAACAAGAGCGATCAGGAGGGAAAGCTACCGCGAGTGAAGCTTCGCCGCGACGCGGCACATCTGCAAGAGCATACGCCCGGACAAATCGGCGTCTGTTCGGGTTCTCCGTGGCGTCCACCACGCGGCTCATAACGAGGCTCGACAACGCCGATACTCGTGCTATAGGCGCGCCCGTGAGCGCCCGTCCTCTGGCACACCCCAAGCACATGTTCGAACGGTCTTCCGTCGCTCGGTCTACAATCGTCGGCCTCTGGACACTCGCTGCGCTGCTCTTGTTGCAGGTAGTGGATCGCGGGCTACTCCCGGAAGTCGCTCCGTGGGGACTGCGTCTGATCCCGCTCTTCGTCGTGGGAGGCGCAGTGGCCGTGGCCGCCTACCTCGCTCGTGCTCGGGAATATCGCCGCGCCAGTCACGAGCGGTTTCTGCGCGAATCGGAGGCATACTTCCGCGCGATTGCAGAAGATGTAACCGACGCGATCATTGCAGCCGACAAGAACTACGAGATCGTGTTCTGGAACGCTCCTGCGGCGCACATGTTCGGTTACGCCGAGTCGGAGATGCTTGGTCGGTCGATTGGGGTTCTGCTCCCGCCCGACCGACGCGATGCGCACCTCGAGACATTGAAGCGGATGCAGCGGCAGAAGCCGGACGTGGCAACCCGAACCGTGCACCTGCGCGCTGCGCGGAAAGACGGAACGGTGTTTCTGATCGAAGCCGCACTCAGCGTGCGCGATGGCGCGGAGCGGATCGCGTTCACAGCAGTCGCACGCGACGTGACCGAGCGCACGCGCGCCGGCCAGGTACTCCGGCAACACGTGGCTACGATGCGCGCAGTGACGGAAGGAACAACCGACGCTGTATGGGCCAAGACGATCGACGGTCAGTACCATCTCATCAACTCGGCCGGCGCACGTATGTTCGGCTTCCCAGCGCACGCGATCATCGGATCTTCCGACCCGGATTTGTTCGGCGTCGCTACTGCGGAGGCGATTCGCGCTCGCGACCTGCAGGCCATCGCGAGCGGAGCGCCGGTGACGATCGAAGCTGGCGCTCGCGACGCGAACGGGCTCATGCGGCAGTACATGACGACGCGTACACCGTGGCGAGACAGTGATGGAAACATAATCGGGCTCATCGGCGTTTCTCGGGATGTGACGGACAGGGTGCGCGCAGAACGTTCGCTGCGCACGAGTGAGGAGCGCTACCGTCAGCTCGTCGAGCATTCGCCGGAGGCGATCATCGTGCATCGCGACGGGGCGTTGCTCTACATCAACAAGACCGGAGCCGCGGTTCTCGGTGGCAGTGACGCGGATACGTTCATCGGACGTCCGATTGCGTCCTTCGTGCATCCGGAGTCCCACAGCCGCCTCGAGGACGCGGTCGCCGCGCGCAGCCGCGGCGAGTTCACAGCGAAGCCCGTGGAATACCGCATCGTCGCGAGCGACGGCCGCATCGCAGACGTCGAAGCGCTGTCGGTTCCCGTGGAGCACAACGGTGCTCCGGCGATTCAGACTGTTTTGCGTGATGTAACGGCGCGTCGTGTCGCCGAGTCGGCGCTCCGAGATCGGGAAGCGCGCCTTCATCTCGTCATGCATCAGATTCCAGCGGTCCTCTGGGCTACGGATCGTGAAGGCCGTTTCACATCCGCGCTGGGCGCCGGCCTGAATGCACTGGGCATCGGCGCGGACCAGTTGATCGGTGCACTCGCGCGCGATCACTTCGGTCCATCGGGCGACA
The DNA here is from genome assembly GCA_963731305.1 of uncultured Gemmatimonadales bacterium. Classification (GTDB taxonomy): domain Bacteria; phylum Gemmatimonadota; class Gemmatimonadetes; order Gemmatimonadales; family Gemmatimonadaceae; genus Fen-1247. Next base: position 317,400 of record CAVSUQ010000004.1, on the reverse strand, counting down.
TCGAGCTCGAGTCGAGCGCGATATCGAGCGCGCTCCGCGGCGATTCGGCGTCGTTCGAGCTCGCGTGGACGGGTCGCAGCTTCGCGTGCAGCGTCGAGCCGCTCCGCACGGCGTCTGCCGAGATCGAGGGCACGCTTGGCCTCGCTGTCGACATCACGGAGCGCAAGGTACTCGAGACACAGCTGACGTATCGTGCATTCCACGATCCGCTCACGGGGCTCGCGAACCGGGCATTGTTTCGCGATCGCGTCATGCACGCGTTGAGCCGCATCGGGCGCGGCAAGCACGTCGCGATCGTCTTTCTGGACCTGGACGATTTCAAGACTGTCAACGACAGCCTGGGGCATGGTGAAGGCGATCGTCTGCTGTCAGCTGTTGGATCGAGACTCGTGGGCGCGGTGCGCAGTCACGACACCGTTGCACGCTTTGGCGGCGACGAGTTCGCGATACTGCTCGAAGAGCTGATTAGTCCGGAGGAGGCGCTGGACGTAGTGGCCCGCGTGGAGGAGGCGCTTCGCGCGCCGATCGGATTGCGCGGCCGAGAGGTGAACGTCACTGCGAGCCTTGGACTCGCACACGCTGCACCAGGCGATGCGGCAGACGACATTCTGCGCAACGCCGATGTCGCGATGTACAGCGCAAAGGAATCGGGTAGCGCACGGCACACCGTGTTCGAGCCGCGCATGCACGCTGCGATCGTCGACAGGCTCGAGCTGGAGTCGGACCTTCGTGGCGCGCTCGAACGGGACGAGCTTCATCTGCTCTACCAGCCGGTCGTCGCACTCAAGACCGGCGCAGTGCAGGGCTTCGAGGCACTCTCGCGCTGGTCCCATCGCACCCGCGGCGAGCTCGCTCCACAACATTTCATCCAGCTCGCCGAAGACACCGGGCTGATAGTTCAGATCGGACGCTGGGTGCTCAACCAGGCCTGCGACGAGATCATGTATTTCCACAAGCTGGCCGCCGATGGCGCGCTGGGATTGCATGGAAAGCTGCGGATGGGCGTCAACATCTCGGGCTCGCAGCTCGAACAGGAATCGTTCGTCACGGATGTCGCCGAAGCTCTCTCGCGCACCGGCGCGCCGCCCGACAGCATTGTGCTGGAGCTGACCGAAGGCACGCTGATGCGGCGCACGTCCGAAATCCTCAAGCGTCTTCACGCGCTCAAGGCTCTCGGCGTCCAACTGGCCATCGACGACTTCGGAACCGGATATTCGTCACTCAGTTACCTGCAGCGATTCCCGATCGACGTGCTCAAGGTTGACAAGGAGTTCGTGGAAGGGATCGCGCGCGGCGGCGGTGACGGAGCTCTTGCACGCACCATACTCGCCCTCGGAGAGATGATGAACGTTCGCACGCTCGCCGAAGGAATCGAAACGCAGGAACAGTGCGACGCGCTGGCCGCGCTGGGCTGCAAGTACGGCCAGGGTTACCTATTCTCGCGCCCCATGGCTGGCGCCGACGTCGCCTCATGGGCGGCAGGACACGCGGACCGTTGGAATGCCCGCGCTATCCTTCACACGAGTGGCGCGTCAAGACCGTAGCGCAGGTCCGTAATCGACCCTTGGCGAGGCCCGTCTTGGTGGGATGTCCTCTGAAAGGTAGATTGGGCGATGACGATTACGAGAGAGCGAGGGATTCTCGACCTGAGCGGCCGCCGCGCGCTCGTCACCGGCGCGTCACGCGGGATTGGCGCAGCGACGGCGCGCCTGCTTGCGAGCGCCGGCGCGCATGTGATGATCGGTTACAGAAAGCGTGAGGCGGACGCAGCATCGGTTGCGGCAGACGTGCGCGCGGCTGGCGGCGCGCGCGGCAACGTTCGCTGGGGACGTCGCAACTGCGGACGGAGCAGAGGAGCTTGTCGGCGCTGCAATGAGCGCCCTCGGCGGCCTCGACATCTTCGTAGCAAACGCTGGAATCTGGCCCGAGGAGGAAGTCGCCCTGCGCGACATGGACGCGGCACGCTGGCATCGCACCATTCGCGAAAATCTCGATTCCATCTTCTTCACTACTGCCGCGGTCGCGCGCAGGATCTCGAGCGGCGGTCGTATCGTGCTCGTGTCGAGCACCGCCGGCCAGCGCGGCGAGGCGTTTCACACCGATTATGCGGCGACGAAGGGAGCCGTTATTTCGATCACCAAATCGCTTGCGGTCGAGCTGGCGGCGCGAAACGTCACAGTGAATTGCGTCGCACCAGGCTGGGTGGACACCGAGATGGTCGCCGGTGCCATCGCTGGCGAAGGGATCGACCGCATTTCGAGCGGGATTCCGCTGGGCCGCATCGCTTCGCCCGAAGACGTCGCTGGACCGATCGTGTTCCTGTGCTCGGAGCTCGCGCGCCACATGACCGGAGAAGTAGTAAACGTCAATGGCGGCAGTGTCATGTGCGGATGACAAGCATGTCGGGTGCGGACGGCTGAGATACCGCTGACCGGGCGGTGCTGGCACAGACTCTCTTCGTGCGCTACCTTCTCGCCAACCTGGCATTCCCTTTGGAGTAACCACATGCGTGTGAACATCGCGTATCTGACAGCCGCCGCGACACTAATCGCAGGCTGCGCATCCAACTCGGTCGTCAATCAGAGCCGCGATCCTGTGATGCTCATGCTGGACAACGGATCGGCAATTCATTACGAACAGGACGTGCGCGTGATCACGGCGGCCGTACCGGGAGCGCCCGCTGCACGATGGGCCGCCCTGAATGCAGAGTACGCAAGTCTGAACCTACCTGTGACGCAGCGCGACAGCGGCGTATACGCTCTCGCAGCGCAGAACGCGCAGTTCAACGGAAGGTTCGCGGGCAGCCCCATGGCGCGTGTAGTAGACTGCGGACTCACACCGTACGGCTCGCAGCGCGCGAACGCCTACAAAATCTGGATCACCGTGGTAAGCCAGCTTCAACCTTCGGCGAACGGCTCGATGCTGAGAACGAGCGTAACTGCGAAAGCCCAGGATCCAAATTCCTCCAGCTCCGCCATTCAATGCGGCAGTACGGGCGCGCTCGAAGCAGACATTGCACGTGCACTCGGCGGCAGTACTTCCAACTGATCGGTCGCACAACGACACAAAAAAAGCCACCAGGTCTGACCTGGTGGCTTTTTTTGTCTCGGTCGGGCAGCTCTTACCAGTGACGCCCGAAGATGTACTGGTACTGGGCATTCGCTACGCTCTGGCCGTAGGAGCCGTATTGGCGATCGTTCCGGAGAGCAGACTCGCGGTTCAGGCGGTCTAGCTCGATCTGTCTCTGCTCCGCGCGAATGCGTTCCTGTTCGACCGCAATTGCGCGATCGTCCCTGTAGACATCGCGACGATCCTCGCGAACTTCCCGTCCATCCATGCACCGGTCGCGATGTGTCGAGCACCAGATCTGCTCGGGACTCGGCCGCTCGTGATATCCCTGCGCGCCGGCCGAACCGGCGATAGTGGCAAAGGTCATGGCCGCAGCGGCGGCAAACATTGCGTATTTCATAAACGACCCCCGACTGAAAAAGTTCTCGCGCTTTGAACTCGGCGCTCAAAATGGTAGACGGCGCGGGAACGTCGTCGTTAACGGCAGTCGGCCAGAAACGGATACGAAGTCCTTATACGGTCGACTTCGGCTGATTGAACGTGCACGATGCCGAGACCATGTTCGGCTCCGAACGACTGTTCGAGAGGCGTTCCCCACGGGTCGAATGCAGCCGAGCCGCCGTCATACACAAGCGAGCCGCCCTCGCCCGTCCGGTTGACGCCGATCACATAGCACTGATTCTCGATTGCCCGCGCACGTAGCAGGGCGTCCCAGTGAGTGCGACGGGCGGCCGGCCAGCTCGCGATCACAAGAATAACGTCGGTTTCCGATGCTACACGCCTGAACAGCTCGGGAAAGCGCAGATCATAACAGATGAACGGACTCACACGAACGCCGTCCACTTCGACGGTGACGGGGGCATCTCCTGTACGATAGGAGCGCTGTTCGTTGGCGTACGCGAAAAGCCGCTGCTTGTGGTAGACGGAGACGATCTTTCCCGCCGGATCGATTACAAGCGCCGAATTGCGCGCGGTTCTCTCGGGCCCCTCGCCGTCATCCAGGATCGGCACACCAGCGACGAGCCACACGTCGCTCGAGCGCGCTATACTGCAAAGCCGATTGACCTGTTCACCAGCCAGCGGTTCCGCGAAATCGAGATCCATGGTGAAGCCGCTGGTGCACATCTCTGGCAGCACAACGAGTCTCGCACCGCGCGCGGAAGCATCATCGACAATGCTTGCGGCACGGTCGAGAGATCCCGTGGGGTCGTGCCATCCGATGTCGTACTCGCCGAGTGCGACTTTGAGCGACCGAGATTCACTCATGACAACGATGTCACGCCAGGCCTTCGCTCAGCGCGGCACGCAGCAGTACGCTTCCCTCACGCACCATCGCGGTGTCGCAGCTGAAGGCGAAGCGAATCGCGTTGGCACAGGTATCACCGAAAGCGTCGCCGGGTGCGCTACCGATTCCGGCTGCGGCGAGCTTTTCCGAGAGCTCCGCTGCATTGGCGACGCCGAGTCGCTCACATGCAGAGTCGCTCAGCTCGACCCAGGCGTAGAACGCACCGCGCGGAGCGAACGCCCTCACGCCGGGAATACCGTCGAGCGCCGAAAGCATCACGTCGCGCCGCACGGCGTACTCGGCGCACATCGCCTGGAGGTGATCGGTCGGACCTGATACCGCGGCGAGAGCCGCCCACTGCGCAAGGCTGTTGACACCATTGATCGTGCATCGCAGGAGCTTGGGAACGCGGTCGTGAAGGAGCCGCGCGCGTGTGACGATGTATCCGACCCGGAGCCCGCTCATCGCGTGCGTCTTGGAGAAGGAGAAGATACTTATCACGTGGTCCGAATAATCGCCCGCAAGCGATCCGATCGAGGTGTGAGTCCACGGCTCGTATAGAACGTCCTCGTAGGCTTCATCGGAAACGATCCAGAGGTTGTGCTCGCGAGCTATTGCAACAATTTCCTGAAGCCGAGCGCGAGAGATAACGGCGCCGGTGGGATTGTGCGGAGTATTGAGAAAGATTGCGCGAGTGCGCGGCGTTATCGCGGCCTCGATTCGATCACTCCTGTATTCGAAGTCATCGGCGGCGCTCAGCTCGACGCCGACCGGAACGCCACCAGCCATGCGTATGTTCTCGACAACTTCGGTCCACATCGGATCCGGGACGATCACCTCATCGCCAGCTACCAGCAGGGCACCGAACGTTACAAAGAGCGCATGCATCGCGCCGTTGGTAACGAAGATGTCGTCAGCGGTAATATCGGCGAGGCCGTTACGGTCGCGCACCTTGGCTGCGAGCGCGTCGCGAAGCTGCGGGATCCCGTTGTTGGGGATGTAGTGGGTCTTGCCGGCTCTTGCAGCGGCGTCCACGGCGTCCAGCACCGGCTTCGCTACGGCAAAGCTGGGATCACCGGACTCGAAGCGGAACACGCGCGTTCCGCTCGCCTGCGCCTTCAGCAGTTGTTCGCGAATCTGGACGATTTTGCCGAGCGAAATCGCATCGAGGTAGTGAGTTGGCAGAGCGGTTGAGGTCGCTTGTTCTGATTCAGCGGTGAGCATCTGGTTGTCCCTGGCGGCGGTGGCGGATTGGAGCGGGCGGAAGCGGAGCGGGATCGGGGAGCGAAGGATCGGGCAAAAAAAAATGCCCGCCTGACGAAAGTCTGGCGGGCATCGAGAAAACAAAACCTCGAACGGCTTCACGCATGCCTGAACCAGACCCCAGAAGAAGAGAGTGGCTTGCACTTACTGCGCGGCATGAAGCGAAAAGCGGTCATTGAGCTTGTGAGTGAAATTGGTCCCGACCAACGCTATCTGGCGTGCGCCACCTTGTCAACTCTGGACTGACAATCATGCAGATTATCTTCTCATTTCGTCAATTGACGGTTGTCGCCACCTCGATCGAGTCTGGTCATGAAGCAGAAGCATTCCGGCGTTCACGGCGCGGATATCGCCGTTGTCGTGGTGGGGGGCGCCAACATCGATCACAAATGTCAGACGCTCGCGAAGCCGATTCCCCGTACGAGCAACCCGGGTCGCAGCCGCTCGTCTGTGGGCGGTGTGGCTCGGAACGTGGCGGACAATCTGGCGAGGTTGGATGTGACTGTAGCGCTCGTCACCGCAGTCGGGCGCGACGCCGACGGCGACCGCATCATCGAAGAGACGGAAGCGGCGGGCGTCGTGCTCGACTATTCGATAAGAGCGCCGAGCGCGACCGGATCGTACACCGTTATTCTGAGCGATTCGGGCGAGCCGGTGATCGCGGTGTCGTCCATGGAGGCGATCGAGGAACTCACTCCGGAGGCGACTGCGGCTGCCAGCGAGATCATTTCACACGCTTGCATACTGGTACTCGACTGCAACGTGCCAGAGCCAACGTTATTGAGCGTCGCCAGGATCGCCGCCGAGCATGGTGTGCCGATCGTGGTCGATCCCGTGAGCGTACCGAAGGCGGCTCGGGCCATGGCGTTACTTGCAGCGGGAATACCGATTCACACGCTCACCCCGAATATCGACGAGCTGGCCGCGCTGAGCGGTTCATCGGTCGATAATCAGCGTGAGCTGGTCGCCGCTTCGCGCTCGCTCAACGCCGACGGCGTTGGCAACGTGTGGGTACGACGAGGCGAACGCGGCAGCTCGCTCAGCTGCGCTACCAATGGCACGGTGCGAAGTCATCATATCCCGGCCTATCGAGCTGCACTCGTGGACGCTACCGGTGCTGGCGACGCGATGCTCGCCGGCTACGTGGCAGGGCTCCTGGACGGCGACGAGCCGGTTGTCGCGGCCAGACGTGGGGGCGCCGCTGCGGCGATCGCCATCGAATCGGAGCTGACGGTCAGCGCAGCGATGAGCGCCGGCGCGGTCGCCGCGCGGGTCTCGACTCGGCTTCGAGGCGCGTGAGCTGCACGCTCGAGCAATTCGTGGCGGTCCTCAGCGGATAGCTTTGTCGGATGACCATACCCGCCGTAGTACCGCACCTCGAGTACAGCCCGGAAGTGTACGAGGCGATCGCGAGTGGACGCGCGATCGTGGCGCTGGAAAGCACGATCATAAGTCACGGCATGCCGTATCCGCAGAACATGACCACTGCGCGCGAAGTCGAGGCCATCGTGCGTGAAGGTGGCGCGGTGCCGGCGACCATCGCTGCGCTCAACGGCGTACTCAAGGTCGGGCTGGACGACGACGAGCTCGAAATTCTTGCAACCGGCAAGGACGTTGGCAAGGTGAGCCTCAGGGATCTTCCCTTCACCGTGGCATTAAAGCGGCATGGCGCGACGACAGTTGCGAGCACGATGCGCATCGCGTCGCTCGCTGGGATCCGCATCCTCGCAACCGGCGGAACTGGTGGCGTGCACCGCGGCGGAGCGGCGACGATGGACGTGAGTGCCGATCTCATCGAGTTTTCCCGGACCGATGTCGCAGTAGTCAGCGCGGGCGTAAAAAGCATTCTCGACATAGGGCTCACGCTCGAAAAGCTCGAAACGCTCGGCGTGCCGGTGGTCGCGTTTGGCACTGACGAGTTTCCCGCGTTCTACTCTCGTGGAAGCGGCCACCGTGCGCCGATCAGAATCGACAGTGTTGCGGATCTCGCCAAGGTGCTTCGCGCCAAATGGGATCTCGGGCTTACCGGCGGAGTGCTCATTGCCAACCCGATTCCGCGCGAGGCGGAGATTCGCGCGTCGGAGATCGATCCGATCATTGCAGCGGCCGTCGATGACATGACATCTCGGGGGATCACCGGCAAGGATGCCACGCCATTTCTCCTTGCCAGAATCGTCGAGCTAACCAGCGGCCGCAGCCTCACTGCCAACATCGCGCTCATCAAGAACAACGCCCGCCTCGCAGCGCAGCTGGCGTGTACCCTCTCGCATCACTATCTGTCGTACTGAAGCGCGACACGAAGTTGCGCGATCGCCCTGTCGCAGGCCGCGATCGCGTCCACGCGGTGGCCGCCGAAATCATGATTCGCGCTCTGCATTGCCGCTTTGGCCTGTTCGAGCGATGCGATGGCGCGACGGATTTCCGGATGGCGCTCCATTCGCAATGGTGCGGCCGGTGTCACGCGCGCGACGGGTGCCGGTGAGGTTGCGCCTGCAAATGCAGGAGTGGCAACAATAATCGATGCAATGAGACAGAGTGCGTTGCGAGACAAAGACGACGACATGAAGCCTCCAGTTAGTGGTCTATCAGGTAGACGCCGTCGCTTCGAAAATATTAAGACGATATCCTCGGGAGGCCGGCGCCAAGCGTGCGTCGGCTCTATCGAGGAGCCTTACATCCGCGCGCTCCATTGGACAGATTTTCCGCATGCAACGACTGGTTAACGCATGGGTATGGACGGCCACTGTTCTGGTTGTCCTGATCGGTTTTTTCTATGTCACGCTAGCGTGGCTTGCCACGGCGCCGTTCGATCCAGGCAGGTATGCGGCGGGCCGAGCATTCAGGCATCTCGCCGTGGTGTGCACGTGGCTCAACCCGTACTGGCACTTCCGGACTAGCGGCGTCGAGATTCACGACCCGCGCCGACCGTATGTCGTTGTCGCGAATCACGAGAGCTACGCGGACATTTTTCTCGTGTCTCACCTCAAGTGGGAAATGAAGTGGCTCGCAAAGGATACGATCTTCCGGATCCCCCTTATGGGATGGATGATGCGCATGGCCGGCGACGTCCCGATCAATCGCGGAAGTCGGGGGAGCGCGCAGCAGGCACTCGAAGCGTGCCGCGACAGGCTCTCGAAGAAAGTCTCGGTAATGATTTTTCCCGAGGGTACGCGCTCGCGAAACGACGATCTGCTCTCGTTCAAGGATGGTGCGTTCCAGCTCGCCATATCGACCGGAACCCCTGTACTGCCGATCGCGATCGCGGGCACGCGCGACGCGATGGCAAAGGGCTCGTTCAGCTTTCGCCGTGCGACGGCGATGTGCAGAGTGCTCGAGCCGATCGAAACGGCGGCGCTCTCGATGGCCGATCTGCCCGCGTTGCGAGATCGCACGCGCCAGACGATAGCTGATGCGCGCCGCGGTCTTCAGCGCGAGTTGGGCCAGGGCTGACCGGGAGTGCGCGTACGAAAGCATCGTGCGCGCACCAATTTCGTCAGTAGCCTACGGCGCCCCCGGTGGAGCGAGGCTCGTACACACCGACCCAGCGGCCGTCCGGGCCGCGCATCAGCGCGTTTACGTTGGTGAGCGCGTTGACCGCGTGGAGCTTGTAGCCCATCGCCGTGAGCGAATCCATCGCTGATTGCGAGAGGCCGCCAGCTTCGTAGGTCAATTCATCGGGCCATGCCTGATCGTGCATGCGCGGTGCATACATCGCCTGCGGCAATGACATGTGCTGATCGATCACGTTGAGAATCACCTGCGTCACACCTGTGATGATCGTTGGGCCGCCTGCCGCGCCGACGACCATCATCAGCCGTCCATCGCGATCGAGCACGATCGTCGGAGACATCGCACTGAGCATGCGCTTGCCTGGCTGGATCGCATTTATCTCACCCTGCACGAGGCCGAACTGGTTCGGCTTGCCGGGTTCGGCGGCGAAATCGTCCATCTCGTCGTTCATGAAGAAACCGCCGTCAGCGACATACACTCCGGAGCCAAAGCCGCTGTTCAGAGTGGTCGTCGTGGATACAGCGTTGCCGGACGCGTCGACGACCGAGTAGTGAGTGGTGTGCATCGGCTCCGCCGCGACGCTGAACGATGGCGGCGGCGTTGCCCGATCCGGCTTGATGGTCGAAGCGAGCTGCCTTGCATACGCCTTGTCGGTGAGCATGGCCAGCGGATTCGACACGAACGCCGGGTCGCCGAGCTTCGTGTTGCGATCGACGAACGCCCGCTGGAAGGTTTCGGCGAGAAGGTGCTTGTATTCCGCGCTGTTGAAATCGGGGAGCTTGTTCCAGGTCTCCAGCTGATTCAGAATCTCGATCGTCGTGACACCACCGCTCGACGATGGCGGCATCGCGTACAGCGTATATCCGCGGTACTTCCCGACGATCGGCTCACGAAATATGGGCTTGTAGGTCGCGAGATCCTGTCTGGTGATGATGCCGCCGTCCTTATGCATCTGGGCAACTATCTCATCCGCGATCTGGCCTTCGTAAAACGCTGACGGCCCCTTGTCTGCGATGAGGGTGAGAGTCTGTGCGAGCTTCGGCTGCCGGAACAACGTCCCGGGCTGCAGGGGCTTTCCGTCTGGAAGGAATACGGCTGCTCCGTCGAACTGCTTCAACAGCCTGGCACTGGCGCCGAGCGAGCGCGAGGTGGCGCTGTCGATGATAAAGCCGTCGGTTGCGAGTCGGATCGCGGGCTGCATGACGTCGTGCAGCGACATGGTGCCGTATTTGGCGAGCGCGGCCGCCATTCCGGCAACCGAACCTGGCACGCCTGACGCGAGCCCGCCAACGGTGCTCTTGCGCGTGAGCTTGCCGTCCTCGATGTACATGTCGCGTGTCGCAGCGAGCGGCGCGGTCTCGCGGTAATCGACCGCGGCATCCTGACCGTTCGCCATTCGTATCACCATGAAGCCACCGCCGCCGATGTTGCCGGCGAAAGGAAAGGTGACTTCGAGCGCGAATCCGACGGCCACGGCAGCGTCGACTGCGTTGCCTCCCTTCTTCATTATCTCCGCACCCGCCTCGCTCGCGAGGCGGCTGTTGCTGACGACCATCGCGTGATCGTCCACCGTCGGGACGGCCAGATGTTTCGGAGCCCAGCCCTCCGGGAACGACATGTCGACCACGGGCGGCTTCGAAGCGCGATGCGTCGCGGCGGCCACGTCCTGTGGCGCCGCGCCGGCGCCGCGACACGCGGGCAACAGCACGACGCTCGTCGCGAGCGCCAGGCTCAGGACCCTGGCTTGAGCTTTGCGTGAAACGAGGGCCACCGACACGTGGGCGGGGCCGAGGGCTGTTCGAGTGTGCAGTTCCACTTGTTCTTCCCCGAATATTGGGCTTGGCAGACGCTGGTTCAGTAAACTACGCGTGGGTGCAAATGCGTGTTTCACCGCGGAGTACGTAGTCCCCCGGATACCGTAGAGCGTGCGTAATCTGCAACTTTCCCGCTCGTCCCGTTCCACCAGGATCCGCGCGCCCCTTGGTCACTGAACCAGCCGAAGACCTTCGCCTGAGACTCGACTGCCTCGGCATCAGCCACCGAACGGCTACTTCCGAGCTGCGCGAGCGCGCCGGATTCTCAGCGACGCTGCTCCGGGAGGCCCTGACCGCGGCGAGGCACGATCCACGCATCGAGAGGCTGGTGATCATCGCCACCTGTCACCGCACGGAGCTTTACGCTGAAACTCCGCTCGACTCGCCCGACGTAGCGACGGTTTTGCTCGAGTGGTGGTCGAAGACGTGCGGCGTTGCGCCCGCGTCGATCACGCCGCACGCGTATGCGCTCTCGGGCTTCGACGCGGCTCGACATCTCTTACGGGTCGCCGCCGGTCTCGATTCGGTGGTACTGGGTGAGGCGCAGATCGTGGCCCAGGTGGCGAGCTCGCTTCGTCACTCGGTTGCGGTACACGCTGCGTCGCCGCTGCTCAAGCTCGCCTTCAAGAGCGCGGTGCGCACGGGCGAGCTGGCGCGCGGATTGGTCTGGGGACGGCTCCAGGCAGCGAGCCTGGGCTCCGCCGCGGTGGACGCGGCGGCGGCCGCCGCCGATGGTCTGACCGGCCGCAATGTGGTGGTCGTGGGAGCGGGAGAGATCGCGGAGCTGGCGCTTCGACAGCTCGCGACACATTCACCGAGACGCGTCACGATCGCGAACCGCTCGATGGAAGCTGCGCTTGAAATGGGCTCGCACCATGGTGCGGACGCGTGTCCGCTGAATCTGCTCCCATCGGCGATGCGCGACGCGGACGTCGTGATTGCGGCGACGCGTGCAACGCATGTTCTGATAGATCGCGCATCGGTCGCAACGGCGCTCGAAGGCCGGTCCGCGCAACCGTTAACCATCGTCGACGTCTCACTCCCGAGGAACGTGGACGTGGAAGTGCGCGATGTGGTCGGCGCGCAGCTGATCGGAATCGACGATCTGGGTCCCTACATCAGCGTCGCACACACGGAGCGCCGAGCGGTGATGCCGTCGGTGGAGCGGATCGTTGACGAGGAGCTGGACCGCCTCCGCGTGCAGATCGCGCGCCGGACGCGCTGCGCTACGCGAACTCTTGCGTCGTGTGCACCGGCGACGCGTGCGTCGCTCGCAATATGAGCGGCAGACGCATCGTAATCGGCACTCGACGTTCGCCACTCGCGCTTTATCAGGCGCGAGTGGTCGTGGAGCTCATTTCGGCCGCGCATCCGGAGTTGCAGATCGCTGTACGCGAGTACGAGGCGTCCGGCGACAGAATGCTCGACGTTCCCGCTCCGATGCTTGCCGCTGACGCCTTTACGGACTCGATCGAGCAAGCGCTCGCTGCGGGCGAAATCGACGCAGCCGTGCATTCATACAAGGATCTACCGATCGAGCAGACGCATGGGCTGACGATAGCCGCAATCCCGGTCCGCGCGGATCCGCGGGAAGCGCTGGTATGTGCGCGGCAATTGACGCTGCGCGAGCTTCCGCCCGGATCGGTGGTTGGAACGTCGAGCGAGCGACGTGGCGACGCGGTGCGCAGTCTCAGGCCTGACGTCACGATCAAGCCGATCCGCGGCGCCGTCGACGCGCGTGTCGCCAAGGTGCTTGCCGGCGAATACGATGCGGCGCTGCTCGCGCTTGCGGGACTCGAGCGACTCGGGCTCACCGAATATGTAACCGAAATATTCGATCTTGCGACGATGCCACCGGCCGCCGGGCAGGGAGCACTCGCGGTGCAGTGCCGAAGTGACGATGCATTCGTGCGGCGCGTTCTGACTGACATCGACCACCCTGGCATCCGTGTCGAAGTAGAGGCAGAGGTGCGCGGAATGTTGCGCGCAGCCGCCCGTTGATGCAACCGCTCGCCGGGAAACGAGTCGTCGTCACGCGTTTCGAGCCCGAGGATGGTCCGCTCGCGGCGGCGCTGCGTCGGGCAGGAGCGGAGCCGCTCGTCGTTCCGCTGGTCGGGATCGCTCCGCTCGCTACAGAAGACACTCCCGGATCACCGGCTTTACGCGACTTCGACTGGATCGCGTTCACGAGCGCTAACGGCGTGCGGATGTTCTGTGCGAGACTGAGCGCCGAGGAACTGACCGCGTTCCGGTCACATCGCGGGATTGCGGCCGTGGGTCCAGCGACTGCGCGAGCGGTCGCGGGTGCAGGCGGCAACTCAGCGGTGACGGCACCCGAGTTCATCGCGGAGTCGCTCGCCGAGGCACTCGGAAACGTGCGCGGCCAGAGAATTCTCTGGCCGCGGGCCGCAGGCGCGCGCTCCGCGCTGTCCGAGATGCTCCGCAGCCGCGGCGCGGACGTCACGGAGCGCATTCTTTACGAGACGATCGCTCTAGCCGTGCCGGACGATACACGAAGCGTCGTACTGGACGCAGACGCAATTACCTTCACCAGCCCGTCGGCGGTGCGTGCCTTCGTTGCGTGTTTCGGCGCAGAGGTTTCGCCGCGGATAGTTTGCATCGGCCCGGTTACCGCCGCCGCGGCACGTGACGTGGGTCTCACGCTGGACGGCGTCGCAAGCTTCTTCACGCTCGACGGCGTGGTGCGCGCACTTACGGACGTGTTCAGGAACGAGGCTGCAACGACTACATCGTCGATCGAACAGCGGACACGCCAGTGAACGATCCCAGAGGCTTTCCCGCAGTGAGGCTGCGACGCATTCGCGCCAGCGAGGCGCTCAGGCAAATGGTGCGCGAGACTTCACTCGCGCCCGAGCATCTCATCGCGCCAATCTTCGTGACCGATGGCGAGGGAGTGATCGAGCCGATCGAGTCCATGCCCGGTATCGCGCGAGTTTCGGTTGACGGACTTACAGCGATTGCCGACGACCTTCTCGCGTGCGGCATTCGTGCCGTTCTGCTGTTCGGCGTACCGGATCCGGCGCGCAAGGACGAACGTGGCACCGAAAGCTTTTCGCCCGCTGGTGCGGTGCAGCGCGCTGTTCGCGCACTCAAATCGCGTGCACCGTCGCTCGTAGTCGTGACCGATGTCTGTATGTGCGAGTACACGACGCACGGCCATTGCGGGATTCTCGATGCGGCGCAGTACGTCTCCAACGACGCGACGCTCGATGTGCTGCGCAGGATTTCGTTGTCGCACGCTGAGGCCGGGGCAGATATCGTAGCGCCCAGCGGGATGATCGACGGCGCTGTGGGTGCGATCCGATCCGCGCTGGATGAGGCAGCCTTCACGAACGTCTCGATAATGGCATATGCGGTGAAGTACGCGTCGGCCTTTTACGGCCCATTTCGGGAAGCGGCCGGCGGTGCACCGTCGTTCGGTGATCGGCGAACACACCAGCTGGATCCCGCCAACCGCGGGGTCGCGCTGCGCGAGAGCGCGCTCGATGTGGCCGAAGGGGCAGACTTTCTCATGGTGAAGCCGGCGCTGGCCTATCTGGATATCGTCCGCGCGGTGAGCGAGGCGCACCCAGGCGTCCCCCTCGTCGCCTACAACGTGAGCGGTGAGTACGCAATGGTGAAAGCCGCCGCAGCAGCGGGATGGATCGACGAGCGCGCGATCGTGCTGGAATCGCTCACGTCGATGCGCCGCGCGGGAGCGGCAATGATCATCACCTATCACGCAATGGACGCCGCTGCATGGCTGAACGGTTGATGGTCGCGCCTCATGTCGGCACGCCACGGACGCATGTGGCTCGACCGGCGATTGGCGAAAGCGCGACTCCGAGCGCCGCGGCCGACTCTGTACTCGTCCGCGCGTGCAGACGGCTTCCCGTCACCCACACTCCTGTCTGGCTGATGCGCCAGGCAGGCCGCTACATGCCCGAATATCGTGCCATACGCGCGAAGCAGACGATGCTCGAGGCAATAAATGATCCGGACACCGCTGCGGAAATCACGCTGCAACCGGTCGGGGCGCTCGGGGTGGATGCAGCGATCATTTTCTCGGACATTCTCCCGCCACTCGTCGGCATGGGATTGCAGCTCGATTTCGTTTCAGGCGTTGGGCCGCGGATCGCCAATCCGGTTCGGGCATCGCGCGACGTCGATCTGCTCGGCACTCCCCCAGCGGACGAGACGATGCGCGGAACGCTGGGCGCAATTCGGCTGGTGCGTGGTGCTCTTCCGCCGACCACTGCGCTGATCGGCTTTGCTGGCGCGCCGTTCACACTCGCATGCTACGCAATCGAGGGTGGCAGCTCGCAACGGTACGACCTCGCCAAGAGCTTCATGTACGCGGAGCCGGCGGCGTGGCACAGGTTGATGCGGCGCCTGGTAACGGTGCTCGCAGATTATCTGCTCGCGCAGGCACGTGCAGGCGCCGACGTTCTCCAGGTATTCGATTCGTGGGCAGGAGCACTCGGTCCGCACGACTATGCGCGTTATGTCATGCCACATAACATCGCGCTCTACAAGGCGATTGCAGCGGCCGGTGCTCCTGTGATCAATTTCGGAACAGGCACAGGCGCGTATCTGGCCGACGTCGCGGCGTGCGGCGGAGACGTACTGGGCATCGATTGGCGGACACCCCTCGATGCGGCGCGCAGCAAGTACGGAACCGAGCGCGCGATCATGGGGAATCTCGATCCCATTGCGCTTCTCGCGCCGTGGCGCGAGCTCGAAGGCCAGATCGACGACGTGCTGCTGCGCGCGGGCACCGCTCCCGGACACATCTTCAATCTCGGTCACGGCATACTGCCGTCCACACCGGTGGATAACGTGCGGAGACTCGTCGAATACGTTCACGAGCAGACGCTTCGCTCATGATCGGTCCGGCGACTCAAGCACCGCCCATCGGTGTTCTGCTGATGGCGTACGGTGGTCCGGAATCGGTCGCGGAGATTCCCGGCTACCTTGCAGATATACGCGATGGCAGACCAACGACGCCTGCGGTGCTCGAAGAGATAACCCGAAACTACGTCGCGATCGGTGGCCATTCGCCGATCGCCGGTCTCACGCAACAGCAGGCGGACGGCGTGGATCGCGCGCTGAATCACGGCGCGGCTGGGGCGTCGTTCCGAATCTATGTGGGAATGCGACACTGGTCGCCATGGATCGAAGAGACCATCGGCCAAATGAGCGCCGACGGCATCGAGCGTGCAGTCAGCATGGTGCTGGCACCGCACTTCAGCGGCATGAGCGTCGCACGCTATCAGGCGAAAATCGCGGACGGACTCGCGATGTACCGCGCTGCGATCGATTTCGCGCACGTAAACAGTTACCACACTGCGCCGGGACTGATCGACGCACTCGCCGAGCGTGCGCTCGCCGGCATTGCGCGATGGCCGGAGGACGAGCGCGATTCTGTGCACGTCATCTTCAGCGCACACAGTCTGCCGGAACGAATCATTCGCGCCGGCGATCCATACGACGCACAGGTTCACGAGACTGCGCAGCTGGTTGCCAATCGCGCGGGGCTTGCTTCCGATCGATGGTCGTGGAGCTACCAATCAGCCGGTCGAAGCCCCGAAAAGTGGCTCGGGCCAACCTATCCCGAACATCTTGCCGACCTGGCGTCACGCGGCGTGCGCAACGTTGTAGGTGTACCGGTCGGCTTCGTGAGTGACCATGTCGAGATCCTCTACGACATCGACATCGATGCGCAGCGGATTGCTGGCACACTCGGCATGCGCCTCGAACGACCGCCTTCGCTGAATGACGACCCGCGTTTCATTCGACAGCTGGCAGATGTAATCGCCGAGCGCGCCGCAGCAGCTGGGTGGATGTGAAGTTGACGATGAAGGATGGCGACCGGGTTCTGATCATTGGCGGCGGCATCGCAGGGATTGCAGCCGCGCTGAGACTTCGCGCTTGCAAGCCATCGTGCCGAATCACGATCGCAGAAGCCACGGCGCGACTTGGCGGAAAGATCGCAGGTGAGGTCGTCGATGGTTGCGTCGTTGACGGCGGCGCCGATGTCTGCATCGGGGCCAAGCTGCGCGCCAGCGACGCGTTTCAGTCGCTCGGCCTCGAAGAGCGAGTGATTCGCGTGAATCCTCGTGGCCTGCCTACATTCGAGCAGCGGGACGGAGCACTCAACAGAGCTCCAACGTCATTTGATGGCGAGCTTCTCACATTCCGGAGCGGGATGTACGAGCTGGTGACGGTTGCCGCAGGGGCGCTGGGAGATACGGAGGTACTTTTCGGCACGGGCATCAACGCGCTGTCGCATCGGCATGGACGCTGGCTGGCCACTGATGCCGCTGGTGCGGAATCATGTCGCGGACTCGGTGGTCATAGCTGTGCCCGCGCCCGCGGCCGCTGCCCTGCTCCGCTCGATCGCGGGCGGTGAATCCGACTCGCTGCAGTCACTGGTGTATCCGCCGACGACGACGGTCACAGCTGCGTGGCGCGAATCCGACGTGCCGAATGCGCTCGAGGGAACGGGTTATCTGGTGGCAGGGGGAGCGACTGAGCTCACCGCGTGCACGTGGACGTCATCCAAGAACCCATCACACGCGGCGCCCGGCGTGATACTCTTGCGCGGATATCTTCGCGGCACCGGCGACAATGCTGTTTCGTCTGCTGCTTGAGGAGGCAGCGACGACGCTTGGAATCAAAGCGCAGCCGCTGTTCACGCGGGTGTACAAATGGCCGGCAGGAATTCCATCCTACACGGCAGCGCATGAAGCAACGGTCCGGGCTATCACCGAGCGACTTGCGGACGTCGCGGGCGTATTCATCGCCGGCTCGTCGTTTCACGGCGTTGGTATTCCCGACTGCATCCGCTCAGGCGAGCGCGCGGCAGCGGCAGCCGCGCATTATCTCGAGCAAGGGGAAAGAGGGCGAGCCGCATGATGCCGAAGCACGACTGCGCAACAGCCGAATCCGAGCGACTCTATGCGGAGTCGCGCCGTGTCTTTCCCGGTGGCGTGAGCTCGCCCGTCCGCGCGTTCAACGGCGTCGGCGGCACGCCGCGGTTCATAGTCAGCGGCGAGGGCGCCCACGTCGTCGATGCCGACGGGAACCGTCTTGTCGATTACGTGCTTGCGTATGGTCCCCACATACTCGGGCATGCGCCGCCAGCAGTGGTGAGCGCTATTGCAGGTACCGCTTCGCGCGGAACGAGTTTCGGCGCGCCGAGCGTCGCGGAAACCGAGCTGGCGCGGCTGATTCAAAGTTTCGTTCCGTCGATGCAGGTCATGCGCTTCGTCACATCGGGTACCGAGGCTGTGATGAGCGCGATCAGGCTGTCCCGAGCGGCAACGGGCCGGAATGTGGTAGTAAAGTTCGACGGAAACTATCACGGCCACGCCGATTCCGTGCTTGCGCGCGCGGGCTCCGGTGTCGCTACGCTCGGCTTGCCCGATTCGCCCGGCGTCCCGGCCGCCGCGACGCGTGATACGATGGTTCTGCCGTACAACGATATCGACGCCGTGCGACATGCCTTCGCCGAATCGGGACGAGACATCGCCGCCGTGATCGTCGAGCCGGTCGCAGGAAACATGGGGGTGGTCCCGCCTGCGCCGGGCTTTCTCGAATCGCTGCGCTGGCAGACCACGGCGCACGATGCCGTGCTCATCTTCGACGAAGTGATGACGGGTTTCCGCGTGCACCCGGGTGGCGCACAGACGCTCTACGGAATCACACCGGATCTGACCACCCTGGGCAAAGTCATCGGGGGTGGTCTGCCGGTAGGCGCCTATGGTGGACGCGCTGACCTGATGCGCCAGATCGCACCGGACGGCCCCGTGTACCAGGCCGGCACGCTCGCGGGCAATCCCGTCGTGATGGCAGCGGGCGTCGCCGTTCTCACGGAGCTCAGGAAGCCCGGAGTGTGGCAACATGCCGCGGACGCCACCAGCACTCTTGCAGCGGGGCTGCTCGAGGCTGCGCGACGTGCGCAGGTCGATGTTCAGGTACAGCACGTCGGCACCATGCTGACGCCGTTCTTCAGTGCCCGCCCCGTAACCGACTACACTACCGCGCGCGCGTCCGACACGACGCGGTTCGCGTCCTTTTTTCATTCGATGCTCGAGCAGAACGTATTTCCGCCACCATCGGCGTTCGAAACGTGGTTCCTCTCCACCGCGCACACGGCCGCAGCGCTCGACCACACCATCAATGCCGCGGCGGAAGCGCTTCGCAAGCTCCGATAAGCGCGACCGATCGCAAATATTTCTGGCACTGTTCTCTGACCACTCGGCTCTTGCGCGTGGCGGCAATTGGTGACTTTGTCTCCGTATCCACCACACCCGGATTCAAGACAATGGCAACCGCATCGATCGCGCTCTCTCCTGTACGCCGCAGCAGCCTCGCCACAATTGCAATAGCCGGTACATTACTCGGCGTCGTGGACGGACTCTGCGCGATCGCAATCAGTGCAATGGTGTTCCACCATTACTCGATACTCCGCCCCTTCCAAAGCATTGCGTCCGTGCTCCTCGGCAAGAGCGCTCTTTCGGGTGGGACGTCCACGGCTCTCATTGGGCTTGCGATGCACTTCTCTGTCGCGTTCGCCTGGGTGTCAGTGTATCTCATCGCGTACCGCACTACCCCGGTCATACGGCGGTTGGCATCCGGCCGCTTTGGAGTGGCGAGGGCTGGCGCGCTCCTCGGCGCCACGATCTGGTTCGCCATGAACTTCATCGTGTTTCGCACGCTGGGGGTCGCGCATTCTCCGGTAACTTCGATACCGTTCGAGGTCTATCTCGTGCAGCATATCCTGGTCGTCGGCCCTCTTATCGCTGCAACCGTCAGATAGCGCCCAAGACACTCCGCAACAATCGGAGATAGTTCCAATACAATGAGCAGAGGCGGGCGCTCAGGGACTCGGTAGTATCTTGAGAGCTTCTAAAACGCCGCGCTCATGTTCGTAACCGCCAGTCCAAAACTCAAGCGACTCCGAACCGTCCTCGTGAGCGTGACCCTCGCGATGATCGTGGGCGGAGCGGCGCTCTCGCTTCGCGACGCGGTCCGCACCTCTCGAGAGCAGCGCGAGGCGAGCAAGCGCACGCTCGACGCCTATGCGCACTTCGCGAGTTATCTGTTCGCGACTCGCATCTACCTCATGGCGCGCGACAGAACTGTGATGCAGGCGTTCCGGAAACTCGGGCCCGACGACCCATGGACAGGGCCCCTCCCGCCGGTGACCGTGATCCCCGCGGTCCCCGACACCGGCGAAGCATGCGCTCAGTCAAAGGCGTGGACGATCTACCGTTTCAAGATGGTTTTCCCCTCCGGGGCTATCACGTTCGCGGGTGGAACTCCGATTCCAGCGGCGATGCAGCTCATTCGTGACTCGATACCGAAGCTGGCACGCGCTCCTGCGCTCGCGAGCTACCCGTTCGGCTATCTCTTCGTCGACTCACCGCACTTTCCTGAAGCGATCGCGTACACTCCCATCCACGATCAAAGCGGCCGATTGCTAGCCGTCTACGGATACCGATCCTGTTACGGGACCTACGACGCGTGGGACTACGCTCTCATCCATCGCGTCGTACATGTCGTTCCTCCGTTTCTCACCGAAGGGATGCCGACCGACTCCATTCTGACGGTCAGCATCGCGGATCCGCACGGCCGTGTGCTTTACAGTGCGCCCTCGCATGACGTCCCGGTACGCGCATTCGGCAGCGACACCATTCCGGAGATAAGCAATATCGTCGTCACGATAGGACTGCGCCCACGCGTGGCGTCGCGGCTCGTGCTCGGTGGCGTCCCCGAGTCGCGACTTCCTGATTCGTTTCTGGTGCTGCTCGGCAGCATCATCTTCGCGCTCGCCACGCTCGCCATGCTGGCCAGCGAGTTCAGACTCGTCGAATCGCGCGAGATGTTCCTTGCAAACGTGTCGCATGAATTGCGCACCCCCCTGCAGCACATCCTGCTGTTCGTGCAGATCCTCCGGCTCAAGCGCACACGAAGCGACGCGGAACGCGATAAGGCCGTCGAAGTCATCGAGACGGAAACACAACGACTGGTACGCCTCACAGACAACATTCTGGCGGGCGTGCGCAACAAGCGGCCAAACATCGTGCTCTCATGTGTCGACGTACCGGCAGTCGTGCGCGCCGCCGTCGAGCTGTCAGAGCGACTTGCCGCCGCGCGGTCGATGAAGATCGAAATCGACGCCGAACCTGCGCTCGCACGAGGAGACGCAGGATCGCTGGAGCAGGTGTTGGTGAACCTGATAGACAATGCCGTGAAATACGGGCCGCCCGGACAGACGATCGCGCTTGGCATTCGCTCCGACGTCAGCGAAGTGCACGTCTGGGTGGAGGATTCGGGACCCGGCATCCCGCTCGCCGATCGGGAGCGTGTGTGGCAACCATTTGTGCGGCTCGAGCGCCCCGACGACGCCACTGCCGGCACAGGAATTGGCCTCACGATCGCGCGCGACCTCATGACCCGCATGAACGGCAAGGTCGCCATACATGAAGCGGCTGGCGGCGGGACGAGGGTTTCGCTATTTCTCCCACGATGGAACGAAGCGAGACAGGAATGACGGAGCCGTCACCGAGCAGCGAGCCCGGGAGGACTGTCCTGATCGTCGAGGATAGCGAGACCCTCGCGCTCGGGCTGCGCACAAGCTTCGAGTTCGAAGGGTATGACGTGCATTGGGTCGCGGACGGTGAGGCGGCGCTCGAGTGGCTGGACGCACACGAGCCAGCGCTGATCATCCTCGATCTCATGCTGCCCAAGGTGAACGGCTTTGACGTCCTGCGCCGATTCCGCGCCAACGGGGGAAACTCCGCAGTGCTGATCCTTTCTGCCCGCGATGCCGAAGTGGACAAGGTGCAGGGCTTCCGAAGTGGCGCGGACGACTATGTGGTCAAACCGGTTGGCATTCTGGAGTTGCTCGCTCGTGCAGAAGCGATGCTTCGACGGATCGAGCCGCGCGCGTATACGACCGCTAGCACTCGCGCGGAAGATATCTTTCGCTTTGGCGATGTCACCATCGACCGTAAAATCAGAACAGTCACCCGCGGCGGCGTGGGAGTCGATCTGACTCCGCGTGAATATGAGTTGCTGGTCTTTCTCATTGAAGCCGACGGCGCGATCATCTCGCGAGAGCATGTCATGGACGTGGTCTGGCACTACGTACCGGGCCTCACGTCGCGCACTGTGGACCAGCACGTAGCCCGATTGCGACACAAGCTCGAAGTGGATCCAGCGGAGCCACGCTACATACTCACTGCACGAAAGGCTGGATATCGGTTCGCCCGCTGAGCCGCGCGATCGCTACTTCGCGAATGACACCGGTACGCTCCACTCGAAGTTGCCCCAGCTCATCTTGAGCGCGCCGGTGGTGTCCGCCTAGAACGCTGATCGTGAAATCCTCCTGCGGAGTGCGAGACAGCGCCGACTTTCATCGGAATGTGAGACAGATCGCGGGACTTGTCGTAATCGGTCCCCCACTGGCCGTGCTGCGCGTTGATGATCAGATCGACACTTCCGTCGCTTCTGGGCAAAGTCCAGAGGCTGTAGTTCCCCGCCGGCACCGTCGTACCGCCGATGTTCGCACTGCTGTCGAGGTAGAGCACCGTTGCCGCATTGGCCCCCGTGCGCCAGACGCTGCCGAATGGTACGACGTCGCCCAGTATCTTGCGATCTCGCATGCGGGGACTTCCATAAGTGACGACTACGAGCTCGACCGCCGATCGTCCCGCGAGCTACAACATCGGGTGATGCCGGACCGATTCCCTTTCCCGCTCGATCATCTGCGGCATACTTCTGCGACGAGGCGTGCAGATCGCGGAAGTCCGTACGACTCGTGCGCGTCTGCTCGGTCGTACCCGACGCGTCCGCGCTCACGATCCTTCCCGTGACGTCGAACAGAAGATGTGTCCAGCCTATACCGAAGTAGTCGGCATCGATCATCGTCGGCGAATGCTTGACGAAAACACGATTCACCTTCCGTCCTGTGGCGACATCGACCACGGTCAATCGCACTGTGGCGCCCACCGCAGCCCGCGAAAGCGATGGATACGTCTCGTAGAGAGCGGGCGACGTGTACAGCCCGTACGATGCGTCGAAGCCCGTCATGAGCTGCGGTGATAATTCACCAGGAACTGCGACGCGACTTCTTGACCGATGGCCGGGATACGAAAAGTTCACCGTCATCGAATCACCTGTGAAATCCAATACCACATGGCGCGCTGAGACCTGCGCGGTTCCGAGTGGAGTGACGTCGACGAGCGAATGGGTTGGAGCGCCAGTCGTCCGTAAGATCTACCATGTAGTGGAGCAGCACGGTGCCGGGAACTCGAACGACGATATCACCCTCGATCCTGTTCGGGGTCCGCGTAAAGCTCTCGAGCGCGACCGTGTCGCGGCCAAGTGTCGTGACGAAGGTACCGCGGTCAGCGGGCCGCGCGCGAACCGCGATGCTGGCGATGGCGCCAAACGCTGCCACAAGTGGGAAGAGGATCGACCCCGGTCTGCTCACCATGGTGTTCAACATGCTGGCGGCGGGACCATCGCGGTAGCGGAAACCGCGTCATGGTTCTGTATGCAGCCTTTTCGCCGCGTAATGAACTGCCCGACTGACGGGCGTTTGGTAGCGCCGCACGCACTGGCGTTTCCCGTTGCAGATTACACCGATGCGAGAACGGTCAACTCTGCCCAGACGCCTCGGCCTCTTCAGCTCTATCGCGGTGCTGATCGGATCGACGATCGGTTCCGGAATATTTCGCTCACCCGCGTCGATCGCCCTGCACCTTCCGGGGCCCCTCGCGCTGATTGCGGTGTGGACCGCCGGCGGACTGCTGGCGCTCTGTGGGGCGCTCACGCTCGCCGAAGTTGCCGGCGCGCTCCCGGAGACTGGCGGCATCTACGTGTTCATACGCGAAGGCTGGGGCAGACTCGGCGCATTCCTCTTCGGCTGGTCCGAGCTCGTCGTCATTCGCGCCGCCGCCCTTGGCGCGATTGCGACCACCTTCGCAGAGTATGGCTTGCGAATGTTCGGCTACAATCCCGCCGTCGCACCCTACGACACATACGTGCACTACATCGCGGCGGTGGCCATCGTCGTCCTCGCGGCGGTCAACATAGTCGGAGTGCGGTGGAGCGCGCTGGTCCTCGAGCTCACGACCGTGGCGAAGTACGGCGCGCTGCTGTTCATCGTGCTGCTCGCCGCAACAATTGGCCCGCTGCTCCGCGGCGGCGGCCATCTTACACCGATGACGCCACCCGGGAGCTTCACCGTCGGTGCATTCGGACTCGCACTCGTCTCGGTGTTGTGGGCATATGACGGATGGGCAGATCTCAGCTTCGTCGCCGGAGAAGTGGAGAATCCCAGACGTAACATTCCGCTCGCGTTGATCGGCGGCACCATCGCTGTGATTGTCATCTATCTCGCCATCAACCTCGCGTATCTCTCCATTGTGCCCGTTGGCGAGATGCACAACTCCAAGCTCATCGCCGCAGACGTTGCGCAGACGCTCGTCGGAAGCTGGGGCGTGGTCATGGTGGGCATTGCAGTGATACTTTCCACGTTCGGCACACTGAACGGATCACTGCTCACCGCGCCGCGCATCTTCTTCGCCATGGCTGACGATGGGTTCTTCTTCCGCCCGATTGCCGCCGTGCATCCGCGCTTCAAGACACCGTACGTCGCAATAATGCTTTGTGCAGCGCTTGGCGTCGCATTCGTGCTGTTGCGGACCTTCGAGCAGCTTGCGGATACATTCGTGCTCGCGATAGTTCCCTTCTACGCACTCGCGGTCGCGTCGGTTTACCCGTTACGCAAGCGGGCTGGATATAATCCGTCGTACCACGTGCCGGGCTATCCCGTGGTTCCAGCGCTGTTCATTCTGGCGACGATCTACATACTCGTCAACGCTCTGGTAGACCCGAATGGCCGCTGGGCAGCGGCCGCGGTTTTCGGCGTCGTCCTCGCTGGAATACCGGTGTACTACCTCACGTTCAGCAGGAAGCAACGCGAGGCAGTCACCGAATGATGCGCCTTCGCGAACGCTAGTCGGGGTGCTGGTGGCGCCATGCCCAGTAGGCGTTCTGCTCGGCGGCCTCCCTGCGATCGAATTCGACGTGCTCCATGTGCTGTTCGATCTCCCATCGACGGTATGCCGCGGCTTCGCGGTTATCCCAGCGATGGTGGTCATTGTAGCCGGAGTCGTAATAGTCGGTGCGATGCGGTGCGCATCCCGCGAGAGACCCCGCAGCCAGTCCGGCAGCAACCGCGAGTGGGATGGCGCTGGCCATGAATTTCAGACGCATGATGTTGAATCTCCGTGAAAGTTGACGCTGCTGGCCCGCTGTGGACGGGCTTCTCGGCGCGCCGGTGCAATGTGCGCCGCACGATCTGCTGACGGTCGCTTCCTGTTTGACTCTGGCCCCAAGCTTGTGTTAACGAGCGCCTGCATCCGGCTGTTTCCGCCGCAGCTACTCGCACCTTCCATGCCCGCGACAGATATCGGCGGGTGGCCCGGGCGTCAAAGCACCGGGATGAGCAAGGCGACAACACTAAGATTCGGTCAAGAGGGTTGACCCAAACTCTCGAAACATGGCTTCGCGAGAAGACGACGCCGGACGACATGACGCGCGCGCCCGCGCCGATTACTCCAGGATCGCATGCGCCGCGGCAGCGCCTCTTGTCTTTCGAACCAACAGCAGCAACGGAACCAGCAGCAGGATCAGGAACGCGCTGAGCTCATATATCTTCGCGTATGCAATGACGCTCGCCTGAGCCATGAGCTGCTGGTCGATCAACGCGAGCGCCTGACGCTGTGCAGTCCAGAGGTTCGCCCCCTTCGCCATCATTCCGCGCGTCAACCCCTCGATTCGGGCGACGCTCACTGGATCGAGAGTGGTGACGTGCCCTACGAGAGTCGCCCGATTCTGCGCCGTGTAGCGTATCAGCAGAGTGGAGATCCCGGCGATACCGAAGGAGCCTCCCAGTTGCCGGAAGAAGTTGTAGAGCCCGGTTCCCTGCGCCAGCTCCATCGGCGACAACTCGGCGAGCGTGATCGTCGTCACCGGGACGAACATCAACCCGAGCCCAACACCTCGGAAGATCAAGGGCCAGAAGAAATCTCCCGCTCCAGCGTCGCCTGTTATGAGCGACAGCTTCCACGCCGCGAGCGCAAAGGTCGCCGCGCCTGCCGTTATCAGGAGACGCGGATCGAGCCTGTTGGTGAGCCGCCCAACGACCGCCATCGAGATCGCGGTCGCCATCGCCCCGGGCATCAGTATCCATCCCGTTTGCTCCGCGGTCATGCGAAGATTGCTCTGCATGAACACCGGCAGCGTGAACGACATTGCGTAGAGTCCGATTCCCATCACGACGCCGAGCAGCGTGCCGACCCACATCTGTCGGTGCCTCAGCACGCGAAAATCGATGACCGGGTGTTCTGTCGTGAGCTCCCGCCACAGCAGCATGACGCCGCCCACCACTCCGATCGCCGTCAGCCACGAGATGAAGTGCGACGCGAACCAGTCCTCACGCTCTCCGTGTTCGAGCACGAACTGCAGCGATCCAACGCTCACGATCAAGAGCGCAATCCCGAGGTAATCGATGGCGCGCGGGCGCTTCTGAAACTCGGGATCGTGCACGTAACCCGCGATCATCACCGCAGCGAGCGCGCCGACCGGTATGTTCACGTAGAAAATCCACGGCCAGCCGTAGTTATCAGTGAGCCATCCGCCAAGTGTGGGGCCGATCGTCGGGCCGACCATGACACCGAGCCCGAAAAGCGCCATCGCCATTCCGGCCTCCTCGATCGGGAACGACTCGAAGAGCACCGCCTGCGATACGGTCATCAGCGCGCCCCCGCCGATTCCCTGGATGATGCGCCACATCACAAGAGCGCCGAGCGAGTGCGACGCTCCGCAGAAGAAACTTGCCGCGGTGAAAACGACGATCGAGCCGACGAAGTACCGCTTGCGGCCGAGCAAGTCGCCGAGGAATCCCGTGAGTGGTATGACGATGACGCTCGCGAGCAGATAGCCCGTGGACACCCACGCGATGTCATCGAGACTCGCGCCAAGGTTCCCCATCATGTCCGGCAGTGCGACGTTGACGATTGAGCTGTCGATCACCTGCATGAGCGCGGCGAGCACCACCGCGAATGCAATTATGTACTTGTGCTCTGCGCCTTTGCGCGGCTCGCCATGGGACGACACCACCTCGAGAACAGCTGTCGGCTCGTCATCCGCAGTGAGCTCGACTATCCGGACGGCGTCAGCCATTGGATGCGACGGGAGCTTCCAATTGAACGACATTGCAGTTACCTACCCGCAAGTATGTAACAGCGCGATATTTGGCGCGCGCGTGCATCATCGGCATTACCTGTACGGATCCTGTGTGCGTTTCAGCGCTTGTGCGGCACGACCATCGCCGGCCAGAGACTGTGCAGCAGAAGCTCGACAGAGGAATCGATGAGACGATCCTCGTCGATGCGGAGTTCCGGCACCTCCGGAACGAGCGGCTGCCACACTATCTGGGTTATGAGACCGGAGATTGTGATCCGCGCCGCTACTTCAGCGTCGGCGTCGGGACGAAACTCGCCGGCGCGCTTCCCTTCCTCGATGAGCGACGCCAGCAAACGCCAGCCCTTGATGGGTCCACCGCGCAGCCAATGCCTGTGCGCGTCAGGGACGTCGTGCCGAGCGCCGTGAAGTATCAGCGCGAGCGTCATGCGGGGATGCGACGGATCTGGATTACCGAATGCCTTCCGCATCATGAGCCTGATGCGCGCGGACGCTGGACCACGCGCATTCCGGAGTAGCACGCCGATCTGACCGAAAGCGCGATCGTGGTAATGCTCGATCGCGCGCACAAGCAGCTCTTCCTTGGTTGCGAAATAATGGTAGACAGCGCCCTTGGTGACGCCCGCCGCGTCGGCGACGTCATCGATCCGTGTGTTGCGATAGCCTCGCTCGGCGAACACATCGAGCGCAGCGTCCAGCAGCTCAGCGGGGCGGCTGTCGGGTCGGCGCTCCCAGCGCAGTGATTTGGCAGCTGGCATCAGGTCCAGGCCGGTCGGAGCAGGCACACGGACTTAATATACTCACGAGTATGTTACCCCGCCAGGACCATCACCCGGCGACACCAGTGATTTCCAGGGCGCCTCCAGGGACGTCAGGCTTGAACCAGCTGTGACCGACAAACAGGCCGAAGCCGATCGTCACGGCGGCGAAAATGACACCGTCGCTCTCCGACGTGACCATCGGCGAGCCAGCAACGGCAAAGATGACGCCTAGAATAATCATGTAACACGCCACGGTCACCACGCCCGCCAGATACCGGCCCGCTACGGGAACGCTACGCAATGGTTTCCCGAGGAAAGTGTACCCGAAGCCGCCAGCCGCTCCGCCGAATGCCGCGACGAATGGCACAGCGAGGATAGGAGCAAACTCGCGGAGCGTCCTGCCGCTGAGCACGATCGCAGGAATCGCGAACAAGAGACGTCCCGCCGTGACGGCAAACAGTATCGTCGCGCCGCCGGCCGCGGGGCGCGCCCATTCAGGAAGGCGGCCGATCTGTTCCGCTACCCAAAGATAGACCCGACCGGCAACCGATTTCGGCGGCGCGCGGCGCGGCACTGATCCCAACTTCGATGTCACGTAACTCTCGCGCGCCTGACACACAGGGCAAAGTCGAACGTGTCGATTGAAGTTGAGCAGCTCGGTCGTCGACAGCTTGTCTCCCCCGCGACTTCGCGCGACCACTCCATCTGCAATGGGGCATGCGGTAATCTTCACGCTTGCGAGCAGGTCTTCTCTACGCTTCGCGTAGGCGAGCGATTGAAGCGCGAACGCAAAGCGATCTGCGATCTCCATCCGCCCGTCGCCCCACTTCTGCACCAGTCGAGCCGACACACCGAGCTTGGACGCAAGGTCGTCATCGGACATGCCGAGCTGTTCCCGGATCACAGCAAATTCGCCTGATGTCATCGGTCCTCCGTGCGATTAAAGGGCGAGTTTCGGTGTGTCCCCCATCCTTGGATCCGACCCAAGGTCGATTCAGTCTTGACTACTGCGCAGGCTGCACGGGCGCCTGACCGAGTCCGACAAGCTCGCCGCTCGCGATGACGTGACCCTTCATCGCGTCGACGAGCGCTGCATAGCTGGCCGGCGCGTCACCGGAAATCGATGTGTCGAGCGCGAACACCTGGAAATGGTAGCGGTGCTTCGGCCCTGCCGGCGTGTGCGGCCCCATGTACGGCTGCGATGCGCCGCGGATGTTCGGCCCGTACTCGGCGCCAGCCGGCGGCGCACTCATCCTCGCCGGAAGCTCGGTGACTGACGTCGGGATGTTCAGCATGCTCCAGTGAAAGATCGGCGCTCCGCGCGACATCGCGTCACCATCCTGAACGATCACGACGTAGGATTGCGTGCCTGCCGGTCCGGCCGTCCACGCGAGACCGGGAAAGATGTTGCCGCGATATTGGGTGTTCTCGAATGGAATGTCACCGCGCGACGGGAAGGCAGGCGACGTGACCGCGAGCGTTGCGCCGTTCATGGCTGGAAGATCGAGGCGCGCGAGTTGCGCCGCGCCTACTTCGACGGCCGGAGGTGGTGGTGCCTGCTGCGAGAACGCGACCGTCGGCGCGAGTGTGGCAACTAACAACGC
Organism: uncultured Gemmatimonadales bacterium; assembly: GCA_963731305.1. Lineage (GTDB taxonomy): Bacteria > Gemmatimonadota > Gemmatimonadetes > Gemmatimonadales > Gemmatimonadaceae > Fen-1247. Next base: position 287,807 of record CAVSUQ010000004.1, on the reverse strand, counting down.
ACCGACGGTTGACATCATTACGCGTGCACTCATGGATGCTCCTCGTGTGTTGGCAAACGCTGCACGCGACTTATCGCTGTTACTTCGCGCGGGGTCTACGGAGCGAGAACGGCGAGCACCAGCTGCGCCGTCGCCCGGGTAGTCCCATTGTAGTAGAAAACATAGACCTTATGGGTCTTCTCGTCCACCGCACACGTGCGGGCCGCGCCGCCCGTCGGAACTTTCTCAGCCACTGAGAACGCTTCGGGTGAGTCTTCGTGAATGACGGTCATCGTGCTGTCGGCGCGGTTCGGATTGAATGCGAGCTTCGTAACCGGATCGAAGCAGTTCATGTCGGCGCGGCTCGGCACGCGGACTCGCGTGACGACGTGCCCGTTGTTCGCGTTCACTACGACGACTTCGGTATCGCATGCCATGAACAGCCGGCGCGTGGCGTTGTCCATCGACAGACCCTGCGCGTGCCCGCAGCTCGGAATCTTGTAAGTCGCCTCGGTCTTGAGCGTAGTTGCGTCGACTCGCTGCACGAAGCCGGAATCCTCAACGTTGAGGAACAGCTTGCCCCTGCCGTCGGCGACGCCGGACTCGAGCCCGCTGCCAATGCTGGATTTTGTTATGAGCTTGCCGGTGCGCATGTCGACGACCCATGCATCGTTGTCGGCCCAGGTAAAGGCGCGGTGCGTGAAGGGATCGTATCTGATGCCGTCGCCTTTCGCGTCGACGTGTCCGGTGACCGCCAGAGTCTTGAGATCGAAGACGACACCGTTCCGAACTAGACCGCGATTCTGATCCGCAGCGATCGCGTAACCGCCGCCGCCACCCTCGACGCTTCCAATGATGCTGTCGTCATCGACATCGATGACCTTGTCACCCAGTCCGTAGAGTCGGCGGCCGATGGGATCGACGATGATGTAGTCGGCACGCGCGTTGCCGAGCGCGATGGTCTTGACCACGTGATAGTGCGGCCTCTGTGCCGCAAGTCCAGATGCCAGAAGGGTCGTCAGGGCGACGGCCGCGAACAGGGGAACACGCAAGCGAAGCATGGTGGCTCTCGAAGAAGTTGGGCGCTGCGATGGACGCGAGCTTCGCGGGATCGCGCTACTGAAGGCGGATCCCGCTTCGCTCACTTTCCCAATGTACCTGTTGAAGCTGGCAGGAAGATTACAGCGCACACTCTGACCGGCCGGCCTTACCCGCCGAACAGGGCCGCGCCGGTGGCGCGGTTCGGCGTATCGACGGCGCGCTGTTCTTATCGCTTGGTCGTGTACAACACCCGGTTGGACGTGAGCGACCCGTCGGCGGCTTTCGTGGCGAGCACTATTACGGAGTCTCCGCTGGCCAGCGCCCGCGACGTGGCCCTGATCTCGGTCACAGGCGTTTTCGGTGGCACTGTCACGTTCTGTGAGCCGCCTGCATACTGAACGACGAGCGACGTCCCGCTGGTGCTGCTGACGTTGCCGTTGGACATGCGCGACTGAGCCACCGCGCCATTGGTCATGCGGGACGCCGATACGTTGCCATTGGTCATTCGCCGCGCATTGCTGCTCGTGTCTGGCGCCATCATGCGGCTTCCTTCGCCGAGCCCGCGCAGCTCTTCGGGAAATACGTGGATCTCGGTGGCGCGCTCCGTACCGTCTGGCTGTTTCACCGTCGTCACACCGATGAATGTCGAATCCTTGACGGCGGCGAGGGTGCTCGGAACCTGATTGAAGACGTGGACGGGCTGCGTCAGCTTCACATTCACGGTACCGGTGTCGGCCTTGAGAACCAGCTGGTTGGCGGAGTCGCTGACGACGGTGCCTCTGAGCAGGATCGGGGTGTTCGACGTTGTCGGTGTCGCCGTTGCACTCGGCGAGGCGGGCGCGGTCCGGGCGGTGTCCGGGTAGTAGTGCTCCGAGTCCGGACCGTGACCACACGCTGCAACCATGACCGCGACAGCCGAGCACATCAGCATCGGCCTCGCCCGTGAAATAAACTGTCTTCTTTGCATTGTGACCCGTGCCTCGAACATGAGGAGGAGAATTGCGGCTGTACCCTGGCTCTTCCTGCATGTCTCATGCTTGGGCACGCGGCCCCGGGATCCCACACCAGCTCGGCCACACGGTGGGCGGCCCGGCGTTCTCGCTATGAGTGGCCGACAGCGTCGATTGGAGGTGTGTCGTCCGGTGCCCAGCAGATCGCGTCGTCGTGCGACGTCGCATTCACGTAAGGCGAGACTGGATACGATGCGAGAGAGTCGTCTCCGTCTTCGATAATCCGCTTTACCTGCGTCGGCGGTGTGTGCGGCATCAGCCAGTCATCGATCCAGGTTGCGGCGATGATCACCGGCATGCGATCGTGGATCAGCGCCATTCTCCCGGTCGCAGCGGTTGTGAGCACGGTGCAGCTTTCAATCGCATTGTCCTCAACACCCCAGCGCTCCCATAGTGCACCAATCACGAACGGCTCGCCGTCCTCTCGATGAACTCGGAACGGAGTTTTCGGGCCCGTGGAATTCTTTCGCCACTCGTAATAACTGTCGACGACGATCAGGCCGCGGCGCTTCGCGAAAGCTTCCCGGAAGGATGGTTTGGTCGCCGCAGTTTCACAGCGGGCATTTGCCAACTTGTTGCCGATGCCCGGATCCTGCGCCCAGCGCGGAATCAATCCCCAGCGCATTGCGCACGCCTCTCGGCTGCCGTCGCGCTCGACGATCACGAGCTGGTCTTGTGATGGAGCGACGTTGTAGCGAGGCGTGTACCACGGAGGTACGTCGCGAACGCCCAGGCGCAGGAGAAACGGCCTGAGATGCTCGGGGAGGTTCGCTAGAGACGTTCTACCGCACATGACAGAAAGAGTCGGGTTGTGTTGAGCAAAGGTATGATCGCGTGAGGTAACGCGACACTCATTGTTCGCGCCGTCGCTCTGGCTCGGTCATGACGGGATTAGACATCTTTTACTTGCCGGCGACCAGTCTCTCAGCATCGCTTCAACTACTTGGATTGGCACACCGATATTCGTTCACCGTTTCAAGTGAGTGCGATATTCCTTAGGCTTCAGGCTACTACGCCGAGACTCGCTGGCTGTCGCGCTGAGGCTCGTGCGGGTAATAGCAATCAAGACAGCACACCATGACGAGACGCTCCAATGCGCGTCGCACTCCGTCCGCATCCGCGCTCCTGGACGCCGCTGTGTCGATTTCGGCGTTTACCGCGGCAAGTGCACGCTCAACAGGCACGCCGGCATCTGCGCTCGCGCAAAATACTTCGCATATCGCATCGCGAAGTGCCGGAATGTCAGTTTGTGAATCGCTGAAGTAGGCAATCAGCAGCGGCCGGAGGCCGCTGGTATCAGGTACCGCATTGGGAGGAACCGATCCGTCCATCGGGCGATTTTGCGGTGAAGGTGCATTGCACGCTGCGGTCACGCCTCGGGAACTAATCAGAATAAAGCGTGGCCGGAACCGGCGCCACAAAACATACCGCGCCGCAGCATTCGGATCAATCCGTATGAATGCGTACTGTTGAATCTGTACTGTTGTTGTGTGCGGAATTTCCTACCGAGTCTTGTTAGCGATCCTCGTTGCACGCGAGGAGCCAGCTGCTCAGCTGGCTATCGAGCCACGCCTTGCGTTCGAACGTCGAGATGCGTCGTAGCCGAGCGGCCTCGTGGTTAATTGCTTTCTGGCAGTACTCGAGGACCTGGCTCGAGCTCCAGCGCTCCGAGCGTAACTGGCGCATCGCCTCACAGACCGCGAACTCCACGAGCTCCCGCGGGATTGAGTCGTCACGCAGGAAGTCGTGTACCACGGCGGCCATCTGATCCGTGGTCTTCCGCACCTCGGGCGACTGCTGCAGCCGGTCTAGCATTGCAGCATGTTCAACAACGACATGGGGTTAGCTCAATATGCTTCATCGACAGTTATATGCTGGAGAACTGCTCAACTACCGAAGCCCTGGACACCATGCTGCTCTTCCGAGCAGGTTCTGGGCCGTCGAATGTCACCTAGACGATGAGCTTCGACACACAAGCTCTGTGCTGCTAGAGTACGTCAGTGGCATCGACGATCGTCGCAAACCGATGCACGTGCATTCGGACGTGCGGTGAGCGCCCGTTCATGCTGAGCACGATTCAATAGCTCGCCTGACAGGCGGCCGTGCTTGTTGGGCAGGAGGCTCCGCGGCACTCAGATCGCGGCGCCGCCAATCACTTGCAGCAACTGGCCGACGGAGCGAGAAGACTGCCTCGTTTACATCCGCCGCGTCCAGATGAACACACCGCCACATGGGTTTCTGGGGAGTGTCCCCGGCAGCTCGGACGCGCCTCGGTAAATCTCGATAGCGACGATCTCACTCGGACTTATCAAGTCAGCCACATTTGTCCCACTCAACGTGTCTGCGCCAGCGTGCGGATCTGCCAGCAGGTTGCCATCGACGTAGATCGGCAACCCGTACTTGCATCCGTCTGTCAAGAGCGATGTCACTCCACGGTTGTTGTAGATCGCGCCGGTCCGCCCGAGCTGTACGCCCGGCACGCGGCGGAAGAGGTCGGTAGTCCTGACAGGGTGCTCACGCTGGATTTCTGCGTAGCTGATGTAGCTCCCCGTGCCGTGACGCATTCGGTCGGAGAGCCCGGCGGGCAGCATGAGCGTGTCGAGCGTACTGCCACGCACAGTTACAGTCGGCAGCAGTCGAACTGGAGCTGCCGCCAGCGTAAGCATCGCGTCTGCTTCCGCGACCGCGTGCTGGGCAACACTCACCTTGACGTAAAGTGGCGAAAGCCCAAGTCGCCTGAAGCGGACGATATGGTTTCCGAGCGGCGCGTCGTCCAGACGGAAGCCTCCGGAACTATCGCTGTGCGTCAGCTCCTCAGTCGCGTCCATGAGTGACACTTCGACCCCGGGCAGTCCCCGTCCGTACGCGTCGACAACAGTACCTCCGATCCTGCCACGGAATGATGCGTACGCCGCCCCGGCGGCGCTGCGTGTTGTCGCGACGCGCCCCGTATCCGGCTCCAACCCGGGCAATACAATGTCGCGCGTGGAGATAAGCGCACTGTCTCGCCCCACGCCCGGGCTTAGCCGAAGCGGCAGCGATGCTCTCTCGCCGACGTCTGCACGCACCGTGACAGTCTTACCGAGAGGTAGGCCGCAGATCGTGTAGCGCCCGTCGTTATCGCTCACGGTCGATCTTACCTCAGTTGCCATCGAGACCTGACGCGCGCCGGCAAGAACTGTTGCGTTGCCGAACCACGACGCCTGGATCTTCACTCCCGCGAGCGCGTGGCTGGTCGCGCTGTCCCGGACGGTGCCGTGAAGGACGCCGCTACCAATGGCGTCGGATCCGCACACGCTTTCCATCACCGCCGTCTCAGAGGGGATGGTAATGCGCACCGACACTTGCGCCCCCGCTTCGAGCGAAAGCGGCGTGTCGGCGACGTGCACAGTAAGCGTATCCAGCCAAGCCGATGTCGTGTGAAGCGAGTACTGGCCTGGCGGTACGTTCCGGAACACGAATGCGCCGGAAGTGTCCGGAGACGTCGCGAACGGGGCGTCAATCGGTCCAGGACTATTCCCTGTGTTGGATGCGGGAGCGCCATCGGCGTGTGGCCGGGCAATGAGCTGTACACGGAAGCCCGCGAGTCTTCTCCGATCCGACGTTGACGCGGACAGAGATCCGCGAACCTGCGCCAGGTTGGCAGATTGCTCCTCTTCGCCGCGCTCGGCATTGTTATCAGGATTGTTATCGGCGCTGCGCGAATCGGGAGCGGCGTCCGAGGCCTGTCCCACGCGCCTGGCCGACACCGCGCGAACGTCACCGCCCGCCTCCCACATGCTGATGATGCGTCTTACCGTATCGCGCCGAACAACTTCGACGGCGCCTACGGACGAACCGCCGCTAAAACGATTCTCGCCCTCAATCGCTACTACGGGAGCGCGAATGAGCCAGTGCGACACGATCCAGGCGCCGCCCGGCAGCCGCTCGTAGTCGACGCGACCCGACGCAACTTCATTACCTACAGCTCCTGCAGCTTTCCCCGAGCCCTCACCGGTGTAGTGAAACTCGAGATAGCGCAGTTCTGCAGACTTGCGGTCAAGCCAGAGCACGCCTGACACGTCCGTCCGCTGCGTTTCGCGGACGGGCGCAAACCCAAGCCCAACAAGATCCGCATGCGCCGGATCTGTGACAGGGTGCAGACAATGCGTACTCGCAAAGATCTGTGAGAGTAGCGTCCGGGCGTCGGGCGCGTAGTACGTTGCTCCATGATCAGCTGCACGCGCGAACCCGTGAACCGAGAGCGACTCCGGGGAAATGCTCATGTACGACTCTGAGCTCGTCGTCGCCAGAGTCCACGAGCGGGACCGGATAGGCTCACTGCTCGTTACATCAACTTCACGCTCGAACCGGCCTAGTGTAAACGCAAACTGACCCGCCAGAGCGCTAGCGGCCGCACCGGAAAGAGCATTCTTCGCTTCGTCCCAGATTCTGATCGCCGCGGCACCAGCCTCAGGTGCCAACACACACCTCTTGGTTACCTTGACGCTGACAGCAGGAAGCTCGACACTCGCAAGCTGTCGTAACGCAGGGTTGAAGGTTACTGCCGAACCAATCTGAAAGTTGAACAGCGCTGACGAGTCCGGGCTAAAGCCAATCCGCCGGACACGCACGCGATACGTTCCGGGACGCGGCGCTCGCACGTTGAACGTTCCATCGGCTGCGGTCATCGTGCCTGCGACGATGGATCCCGCAGAATCCACCAGGATCACTGCGGCCTCGGTGGCCGGGACATCCGTCCCGCGAATGACCGCTCGCCCGCGCACCGATTGTGACGCGAGGAGCGATGGGCAAAGCCCTGCGACCACGAACCCGGGAAGCAGAATCGTCCGCATTAGATGCCATCGTGTCGTCAGCGCATCTGAACACCGAGCCGGCCCACATCCGCTCGAGAGCATCGTCTGCAACCAGCGGCTACGCGCGCTGTACATCGTTCCCCCGACGCAGAATAGAACACGGTCCCTATTGAACTTACTTCGCGTGCACCGGTACCGCTTTTCCTTGCCGCTCACTCGCTGATTTGTCAGGTCGTGCGCCAGCGCCGCGCTCCGATTCCGCTACTCCTGCCCGAGGGCTATACAGCTCTCGCGACAAGGCTGCTTTTCTCCCGCCCCACTCGCGTCCAGCATCGGCCGTTGCCAGCCCATGATGCGGTAGGCACGAATGCCAGCAGCTTCGCGTGTGCCCGTTCATAACGTCTCGAAGAGCCCGCGGCAGATTGCTCTGGTACATGACGGCGCGGCGGAGCGCCTGCAGTTGACGCGCTAATGGCCTTGCCATAGAACATCTATAGGGACACTCCGGAAACCCACCACTGGTCACGTTTTGCCAGGGGTAGGTCGCAAAGGAAAGCGGGGTCTTCGCGGGGCAAATTCCCCCTGTGAAACCCCGCTCTCTTGTCATCAATCGGGATGACAGGATTTGAACCTGCGACCCCCTGAACCCCATTCAGGTGCGCTACCGGGCTGCGCCACATCCCGTCTCCAGCGGTGCCAACCCGCTCCGCCGGACAACGATCCCGAAACTTACCCGGCCGCCAGCCCCGGCACAACACCGACCTAAACCGTTGCTGAACTTGTGGTTACAGCTCGGGCAACGCCTCGACGCTAGTGCGCTCGACTCGCCGCCCCGGCTACCCGCCCAGTACCTCCGCAAGCGCGCCCACCTTTCCGACGTAGAACGGACCAAACTCCGCGTACTCCGCGCTCGCCACGTCGAACCGCATCTCGGACACGATCTTCTTGAAGTCCAGCGGATCGCCCGCGAACAGTGTGACGCCCCACTCCCACAGGTCGAACCCGATCGCGCCCGTGATCACCTGCTGGACACGTCCTGCGTAGCGACGTCCGCTGAGGCCGTGCTCATGCATCAGGCGGCTTCGCTCCGCGATCGGCAGCGAGTACCAGTTCTGTCCCACCGCTCGACGCTTCGACATCGGATAGAACGACACGTACGGCATCGCCACTGGCCGCTCGGGGTACAGGCGCTTCTGCACGTACGGATTCTCACGCTCGCTTGCCGCGCGTGTCTTGATCGCCGCATGGTATTCCTTGTCGCCGACTTCCCCGCCCCGTGCGAGCGCTTCGTCGGCAATCTTCGCGGTCATGTGATACAGACCGGCTTCAGTGACGCTTAGAAACGAGTATGTAGGTACGAGCCGGCGCATCCATGGCTGGCTCGCGAGCTCGCGTTGTACGTCGCCGATCGCGTCGAGCGTTGGGCGGAAGTGGATGAACATCACGTCGGATGTCGAGCCGATCAACGAGACTGCCTCGCTCCATCCGCCGGCCGAGTCCTCTCGCCGATTGAACACATCACTCTCGGCGCTGCCGGCAGGTCGATTTCGTTCGCGGTCGATTCTGTATATCTGATGCAGAGCGTACCACCCTTCCAGCGTCTCAGGTGGTTGCTCGCCGGTCTTTTCGGTCATGTGATTCCTCCGAGACCGAAAGATAAGGCGATGCCGCGCGAACGAGATGAGCCTCTACTCGGCGTGGAGCGCGGGGCCGAGCGTCCGCAGCGCGTTCGACGCACTCGCGCGCCGAAAATTCCATTCGAACCAGCGGCCTTCATCGTTGAGCTGCTCCAGTTGCGACTCAGTGTGGAGCTCGGCGACCGCCTTCGCGCTATCCGCCGGCGTCATGCGCGGAAGAGCCTTGACCAGCGCCGGGTAGCCATCCGGCGAAAGTCCGCCCGCGAGGTAGTTCACGTCGAGTTTTCCCGTAGCTGCGAAGCGATCGACATTGGCGCGCACTACCCACGCATCGCGATTCCAGTACAGCACGAATGCAAATGTCACGAGCGCGACGAGCATCACGTTGCGCGCAAGAGCACGCGCGTCGAACGTGTGTAGCACCTGCCACGCAACAAGAGCAAGCACCGCGAGCGTCAGGACCATATATGCCTGTGCATACACTCGCTGTACAGAGAATCCATATGCATTCTCGTAAAGCGAGACGCGGTGAAAGGCTGATGCGAGAACGCAAACCACCGCGGCAAGCAACAGGAGGGAGGGCAATGCGAGCGGGCTTCGCATGCGGGCTGGCGGCGCCGGGAAATATTCATTGTTATGAGTGGCAACGATGACGAGGGCAGCGATCGTCGCGGCCAATGCGAGCTCGCCGAACCCACGATGCGCGTACTGCGCGAACGTCATTCCGGAGCCGACCGCACCTGGATTGCCGAAGAACAGATAGCCCATCTGGAGCAGCACGAAGAGCCAGCAGATTCCGGCACAGGCGAAGAGTACGACACGTCGCTCCGTGAGGCGCGCCGTCCCCGTGGACGCTGCCGCAGGCTCGGTTCGCGCTGCCGCTATTGGTAGTGACGCCGAGTAAGCGCCCGCGACGAAGAGAGTCACGGCGAGACCGAAGATGATGCGTGGACTGACGCTCCATGATCCGAAGACGCTGTAAACCGCATCGCGGCCACTCGCGAAAAGCGGGTCGGCCGCGGCGAAGAGCAGCGCGAACAACGTGACGACAGGAATCGCGACGAGTGAGCCGCGCAGCACCGGATGCATGTTGGCGATCCGCGTCGTTTCAAAGGCCTCGGCGACACTCGAGATTGCGCCGCGCACCGTCCACGCCAGGCCTCGAAAGGGCGCCGTGACTATGTACACTGCGCCGAACGTCGCCGCTCGCTCGGGCTCGCGACCGATAAGCAGTGCAAGCGCGAGGAGCGACGTAACGATGACCAAATCGGCGAACAGGAGGAAACCACTGCTGGTGACCGCGAAGGCACCGGAGAGCAGGACCGCGAAACCCAGCGGAATCGCGAGCGCGCGTGCAAGCACTGCGTCGGGACGGCGATAGACGATGAGCCCGAAAGCAGCGATCACCGTCACTGCGGTCCAGTTGATTCCCGTCGACGCTCCATATAGAACGAGAGCTCCGGCGAGGCCGGCAATGGCGCTGAGAGTCCAGAGGTGACGCGACCGCATGGAAAAGCCCTGTTGGAGTTGGCCAACCCGATCCTCCATGGAAATTGTGCAGAGTCCAATTCTCTGTCAAGTACTTTGTTTGACAAAGGACATGGATGCGCGAAAGGATGCGATCCCCGAGCCGTTACTCTGGCGCTACTCTAAAGATTCCGTTCGTTCGATGGCGGCAGCGTTCACGTCCGAAGGTTTGCGATAAGTTTCTCCGGTCGCGCCGGCGTCTGCCGGCGGCCTCGGGCCGGGATCGTCGCCGGCTTCCCTTCTGCCAGTTATGCCCTCTTCGCTTACGCGAGCAAAGCGGCTGCTCGTTGGCCGCCCCCTGGCCACCGAACGCCTGGAACATGAACGGCTAAACAAGAAGACGGCACTCGCCGTCCTTTCATCCGATGCGATCTCGTCGGTCGCATACGCCACCGATCAGATCCTCTTCGTACTCGGCGGCGCTATCGGCGTCGTAGCCATCGGCTACGTGATCCCGATCACCGGCGTCATCGTCGGGCTCCTGCTGCTTGTCGGACTGTCCTACCGCCAGACGATCTTCGCGTATCCAAACGGCGGCGGCTCATACACGGTGGCGAGAGAAAACCTGGGCGTCGATGCCGGGCCTCATCGCAGCGGCGGCGCTGCTGACGGATTACATCCTCACAGTCGCCGTGTCGATTTCGTCCGGCGTGGCCGCGATGACGTCGGCGTATCCGTCGCTCGTACCGCACACGATCGCCATCTGCATAGGATCGATCCTGCTGCTGATGGTGATCAACCTGCGCGGTGTACGCGAATCGGGCGCGGTCTTCAGCGCGCCGACGTACGCTTTCATCGTGATGATGGTGCTGCTCATCGGGGTGGGAGCGTGGCGGGCTTGGAGCGGCACCGAGCTCCCGGTGGCAGCGGCGCATGCGCCCACTGCCGCCGCACTTTCCACGCGGTTGCACGGCACGGGAACCGATCTCACGGGCTTCGCACTCTTCTACCTTCTGCTGCGCGGCTTCGCAGAAGGATGCTCGGCGATGACGGGCACAGAAGCTATCTCGAACGGCATTCAAGCGTTCAAGGCACCGGCGCAGCGCAACGCCTCGAGGACGCTCGTGTGGATGGTCGTGATACTCGCGACTTTCGTGCTTGGCGTCGCGTATCTGGACCACCACTACATGGTGATGCACACCGAGCAGGAAACGGTGTTGTCACAACTGGGACACCGCATACTCGGCGACGGGCCGGCGTATTTTCTGCTGCAGTACTCCACCTTCGCCGTACTCGTGCTCGCAGCCAACACGGCGTTCGCGGATTTCCCGCGTCTCTCAGGCATCCTCGCGAACGATCGCTTCATGCCGCGGCAGTTTTCCGCGCGCGGCGACCGGCTCGCATTCTCCAACGGCATCATCATGCTCGCCGCCGTTGCGATGCTGCTGGTCACGGCATTCCACGGGGACACGACAGCGCTGGTACCGCTATACGCGATCGGCGTGTTCGTGTGCTTCACGCTGTCGCAGGCTGGAATGGTGGTGCACTGGTTCCGTAGCAAGGAAGAGGGATGGCGCTGGCGTGCAATGCTCAACGGGCTTGGCGCCGTCGCCACGGGACTCGTCTCGATCGTGCAGGTACTCACCAAGTTCACCGCCGGTGGCTGGATCGTCGTACTCATCATCCCGATCATCATCTGGTTCCTGACGACTATAAAGTCGCACTACGACGCGTTCGCGAAGGAGATTGCCTTCGACGGCACGTCGCCGATAATGCCACTGCACCACACAGTTGTCGTGCCGGTGGCCGGTATCACGAAGGCGGTCGCTGGAGCGCTGTCGTACGCAACTGCGATCTCGGACGACGTTCGCGCTGTGGCCGTAAACGTCGACCCCTCGACGACGCAGAAGCTGAACGTCGAATGGGAGGCGTGGGATATCGGCATCGACCTTATCGTGCTGGACTCGCCGTACCGCTCGGTAGTACGTCCAATTGTCGGCTTCGTCGACTCCCTGTCGTTGAATCAGCCTGGTGAACTCGTTACCGTAGTAGTTCCTGAGATCGTCCCGCGGCGGTGGTGGGAGCATCTCTTGCATAACAAGACCGCGCTCTACATCCGCACCGCATTCCTTTTCAAAACCAACGTGGTCGTAACGTCAGTCCCCTTCCAGCTTGGCCATGCGCTCCGGCTGCGCGATGCGTTCGCACACGACGAGCAGCTCGATGAGGAGCGCGCCGAGCAGGCTCGCGTGAACGTGGGCGCCTAGTGTCGGCTCCGGCAATATCGGAGCTGCCGCCGGCCGAAGAAGCGACCGGGCGCCGTTTGGGCAAGCTCTCTCTGCTGGCGCTGGGCGTTGTCTTTGGCGATATCGGTACCAGCCCGCTCTACGCTTTTCGCGAGTCGTTCCGCGTGGAGTACGGTCTCGCGCGGACTCCAGAGAACGTATACGGCGTCGTGTCGCTCATTCTCTGGGCGCTGATCCTGACGGTCAGCATCAAGTACATCGTCTTCATCATGCGCGCCGACAACCGCGGCGAGGGCGGTATCCTCGCGCTGCTCGCGCTTATCCTCCAGCAACGCGACAAGCTCTCCAAGCGATGGCTCGTGACGCTCATAATGCTCGGTCTGATGGGCGGAGCCCTGCTGTACGGCGACGGAGTTATCACCCCTGCGATCACCGTCCTCGGTGCAACCGAAGGTCTCGAGGTGGTGACGCCCGCGTTCCATACGCGTGGTAGTTCCGGCATCGGTGATAATTCTCGTGATCCTGTTCTTCTTTCAGAAGCGTGGGACGGCCAAGATCGGCTGGGTGTTCGGCCCCATCATGCTGCTGTGGTTCATAGCTATCGGCGTGCTTGGCGTGATCTCGATTGCGCAGCACCCGCACGTGCTTGTCGCGATAAATCCCATGTACGGAATCCAGCTATTCCTCAACGACGGCAGGATCGCGTTCCTGCTCCTCGGAGCGGTGGTGCTGGCGGTCACCGGGACCGAAGCGCTGTATGCGGATATGGGACACTTCGGTCGTCGGCCGATCCGACTCGCATGGTTCGTGCTCGTTCTTCCGACGCTGGTCCTCAACTACTTCGGTCAGGGCGCGGTCGTACTGGACAATCCGGCGGGCGCCGAGAATCCGTTTTACACTCTCGTGCCGCACGCGCTCCTGTATCCGCTGATCGCGCTCGCTACGATGGCTGCCGTGATTGCGTCGCAGGCATTGATTTCAGGCGCATTCTCGCTGACACAGCAGTGCGTGCAGCTGGGTTACAGTCCTCGCTTCAACATCATCCACACTTCGGGCGAGGAGGTGGGCCAGATCTACGTGCCTGAAGTGAACCACGCGCTGATGATCGGCTGCGTCGTGATGGTGCTTGGCTTCGGCTCGTCGGCCGCGTTGAGCGCGGCATACGGCATAGCAGTCACGGGCACCATGGTCATAACGACGCTGCTCTTCACGCAGCTCACCAAGATGAAGTGGCACTGGAAGCCGTGGCAGTATATCTCCTTCGCGGCGTTCTTCCTGACGATCGACCTTGGCTTCGCGGCATCCAACATTCTCAAGATCGAATCGGGCGGCTGGGTGCCGCTCGCGATTGCCGGCGCGATCTTCACGCTGATGACCACGTGGCACAGCGGACGCCGCATCACACGCACGCTGCTCCGGAACGCCAGTCTGCCTCTCGACTCGCTGCTCAAGAGCGTCGCGGAGAATCACGTCGTGCGTGTGTCCGGTACGGCGGTCTTCATGACCGCAGATTCCGGTGGCGCGCCCATGGTGCTGCTGCACCATCTGAAACACAACAAGGTATTGCACGAGGAAGTGATTCTGCTCACCATCCAGGTGAAGGAGATCCCGGAGGTCATCGACGGTGAGCGCATGACCGTCACCAAGCTCCCGCTCGGCTTCTGGCGTATCGTTGCGCAGTATGGCTTCATGGAAACGCCGGATGTGCAGCGCCTGTTGCGTGCGGCGAGCGCATCGGGGTTGCACGCCAAGCGCATGGAGACAACGTATTATCTGGGACGTGAGCAGCTGCTTCCGATCGGCAGCACGAAGCTCGCAACATGGCGCAAGAAACTCTACGCGTTCATGGCGCGCAACTCACTTTCCGCCACCGCATTCTTCGGATTGCCACCCAACCGCGTGGTGGAATTGGGTGCCCAGCTCGAGATCTGAGTTCGCGATTCGACCGCGACCGTAGATCAGGACTTGATGCGCGCGGAAGTTGAAACGATGGAGCCATCCGACAGATGCATCACGATTCGGGCGAGCTTGCCGGGCACGAGCGGGTGCGTCGTGCCGATGAGCATCAGGTGGTAGCCGCCCGGCTTGAGAGTCACGGTCTGCCCTGGCGGAATCGCAAGCGAATCCTGCATCGCCATGTGTGCCTCGCCTTCGGCGTCGGTAGTCGATCGGTGTAGCTCGACTGCGCGCGCATCGTCCGAAGTGAAGCCGGAGACGACGATCGTCGCGGACGTGCCGTTGACGAGCTTCATGTAGGCTGCAGTTGTCGCCCCGGAATCAGGCGTCGCGCGTACCCAGGCGTCCTGCATGTCGAAGGTCGTGACACGTTCGGGCGCCGCCTTACGATGACATGCTGAAAGCGTGACGAGCGCAGCGCAGAGTAGAATAAGCGGCGCAGGAAGACTCATCACGCCCATCGACGCGCGCCTCATGCTCCGCGAAGGAGCTGGCGGACATCGGAGACTATATCACTCGTGTTCGTTCCGAACGAGTAGAGTAATCTGAGGTCGCCTCGTTTGTCGACGACGAACGTCTGGGACGGATGAATGACCGCGTAGCCTTCGGCCGAGGCCGTCTCTTCCCGCCTCGACGTCACGTGAAAGGCTTGCTCGATGTGCGCCAGCGTTGCGGAGTCGCTCGTGGCGCCGATGAAGCCTGGATCGAATGTCCCGACGTAATGCTGCAGGGTGGCCGGATCGTCGCGAGCCGGGTCGACGGAAATGAACACGAAGCGCACGCGCGAGGCGTCGGCGCCTAGCGCACTCTTGATGCGCTTCCAGTCCGACAGCGTGGTCGGGCAGACATCCGGGCAGTGCGTGTAGCCGAAGTAGAGAAAGACAACTGAGCCCTTCTGGTCAGCGAGCGAGAAGCGGCCGTCTTTCGCAGTTTGCAGCACGACGTCGGGGGCCCTGGCCGGCGGCTCGTACGCCGTACCATGAAAGGTCGCCGGCTTGCACCCCGCTGCCAGTGTGGCCACGCAGGCCGCCGAGAGTAGCGACTGCGTCTTCCGACGAGACCAACGTGCTGCGGAGCGTTGCATATATGGATTGCCGTGTATTATTCAGTCCCAATGGAACAGCCTGACGTGTTCGACGCGATCGTAATCGGTGCCGGTGCGGCTGGCCTCGCGGCCGCGAAGGAGCTGCGCGACAACGGGCGCAATGTCATCGTAGTGGAGGCACGCAACCGCGTTGGCGGCCGAATCTTCACCTATCGTGACCCATCGGTCACGCTTCCCATCGAGCTCGGCGCCGAATTCCTGCATGGCACCACTCCCGCTACTGATACGGTCATCGAAGCCGCAAGGTTGACCGCAGTTGATGTTGTCGGAGCGCACTGGCAGGCGCGCGAGGGCCAGTTCAAGCAGGTCGACTACTGGAAATCGGTGGACAAGGTATTGGGCAAGCTCGACGAGCATCGGACGCCCGACAGAAGCTTCGCCGATTATCTCGCGGAGCGCGCTGCAAGAAAGCGTAAGCCGAAAGATGCACGCGCGCGCAGACTGGCGATGGAATTCGTGCAGGGCTTCCACGCGGCCGATCCCGCTCTGGTGAGCGAGCGATGGCTCGCCAAGGGCGGCGATCCCGGCGAAAGTCCTGATGAGGAGCGTACGGGGCGCGTGCTCGACGGTTACGATCGGGTCGCCGCATGGCTCGCCCGCGACGTGTATGACGCAATCGAGCTCAACACGGTCGTCAACAGGATCGAGTGGGAGCGAGGAAGCGTCACAGTCACGTGCCGACATGCTGCGGGCGAGGAGTGCAAATTCGTCGGGAAGACGGTGATCGTGACGGTGCCCGTCGGCGTGCTTCAGGCGAGCGCGGACGAGCCCGGGGGGATCGCCTTCGATCCCGAAATTCCGTCGGCGCGCGAAGCGATCAACGGCCTCACGATGGGCGCTGTTCTTCGTACGGTGTTCGCCTTCAGCGAGCGATTCTGGGAGAAGGGACTGCGCAATGCGCCGCGCGGCGATGGAAGCGGACTTACGACACTCAGCTTTCTGCACAGCCCGGGAGCGACGTTCCCCGTCTGGTGGACGCAATTCCCGATAAGGGTGCCGATGATGGTCGGCTGGGTTGGCGGGCCCCCCGCGCGGGAGCTCTGTGCCCAGCCGGACGCTGAGATCGAGCGGGTGGCGTTGCGTGACCTCGCGAGCCATCTGGGATCGACTTACGAGCGGCTTGCCGGCCTGGTGCACGGCAGCTGGATGCACAACTGGGAGCGCGATCCGTACTCCCGTGGTGCGTACAGCTACGCGATAGCGGGCGGGAGCGGAGCCGCCCGGAGGCTGTCGAAGCCGGTTGAGCAGACGGTTTTCTTCGCCGGCGAGGCCACCAACACGGAAGGCCACAGCGGGACAGTGGAAGGGGCGCTGACCACGGGATCGAGAGCGGCACGAGGAGTGCTCCAGTCCTTAGGTTTCGAGATCCCTCCAAACCAGTGAGGTCCATTGGTGCATAGCAAACTGATCCCCGCGCTCCTGTCCGCGGTTTTATTAGCAGTTCCCGCCGGCGCTCAGGCGGCGCGTCATTCCACCAAATCCCGGACGACGACGTCCAGATCCTCGGCTACCTCCGGCAACTGGCGCACGGTGTACAGCGACGCTTCGGTGAACGTGGCGCTCGACCCGAGCCAGACAAAGCGCGCGACCGACGGGACGTACCGCGTGCGCCTGCGGTGGCAGTATCCCACCGACCAGATGATCGGCACAAGGCACGCCTACCGAACGATGGTCGATCGCAAGATGATCGACTGCACGACGCAGGGAATCAAGCCAGTTTCCGCGCAAACATATGACGTCCACGGCAAACCTGTGGCTGGGTACGACACTCCGGACTCGCAGCTGGCCCAGATCGACTGGGCGAAACGACCGCCCGGATCGAGCGCAGGAAAGGCATACGCGGCGGTGTGCGGAGCGATACGGAAGTAACGCAGTTCAGAGCCGTTGCAGACGTCAGCACGTCATTCCCGCTTTCGCGGGAATGACGTGCTGACGGTACCAGTTCCGTGCAGAGTCCGTCCCCGCTCCGTCCCCGCTGCTACACGTCGTCCCCGTCGATCGACCACGCCGCGGTATCGCCTGCTGTCATCGCCTCGCGCAGCGCATCGGCAGCGCTGACGCCGGTTTCCGGATCCAACCGCAGCTCGCCGCTCGCATCGTCGTACGAGAAGAGCTCGGCGTACCGTCCCCAATCGACCACGGTTTCGAACTGACGCCGCGCCTCGCCACCTGAGAATGCCTCCTCCAGCTCTTCCATGAGCCTGTCGGAGTCGAGCGTGCCGGATGGGGAAGCATCGAGCTCGCGCACGATGTGACGCAACAACGAGACGTGCGACAGAGCGTAGCGTCTGAACATCGCCTTCTCGACATCCAGATCCGCGTCCGCGAATTCGATTCCGGGTTGCGTGATCACGACTGCGCGATCCTGCAGATCGGCGAACCCCAGCAGGTCGCTCGCTTCAACGATTGCAAGGACGTCATCGCCGCGCAGCTGAAGGTCGCGCGCGAGGTCGTGCACGTTCGCGTGACCGCCCATCGTCGACAGATACTGCACGAAACCCGTGAGATCATCGATCCCGACATCCGGCAACACCTGGTAGCGCCGAGGCCGCTCGGGACGAGTCGGCGCGCTCGGGCGGCCGACAAGTGTGGAAGCATCCTCGGTCGGGTTGGTCATCACTCTGTAGATGGCGTCGACGAGATGCTGGCGCGCAGGGCCGTGGTGCGCTCGCTCGTGTGCTGGCAATCCGGCGAGCTCGATCCTGATGTGGCCTGGATTGGCACCGAACACGAGGATGCGATCCGCAAGTGTTACAGCTTCCTCTATGTTGTGAGTTACGAGCAGCACCGCTTTGGTCGGCATCGAGCGAGAGATCCACAATTCCTGGAGCTCCGCGCGCAGCGTTTCCCCGGTCAGCACATCGAGCGCGGAAAAAGGCTCGTCCATGAAGAGAACTTCGGGTTGCACGACGAGAGCGCGCGCGAAGCCCACACGCTGCTTCATTCCACCGGACAGCTCTTTGGGAAACGCTTCCTCGTAGCCGTCGAGTCCGATGAGATCGATGGCCGCCACGGCGCGCTCGCGACGTTTGTCCGCGGGCACTCCGGCCGCGAGCAATCCGAGCTCCACGTTCTGAAGGACCGTCAACCACGGGAATAGCGCGAAGCTCTGAAACACGATCGCGACGTTGGGGTTGATTCCCGCCAGCTCCGCGCCATGCGAAAGTACCTGACCAGACGACGGTGGCATCAGGCCGGAGAGCAACCGAAGCAGCGTCGACTTGCCGGAACCGGATGGGCCGAGCAGCGCGACGAATTCACCCGCGTGCAGCGCCACGCTCACGTGATCGAGGACCGGGGTGCGGTCATCGCCGTAGTACTTGTCCACCGAGCGGGCTTCGAGAATGATTTCTCCCCGCGCCGCGACTGGTGGCGTTGCCATTACTGTCGTCATGACGTGCGTCCTATTCGAGACGATAGCGCGTCTGCGCTATACGATAAAGCTTCCGCCACACAAGACGGTTTCCAAGTATGACGACCGCGGCCATCACGAGCGTCGACGCGAGCAACAGTGGAAAGTTCTGCGCGTCGGCCGCTTCGGCGATCAGCGCACCGAGGCCTGTCGTGCTGATTTTGTGACCGGCGAAAATGACGTACTCCGAGACGATACTAGCGTTCCATGCGCCGCCAGTCGCTGTAATCAACCCTGTGACCAGATACGGAAAGATCGCCGGTATGATGAGCAGTCGCCACCGACGCCATCCTCTCAGTCCGTACACACCGGCCGCTTCCTTGAGGTCGGATGGAATCGCCATCGCGCCTGCAATCACGTTGAATAATACGTACCACTGCGTGCCGAGCACCATCAGCGCGATCGCCGCGATGTTGAGTCCGCCGGGAAGCTCGAGCAGAATGAGCAACAGAACGGAGAACAGCGCTGTCGCGGGAATGGACGCGATGACCTGCACCACAGGCTGAAGCCTGCGCGACCATTTGGGACTCGTGCCGACCGCCACACCGAACGGCACTGTCCACGCCGTAGCAATGATCAGCGCCGCAAACGTGCGACCGAATGTCGCGGCAGTTGCAACGACGATCGTCCACCAGGTCCGTCCCGAGAGGCCGGATACGTCGCGGAACGCGGCGACGCCGCCCCATACGACGATCGCGACACCCAGCAGTCCGATAAACATTCCCAACAGCACGCCGACCCACCTCGGCAGGATCGGCGTCGTGCGCTCGATCTTGCGCGGCTCCCGCGGGCGATCAAGAGATCTCTCGATCGGCGCTACGGTGTGGTCGTGCAGCCACGCGACTACGGCCGAGTTGCGTAGCAGATCGAGCATCCATGACTCGGATGCATCACCGCCGGACTGCTCGAACTTGAACTTGTCGGACCAGGCCACCAGCGGACGCCACAGCACCTGATCAAGCGCTACGATCACCGTTACGAGCGCGATGATTCCCCAGATGATCGCCCTCGTGTCGCGCGCATCCGCAGCGGCAGCGAGATACGATCCGAGGCCGGGAAGCCGAAGGTTGTTCGCACCGAGCACAAACTGCTCCGATGCCATGAGGAAGAACCATCCTCCGGCCCAGCTCATCATACTGTTCTGGATCAGCGCGATCGCGCCGAACGGCAGCTCGAGGCGTGTGAATCTGCGCCACAATCCGAGTCTGTACACGTCGGCGGCTTCGCTCAGCTCGCGTGGAATCGTTGTAAGCGATTGATGAAAACTGAACGCGAGATTCCAGGCCTGACTGGTGAATATGAGAATTATCGCCGCGAGCTCGAGCCCCAGTGTCCGACCTGGAAACGCCGCGGCAAGCGCGAGCACTACGCCCGGCATGAACGACAGGATCGGAATGCTCTGCAGTATGTCGAGTATCGGGAGCATGATGCGCTCCGCTGCCCGGCTTGTCGCCGCGGCACGAGCGTATACCAGACTGAATACCAGCGACACTATGTACGCGACCGCCATGCGCAGCGTGGAAAGACCGGCATAGAGCGGCAGCAGGGAAATCGAGGTGTCGATCCGAACGTTCGGCGAGAGCGGCGCGCTCCAGCGCGCAGCCGCTCTGGCGACGCCGAACGCGATGGCCGCCACGAACAGCACCAGCAACACGTCCATCCACCATGGCGTGCGCTGCGCGCCGCCCGATCGATCGGACGCCGTCGCCTGCGCTGGTATTGGAAGGGGCTGGACCATGCCGAGGGGATCAGTGGAGCGGGAGAATACCCCCGCGCCTCAGCCCGCGTCAACCTTGGATACAGCTTCGGTGGAATCACACGCCTATGCAAACCTTCCTGGTGCTTCGGGTGTCAGATTGGTACAGGCCCGCTGGAGCCGCGCGGGCAGTTACTCAGGGAGGTTCTCATGTCGTGGAAAAGCAGCTTTACCGACCGTGCAGAAGATGCGCTTGGTCGTGCAACATTGGCGCTGAAGCGCAGGCCATCAGCGCGTGCGACCGCAGAAATTCTGCGGGCCATCGAGGAGTGCGGGCCGTCACTCGCACGTGGAGTGCTCAATGCGCTCGAGGTTAACGTCGCCGAAGTTCTGGAGCGCGCAAAGCTCATCTCGAGCGAGCGCGGAGCCGAGCTACCGCTTCGCAGAATTCAGGCGCACCGTGCGACCATGGACATCATTGTTCGGCGCGCCGCAGAGGAAGCCGAGCTTCTGGGCGATCGCAGAGTCGGAACCGAGCACTTGCTGCTTGCGATTCTGTCGATCCACGATGATCCAACCACCTACGCGCTGCGTGTGGCCGGCGTATCGCAGGACACAGCACGCGGCACGTTGCGGAGACTCACGATCTCATGGACCGACGACGGGCTCGCGCGTCCGGAGCGCGCAAGCGTCGCGTGATTCGCTGCCGCGTAACGGCGGCATGACTAAACGCTCGCGCAGAACTCGTTGAGGGCCTGAAGGGAGATATTTCCACCGCTCAGGATTGCGATGGCCTCGCCATCGGGTTGCACGCGGCCAGCGAGCAGCGCCGCCAGCGCGGTGGCGCCGCTCGGCTCCGCAACCAGCTTGAGCTCGCGAAAGAGATAGGCCGTAGCGGTCGCAATCTCCTCTTCTGAGACTGTCACCACCTGGTCCGCGTATTTGTGCAGATGGGCGAAATTGCGCGAGCCAATCTTTACCGCGAGCAGACCGTCGGCTGCACTCTGCGCCTTGTCGAGCCGCACGGGCGCTCCCGCTCTCCAGGCTGCAGATAATTTCGCAGCGCCATCCGGCTCCACGACTATGACATGCGCGTCCGGTCGCGACAGTTTCACGGCCGCAGCCACTCCGCCGCTCAATCCGCCGCCTCCCACCGGAACGACTATGGTCGTTGCGCCGGGCTGATCCGCGAGGATCTCGAGTCCGCACGTACCCTGTCCCGCAATGATCGCGAGATTGTCATAAGGCGGCACTATCACCGCGCCAGTCGCGCGCGACAGCTCCTCTGCCGCAGACATGCGATCGTCGGTCGTCGTACCAGCGAGCACCGCGGTTGCGCCATATCGCTCGACGCCTGCTCGCTTGATCGGAGTAACGGTGGTCGGCATCACGATCGTCGCGGGAATTCCGAAGATTGCGGCAACGCAGGCAACAGCCTGCCCGTGATTTCCCGACGACGGCGCAATCACGCCGCGGGTTCTGTCGGCGGGCTCCATCGTCGCGATGTAGTTGTAGGCGCCGCGAAACTTGAATGATCCGGTCCGTTGAAACGACTCGGCCTTCACGCCGCAGGGAACTCCGAGTCGCTCGGAAAGCTCGAGCGCCGCGATGATCGGCGTGCGGATTGCCTGACCCTTCAACCTGTTCGCCGCGATCTGAACATCGGACAAGGAGACAAGCGCATTGTCGCTCGATGGCGTCGTGGAAGTCGGCCCGATCATGACTGTCCCTCTGCAACCGCCGCGATTGCCTGTATCTCGATCGCCATGCCGTGGCGCAGCTCCCTCGTCGGGACGACCGCTCGTGCGGGCCGATGCTCTCCCATCACGCGCGCGTACACGGCGTTCACCTTTCCCCAGAGCGATACGTCGGAAATGTAGACTGTCATCTGCACGACGCTTCCGAGTCCGGTGCCCGCGGCGGCTAGAATCGCGGCGACATTCGCGAGTGCACGCTCCGTCTGCTCCTCGATCGTTCCTGGCGCGCGTGATGGATCGCTGGGATCGATGGGAAGCTGACCGGCTACGAAGACGAATCCTCCGTGTATCACGGCCTGCGAATAGTGACCCGCCGGCGTGGGAGCGTTCGGGGTCGATATCAAGTTCATCTTGGTCTGTGTCGGAACAGGTGCAGTGCGTGGCGAGCATGAAACGTCGCACGCCGATGGCTCCGCTGCAATCCGGCGTGAGCGCTCAGGCGGTTATCGCGTGTCCCTGCTGCGCTGCACTTCGCGCCGAAACCAGCGACGCTATCACGGAAACGGCCTCGTCGATCGACACGCGCCCGGTATTGAACTGTGCGTCGAAAAGGAGGGGATCGGCCCAGAAGTGGTGGTAATAGCGCTGGACGTACGCCTGCCGCTGGCCGTCCATTCGCTGTGCGCGGACAGCGGCATCGCGCTCGGTTCCACCATCGCGCGCAATAATCCGGGGGATTCTCGATTCGACGCTGCCAGTCAGTCGCACTATCAGAGTCCCGGGGCGATCACGGAAGATGCACTGCGCTCCATGACCGACGATGACCATGGGCGGACGGGAGGCGGCCTCCACGATGGCGGCATGCGCCGCGTGCGCGATGCAATCGGGCTCCAGCACGTCGGCGACCTCGAATTGGGTCGGCGATTCCGGAGGCGCCACCATCAACGTGGACGCGATCCGCGTGAGCCAGCCCGGCGTCTGTTCATCCCGCTGCTGCACAGCTCCAGCCTTGAGGTGCAGCCGCTCGGCAACCCGTGCGACAAGCTCCTGATCGAGCAGTCCCCATCCGAGGCGCTCGGCCAGCCGGGCTGCGAATTCGCTTCCGCCGGCTCCATACTGACGCGATATGACGACGAGATCCACGGCAGCTTCTGACATGGCGACCTCCATCCGACGAGGTTATACCCCCGACATCTGCGAAAAGCCTGCCGCAGCGATCTTCGCACGCGCCGGCCTCGCTGCTCGCCTGCCGCTACGCCGGAGTCAACGGCCGCGATCGGCAACGCCCGATCGCGCCTCCATAACAGTGAACCAGATAGCCAGCACGACGAAGAACGCCACGCCGAAAACAGCCACGCCGACGTGAAAGTGCACTGCCGCCGAGAGGCCATCGAGGAGAAGAAGAGCGATGCACACGGCGGCGACAATACCGGAGAACACGACGAACCGTCGTCGCGACCAATTGCACGCTCGTTCTATCCATTTACTCGCCATTGGAGCTGTCCAGCCAGGAAAGGATATTCGGACGGTCGCGGACACAGCCGGGTCCGATACCAGCGTCGCGCTATGACAGTAAGAGTCGCTGATGACGACGCTAACCGCAACCACAGGCGAGATGCGGCCCGTTTCACCGACAGTGCCGTCCATGGAGCTATTTTTTGGCGATGGCCTCGCGGATCCGCTTCATCCTCGCCACATCGCTATGCGCCGTAAGCCTCTCGGCGGCGGCGGCTGGGGCCCAGCAGCCTGCGCCAGTGGATTCGCTCAAGGTGCAAGCGGCCCCTCCGCTGAATGCGGCCAGCTATGCCCCGCTCACGCTCGGCCAGAAGGTCTCACTTTACGATGACCGCAGCTTTTCGCTCCGGGCCATATTCGGCGCGTCCTACGCCGCAGGCATCGCGCAGTGGAGGCACACTCCCAAAGAATGGGGCACCGGCATGAGCGGCTATGGCCGCCGAGCGGCGGCTTCGTACGGCGGCGGACTCGTCAACCATACGACAGAATTCGGGATTGGCGCGCTGCTGCATGAGGATCCGCGCTTCGAGCCGTCCACGCACAATGGATTCACTGCGCGAACTGCGGACGCACTGGACCACACCATCTTCGTGCGAAATGACTACGGCGGCCACCAGCCTGCGTGGTCTCGTCTTACCGCCGCGCTCGTTACCGGTTTCGCAGTGAACAGCTGGGAGCCGCGGCGCCTCCACAGCACGCATCACGCGATTGCGCTGTCCCTCGCGAATCTCGTCGGCTACGCTACCAGCAACTTCACGCAGGAGTTTACACCCGACGTGAAACGTTTTCTGCTGCGCCGCACGCGGCTCGCAGGAAAACTGTAGCACTCGCTCACCAGGGCTACTTGTTCGCAGCCCGCGCAGAAGGCGCCCGTGGCGCACGCAACAATTTCGATACCGTCACCGCCGGCTGCGCAACCTGCTCCATCGTGCACTGTCGCGGCGCCTTGTCCGGGCGCCATCGCACGAAGCTTGTACCGTGACGGAACCGGTCACCGGAAAAATGGTCGTATGTAACCTCGACGACGAGCTTTGGAGCGAGCGGCTGCCAGTCAGCAGACCGATCCGTGCTCCATCGACTCGGCCCACCAGGTTTCTGGCCTGTGAAGCCGGGCGTCTTGATGAGCTTCTCGACTTTCGGCAGCAGTGACTTCCGCTCTTCCACTGTGAACGACGAAACGAATCCAACGTGATTGAGCAGACCGTTGTCGTCGTACAATCCCAGGAGCAGCGAGCCGACAACATGACCCTTGCTCGCATATCTGAACCCGCCGACGACACAGTCGGCCGTGCGGATTCGCTTCACTTTCTGCATACCAGTGCGATCGCCGGACT
This sequence comes from uncultured Gemmatimonadales bacterium, assembly GCA_963731305.1. Classification (GTDB taxonomy): domain Bacteria; phylum Gemmatimonadota; class Gemmatimonadetes; order Gemmatimonadales; family Gemmatimonadaceae; genus Fen-1247. Next base: position 262,916 of record CAVSUQ010000004.1, on the reverse strand, counting down.
CGTACGGCAGATCCGTTCGCTTCGCGACCACTCCATCCAGCCCGGCCCGTCCCTCCAGCCACCGACGCGCCATGGCCAGCGAGCGTGTGCAGGGCGACAGACGCATGACCTTCGATGCAGCACCGAAATAACGAGCCGCGAAGGCCTCGAGTTTGGGTCGGCGATCCTTCAACACATCCGCGACAAGTGCGTGGCCGCGCTCGTCGACCAGCAGATCGAACACCACGTACACTGCCGGCGTCTCTGCGGACAACTTCTTCACGCGGCTTGCCGCCGGATGAATGCGCTGGAGCAGCGCGTCGAAGGATATTGCCTTCCCTTCCGGAATCACGAGCTCGCCATCGAGTACGAACTTCGCGGCGCGAAGCTCGCCAAGCATCGCGGCGACTTCCGGGAAGTATCGCGTCAGCGACTTACCTGCCTTGGATCGCAGCTCCACTTTCTCGCCATCGCGAAATGCGATGCAGCGGAAACCATCCCATTTGGGCTCATACTGCCAATCGCGGCCTACAGGCAGCTCCGGAACTGCCTGCGCTTCCATCGGCGCATAGCTGTACTTGAGCGGGAGCGTCACAGAACCCTCTCGAGCTTCACGCGCCCACGCGTGGCGAGCATCGGTGCCCAGAGATCGCCAAGCTCTCGAACACGTTCGGGTACTGTATCGATCCTGAATCTGTCGCGATCGACGCCGCTCTCCACATCGTCCCACGTGATGGGTGTGGACACCGTCGCGTGCGGCGTCGGGCGAACCGAGTATACCGAGGCAAGTGTCTTGCCCCACGCGTTCTGGTTGTAATCGACGAAGACGCGCCCGTACGGACGCTTGGCTATGATGTATTCTGCGGTGGCGATCTTGGGATTACTCGCAGCAATAATGCGCGCAAGCTCCTTCGCGAACGTCCAGACCTGCTTCTGCAAAGGGCCGCGCACGATCGGCACGTATATGTGCACGCCGGTTGCACCACTCGTCTTGACGAACGAGGGCATGCGAAGCTGTTGCAGCGCATCGCGAACGAGGAGTGCCACCTTCAGCACGCGAGCGAATGACGCGCCCTTCGAAGGATCGAGATCGAAGTGCAGATAGTCTGGTCTGTCGATATCGTCGCAGCGTGCGTACCACTGATTGAGATCGATGCAGCCGAGGTTCACGAGCCAAAGCAGCGACGCGACGTCCTGCACCATCGGGAAATCGATGATGTTTCCAGACTCGTGCTCGATCGCGCACGTCGCAATCCACTCGGGGCGCGGAGTCGGCGCGCGCTTCATGAAGAAACATTCGCCGGCAGCGCCGTTGGGATAGCGCTTCATCACCATCGCGCGGTTGCGCAGGTGCGGAAGCAGCACTGGCGAGATCGCGACATAGTAGCGCAGCAGATCACCCTTCGTGATTCCACGCGACGGCCAGAATGGCTTGCGCAGATGTGTAAGCCGGACGACACGTCTGCCTACGCGGAGCTCCACGTCGTCCACGTCGCTTGGAATGCGAATCGCCGCCGAGGAAATAGTTGCAGCAGTCATACGACACACAGTTTGCAAATTGCTCGCCCGCGCGTATAGACAGCCACCGCATGACCTCCATTTTAGGCAATTATGACGCGTTTCTGCACTTGCATACGCTGCGGCCGCGCAGTATCGCGACACTTCTGCCGTGGCACACATTCCGCATAGCAAACAGATCACGCCTGTGTAACAAGTGCACAGACCGTACGCATTTTCGGTTGCTAGATTGCGTGCTGAAGCTCCTTTGCAAGTCCACGGATCTCGAACCCGGGGTAAAGCCGAATGCAGAACCAGGTCAGCAGTGGCGATGGCTCCGCAAGCAGTACCGCAACCACTACGGGTCGCGCTTCGAGCGACGACGCGCTGTGATCAGCGTCGTGTGTGGGCCGTACTCGGAATTGCCACATTCAGCCGACGCGTGGAATCCGCCCAAACGCGCGAGTAGAATGGCGCACAGTCTCCGCAGAGCGAAACCGATCATGTACCCCGTGCTCCTGCTTGGATGCGGAGTAATGATCGCGAATGCTGCACCGCCGTTCGTCAGCAAACCTCTTGCAATGTCACCGGTGGTAGTGTTCGCGCCCACGATCTCCGAACTCAAGCTCGAAATGCGGCGTGACACACTCGCACGCATGCTCACGCGCAAACATGTCGACTCGGTGACGGCGAGAGAGTGGGCTCGCGAATTTCTTGTTTACGGCGATCAGGCTCGCGTGAATCCAAGGCTCCTCGTCGCGATTGCCTACACCGAATCCGAATTCAATCCACGTGCTCGCAGTGCCGCAGGCGCAATCGGATTGATGCAGGTCGTTCCCGCGCGCGAATCATGGCGTGAATACGAGCCGCGTTGTGGCAGGATGTCATCGACCACGCTGCACGAGCCGCGCGTCAACATCTGCTTTGGCGCACATATCTTCGGAGAATTTCTGAGCCGCCACCACGGTGATGCAGATCACGCGCTCGCCGCGTACAACAACGGAACGGGCGAGATGAACACATACCCGGACCGGGTTTACAGCAGCCTCGCCGCACTGAGGCACTGAGGCAGTCACGCCGCAGATCGCGGCGCGCGTCTCCCGATTGAAGTTTCGCTCCCGAGCAGCCGAGACTAGGGGCGATTCCCTAATCGAGAGAGAGCATGCCTCCGCAAGCGAAACACGAACTACGCGACATCCTGGTGCTGCCCATGCTCCTGCTTGTCGCGTTCGCGGCCTGGACGGCCACGTTCCTGAGCGAGAACGACTCGAGTCGTCACTAACCCTCGAACAGGATTAGTGATGGCGAAACTGCTGAGGGCGCGGCGGAGGAGGCGTCATGTGCTGGTGCTGCGGCGGCGGGCTGAATGACGGCCTCGGCTGAGCTGTCGCCCCGGTTGATGGCCGCAGCGGAGGAAGCGTGAACCGGTCGTGCCCTGGCGTCACAGCATGCATTCCACCCAGCGGATGCGTCACGATCGGGGACCTCATCCCGTACAGGCCAGTGCGCGCCGGCGCCGAGCCACGCGGAACGGCGTAGCGATAGGTCTGAGGCGCGGGGCGGACTATCACCTGCTGCGGAGCCGCGTAGAGATACGGGGAGTAGCCGTAGCCATAGCCAAAGCCCAGGTACGGTGCGGCAAGTGGAAGTCCATAGTCGTAGCCATAGCCGTATGGCGAGTAGTACGCTGGCGCCGGGTATGCTACGACGGTGCCTCCGTACGTACCGTCAGGAACCGCCGCTACCTCAGTCTGGCCAGATGGGAAGCACGCCCCCATGGCGAGAATGGCAGCTGCCGGAACCGCAAAACGACTGGCTTTAAGTAATCCCTGCTGCATATGACCGTCCGTCTGAAACCGTTGTCATAATTACCCCACAAAGCCGGTAAAGTCGCATTTACTGCGCCGCTTTCCGAGCGAAAAAGCGCTCGCCGACATCCGCGGGTTGGCTCGGACATTGTAGCTTTCGCCATGACCCAACAAGCTGATCGCCTCGCCTGGTTGCGCTCACTCCCCACCCGCGGCCTTAACGACGCCCTCGGAATAGAGGTGACGGAGCTGGGTGCGTCCCGGGTCGTCGCGACGATGCCGGTGGACGCGAAGACTCGGCAGCCATTCGGACTTCTGCACGGTGGCGCCTCCGTTGCGCTCGCCGAGACTGCCGCGTCCCTCGGTGCGTTCGCGAACATAGACGACACAAAATTTGCGGCTGTCGGTCTCGAGATCAACGCGAATCATATCAGGGCGATGCGAGAGGGTACCGTGACCGCCACAGCAGAGCCCATCCACATCGGGCGCAGCACACAGGTGTGGTCGATTCGGATCGTGGATGAGCAGGATCGAATGGTTTGCGCTGCGCGCTGTACTATCGCGATCGTGCAGCGGCGGTAGCCCAGCTAGCTCGGGCAGCTCGCAGGGCCCTTCACGCCGCTGCTGTGAGTCAGATGGCGGGTCCGCGCCGCGTTTGGATGCGTTCCCTATCCATGGGCTCGGGGGCCACCTTCAGCTCGCGTACAGGCCGCTGATCGCCCGTTTCGGGCGGCCGGTCTGCAAATTCCGGGGAATCGGGGCGCGGGGGGAGGTCGGCGATACCCGGCTCCGGTTGGATCGGGGTGCGCTGCTCGGGTACTCCCGCTGACCGTCCCGTCCATGCCGGTGTGGGCGCATCGGACCGGTCGGTGGTTGGGATGAAGAGAAACGGCAGCGTGCCTGTCCGCCGGTGGCGCCGCTTCCTAAGCCGGCGCCTGATGATGTCCCGAGTGAATACGATCACCGGGACACCGATCAAAAGACAGATTGCGCATATGATTGCGGCAGCGGTCATTAGCGAATGGAAGGGGGAATCGCGCGACGAGCGCGCCGATCGTGCCCTCCGCCCTTGCACACTTCATGCGAGAGATCGGGTGAGAGCGGTATTGAATTTCCTACCACCATCGCGCCGCCGCGGTTCCGCGCTACGCTCTAAAGTGTACGGAGAGTTTGTCATGCCCAAATCAACGGCTGCCCACGCGAAATCGACGGGCCACGATCTCGCAAAATCCATCGCCGATGCGACACGACCTCTTGATGTCGCATCCGACCTCGACCCGCTCATCGACGCGATAGGCGATTCGCGATTCGTCCTCCTTGGTGAAGCGTCGCACGGTACGAGCGAGTTCTACACCTGGCGTACAGAGCTCTCCAAACGTTTGATTCAGGAAAAACAATTCGCCTTCATCGGGGTCGAAGGGGACTGGCCGGACTGCTACACCGTCAACCGCTTCGTGAAGGGCTACGATAACTCGGGCGAGAGCGCTGCTGACGTACTGCATCATTTCGACCGCTGGCCAACGTGGATGTGGGCCAATCGCGAGGTCATTGCGCTCGCCGAATGGATGCGTGAATACAACCGGAAGCTGGCCGGCGATCAGAAGGCGGGTTTCTACGGGCTCGACGTGTATTCGCTCTGGGAGTCGATGGCGGAGGTCGTGCAATATCTCGAGGGAGTCGACCCGGCGTTCGCGCAGCAAGCTAGGCGTGCCTACACATGTTTCGAGCCGTACGCGGAGGACGTGCAGGAGTACGCTCGCGCGACTGCAATGGTGCCGACATCCTGCGAGGACGAAACGGTCGCGGTGCTGCGCGCGCTACGCGCAAGAGCGCGCGAGTTCCGCGAGGACGGTCGCGAGGCGTACTTCAACGCCGAGCAGAACGCGCTGGTCGCTCGGGGTGCGGAGCTGTACTATCGCACGATGGTACGTGGCGGCCCGACGTCGTGGAACGTACGCGACCACCACATGGTCGACACCCTCAACCGCCTGATGTTGCACCATGGCGATGCGGGCCAAAGCGATCGTGTGGGAACACAACACGCATATCGGCGACGCGCGGTTCACTGACATGGCACGCGCCGGAATGGTGAACGTCGGGCAACTCGTGAGACAGGAGCATGAGGCCGAAGGCGTGATGCTCGTCGGCTTCGCGACGCATCACGGAACCGTCATTGCAGCCGACGAATGGGGCGCGCCGATGGAACGGATGCGGGTGCCGGATGCGCGAGATGGAAGCGTGGAAGACCTGCTCCATAACGCGACCGGCGGGGAAAACGCTCTTATGATCTTCGACGGCTCGGACGATGGCGGCATCCCGGGCTTCGGTGATCCGCTCGCCAATCGCGCAATCGGCGTCGTGTACGACCCGCGCGCGGAACGATTCGGGAATTATGTGCCAACGATCGTTCCGCGGCGGTATGATGCGCTACTCTACATCGACGAGACTCACGCTGTGGATCCGCTGCACATGCCAGTACACGTGAGCGGCGACGAGCCGGAGACGTATCCGAGCGGCATGTAGTGCGGGAGTCGGCCGCTATGCAGCGGCAGGGTGGTCAGGATTGCGCGTCTTCGTACTATTGTCCGACCGCGTCGACTCGATTCGCGGCGGTCTGCGGTCATCGTCAAAGTCGCTTGCGCGGCGGCGCAGTCTTTTCGGCTCGAACGAACCGCCAGAGTCCTCCGCAATTTGATCAGGCGTCCGGTGGCCGTGGCGTGGGTAAAGGTCAAACACGATACAACTCCTATCCAACGACATGATGGCGGCGCTCGACATGATGTCGGGCTCCGCGTTGACACGATTATTTACTGCAGTAATCGCGCCCTGACCGCGCCTCCCATCCAACTGGTCGCGCCGCGCGGACGGTGGGCCGGTACCGCATATTTAACGCGCAAAGTCCACGACTTTTCGGTGCGGTTCCGTTACGGGGGGGGGAGCAATGGTTCACTACTGCGCGACCGAGCGCACTCGTTTTCTCTGGTTTGCGCGCTGCGCTTGGCGTGCTCTGCGCACTGCTTCCCGCGTCGCTTCTGGCGCAGACACCCGGCGTCTCGGCGCCCATCACCGGTGTGCACTACGACGTAACGGCGGACTCCGCTGCTGTCGGCAGCCAGCATCTTGGCGTTACGATGACATTTCACGTCGCCGGCACGCAACCTGTCATCCTCGCGCTGCCCGCATGGTCGCCAGGTCACTACGAGATTCTCTGGTTCGCCGGTCGCGTCTCGCAGTTTCATCCGGAGTCGAACGGCACTCCGCTGGAATGGCACGAGATGGACTACCAGACGTGGGAGATCATACCGCGCGCGGCGGGCGAGATTCGCGTGACGTTCAAGTACCTCGCGAATACCATCAATCGCGCGGTCGCGTGGACGCAGCCGGACTTCTCGTTCTTCAACGGAACGAATCTCTTCATGTATCCGGCAGGACGTGGATTCGATTGGCCAGCGACGGTCACCGTGCATACCGAGCCATCGTGGCGCGTTGCAACGGGCATGACGCCGGAACCACGGCAGAACACGTTCTCGGCGACGCGATATCACGATCTCGTGGACATGCCGTTCTTCGTCGGACGCTTTGCGATCGACAGCACGCACGTAGCGAATCACTGGGTGCGCCTCGCGATGTATCCGGAAGCAACGATGACGGAGGCTCGGCGCACGCGAATTCTCGGATGGGTCGACAAGTTCGTCCCCGCCGAGGCAGCCGTTTTCCGTGATATAGAGTGGCACACCTACACGATATTTCTCGTATCGGACACCGTCGTGAACGGCGGCGGCCTGGAACATCAGGACTCGCAGATGGACGAGGTAACGACGTCGCAGCTCGACGCGGTGACGCCCGGCCTGTTCTCTCACGAGTTCTTCCACTCGTGGAATGTGAAGCGGCTCCGGCCGGCGGATATGGTGCCGTACCGTTACAGCAGCCCCGATCCCACGAAATGGCTGTGGGTGAGCGAGGGAATCACCGATTACTATGCGAACGTTGCGCTCGTGCGGGGCGGAATCACCGACAGCAGCGGGTTCTACGATGCGATCGCCAGCGAGATTGCCGCGACGGACCGTGCGGGGCCGGTGTCATTGAGCGACGCGTCGCTATCGGTCTGGGTATCGCCAACCGACGGTACCGGCGGCATCTACTATCCAAAGGGCGGTCTCGCCGGTTTTCTGCAGGACATCATGATTCGCGACGCGAGCAACAACGCACACTCGCTCGACACCGTCATGCGCACGCTCTACGATAATACATACAAGCACGGCAAGGGATTCACATCGGATGATTGGTGGTCCGAAGTGAACCGCGCTGCTGGCGGTAAATCTTTCGATGAGTTTCGGCGCCGCTATGTCGATGGGCGCGATCCAATGCCGGTTGATGCTGTGCTTCCGCTCGCGGGATTGCGCGCGGTGCGCGACACGGTTCGCGACATCGTGCCGGGCTTCTTGGTCGTGACGGACGCGGATGGCGCGCACGTGAGCCAGGTCGCGCCGAACAGTGCTGCGGCCGAAGCCGGCGTTCGCCGCGGCGATCTCATCGTCTCAGTGGGCGAAGTGCCGATACGTGACAACGCGTCGCTCGCAGCGTTGCGCACGCACTATGCGGGCACGCGGCTCACGGAGCTTGCCGGTGGTTGTACGACGCGGATCCGAGTCGCTGACGCTTCAGTTGCCGGTACGCCTTGCATCACGGGAGCGCGTCACGATCACGGAGATATCAAATGCATCGCCGAAGGCAGTTGCCGTGCGCAACGGGATCATGCACGGCAGCGGCAACTGAAACGTCGACTGAAACTTCAACTGGCGTCCATTGCACCTTTCACGAGCGGTAGCGAAAGGGTGAACTCGCTACCGCCGCCTGGTGGCTCGCGATAGTCGATGCGGCCCGCCTGCGCCGCCGCCAGACCACGCGCGATCGACAGACCGAGGCCTGCCGATATACCGTGCCGTGTGTTCCCTGCTTCCGCGTACGACGAGTCGGTGTGATTCTGATCGACAGGCGCGAGCATGCCAGGTCCGCGGTCTCTGATACGAACGATCATGCTCTGGTGATCCGCCCCGCCGGTCACTTCGACCTCTGAATCGAGCGGCGAGAATTTCAACGCGTTATCGGCCAGATTCGTCACAACGCGAAGCGTCTGCACGAAGTCGAAGTTACCGATGATCAACTCTTCCGGGCGATCCAGCGAGACTCGCAACCGATTTCGATCGGCACGTCCCGCGAACTGGCGCACGAGTGCGCCGAGGAGATCGTCGAGCGCGTTTGGCTGCGGGTCGACCGGGAAGCCGCCCGAGCCGGCGCGCGCTGCGTCGAGGAGATCCGTTACGAGGCGATTGAGCCTGTCGGCTTCTTCTTCGATAATGAGTGCGCGCTCGTCACCGTCCTGCGCCAGTTCGTGGGCGAGGCCTTTGATCGACGTGAGTGGCGTGCGCAAATCGTGGGATACTCCAGCGAGGAGTGCATCTTTCAATCGCTCGCCCTCGCGTGCGGCGACCTCGCGCTCCACCGCTGCCCGCTGAGCGCGCGCCGCATACAGAAGCTGAGCGGCGACGAGGCTCGTGAGCAGGAACGCGACAAGCGCCAACCAATCGAGCGGATCGCGCACCACGAGCGTCCCGTACGGAGGCAGGAACGCCCAGTCGAAAGTCAGGAACGCCGCCAGCGATAGAACGATGCCGAGCGTGCGTCCGCCCGCCGCGCTCGCGCCCAGTACGACGAGCAGAAATACGAGCACGACGTGAGCCTTGTCGACACGCGCACGAAACCAGAAAAGCACCAGCACGGCCAGCGCGAAGATGAGGCACCACACGGTGTACATCGTTATCGTGCGACGCGTCACGGCGTCTCCGCAAAACGATAGCCGACGCCGGGCTCGGTGATCACGAAGCGCGGATCGAGCACGTTGGTCTCGATCTTACGACGCAGGTTGGCGATGTGCGTGCGGAGGTACTGCTGCGCATCGCCGTATCGGCGGCCGGCCCAGACGGCGTTGAAGAGCTGACCGTGGGTCATCGTGCGACCCGCATTCACAACCAGTGTTCGCAGGAGCTCCCACTCGATGGGAGTGAGGTGAATCATGATGTCGCCGCTCTTGAGAGTCCTGGCGGCGAGGTCCATGACATACGGTCCGAATTCGACCCGATGCGATTCAGCAGCGCCAACACCTGCGCGACGCAGCAACGCCCGGATTCGTGCCTGCAGCTCGGCGGTGCTGAACGGCTTGGTCATGTAGTCGTCGGCGCCAGCATCGAGAAGCGCGACTTTCTCGGCCTCGGAATGACGGGCCGAAAGGACGAGAATAGGCGAAGTGCACCACGGCCGAAGGTCGCGGCAGACATCGACGCCTTCCGCGTCAGGCAGTCCAAGGTCCAGGACGATGAGTGCGGGACGCTCGGCGGCGATGAGATCGAGCCCTTCGGCGGCACTGGCTGCCTCGAGCACGCGGCTGAAATCCGTCTCCAATGCGTGGCGAAGGACGCGCCGGATGGGCGCGTCGTCCTCGATGATCACCGCAGAGCGTATCACAGCCTGAAGTCTACGACGTCGCCGCCACAACGCCACCAGCCTCGGCTTCCTGCAAAATCACCCTCCGGCCGCCTTTGTAAAATCTTTGTATCGCGGCCCGCACTCATTGTGCGATTCCGACACAGCATCTCCTAAGCTTCCGATCGAAAGCGCATCGCAACTGCTCTCAGCGGTGCGGCAAGCGGACCAACGATCGAGATCACCGGAGTGCTTGAGAAATGATGGACGTCGCTTATGTCGCAGTATCCGCCGGCTTCTTCGTACTGATGATCGCCTATGGGTACGGTTGCCAGGCGCTCGGGCGCGACACAAGCGCTGACGGAGAGAAGCGATGACTCTCGACTCGATCGTCGCCGGCGTAGTGAGCGTCGCCGTGTTGCTCTATCTGGTCTACACCCTGCTCCGGCCGGATCGTTTCTGATGACATGGAACGGCTGGACCCAGATCCTGTTGTATTGCGTTGTGCTGCTCGCGCTCACGAAGCCGGTCGGTATCTATCTGACGAGAGTGTACGATGGTTCGGTCAGATACTTCGGCGCGGTCGAGCGTGGCATCTACCGCCTTTGCGGTGTCGACCGCACCGAGAGCCAGCACTGGCTGGATTATCTCATCGCATTGATGCTGTTCAGTGCGGCGTCGATGCTCGTAACGTACATCGCGCTGCGCGCCCAGGCGCATCTCCCGCTCAATCCGCAGCATCTTCCCGGCGTCGCTGCCAGACAGGCGTTCGAGACCGCAGCGTCGTTCACGACCAATACGAACTGGCAGTCGTATTCCGGCGAGTCGACGATGTCGTACATGTCTCAGATGATGCAGCTGACATTTCATAACTTCGCGTCCGCGGCAGTCGGCATGTGCGTGGCAGCGGCGCTCGTTCGCGGACTCGCGAACAGGTCCGCGGGCCGTCTGGGCAATTTCTGGGTGGATCTGGTGCGGGGGACGTTGTACATCTTCATCCCGGCTTCGCTCATTCTGGCTCTAGTATTCGTGCAGCAGGGCGTGCTGCAGAATCTCCATTCGTATCTGTCGCTCACGACGCTGGAAGGGGCGAAGCAAGTACTCGCAATGGGGCCGGTAGCGAGCCAGGAAGCGATCAAGCAGCTTGGTACGAACGGCGGCGGCTTCTTCAATGCAAATGCGGCGCATCCGTTCGAGAACCCGACTCCGTGGACGAACTTCCTGGAGATGGTCGCGACCTTCGCCATTCCCGCCGGCGCGACGTACTGGTTCGGGCGAGTAGTGAAGCATCAGAAGCACGGGTGGGCGCTCTGGATTGCGATGTTCCTCATGTTCCTGAGCGGCACCGCCGTCACGTACCGGTTCGAAGCGGCGGGCAATCCCATTCATGCCGCACGAGGCGTCGAGACTCACGCCGCGAGCGGCGCGCTCGCACAGGCGGGCGGCAACATGGAAGGAAAGGAGGTGCGCTTTGGCATTGCTGCGAGCGCGCTCTACGCTACCGTCACTACCGATGCCTCCTCCGGCGCGGTGAACGCCATGCACGATTCATTCACTCCGATCGGTGGCCTCGTACCGCTCGTCAACATGCAGCTCGGCGAGCTCATCTTCGGCGGTGTCGGCGCGGGTCTCTACGGCATGCTCCACATGGTAATCCTGACGGTCTTCATCGCGGGGCTGATGGTCGGACGCACTCCGGAGTACCTCGGCAAGAAGATTCAGAGCCGCGAGGTGCGCATGGTGATGCTTTTTGCGCTCGCCGCCCCGATCATGATACTCGGATTCACTGCCGTGGCAATCGTACTTCCCGCTGGACTCGCCGGCCTTGACAACGCGGGACCGCACGGCCTCAGCGAGATCCTTTACGCGTTCACATCGACGTTCGCGAATAATGGAAGTGCGTTTGCTGGCCTTTCAAGCGGCACTTACTTCTACAATACCGCGCTCGGCATATCCATGCTGGTCGGCCGGTTCGCGCTGATCATTCCGTCGCTCGCGCTCGCCGGCTTTCTGTCGGAGCGGCAGACCGTGGCAGGCTCTGCCGGCGCTTTCCCGGTGGACACGCCGCTGTTCGTGTTTCTGCTGATCGCAGTCATCCTGATCGTTGGAGCACTGACATTCGTACCGGTGCTCTCGCTCGGTCCGATAGTCGAGCAATTCCTCATGCATGCCGGCCGGCTATTCTGATGAGTCCTCCCAAACGCGCGTTGCTCGACGGCCGGATCGCTCGAAACGCTGCAGCCGACGCATTCCGGAAGCTGGATCCGCGGCACATGGTGCGCAATCCCGTCATGTTCGTGGTGCTCGTAGGAAGCGTGCTCACAACGATCGACGTTTTTCGCGATCCACAACACATCGGCTTCAACGTCCAGCTTGCGATATGGCTGTGGTTCACCGTCCTGTTCGCAAACTTTGCGGAAGCGATGGCCGAGGGGCGCGGCAAGGCGCAGGCGGAATCCCTGCGCCGCGCACGCCACGAGACCCAGGCAAAGCGTGTCGCGAGTGTGGCACAGCGCGATGAGATCGAGCCCGTATCGGCGGAGGCCCTTCGACGCGGCGATCTGGTCATCTGCGTGGCAGGCGACGCGATTCCCGGCGATGGCGAGGTGATCGATGGTGTCGCTTCGGTCGATGAGTCGGCGATTACCGGCGAGTCGGCGCCCGTGATACGCGAATCGGGCGGTGACCGCTCGGCGGTTACCGGCGGAACGCGTGTGTTGTCGGATTATCTGGTAATTCGCATAACGGTGAATCCGGGAGAGACGTTTCTGGATCGCATGATCGCGCTGGTGGAAGGCGCCTCGCGGCAGAAGACTCCGAACGAAATTGCTCTCACGATCCTGCTGTCTGCACTGACAATCATCTTTCTTGTCGCGGTAGTGACACTCGCTCCATTCGCGAGCTACAGCGGCGTTGCGGTGAGTATACCGGTGCTCATAGCGCTACTCGTGTGCCTGATCCCTACAACAATAGGCGGTCTTCTCTCGGCGATCGGCATTGCGGGAATGGATCGGCTGATTCAGCAGAACGTGATTGCGATGAGCGGACGATCGGTCGAAGCAGCAGGCGACGTCAACACGCTCCTGCTGGACAAGACGGGCACGATCACCATGGGAAGCCGCCAGGCGGTCGAGATGTATCCCGTCTGCGGCGTCACGATTGAATATCTCGCCGATCGCGCGCAGCTCGCGTCACTGCCGGACGAAACGCCGGAGGGGCGCAGCATCGTCGTGCTTGCCAAGGAGCGCTTCGGATTGCGGGGGCGCGAGGTGGGCGCCGCGCAGCACATCAACTTCGTTCCGTTCACCGCTTCCACACGCATGAGCGGAGTCGATCTGGCGCGACTCCGAGCTTCGCAAGGGCGCCGCGGACGCTGTTGTCCGGTATGTGACGAGTAATCACGGTAGCATTCCGCGGGACATTGGCGAGATCGTGGAGCGAATCGCCCGCGAAGGTGGGACTCCGCTCGTGGTCGCGGAGCGCAATGGAGCCGCGGCGCATGTGCTCGGCGCGATCTACCTGAAGGATGTCGTAAAGGGCGGAATGAAGGAGCGTTTCAACCGGCTCCGCGCGATGGGCATTCGCACCGTCATGATCACCGGCGACAATCCGCTTACGGCAGCGGCCATCGCGCGCGAAGCCGGCGTCGATGATTTTCTCGCTGAGGCGAAGCCAGAGGACAAGCTCGAGCTGATCCGCCGCGAGCAGAGCGGCGGGCGACTGGTGGCAATGACCGGCGACGGTACCAACGACGCCCCCGCGCTTGCGCAGGCCGACGTAGGTGTAGCGATGAACACAGGCACGCAGGCCGCACGCGAGGCCGGCAACATGGTCGATCTCGATTCCAATCCAACCAAGCTCATCGAAATCGTCGAGATCGGAAAGCAGCTGCTGATGACCCGCGGCTCACTGACCACCTTCTCGATAGCCAACGACGTCGCGAAGTACTTCGCGATAATTCCAGCGATGTTGATCACCACGTTTCCAGTGTTGGCTGCGCTCAACATCATGCGCCTTCACTCGCCTGAATCGGCGATACTGAGCGCGATCATCTTCAACGCGCTGATCATCATCGCGCTCATCCCGCTTGCGTTGCGTGGCGTGAAGTACCGTCCCGCGGCGGCGGCGCTGATACTCCGGCGCAATCTCATCATCTACGGACTGGGAGGCATCATCGTGCCATTCATCGGAATAAAGGCCATAGACTCGCTGCTCGTGCTGACGCGGGCGGTATCATGATCAGGCGACAACTTCAGCCGGCTATCTCGCTGACTCTCGTGTTGATGGTCCTTACAGGCCTGATGTATCCCATGGCAGTCACCGGAATTGCGCAGCTCATCTTTCCGCATCAAGCGAACGGATCGATTGTAATGCGCGGCGGCTACGCGATCGGGAGCGCATTGATCGGCCAGCAGTTCACCGATCCACGGTATTTCCACCCGCGGCCGTCCGCAGCCGGTAGCGGCTATGATGGGGTTGCGAGCGGTGGAACGAACAAGGGTCCGACGGACCGGCAGCTCGCCGATTCGTCGATCGCCCGGGCAGTTGACTCTGTCGTCGCACAGGACGGCGCGCAGCGAGGGAACATTCCAGCCGATCTCGTGACCTCGTCAGGTTCCGGACTGGACCCGGATATATCTCCCGCCAGTGCGGCGATACAAGTCGCGCGCGTCGCGCACACCCGGCACGCGGACTCCGCCACAGTTGCCGCGATTGTCGCGCGGCACGTGACGCCTCGCCAGCTGGGGATGCTGGGCGAGCCACGCGTCAACGTGCTCTCGCTCAATCTGGCGCTCGATTCGATGTTCGCACTTTCATCCTCGGCGAGACGATGATCAGCCATCGGTCGGTGTCCTTCAATGAGCCGCTAGCGTGAACTCTCTCATGAGCGTCCTGTCCGTGATCGGCCTTGGGGCGACGGCCGGCGGAGGCCTCGGCGCGCAGGCAGTCGATTCGACACGAGCCGCGCAGAGCGACTCGGCCGCGCACGCGACGCCCACTCCGTTCGGCTTCGCGGATTTCACCTGGCTGAACGGCAACAGCCGCCAGAATGTATCGGTGCTGGACACAAAAGCGTTCACCGGCGAGTTTCGCGCGGACATAAGCTACATAGGCGACTTCAACAAGCCGAAAGATCATACCCTGGTGGGATCTTCCGAGAGCGGGCGCACCGACGAGTTTCAGGTGCAGCAGCTTGGTATCGGCGGTGACTTCCACTATGGCAACGCACGCGGGCGCGTGATGACGCAGTTCGGCCTGTACTCCACCATGACTCCGCGCAACGACGCGAGCACGTCGCGAGGCCAGTGGGATCTATCGGACGCGTACAGATATCTGTCGGAGGCATACGGCGGCTATCACTGGGACAAGCTGAGCGGCGTCAATCTCGACGCTGGCATTTTCATGTCGTACGTCGGGTTGTTCAGTTACTACAACTTCGACAACTGGGCTTATCAACCATCGTATGTGTCATCCAACACGCCATGGTTCTTCAATGGTGTACGACTCCAGGTCTTCGTCAACGACAAGCTCAAGATCGAGCCGTGGATCGTGAACGGCTGGCAGTCATATGGCACCTTCAACAGTACGCCTGGAGTGGGGTTGCAGGTACTCTGGAGACCGAACGCCATCGTATCGATACACTCGAATAGCTACTATGGCCACGACTGGCTCGGCATTCCCGAGCGTATGCGGGTGCACACGGATAACAGCCTGCAGTTGAAATACTACGATCGGCCACAGAGCTACATCGACAAGGGTGCGTTCTCCCTCACTGTGGATGCCGGCTGCGAGAGCGGAGCGGGTGTGAGCTGCGCTGGCGCCAGGCACAATGATCCTGCCCAGAACTTTCTCGGTGTCATGTTCTACAACCGAACGTGGTTCGCACAGAATACGATCGGCGTCACTCTCGGCGGAGGCGCCGTGAACAATCCCGGCAGATATCTGGTATTGATGCCGCCGATCAACGGCGCGACTGCGGCGTCCGGAACACCGTATTTCACCGAGAACCCCGGCGACGCGTTTAGAGCGTGGGATGCGACCGCGACGCTCGATTTCATGCCCGACGAGTTCACCACCTTCCGGCTGGAGCTCGATCATCGTGCTGCGAACGTTCCATACTTTGCGGGGGCCGGCGGGGTGACGCCGCCCGGTGGGAACACAGGCCTTCCGGGATCGGTCGTCCCGGGCTGGGCACCCGATCTGCGGAGAACCGAAACGCGCCTCAACCTGGCACTTCTCGTTAAGATGTGACGGCATCCGATGAGTGATCCTCTGGTGAATGACGTGGCGCTCAGCGACCCGGAGTCGCCCAGCTCGACGGAGTTTCTGCGCCTGATCGAGCGGCGTGAGCGCGGCAAGCTCAAGATCTACGTCGGATCCTTCGCAGGCGTCGGCAAGACGTACCGCATGCTCCAGGAAGGAAACACTCTGCGTGCGCGCGGCGTCGACGCCGTAGTTGGTTTCGTGGAAACTCACGGTCGCTCCGAGACGGAGCAGCAGATCGGAAAGCTGGAAATCGTTCAACGCAGGCGCACGCTGTATCGCAATATCGTGCTGGAGGAAATGGACGTAGACGCCGTGATCGCGCGCGCACCCAAGGTCGCGCTCGTCGACGAGCTCGCTCACACCAACGTTCCCGGCGGACGTCACACCAAGCGGTGGGAGGATGTCGAGGATATTCTCGACGCCGGCATAAGCGTCATAACCGCTGTAAACGTCCAGCACATCGAGTCGCTGAACGACATCGTCCAGTCCACGTTGGGAATCACGGTGCGCGAAACCATACCGGACTGGCTGCTGGCGAGTGCGGATCAGGTGGTAAATCTCGATATAAGTGCGGAGGATCTTCGCGAGCGCCTCACCGATGGCAAGATATACGCAGCCGAGAAGATTCCGGCGGCGCTTGCTAACTTCTTCACTGAGGAGAATCTCACGACGCTGCGAGAGCTGGCACTGCGCGAAGTCGTGAGCAGCGTCGATCGCGCCCGCGAAACGATTGCATCACGGGGTACCAGCGGCCAGAGCGCTCCACGCAGCCGCGGCGCGGTGGATCGCATCATGGTCGCAATGTCGAGTAATCCACCGTACACCGCGATGCTGTTGCGGAAAGCCAGCCGGATTGCGGGCAGGCTCAACTCCGACTGGTACTGTGTGTATGTGCAGACGCCCGCTGAGCAGAGTGATCGGGTCGACTCGGCCGTTCAGCGGCGCCTCGTCGAAAACATTCAACTGGCACAGGGGATGGGGGCCGAAGTGGTAAAGCTGGAAGGGACGGATATCGCTACGGCGCTCTGCAGTTTCGCGGTCGAAAGAAAGGTGAGTCTCGCAATCGTTGGCCGGTCGCGCCGCACTTTTCTGGATCGCCTAACCGGACGGTCCGTGATCGACAAGCTTGTGGCCAATAGATGTAACCTCGATATTCTTGTCGCTGCATTCGATGAGAGACGCAGAGGAGGTGAATGCGCATGACCGACGTCGAGACGCCACGCGTCGACGGATATTCATCCGCTGTCACCGACGCTACGGAGCTCGCGGAGCGCGCGCTTGGCGAGGCACGGCTCCCGATCCATATCCTGCTCACCGCACAATTCGGCGAGCTCAACGAGAATCAGGAGGAGATGCTGCGGGCAGCCCAGACCGCACTGGACGATGTGGCAGGCGAGCTGCGAACTCTGCGCGATCTCGCAGCGCCAGCCGGCAACGGTCAGCGAGCGTCCGGTGAAATCATAAGGATCAGCGATGTGATGCAGGATCTACAGCCGCAGCTGCGTGAGCAGGCCGCGCGCGCCGGTGTTTCTCTTCCGTTCAGCATTCAGCCAGCACTGCCATCCGTGATGGGATTGCCAGCAAGAGTCAGAGACGCAATCCGGATTGCGCTCATGGACGAGATACGATACGCGGCTCCCGGGAGCACCGTCAGGATCGATGCTCACTCCGCAAATGATGGAATCGTCATCTCCGCATCCAGCGGAGTGTCCCGCTCCGCGACCGCTGCGCTTCTGCTTGCGAAGCGCCTGCTCGGCTCGCACGGTGCAACACTGGATCAGCGAGACGGTCAGGTCATCATCACCTTCGCAACGACACAAACGTAGCTGATTAGCTTTCAGCATGAACGAGATAAGCGGCATACACCACGTCACGGCCATCACGGGCGACCCGCAGACCAACCTCGATTTCTACACGCAAGTACTCGGTATGCGGCTCGTGAAGAAGACAGTCAATCAGGATGTACCGGACACATATCACCTGTTCTACGCCGACGCTGATGGTAGCCCCGGCACCGATCTTACCTTCTTCCCGTGGCCGAAGTCGGCGCCGGTACAGGAAGGAATCGGCCTCGCAATGGAAGTCGCACTCGCGGTTCCTGCATCGAGCATCGGTTTCTGGCGCGACCGACTTGCCACACTTCGCATTTCGCTGGACGGCGAGGAAGAGCGGCGTGGCGAACACGCGCTCGTGCTGCGCGACCCGTTTGGCCAACGCATCGCACTCGTTGCGACGGGCGATGCGCGGGAATTCGCGGCCTGGCCGCGGAGCCCGGTGCCAGCGGAGCATCAGGTACGCGGGCTACACTCCGTCCGCCTGTGGGAGCGAGAGCTCGAGCGCACGAGAGATTTTCTGCTCAACGTCCTCGGATTTCGCGAGCTTGGCGAGGAGAACGGCTGGCATCGCTACGGCGTCGGCGACGGAGGGTCCGGTAAGCATCTCGACATCCGCGAGCTGCCAATCGGTGCGCGCGGTCGCTGGGGCATAGGGGGAATTCACCATGTCGCGTGGCGAGTCAGCGACGACGCAGCGCAACTTGCCGTGCGCGAGCGCGTCGCGAGCGCACATCGCCGACCGACCGAAGTGATCGATCGCTTCTGGTTCCACTCCGTCTACTTTCTCGAGCCGGGTGGAGTGTTGTTCGAAGTGGCGACCGACGGCCCGGGGTTCTCTATCGACGAGCGCCCCGATGCACTCGGCGAGCGACTGGTGCTGCCGCCATGGTTGGAGCCTGAGCGCGCCACCATCGAGTCCGAGCTCGCGCCGTTAACCGCTAGCTCAGCTGCGCCTCGATAGCCCGGGTGAGCGTCGACTCCACATCCCCGTGTGCCTGGTGCTCACAGTCTCCACGAGCATGACGCAACATTCGCCGCTCATGCGAATCCGTCGTTGTTGAATGATCGAATGTTAGCGCCTCGAGAACGGGAATATCATGCCTGGTGAACGAGCCGATGCTCCAGACAGCACCGCAGTTCGGGTCGCGTTGTGGCGGGCCATGCACGTGCAGATCGATTCTCTTCCGCACGTGCTGGAGGACGAGATCGGCTTACAGCTTGTGGCGCCGGACGGCAACTGGCGTAAGCGTCCCGACATGGATCCCGATGCTACAAAGGGCTACCGAGCCGGAATAGTCGCGCGCGCACGCTTCGTTGAGGACCTTGTCACGGAACAAGTGGAACACGGAGTCACGCAGTACGTAATCCTCGGCGCCGGCCTCGACACATTCGCCGAGCGCAGGCCGGAAGTCGCTTCGCGCCTCAAGCTATTCGAGATCGACCAGCCCGGTACTCAGGCGTGGAAGCGGCGACGCCTGATCGAGCTCGGCTTCGGTATCCCCGACTGGCTACAGCTTGTGCCGGTGGACTTCGAAGCTGACGAAGCCTGGCAGGAGCGGCTCAGGTTTGCAGGATTCGACGCGGGCCGTCCTGCCGTTGTTGCCTCTACCGGCGTGAGCCTGTACCTCACCAGGGAGGCAATCGCGGCGACGCTCCGGCAGATAGCAACGCTCGCTCCAGGATCCACCCTCGCCATGACGTTCTATCTGCCGCTGGAGCTCCTCGACCCGCAGGACCGCCCGCAGCAGGAGGCGGTCCTCGAGCGCGCGCGCGCGGCCGGCACGCCCTTCCTCAGCTTCTTTACACCTTCCGAGATGCTCACGCTGGCGCGCGACTCAGGTTTCCGGCAGGTCCAATACGTATCCACCGACGAACTTGCCGCGCGCTACTTCACCGGTCGAGCCGATGGGCTGCGACCGTCGAGCGGAGAAGCGTTCCTCGTAGCGACCTGCTAGTCAGGAGCCGTCAGAAGCTAGTGCGTTGCGTCCGTCCAGCTTCCTCCCAACGCCTTGTAGAGCTGCACTGTGGAGGCAAGATATTGTTGCTCTACCTGCACGAGATTCAGCTGCGCATTGAATAAGCTCTGCTCCGCGTTCAACACTTCCAGGTAACTCGAGATTCCGCTCGCGTAGCGTCGCTCGGCGATCGACGCCGCAATCGAGAGAGCGCGCACCTGAGTCTGATCGGCGACGAACTGATCCCTGCCGAGTCGCACGCCGGCGAGCGCATCCGCGGCCTCGCGCAGCGCCGATAGGACCGTCTGGTCGTACTGCACCTTGGCCTCGTCGGCCCGTGCGCGTGCCGCGCGCTGCTCGTTGAGCAACCGGCCGCCGGTGAAGAGCGGAAACGAGAAACCTGCCTGGAGTGTGTAGATGTCGCCGGGGCCCGCGAACAGGTTGCTGAGCTCCGGCCGCTGCGCACCGTACTGTCCGCTGACCGATATGGTCGGAAAGCGATTCGCGACTGCGACGCCCACGCGCGCTAGCGCAGCCTGCAGGTCGCGTTGCGCTCGCAGCACGTCAGGCCGCCGCGCGATGAGTGCACCGGGCAGAGAATCCGGAACACTTACGGATTGGATCACGTCCGCCAGTGGCTGGCCACGTGGTATCTCACCCGGCGGCTCACCCAGCAATAGCGAAAGCGCATTTTCCTGCTGGCGGCGCTGCAGTGCGAACTGCGCGAGGCGTGCAGCGGGATCAGCAACCTGTGCCTCGAATTGCCGCACGTCCAGCTCGGATATCTGTCCCTGGCCGAAGCGTCGTTGGGCCAGCTCGAGGACCGCCTGCCCAGCGGCGCGTGTCGCTTCAGCCACGCGCATGCTCTCGTCGAGCTGGCGCAGCTGCAGATACGCCGTAGCGACGTCGCTCACCAGCGTGAGCTGGGTCGCTCGTGCGTCTTCCTCGCGGCCAAGCAGGTCGAAGTTCGCGGCCTGTTCTCCGCGGCGTATACGACCCCAGAAGTCGAGCTCCCACGCAACGTTGCCCGTCGCTGTGACGGCGTTGTATGCGATCGGCGCCGATCCCGCGAACGATACCTTGTTGCGGCTACCCGATGCATTTGCGGTTATCTGCGGGAAGAACGGGCCAATTGCAGCGCCGCGATCTGCACGGTACTCTCTGATCCGAACCTCGGCGAGGCGCAGATCTCTGTTGTTGGTCAGCGCCGTATCGATGAGCGCGACGAGCGTCGAGTCGCGCAGAATGTCGAGCCACGTAAGATCCTTTGTGGACTCGAGCTGCAGCGGAACGGGGGTGGAAAGCGAGCGCGGGGTCGGTGTTGCGAGCGCCTGCGTTGCAGGAGTCGTGGGGCCGGGCGGCGGCGTGAGAATGGTATCCCGCGCACGCGCCCTGCCGAGCGAATCGAGAAACGCGCGCGCCGCAGGCGTCACAGCACTGTCAGTCATGTGCGCTACACCCGGAACGACCGGATGAACCGCCGTCGATGGTCCGACGGCGCAGCTTGCAAGCACAGACGCTACCGCACACGATGCGGCTACGAGCGCGAATTGCGAAATGGTATTGATGGATTTCACTACTCTGGAACCGAATGTGTAGGTGCGGGCGCCGCGCCGACCGGCGCGACACTCTTCTTGCGTCGCTCCGCCAGCCCTTCGATGACCGCGAAGAACAGCGGTATGAAGAACACGCCGATCGACGTCGCGACGAGCATGCCGGCGAACACTCCGGTCCCCAGCGAATGCCGACTGGCTGCGCCCGCTCCGCCCGCAATGACCAGCGGCGCGACACCGAGTATGAAGGCAAATGATGTCATCAGGATCGGGACGGAATCGCTCACGCGCAGCCTCGATCGCGGCATCGCGAATGCTCATTCCCGAGCGACGAAGCTCAGTCGCGAATTCCACGATAAGAATCGCGTTCTTGGCGGCGAGCCCGAGCACGGCGAGCAGCGCGACCTGGAAATAGATGTCGCTCGAAAGTCCCCGCATCCAGATTCCGAGATACGACCCGAGAATGCCGAACGGCAGCGCGAGAATCACGGCGAACGGAATCGACCAGCTCTCGTACTGTGCCGCCAGCACGAGGAAGACGAGCACGAGGCCGAGTGCAAGCACCAGCCCGCCCTGCCCCGCCGAAGCACGCTCCTGGTACGACTGCCCGCTGTACGCGTAACCGATGCCCTGCGACGCATACTTGTCGGCCACAAGCTTCTCGACCGCGTCGAGCCCTTCGCCGGAGCTGTGACCAGGAGCGACGCTCGCCGTGATGAGCGCGGACGGAAATCCATTGAAGCGCGTGATGAGACCTGGCGCGCCACGAATCTCGGTCGTGGTGAGCGCGGACAGCGGCACCATATCCCCGGCCGTGCTGCGTACGTAGAAACGTCCGATGTCCTCCGGGCGTTGCCTGAACTGAGCCTGCGCTTCAGCCTGAACGCGGTACGTCCGGCCGTACAGATTGAAGTCGTTGATGTAGAGATTCGAGAGCATCGTCTGCAGCGTCGAGAAAATCGTCGCGCTGCTCACTCCGCGCGCCTGCGCCGCGGCCTCATCGACGTTGACGTACACCTGTGGAACATCGGTACGGATGTTGACAGCCGGATTCTGAAGCGACGGTACCGTTTTCAGATCGTTGACGAAATTGTGGACGATTCCGGCGAACGCTGTGTAGTCGGACCCGGTGCGCTGCTGGAGGTTGAGCTCCATTCCAGCGGTCGTCCCGAGACCGGGAATCTCCGGGAGATTGAACCCGAACGCGATCGCGTTCTTCATCCCGAACAGCTTGCCGTTGACGCGCTGGAGAATCGCATCGAGGCTGTTGGACGAGCCGCTGCGCTCGTCCCACGGTTTGAGACTCACGAACATCGTCGCGGAATTGGTCTGAGTCGACGCGGAGAGGAGATCGAATCCGGCGAGCACCACCACGTTCGCGACCGATGGCTCCTTGCGCAGCATTCCCTCGATCTGCTGCACCGTCGCCTCCGTGCGCTGGAGCGACGCCGCGTCGGGCAACTGCACGGATATCGCGAAGTAGCCCTTGTCCTCACTCGGCAAGAAGCTGCCGGGAACCACGCGGGTAAGGATGTACAAACCAGCAACGAGGCAGAGGAAAACCGCGATCCAGATACGGGGCCGATCGATGATCCGGCCCGCGGCGCCGACATAACGCTTCGTCGCCCTTCCAAAATTCCGGTTGAACCAGCTGTAGAACCTGTTGTCGGTGTCCTCGTTGGAGTGCTTGAGGAGCAGCGCGCACAGGGCCGGTGTCAGCGTAAGTGCGACGAGCCCCGACAGCACCACCGAGATCACGATGGTTATCGCGAACTGCTTGTACATCGTCCCGGTAATTCCGCCCACGAGCGCAACCGGAATGAACACGGAACACAGCACGAGCACGATCGCTATGAGGGCACCGCTCACCTGATGCATCGCCTTGTTCGCTGCTGCGCGCGGCGATGCATGCTCGTCAGCCATGATTCGTTCCACGTTCTCGATCACGACTATCGCGTCGTCCACCACGATTCCGATGGACAGCACCATCGCGAAAAGCGTGAGCGTGTTGATCGTGAAGCCGAGAAACTGCAACCCGAGAAATGTACCGATGATGCTGACCGGCACGGCCAGCACGGGAATCAGTGTCGCGCGCCAGCTCTGCAGGAATATGAACACGACCAGCGTGACAAGCACCATCGCTTCGAACAGCGTCTTGACGACTTCCTTGATCGACTCCGTGATGAACGGAGTCGTATCGAACGGGATCTTCGCCTCGACACCAGGCGGCATCGACTTCGCGAGCTCCTTGAGCCGCGCCGCGACTGCGTTCTTGACGTCGAGATTGTTTGCGCCGGGGCGAGCGTAGACGATCAGGAGAGCGGTAGGCGCGCCGTTCAGTCGACCGGCTGCGTCATAGCCCTGCGATCCAAGATGAACGTTCGCAATGTCGCCAAGATGTACGAGCGAGCCATCCGGCCTCGCACGCACGATTATGTTGGCGAACTCTGCCGGCGTGGTGAGCCGACCCGCTGTCGTAACCGGAAGAGTCAGCTCCGTTCCCGCCGGCGCGGGCTCGCGGCCGAGGCGTCCGCCGGGCTTGGTGGCGTTCTGCGCCTGCACCGCGGCCGATACGTCGTCGACCGTGATACCCAGTTGCGCCATTTTTTCGGGATCCAGACTCAGCAACATCGCGAAGTCCAGACTGCCGAACGTGCGCGCAGAGCCGACGCCCGGCACGCGCTTTATCTCGTCCTCGACATACAGCTTGGAATAGTTCGCCAGGTACGACGCGTCGTATCTCGGATCTTTCGATGACAACGTCGCGACGAGCAGAATGTCGGGATTCGCCTTGGTGATGGTGACGCCGAGCTGGCGCACCGATGCCGGCAGCTGCGGCAGAGCGAGGTTGATCGCATTCTGCACGTCCACCGCGGCGAGGTCCTGGTTGCGCGAGATATCGAAGGTGAGCGCGAGATTCATCGTCCCGTCGCTCGCGTTCGACGACTTGTAGTAGAGAAGCCCGTCCAGCCCCGAGAGCTGCTGCTCGATCGGCGCCGCCACGGAGTTCGCGACGTCCTGCGCGCTGGCGCCCGGATACACGGCCGTCACCTGAATACTCGGCGGCGTGATCTGCGGGTACCGATTGACCGGAAGCGACAACATGGCGAACACGCCAAGCAATGCGATGACGATAGACATCACCGCTGCAAGCACCGGGCGCTTTACAAAGAAATATTCTCGCGGTCGGCGTAGCGTTGGGATCTGTGGCCGGCTCGTGCGGGGGCACGCTCATCGTGCGGGATCCTTACTGTGAATCCTTGCGTGTGGCAGCGGAATCCAGTGACGTCGCTGCAGTAGGCGCAGCAGTCGAATCAGCCAGGGGAGTCGGATGCACCGGCGCGCCCG
Source organism: uncultured Gemmatimonadales bacterium (assembly GCA_963731305.1). Taxonomy (GTDB): domain Bacteria; phylum Gemmatimonadota; class Gemmatimonadetes; order Gemmatimonadales; family Gemmatimonadaceae; genus Fen-1247. The sequence goes on along the minus strand of CAVSUQ010000004.1, from coordinate 238,194 downwards.
GTCCGATCTTCTGGACTCCATCGACCACTACGCGATCACCCGCGGAGAGACCGCTCGATATCAGCCAGTCGTTGCCGGTCCAGCTGGTTGCCTTGACCTCGCGAGTCGCAACTTTATTGTCGGGTCCGACGACGTATACCATCTGGCGCCCCATCTGTTGCAGGACGGCGCGTTGCGGAATGACTATCGCATTCCTGCGCGACAGCCCGTGCACGACCACGTGCACGAACTCGCCGGGCAACATTATCCGCTTGGGGTTGTCGAATTGTGCGCGATATTCCTGGGTTCCGGTTTGGGGATCCACGACAGGATCGATGTACCCGATGCGGCCTTCGGTGGGAAACTGGCTTCCGTCCGGGAGCGTCACAGCAACGCGCGCGGAGCCGCCCGGCGCCATCGCGCGCGCGTACTCCGGATCGCTCCGCCACTGCGCTTGTTGATCGGCGGACGGTCTGAACGTCACGTAGATCGGATCGAGAACGTCTATCGTCGTGAGAAGATCAGAAGGTCCGGTCACGCGTGCACCCACGTCGAGCATCGTGCGCTCGATGCGTCCTTCGATCTGCGCGCGTACTGTCGTCTCGCTCAGATTCTTCGCCGCCGCGTCGACCGCACCGCGCGCGTCGTCGACCGCTGCACGTGAGGCCTTCACCTGAGCCTCGGCGTTGTCGACGTCCTGCTTCGCCACCGCGTTACCGGGAAGAAGCGCCTGGAGCCGCCCGGCCGTCGTCACGTTGTTGGCGAGCGTCGCCTGCGCCGAAGCGAGACGCGCTTTCGCGCTTCGCCATTCCGCGTCGGTAGTCGTCGGATCGATGCGATACAGAACCTGACCGACGTGAACTTCACTGCCCTCCACAAAAGGCCGCGCCAGGATCACGCCGGAGGCCTGCGCGCGCACCTGCACGCTTCGGAAGGCACGCACTTCGCCGGTGAACTCGAGGTTGTCTTCCACCGTGCGCGGCGTAACGGTAAGAACCGAAACTTCGGACGGCGGCGGCATTGGCGGAGCGGCCGGTTTCGAGCAGCCGACGGCGAACATCGCAACACTGGATGCGGCAACAACGAAGATTGACGTCATGCGCGTGCCTGCCGAAAGCAAACTCGTTCGGCGGTCGCTGGATCTGGGAGATGACAAGGAGTAACTCGCTGGACGAGTGAATGGCATTCGGAATTCTTGTGAACTTAAACGGCGACGATGCGGAGAAACGGCGAGCGGATTACAAGGTCTCATTCGATACTTCGCGTTCACACGCCTGAGACAATCGGGCGAAGACGCGATTACAGCTTTCGAGCTCGGCGTTCGAGGCGTTTGCGAGCAATTCTCTTCGCACCCGATCGACGATCGGCAGAATCTGGCGCGCGAGGAGCTTTCCCTGAGGCGTGAGATGGAGAGTCCGCGCGCGCTGGTCACTGGCGTCCGGCCGGCGCACAACCAGCCCTTCAGCAGCGAGCTGGTCGAGCAACCGCACGAGACTCGGCCCCTCGATATCCAGCTGGCCGGCGAGCTCGCACTGGCGAATCCCGTCGCTTTCGCCGATCCGTACGAGCGGCCGCGCGAGCGCGCGCGACAGGCCGAAGGCATTGAGCTCCCGATCGAAGGCGCGACGCAGGTTCTCCCGAAGGGGACCGAGCGCCGTCAGGAACTCGGATTCGAGCTCCGCGCGTTTCGAAGAGGGATGGTTGCAGGGGCGCATGAATTAGATAGGTAGCTACTTAATATAGTCACCTTCGCCGCTGCGAGCTCCCTGACGGGCAAGGTCGTGAAACAGGCCGCTTGCCGATCCAGGCGCTGTGGTCACGAGCCTGCTAGCGCGGCCACAGCCAGACGAACGTCCCTGCCGTCAGCAGCGCGTAGATCAGGCCATCGACGGTCGCCATTACCGTTACGCGCCACGAGCGACGGTACCAGATCGACATCTGCCAGAGCGCCACCGCGTAACCAAGGAACGCGGTCAAGCATGCGAGATGAAACACGGTCCGGTGCTCGTAGCCGCCCGGAAGCGCGATGGCGATAGCCAGTGCCGCGAAAAAGCTCACAACGAGACAGTAGACGAACCAGAGGCCGAGATTACGACCCATCGACCATGGTTCGTTGGGGAGTACCGTCATGACGATATTCGGGCCCTGCCTGACTCGCTCCAGGAACTCCGCCGATTTGAGATCGTCACGCCTCGCGGGCCTTGGAAGCATGTAGTCGCCCGGCGGAATTGCGAACGGACGCAGCGCATCGCCCACCTGCGATTCGTTCGACAGCCTTGTGAAGTCGCTCTTGTGCCAGGGCAACAACATATGGATGAGCGAGCTCGCGACAAAAACGATTATCGCGGAAACCAGGATCGGAAGCCAGAGTGCGGTAAGCCCAGCCATTGAATCCTCGCTGTTACGGTTGCGGTATTATATCACCGCCGCTTCGGCCCCGCGCCCCGAGACGTCTCCGAGCATCGCGAGAAACGCACTGAAGATCTTCCTCATCTGACGCTGCTTGTAGGGAAAAAGCTCGGCGGAATCCATCGAGTGGACGATCATGCCTGTGCCAGCCTCGAACAGAAGCAGACGCCCGTCACGAGTCTCTGCGCAATCGATAGCGAAATATTCCAGGCCGATCCGCGACGCTACGAGCGCTAGCGCAGCTCGATGACGCGAGCCGAAGTCGTCGTCGAAATGATCCATGCACCGCGCCTCTTCGGCGCGCTTTTCGGCGCTCTCGTGCATTCCCGCGTTGAGGTAATGCACCATCCAGTGATCCGATATTCCAAGGTGCGCAACGTACGGCCTGCCCGCGATGAACACGATCCGGTACTTTCGGAATCGACCGTCGGCACTCCGATAATCGATGAACGGCGCGATATAAAAGTCCGCCGCATCACTCTGCGCAATGTAGTCTCGAAGCTCCACATCGCTTTCGATCTTCACCAGGCCATGACCCGCATGCGAATCGAGCGGACGAACGATGATCGGATATTGCGCTCCGCGCAGCTGCGGCTTGCAGATGGCACCCGTCGTCATCGCTCAGACGCACCAGATCAGCCCGACTCAAACGCACATTACATGGCGCCATCACATCGTCGATACCCTGAAACAACCTCCACATGCGATCGCGTGAAAGCTCGGCAATCCTCGCCGCTCTGCCGTTAACGAGCGGCCGTTGCCAGTCTGCAAGAGCGGCTTCGAGCGCAAGCAGCAGTGGGTTGTTCGCGTCTGACTCCGCGACTGCAAGATACGCGACGTCGTGGTCTGGAATGGCGTCTGGAAGCGTGGCCGCATCGGCGAGGTAGACGTAATACACCAATGCGTCCGATCCATCGAAAAGAAAGTCCAGCGGTGTATTCGACATGAAATCGCCCGTCGCCATGAGCGCGAGCACGCGCAGCCCCGTTCCCGAGCCATGTGCGCATTTGAAAATGCGCGCGATGTCCAGCGCATAAGCCTGCGCCGCCAATCCCTCGGCGCGATTCCCCGAAAGAAGCAGCAGCATCGAGAGATCCATGAACGCCGCAGCGTCGTTGGCATTGTTCGCAATCCGCGACGTCAGGGCGGCGGCGAACTGCTCTCGATCGGCGCCCTCGTACACCATGCGCGCAATGCGCGCGAGACCTGCGATCGTTGGATGCGCTGGATTGGCGTGATGCCCCTGGTCTGGCTGCGGAGCGTTCACAGCGAGAGACCAGCCGAGGCGGCGCGTCCGAGCATCAACGTCGTGGCGACCAGAGCGTCGATATCGCGCGGCTCAGTGCGGTGGTTTACAATTGCCGCCCGAATCGCGACACTGCCGCGCACCTTCGTCAGTGATGGAGCGACGATCCCGCCTTCCTGAAGAGCGGTAATGATACGCGAGTTGACTGCGTCCGCGTCATCGCAGCGGTAACGGAAGCATACAATATTGAGTCGCACGGGCGCCAACAGCTCGAGCTCCGGCGTTGCCTCGATGATGCTGGCGAGCTGGGCGGCGAGCGAGCACGTACGGGATATCGACGCGCCGAGCGCGTCCGCACCGTAGACGGTAAACGTGAACCACGTCTTGAGCGCCTTGAAGCTACGCGAGAGATCGGGTCCGTAATCGCAGGGCCACCAGTCCCCCGCCGCCATACCGCGCCGGTCGTGCGTCAGATACGCTGCTTGCGACGCGAATGTCTGGCGCTGCAACTCACCGTCGCGCACCATTACGAAACCAGCGTCGTACGGAACCTGGCCCCACTTGTGAAAATCGAACGCGAGCGAGTCGGCACGTTCGATGCCGCCGAGCCGCGGGGCGATGTCTGGGGCGAGCATTCCAAGCGCTCCGTACGCGCCATCGATGTGCAGCCACAAGCGTTCGCGCGCGGCTATATCGGCAAGTCCGTTCAGGTCGTCGATCGCGCCGACGTCCACAGTGCCAGCGGAGCCGGCAATGAGGAACGGAACGAACCCGCTCGCGCGATCGGCCTCGATCGCAGCCTGCAGCTCCGTAAGTTTCATCTCGTCGCTGTCATTCACGGCGATGACACGAAGCGCGTCGCTACCCAGTCCGGCGAATTCCATTGCGCGCGCGATCGAGCCGTGACTCGCCGCAGAGGTGTAGGCGGTGAGCCTCGAGTCGCCCACACCGGCGCGCCGCACCGCTATACCAAGTGCCTTCGTCCGCGCGACGAGCACGCCGACAAAATTCGCCATCGACGTTCCGGTGACGAAGATCCCTTCCGCGGACTCGGGAAAGCGCACAAGACCGCGCAACCAACGCAGGATCTGACGCTCCACCTCGATCGGTGCGTGATCGCGGCCGCCGAGGTTGCCGTTCAGCCCTGCTGCGAGCATTTCGGCGACGATTCCGACCGGAGTGCCGGCTCCCTGCACCCATCCCATGAAGCCCGGATGCGGATTGCCTCCGGCGTAGGGAAGAATCTCGTTCATGAAGCGGTGGTGCACGTCGATGAGCTCGCTCGAGTCACGCGGAAGCGGCTGGTCGAATCCTGCGCGGACCGCGGCTGGCATCGGCTGCCACACCGGGCGCTCGCGCAAGTCCTTTACGTAATCGAGTATGTCGTCGAGCATCGAGTGGGCATCGGCGCGGAATGATGGCCACTCGGATGGGTCAAGACTGCTGGTCAAGAGTCGTTCTGGCTGTTGTGTTTGGTTGAGCGATCCAGGTGGTTCTGCAGCACGCGCGCGATCAGCGTCCCGCGCCAAATATGATATGCGGCACGCGTAGTTGCAGACCGCCCAATGGAAACCACGACGCGGCGAGCCAGGAGGGGTCTGTTGGCACCAAGCTCGCGTTCGTGACGCCGTCGGCCCTTGACCGCACGACTTAGTTTCAGGCAGCCTCAGCCAACTTACCATGCTACTTCTCGATCCCTACCGTCTCGGCCCTATCTCGCTTCCCAACCGGATGGTTATGTGCCCTCTCACGCGGAATCGCGCACCTGGCGGGACGCCAAACAGTCTGATGGTGGAGTACTACACTCAGCGAGCGACCGCCGGCCTCATCGTCACTGAAGGAACCCAGGTGGGGCCGCTGGGACAGGGCTATCAGGATACACCCGGCATCTATACTGACGAGCAACGCGACGGCTGGCGCACGATCACGGATTCGGTGCACCATGCTGGCGGCCGGATATTCGCGCAGCTGTGGCATGTGGGACGCATGTCGCACTCCTACTATCACGGAAAGCAGCCTGTCGCTCCGTCGCCGATTCCACCCAGCGGCAAGGCGTATACGCCAGACGGACCCAAGGATTACGAAGTACCGCACGCGCTCACGCGCGACGAGATTCGCGGAGTCGTCGACGAATTCCGGCGCGGCGCGCAGGTCGCGCATGAAGCAGGATTCGACGGAGTCGAGATCCACGGCGCGAACGGATACCTCGTCGATCAGTTCTTCCAGACCGGATCGAATCAACGCACCGACGAATACGGCGGCACACCCGAAGCGCGTACGCGATTTCTCCTCGAAGTTCTCGATGCAGTTACGTCGGTCTGGCCGAGCGATCGCGTCGGTGTGAGGGTGGCGCCGGCCGGCGGTGCTGGCGGGATTCGCGACAACGATCCGGTCGAGACGTTCACGCACATTGCGCGCGCGCTCGACACGCGGGGGCTTGCCTACGTCCACGTCGTGGAAGCGCCGGTCGCGACCAACAGTCCGGATGACCGCAACGTATGCTCGACGGAACTCGTGCGTGCTGCATACAGCGGTACGCTCATCACAGCTGGCGGCTATACTCCACAAACTGGCGAGCACGCTCTCGAGCGACACAAGGCGGATCTCATCGGCTTCGGGCGGCTGTTCATTGCAAATCCGGATTTCGTCGCGCGCGTGCGACAGGATGCGCCGCTCAATGAGCCTGACAGAGCAACGTTCTACGCCCCGGGCCCTCACGGCTACGTCGACTATCCAGCAATGAGCGCGTGACTCGGGGCGTTCGCTTGACAACTGTTCGGCGTAATGTGAAAAATCGCGCTCACGTGTCCGAAAGTGGCGAGCCCAAACATCGCATGGGACTAGATTTGTGTGACGTGGAGGATGGGATGAGCACAAGTCATACAATCATGGATTCGCCCGCTTGGCGAGCTGACTCTGGTCGCGGACGGCGGCGTGCTTACAGGGCTGTACTTCCCGGGCCATGCACACGGGCCCGATGCGAAGACGTTCGGTCCGCGCGTCGGGACCGGCTTCGGGGCGGCGATGGAGCAGCTCGACGAGTACTTTCGCGGCGAGCGGACCGAGTTCGAGCTACCGCTCGCGCCGCGCGGCAACGCCTTCCAGTTGCGCGTGTGGAATCTGTTGCGTGACATTCCGTACGGAGCGACCCGCTCCTACGGTCAGTTGGCGCGCGACCTCGGCAATCCGGCGCTCGCTCGCGAGGTGGGCGGCGCCAACGCTCGCAATCCTCTCAGCATCATCGTGCCATGTCACCGGGTCGTAGGCGCCGATGGGCGACTGGTTGGCTATGCGGGCGGCCTGGAGCGGAAGCGCTTCCTGCTGGATCTCGAGGAATCGGCGTCCTGCGCCCAGATGCGTATTGGCGGGCTCGTGTAAGCGGAACAGCTCGCTTTGCACGAACCCGCCTTGTGTCGCTCAGCGCTCGTCGGCGCGCTGATTCGTGTCGGGTGATGTGTCGTGCTCGTGGCTCCGGTCCACATCCACGCGCTCCTTGCGCACATCGGCCTCCACGTTTTGCTCCGTGCTGACCATGTGCTTCGTTATGACGAGCTCTTCCTTGGGGACCACGCGCTTCTCGACCACCAGCTGCTCTTCCGTGATCGGGATGTGGACTTCATTCTCGTCGCCGATCTTCAAATCGCCCCGCGCCTGGTCGGCGCTCAGCGGACGCCGCTCTATCGTTACTTCTTCGTGGCGTAGAGTCACCGGTCTCGACACGTGCTCGGTGTCGACGTGCTTACGCACTTCGACCTCGCCTGCCCGTACCTCACGCTTTTCGACGTTGAGATCTTCCTCGGAGCGGGTGACGCGTGTTTCATTCGTCGCCTCATCGCTCCGATCGCGATCGCGATTGGTGCTCGAGTTGGCGACGCGGTCAGCGTTATTTCGGTCAGCGTTATTTCGGTCAGCGTTATTTCGGTCAGCGGAGTCCATCGCTGTGACATCGGCCGGCCCCTCGCGTCTGCCTCGATTGGCGTAGAAGCGCCTGTCGTCGAAGTGATCGGTTCCATAGTACTCGTCCGCCGGACGACGATCCGCGCCGGCCATCGGTATGCGCTCGAGAACGGAGTCTCTCGTAGTCACGCGTGATCTGCTCGTGGTGGAACTCCGGAATCGCGGCGAGCTGCGCGGCGCTCACGCCACCCAGTATGACGTGGTCATTGGAATCATCGAGCTGCGCGGCGCCGATGGGTATAAGCACGTCGCGGTCGTCTGACGCTCCTACTGCGTCCTTGTCGAGCGACACATCGAGATACCGTGTCCGGAGTTGTCCGGTGTCGACGATGAGGTCGTGCACCTTGCCAACCTTCTTGCCATCTGCCGCCATGACGTCCCATCCGCGAGGGTCGGGATACCCATCCGCGACCTGGAAGTCTCCAACGTCGTGGAGCGATGCAATTCGAGGGTTCTCATCGGGAACGCGGCGGTCTGGGTCATCATTGTGCGTGTGTCTGTCTGCCATCTTGGTTTCCTCGTCGCGCTGTCCGCGCGAATGTCAGCGTGTGTGTTGCTCTCTTGGTCTTGCGAGTATTCCTGCGCGGCTGCGGCAGCTCACGGCCTCGACGACGGCGGTGTTGTGCCGGAGGCGGGTGGATTGCGTGGCACGCCACCTGTCGACGTCGATCCTGTCGATGTCGATCCGGTGGACGTCGAGCCCGGTGTCCGGGGCAGTTCCGGAGCAGTTGCCGGGGCAGTTGCTGGCGCAGCGGTCGTCGTGGTCGTATCGGTCGCCGGCGTGGCCGGCGTGGTGCTGCGGCGCGAGAAGAGAAACCAGATGATCGCAATGAGAATCAGAATGCCGATAAGCCACGGCCAGAAATTCCGGCCGCCCTTGCGCTCGATTGGGAGCTCAGCCATGACACACCCCCGTTGCCTCGGTCGACCGCAGTCGGCGAGCCGCGCAGCAAGCGCGGACGACCTGCGATCTCACGTCGTTGCTCGAATCGTTCCTGCGCGTGACAATTCATGAAGCAGACTCCCGCGTTATCTCCCGGATGTATCGACCGTCAGGTCGGGCGCAAGAGCGCGTGCCCCGGGGGTGCATCGCGGTCTGGTCGTTCGCCCGCCATCAGGAATTCGACGGCCCTCACCGCGGTATTTGGCAAGAAGTGGCCCGGCGATGCATTTCGGAGCGAATGACGGCTCGCGCTGGCCTTCTACGGCGTGTTCTGCCGCGTAGCCGTCTGTGCGTTGCGCCGAATGAGACAGGTACCGGCATCACTACATCGTCGTGATCCGTCGTCTTACCAGCTTGCGTCTGGGACCGCCGCAAGCTCGTTCCCTGTATGACTGCGTGCGATACGAGGCGACACCTGCTCCTCTCCGAGATCGCTCGACTTACGATAAACAGCATGCCGGCGAAGAGCAGTGTGTCGAAAACAAAGTTGATCGCCGTGACCTGCTGCGAGACACCGCGCGCGACGATCCACTGTGGCACGTACAGCGCAACGGTGAGGAGCGTCAGCAGCAACCCGCATCCCGCAGCGGCGGTGCTGGCGTACTTTTTCCCGCCATGGCGATACCGCCTGCGACGAGCACTATTCCGGTGATGTACGCGATGAGCATCGGCTGCGGAACCCACGCCTGGGTGACGGTGATATCCGGCACGCCGGGAGTGAACTGCGGATAGACGATGTTCTCCACGCCGTAAAAGACGAGCACCACAGCTGTCCACATCCTTGCGATTGTGGCCAGTGCTATGCTACGGCGCGGATGACCGCCCCTTGTTGCGGTCGCGAACAGAGCCAATCCTCCAATCGCAAAGGTAGTCTCGCGCGCCGCCAGGCTCCACGCGATCCGTGTACCGGGATGTGAGAGCGCGCCCGGTAGATCCATGAGCAGGACGAAAAGCGTGAACATGAACGCCAGACAGAGCGCCGACCAGCGGACGTATCGCCTGGCAACGAAGCTCGATGCAGCAGCGATGTGCGCGACACCCACTAAGTACGCGATGAACAGTCGCGCGGGCAGCCACTTCGGGACGAGCTCGGCGAGGACCGGCGCTTGTGTGAAGTGCTCGCCCGCGAACGCAGCGAGCGATGCAGCGACAAAGACCGGGCCGAGTGCCGCGAGCCCGAATGCTTCACGTGGGTCACGTGAGACTGCCTGGAAGTCGCGTCGGTAGGTAACCACTCCGACGACGAGAAAGAAAATCCCGAGCACTCCCGGCCATAATGCGGCTGGATCGGTCACTACGCCTCGCAGGTAAGGATGGCTGTCGTACAGCTCGGGATTGAGCCCTGTCCTGAACGCTAATCCGCTCCAGGAGCCTGCGTGGTTGGTGATCGTAATAGTGCTGTGAATTATTTGCGAATTATTTCGGCCGAAAGTGGCGCGCCTGGAATGTCTCGTGCACTGGCTGCGCAGCCGTTGGCAGCGCCTATCAATCTTTTTACCCGTGGCATAGGAGCGGAACATGATGAGATCACGCCTGCTCGCATCGGCCGTGACGTTGGTGGCGGTTGGGATCGCGACACCAGGCAGCGCGCGAGCGCAAACATACAATTTCTCACTCAGCGGTGCGGGCGTCTCAGGGACGTTCCTGCTGACCTATGGCGCCACCACGGACGCCAAGTATCCCGGAGGCTTCGCGCTCACCGGAATAAACGGCAGCTTTACCGACACGAACAACGGCCTCAATCTCGTCAATGTGCCCGTGAACTCGCTCGTACCGATCAATCCCACGGCCCCGGCGGATACGCTGAACACCCCTGCCCCGCATGATTTCAGCACCTTCGCGGTGGCGACCGGTCTTCCGGCGCAGGCAGGGGGGGTTTTGACATACGACAACCTGTTCTGGCCGAACGGCTCGCCGGTGACATGCATCGGCTACCCCTTTTCGGGCGGCTTCCTCGACGTCTATGGAATGATGTTCAGTGCCGGGAACGGCCAGGTCGTCGACATCTTCAGTAACGGCGATACCGGCCACGGAGTCGACTACGGTCTCTCTGTCGCGCGCTCGGACAGCGCACTCGACTACGTCGCCTCGGGAGTCACGACAGTCACGACAACCCCCGAGCCCGGTACGCTCTGGCTTGTCGGTTCCGGTCTGTTCGGCATGATCGGCTGGCGCCGCCGTAGGGGTCGGAACGGCATAAAGTGCGCGGTTGCGCGCCGTCAGTCGGCGTGCAGGCCGTTGTTATCGTTTCAGCGCCGGTGTCACTGATTCATGATCATCGGTGGCACAGTCCCTGACGTACCCGACTGGCTCGTGTGATCACCGCTGCTGTCGTGCACTGTGACCGTATATTCAAAGTCCCCGTTGGCAGTGCATGCATCGTCGATGTGGATTTCGGAACCGTTGCCCTTGAAGCTCCACGTGTAGGGTGGCTCTGACAGATTGTTGACGCTGACAAAGGTCCAGCCGGCGATTGGCGGCGAGGCCTTGAGTATGACTTTCCCCGCAGCGTTCAGCGTCGCAACTGGTGGATCGAAACGAAAACGTGTCCGGATCGGTGAACGTTACTTCAACTGTGATATCTGGCATCTATCCATTCTCCGTGCAGGTTCTTTTTTCCCGCCGCTGGCGCAATGCCCGTGGCAGTTGCTGCATCTCCCGGCCCCTCTATCCGGACATCAGACCGAAGCGCGTTGATGGTCGCGGACGAGCTTGAGAACGACGGTCTGCGGTAGCCGCGTCGATTCAGCTCTGCTACAATGGACCCGGTGGCATCCTTGCGCCCGAGCTCGAGCAGAGCAGTCGCTTCTACAGCGAGTAGCTCAGTCTCACTGGTCGCGGTTGCCGTGGAATCGATGAGTGCCAGAGCATGCGACCATGCAGCGTGTGCGCCCGCGACATCGCCCACCCGCGATTCTGCATCGCCGACCGCCAGGCTCGCCTCCGCAGCTGCGCGACGATCATCGATGTCGTTTGGCTTGGCGGCGACGGCTGAATCGGCTCCGGACGCAGCGCGCTGCGCCACCGTTCTCGCCTCGCTTGCGCGTCCGATTGGAAGCAGCCCCTCGGCCTCCACGTACCAATAAGTATCTGCTCGGCGACAGCGTGCGGGTTCCTCGGCGACTTGAGCAGCAGACGACGAATGATCGCCCGAGCATCGTTCAACTCTGCGAGCGCGGCTTGTGGATTTCCTTCCTCCAGATGAATCTGGGCAAGCTGCCGCTCGGTTTTCGCCAGACTCCACTGCATCGACGCGTTGGTCGTGTCGTGCGCCACCATCGACGCGTACAGTGTACGGGTCGTCGACACATCCTCGAGCGCGCCCTTCTCGTCACCCGTCAACATGCGGAGCTCACCTCGGTACGCGTGCGCGATGCCGACGTAGTGCTCGTATTCAACGTTGGTCGAATCGTGCGCCAGCAGCGACTGCCTTATCGCCAGTTCGCTGTCGTGGCTCGCGAGCGCGCCTGAAAGATCGCCGAGCTTGCGCTGGGCCACAGCCGCAGCATTGTGCTCCGCCGCGAGGCTCACCTGCCATTCCAGCTTCGCTGGATCGCGGTCCACGAGGTTCTGATTGATTCCAAAACTCGCCAGATACGATGACAGCGCACCGCGGATGTCGCCGCTCGCTTCCTTCGCAAAGCCGATGTTGTTCAACGCGTATGCAAGCTCGGCTCGGTATTCCAGGCTGTCGGGGTAGTGGGCGATCAGACGCCGGCTCATCGTGACGAACGGCACAAAGTGGGAAAGGGCGGAATCGATGCTTCCGAGCTCCCAGTCAACGTTGCCGGCCCAGAAGTGACTGTGAGCGAGCCCTATTTGCCACCGGCCATTCAATGAATCGCGCAGAGCCAGCCCCTCGGGATCGCAAGTGATTGCCCCATCAACCCAGCAGCCTCCGGCAACTTTCCCTGTGCCATGCGTACTTCGCCAAGTTGCTGCAGCGCCTGCGCACGACGAAACGACTCTTCGTTGCTGAGCTGTGACGGTGGCACAGCGGCGAAATAGACGAGCGCCTTGGCACCCACCGAGTCCAGTACGTCGAGCCGTCCCATCACGGTCAGCTTGTCACGCAGGTCTCCAAGCATGAATCCGATCAACTCCTCCGCCTGACCTTGCCGCGCAACAGCGACGGCTCGTGCGCGCGCGAGTCGTCGCGCCTTAACTGTCGCTCCAATAGCAGCGGCCGACAGAAGCTACCAGTACCGTCGCCGCGAATGCCACCCCGACGCGGTGACGTCGGGTGAACTTGCCCGCACGGTACGCGAAGTTGGAGGTGTGCGCGGCAACGGGTTTGTTCGCCAGGTAGTTCTCGAGGTCAAGCGCGAAAGCGTTTGCAGTTGCGTAGCGCCGCTCACGGTCACGCTCGAGGGCGTCGAGAATAACGGCGTCCAGATCCCCCGCAAGTGTGTGCCGGAGTGTCGTGGCGTCGGTGCGCCGCTCAGCGGCGAGTGTTGCGCGTCGATCGCTCTACAGTGCACCGAATTGTGCGCTTGGTGGCGCGCGCATCATTCGTTACGTGCTGCGCCAGTAACGCCGCCATTCCAGAAAAATTCGCCGGATCGAAGGGCAGCACACCCGCGAGCAATTCGTACAGCACCGCCCCAAGCGCATAAATGTCAGCCCGAGTGTCGACGTCCGTCCCGTCGGAAATGAACTGCTCAGGGCTCATGTATGCAGGAGTACCCAGCGCCATGCCAGTCATCGTAAGACGCTCGCTCTCGAGGGACGGCGCAACGGCCTTCGCGATGCCAAAATCAATCACCTTGCACAGTGGTTCGCCGTCCGAATCGGTGACCATCATGTTCGACGGCTTGATGTCGCGATGGATGATTCCCTTCTGGTGGGCGTGCTGTACCGCTCGGCAAACCTGAATGAAAAGGTCGATGCGCTCGCGGATGCTGAGCCTGTGCGCCGCAGCGTATTCGGTAATCGCATGTCCGAACTGACGTACTCCATCACGAAATACGGCTCTCCAAACTCCGTGACGCCGGCATCATAAACGCGCGTGATGTTCGGGTGCTCCATCATCGCCAGCGTCTGCTGCTCGCAGTGAAAGCGCGCCACAACCTCGTTAGTGTTGAGGCCGCGACGGAGAATCTTCAGCGCGACTTGGCGACGGACGGGCTCGTCCTGTTCGGCGAGATAGACTACGCCCATGCCGCCCTCGCCCAGGAGGCGAACGATGCGATACGGTCCAACATGCGTGGGACCGCCGAGTGGCTGAGTCGATTGTGCGCCGGTTATTAGTGCCGGGTCCCCAGAGGAGCTTATGCCAACGGACCCGGGTGGCACCACGCTGCACCTCGCTCATCAGGAGTGAAGAGGTCGCGACTCGGCCTTCGTGCGCGGGCAATATTCGATCCTGGACGGCTGAATTATGTGCGGCGCGGATTCGCACCGCAATAGAACGCTTCCAGCAGACCGCGATCAAACTGCACTCCAACTCAGCCTGCTGTTAAGACCGTCCGGTCTGGCCGACGCGACGGATGAGTCCCGCGATGCAACGCAGGAACTCCGCCTGCATCACAGGTCTGGCAAGAGGGAGCGCAACACGCACGGCCCACGGGCTGGTGCAATCGACCGCCGGCATGGCTGATGCAAGTCCGCCCGGCCGCGTCGTAGCGGCAGCCGAAGTTGATTGCGAAACGCGTACCGCGGCGTTAGGCGGCCACCACTCCTTTCCTGCATTGGCAGACACCCAACCCTTCCTGAATCCGACCATGATGTATCGAGCACTCGTCACAACAGCCGTACGTCGTCGTCGCGTGCGGCGGCGGACACGGCACGGCCAGCACAGCCGGCACAGTTGATAGCGCGACGCAGACCAACGTGCCGCCCGCCGCCACGGCTGTCCAGGCGCCGACCGGCGTCAACGCGACGGCGACTGACACCACCGCGTACCGACGCCAACATCACAGCGTGCTTGCAGGCGCCGCCGCAGGTGCGGCTGCCGGCCACATGCTCAATCACCATGCGATCCTCGGCGCAGCTGCCGGCGCCCTGATCCAGCACGAGCGCAACAAGCACCCAACGCAGCAGCCATAACGGCGAGCGCAAGCACGCCGCAACCGCGCTTCGAAGTAACTCGTGCACCAGCCGCGTCGGACATTGTCGATTGGTCGCGTCTCACCCCGAAGGAGGACTCAACGATGAAGACAGTATCGCGTTTTCTAGTGACCGCCATGGTCGCGGCAGGTGCTCTCGCGGCGCCGTCAGCCGTCCGCGCGCAGGCGACGGCGACGCTGTGTAAGGACGGCACCACCTCGATGAGCTCAGGCCGCGGTGCGTGCACCGCGCACGGTGGCGTGGATAAAGCTGCGACCAGGGCGGCACATACCGCGGTGACGCGGGAGGATAAGGCCGCACACACGGCGGCGAAAGCGACGTCGGGCGCCCGTGTGACTCTTACGTGCACCGATGGCACGACGTCGACTGCCACCGGGCGCGGCGCATGCTCCGGGCATGGCGGTGTGAAAGCGGCAACCGCCGCTGCGCCCGGGCGAGCTGCGGTCATAGCCCCATCGCCGAGTACGGCGGCGCGCACAGCTGCGGAGGCCCGGCAACCGGCCCCGGCAAACCGGAGCGTCGCTGCATCGGGCGGCAAGGACGACAACAATCCGTCAGGCGCAATCGCGAGGTGCAAGGACGGACTCTATTCCCACGCAGCACACCGCGAGGGCGCCTGCAGCCGCCACGGCGGCGTCGCTACCTGGCTCGGTGGCCAGTAGCTCTCAAGTGATCCGCTGCGAGCCGGTGCGCATATGCCATCGGCTCGCTGAAAGGCTGCGAAGCACGTTGCTACGGCGTGAAACCGCGGTCGCCTCGCCCGGCTGGTGTATTCGAGCGTGACCGTGGTTGGTCCGTGCTTCACAGCGCCGCGTACGGCCGCACTCGGTCACACAGTTATCTAGCCGAACAGATTTCCGAGCAGGCCGCCGAGCCCGCCAGCTTGAGCGGCAGGCTGCACCTGCTGCTGCGCCGAGCGCAGGAGAGCCGCCAATCCGCCAGGCTGCTGGACCGCTTGCGGGTCCTCGGAATGCTTGCGCGCGAGGATCGCGACTGCAATCGGGGCCAGGTACAGTAGCACTTTGCCTGCCTGCTGTGTATTGAGGCCCGATGCTTGAGCGACGCTGCTCTGCACGTCCGATTGATGCGGGCCGAGGATGCTACTTACGAGACTCGGGCTCGCCGCAGGTACCGTTCCGTCTGCGGGCGCGGACTGTACCGCCTGATGAATCTCACCAGCGCCAGCATCGCCGCTCGCGTGCTGCGCCATCGCGCCAAACAACGCGGGAAGTGCGGCTGCAACGGCGCTCTGCGTCGTGCTGGAGTTAGCGCCGACCTGGCTGCTTATCTGGTTGATCATACCCGGACTCAGCTGCTGACCCAGCATCTCGAGAAGTCCACTCACGCTGCGCTCCTGTTCACGGTTGAGTGGGCGGCAAACTGCATAGCGTACGCCACTCTGGATCCAGCTTTGGAAGCTGGGAGATCGCTGACGGCAGGTGGGGACACTCGCGTGTTGTCGGCGGGAAGCGCCGCGCGCGGAGTTTCTTTTGCAGTTGGAGCGCCGGTTCGGTCCGGTATACCCGAACATGACAGCCGTGCTCACCGGTCACGCATACACCAAAAAGCCATTCCAACGAAGGGGACTTCCAGCGTATGAGCGTTCATGACGAAAAGCTGCTTTCCCGCCGCCAGGTCGTGGCCGGCATTGGAGCGGGGCTCGCCGCAGTAGCCGTCGGCACCGGCCCAGCCCTCTCGCAAAGCACGGCCTCCGGAAATTCTACGGCGCAGCCCCTCCAGGACCCGACTACCAAGTATCCCAAACCGCCGTTTCCTGAGCAGACTCAGCCATGGCCTGGCCTGGCGAGCAAGATGACGCCCAAGCCCGATCATGGCGAAACCAGCTACAAGGGATCGGGCCGCCTACTCGACCGCAAAGCGCTGATTACCGGCGGTGACTCCGGCATGGGCCGCGCGGCCGCAATCGCATACGCCCGGGAGGGCGCGGATGTGGCAATCAACTACTTGCCAGCCGAAGAGCCGGACGCACGCGAGGTGATCGATCTTATTCGCAAGGCAGGCCGTAAAGCCGTCGCCATCCCAGGAGATCTTCGTGAGGAAGCGTTCTGCAAGCGCCTGGTCGCGGACGCTGTCTCTCAGCTGGGCGGTCTCGACATCGTCGTTTCCAACGCCGGACGCCAACACTCAGTCCCCAGCATTCTCGACCTAACGACCGAGCTCTTCGACTGGACGATGAAGACAAATATCTACGCGCCCTTCTGGATCATCCGCGCGGCGCTCCCGCACCTTGCAGCCTGGAGCGACCATTATCGCCACCACATCGGAGCAGGCTTACGACCCATCGGCCGATCTTTACGACTACGCACAGACGAAGGCCGCTACCATGAACTTCGTCAAGTCGCTCGCCAAGCAACTCGGCCCGAAAGGAATTCGCATAAACGGCGTGGCCCCAGGTCCCATCTGGACGCCGCTCCAGATCAGCGGCGGCGCTCCGCCGGAGAAGTACACAAAATTCGGTTCGGATTACCCGTTCGGCCGCCCCGGCGAACCCGCCGAGCTCGCTTCCATCTACGTGCAACTCGCTGCGCAGGACGCCAGCTATACCACGGGCAATATCTATGGAGCGGGCGGCGGAAAGGGCCAACCATGAGCCATCTGCTGAAAACCGCGCAAGCGGGTGAAGGGGTTCGAACCCTCGACATCCAGCTTGGGAAGCTGGCGCTCTACCAACTGAGCTACACCCGCGCACTCACAACGCGTACGTCAAAGAGCCACAGGTGAGGATTGAACTCACGACCGCTCGATTACGAATCGAGTGCTCTACCACTGAGCTACTGTGGCATCACGATGCGCAAACGATCAAACGCGCCGTGCGATCACCAGGAAAAACGACTACGTAATGCCCTCGCGCGGACTCGAACCGCGATGCCTTTCAGCACAAGCACCTCAAGCTTGCGTGTCTACCAATTTCACCACGAGGGCGATAGGAGAAAACTCCTCCAATCAATGCTGCCTGTCCGTTGCGGCGCAAGTCGCTCGCAGCTGCGCTGCCAGCCTTATCCGCAGCCTCTGAATATAATCGCGAGGTGCAGTGTGTGGAATCAGCCGTCTGCGACTGCGCCCAGAGCCGCGCGCGCCTGCAGAATCGAATGCTCCGGCCACTCAGACTTGAAAAAGAGACCGGGCGCCACACGTGGCGCCCGGTCCATCAACGTTCGTCGGAACTTCCAACGTTCGGGAGAGCAGGCTGCGCCTAGCGCATCCGCTGGTACTGAGGCGAGCGATCCGGCTGCGGGCGCTCGGGCCGGTCGTCCGGCCGTCCCGGTCTCGGCTGCGCCCTCGCAACGCGCTGAGGTGGACGCGGCGCCACCCTCTCAGCCTGTCGGACAGCCGCGCCCCCATAGGGTCTCGCATTAGCGACCGTAGCGCGCGCTACTGCACGGTCCGCTGGACGGATAGGCTGGAAGCTCGCCGGCTTGGACTGCGGTGTGAACGGACGGGCGACAGCCAGTTCCTGGGGATTATTGTGGCTGACCGCTGCAAGTTGGTTGCGGTCGTGCGCAGCGATGCGCTGATGTTGCATCTGCTCCGACGTCATCTGGACGACAGCGTTGGGAGCAATCCTTTCTGACGCAAGCGGCAGCGCGACCACGCCTCCAGGTCCGCCGTTGTAGCTCACCCGACTCACGGCTCGATTGTACGTCACGTTGTTCACAACCGTGCGGTCCACGTAAACATTGCGCACGATCGTCGTATTCACGTTCGTCACAGCGGTGTTGTAACGGAAATGCGCTCCATACCACCCGCCGCCAACGTAACCGCGGCCAAAGTATCCGAAGCCATAGTTCACGCCGCCGTAGTATCCCACGCTTGCAGCCCAGTAGCCCGGATGCCAGCCGTACACGAATCCCACGTTGTCATACGCCCAATACCCGGGTGTCCACAACAGCCCGGGACGCGGCGCGACCACCCATGCCCCAGGAACCCAGAAGTAGCCGTCAGGGCCCGATGCCCAATAGCCGGGAGCCCACACGAAGTCCGGTCCGGGCACCATCGGTTGCTCGTAATATGGCAGGGGCGGCGGAGCCGTTCTGACGGACACCGAAATGCTGAACTGTGCAATTGCGGGCGTCGGCGCCGCCAGGCTCAGACCAAATCCCAAACCGATTGCAGCAGTGAGACATACCGCACGTCGGGTTATTCTGCCTGTCATATAGAGACCTCCGTTGGTGTGGTCTTCAGGTGCGAGTTCGTTAAATCCTTCGTTAAAGTGGACGCACTTGTCACCTCTTTGTTAACCTGGGGCACGCGCCCAAGAAAAGCCCCGTGCAACGAGCGCTCGTTGCACGGGGCCAATATTTGTGTTCCATGACGGGGCCGACGGGGGTCGAACCCGCGACCTCTCGAGTGACAGTCGAGTGCTCTAACCAAACTGAGCTACGGCCCCTTGCTACAAATCCAACAGGCGCCGATACACTCGCGCCCTACTCAGCCGTCTCCGGCTCTCGCTGCAATCCGCCCGCAATCCCGCCTGCTGCGAGTCCAACAACCTAACCAATCACCGCCAAACCCTATAGCCCCAAGGGGAATCGAACCCCTCTCTGCACCGTGAAAGGGTGCCGTCCTAACCGATAGACGATGAGGCCTCGACAGTCCATCCCAAGGAAAGTAGCGCTAACGGGATTCGAACCCGTGTTTAGGCCTTGAGAGGGCCCCGTCCTAGTCCCCTAGACGATAGCGCCGAACAACCGATACCCCGGTTCTCCCGGAGCCATGCAATATCGCCGGTTACGACCCCGGAAATCAACCCGTACCGAGTCGATGTTTTAGGCTTATAATATCCCGGTCGGCTCGATCCACGACATTCCCGGAGAGCTGCTCAGTGCGCGTCGTCACCGTCGGTGCTGGACCTGCTGGTCTCTATTTCGCCCTCCTCCTCAAGAAGGCGAATGCGGCGCACGAGATTACGGTCCTCGAGCGCAATGCTCAGGGCGATACCTTCGGCTGGGGCGTTGTCTTCTCGGACCAGACCCTCGAGAACTTCCGGGACGCCGACACCGAGACGTATCGCGAGATCGTCGCACGCTTCGCACACTGGGATGACATCGATGTGGTAGTTGGCGACACCACGATCACGTCCGGAGGACACGGATTCAGCGGCATCGCGCGACGAACGCTCCTCGATATCCTCGCGCGCCGCGCGGTGTCGCTTGGCGTCGACGTGCGCTTCAATTGCACTGTGCCGGACCTGAAGTCGCTTCGCTCGATTCCCGGCTGCGAAAACGCCGATCTCATCGTCGCAGCCGACGGCATCAACAGTGAAATAAGGAGCGAGCTCAGCCCGGTATTCCGTCCGCGCCTCGACGCACGTCCGGCGCGCTTCGTCTGGTTCGGAACGACTCGCCCGTTCGACGCGTTCACGTTCTTCTTCGTGCAGAACGAGTTCGGCGTCTTCCAGGCCCACTGCTATCGCTTCGAGGATGGGCTCTCGACCTTCATCGTCGAATGCGACGAGGACTCGTGGAAACGCGCTGGTCTCGACACTGCCGACACCGCCGCGAGCATCGCTATCTGCGAGCGCATGTTCGCGAGATGGCTCGATGGCCACCATCTCATGAGCAACGCAGTACATCGCGACCGCTCGCCGTGGATCAGTTTCGTGCGCGTGACGAACGAGCGGTGGTTCGACGGCAACGTCGTACTGGTCGGTGACGCGGCTCATACGGCGCACTTCTCCATCGGGTCCGGCACCAAGCTCGCGATGGAGGACGCGATATCTCTCGCTCGCGAGGTCGCCGGCAACGCTTCTCTGCCCGCCGCGCTCCAGCGCTACCAGGATGAGCGCATGATCGAAGCGCTGCGCCTGCAGAACGCTTCGCGTAACTCGATGGAATGGTTCGAGAACGTGAGGCGGTACATCAATCTCCCGCCGGAGCAGTTCGCCTACAGCCTGCTCACGCGCAGCCAGCGCGTGAGTCACGAGAACCTGCGCCTCCGCGACTCGCAATACCTGTCCGGTGTGGAGCGCTGGTTCGCGAGCGGCGCCAGCACAATGGCAAATCTGCCGTTGCCAGCGACATCCACCGCGCCGCCGCCGATGTTCGCACCGTTCCGGCTGCGCGACATGACGCTCGTCAACCGCATTGCCGTCGCACCGATGGACATGTATCGCGCGACAAACGGCACGCCAGGCGAATTTCACGTAGTCCACCTCGGCGCCCGCGCACTCGGTGGCGCTGGCCTTCTCTTCACCGAGATGGTGTGTGTCTCGCCGGCAGCACGAATCACACTCGGCTGCGCAGGCATGTACACCGACGAGCATGCTGAGAAGTGGCGCAGAATCGTGCACTTCGTTCACGCGGAGAGCGAAGCGAGGATCTGCCTGCAGCTCGGCCACTCCGGGCGGCGCGGGTCGACCAGACTTCCATGGGAAGCGAGCAACGTATCGCTCGACACCGATGGATGGGAGACGATCGCACCGTCGGCGATCCCATACACGCCGAGATGCAGATCCCGCGCGAGATGACGCGCGCAGACATGGACACGGTGCGCGACGATTTCCTGCGCGCTGTGCGGTACGGGATCGATGCGGGCTTCGACATGATCGAGCTGCACTGCGCGCACGGATACCTGATGTCGAGCTTCATAACGCCTCTCAGCAACCATCGCACCGATTGCTACGGCGGCGCGCTCGAGAACCGACTCCGGTTTCCAGTCGAAGTCCTTTCCGCGATGCGCGCCGAATGGCCCGGGGAGAGACCGATGTCGGTGCGCATCTCCGCAACTGACTGGGTGGATGGCGGCGTCGATGCTGCAGAGTCGGTCGAGATCGCCGCCGCCTTCACCCGGGCGGGCGCCGATATCATTCATGTCTCCACCGGTGAAACGTCCATCGAGGCGCAACCGGTTTACGGACGCATGTATCAGACTCCTTACAGCGATCGCATACGCAACGAGGCTGGCGTGCGCACGATCGCGGTGGGGAATATCATGACGCCCGATCAGGTAAACGCGATCCTCACCGCTGGACGCGCGGATATTTGCGCGATCGGCCGTCCGCACCTTTACGAGCCCGACTGGACGCTGCATGCAGCGGCGGAGCTGGGCTACTCGGCACAGCGCTGGCCGGCATCATACTTTCCCGGACGCAGGCAGCTCGAGCGCGAGATCGAAAAGCAACGGAGCGCCGCCGTATGACCGAGACGACCAACGCCGCGCGCGACAGCTTCCTCCGCGGCAAGCACGCCATCGTGACTGGCGGTGGACGCGGATTGGGCAGAACAATCGCAGCCGAACTGGCTGCTGCGGGTGCCAACGTCACTGTCATGGGGAGAGACATCACCACGCTCGAGAGCGCGTGGAGTGAGCTCAGCGGCCGCTACGGTATTCACGCGCGCGCCGTGCGGTGCGATGTGACCGACAGCGGTTCCGTATCGGTTGCGTTCGCGGACGCCACCGACGCGATGGGGTCCGCACACATTCTCGTGAACAATGCTGGCCAGGCGCAGAGCGCACCGTTCGCCGACACACAGCTCGACATGTGGCAGCGCACGCTCGACGTAAACCTCACCGGGGTATTCCTGTGCACGCAGCAGGTGCTCCCGGCGATGGTGCGCGCGACGAGCGGCCGAATAGTGAACATCGCGTCCACCGCCGCGCTCCGCGGTTATTCAGGATTGGCGGCATACTGCGCGTCCAAGCACGGCGTGCTCGGCATGACTCGAGCTCTGGCGTTGGAAGTTGCGAAGTCAGGCATCACGGTAAACGCGGTGTGTCCGGGTTACACGGAAGGCGGCATGTCGGATCAGGCAATTGCGGCCATCATGGCGCACCGCAACGTCAGCGCCGACGAGGCGCTGAACGTTCTGACGCGCAACAATCCTCTTCGCCGTCTCACAACTCAGGAAGAAGTTGCGGCGACGGTTGCATGGCTGTGTTCCGCTGATTCGTCTGCAATCACCGGCCAGGCCATCGCGGTCGCCGGCGGAGAGGTACTGTGACGGCCGCGGCTTCGACGGGACGTCTTCCTTCGGCTGTTGACCGTGACTCCATGGATCGCGCTTCCATAGGCCACGAAACTATGGATCGCGACTCTCAGCAACGCTCCGCTCTTCGTACGTGGCTCCGCTTGCTCGCGTGCAGCAACATCATCGAGGGCTACATACGCAGCGCGCTCCGCGAGAAGTTCGACACGACCCTGCCACGCTTCGATCTGCTCGCTCAGCTCGATGTGGCAGCCGCCGATGGACCGCGTGGACTGACGATGAGCGAGCTTTCGCGGAGATTGATGGTGACGAACGGGAATCTTACCGGCCTCGTCGACCGGCTGGAGCGCGAGGGGCTCGTGTCACGTGTCGTTTCGCCGCCGGATCGGCGCGCGCAGATCGTCTCTCTCACCGCCGCAGGCAAGACAGCGCTCGACTCGATGACTCCGGACCACGCCACCTGGGTGATGGACATGTTCGCGGGATTGACCGAGCCCGAGCGCGAGCAGCTTCATTCGTTGCTCGGCAAGCTGAAGAGATCCGCGCAAGCCGCGACGGAAGCATCCTTATGACCGCATCTGCGCGCGGCTCCGAGCTCGCCACGAAGCATTTCAAATGGTCGGTTGAAGAGCGCGTCGCGACCATCACGCTGGATCGCCCGGAACGGAAGAACCCTCTCACGTTCGAGGCGTATCGGGAGCTGATTTCGACTTTCCGCGCCATGCAGAACATGGACGATGTGAAAGCCGTCGTCATCACCGGCGCTGGTGGTAATTTCTCGTCAGGCGGCGACGTCAACGAGATCATCGGCCCGCTCGTCGAGCTGCGTGATGATGGCGATCTCGACGGCCTGCTGAGTTTCACGCGCATGACGGGCTCGCTCGTGACAGCTATGCGGGACTGTCCACAGCCGATCATCGCTGCGGTCGACGGTGTCTGCGCCGGTGCGGGTGCGATCCTGGCGATGGCGAGCGACCTGCGTTACGGCACACCGCGAAGTCGCGTCGCCTTTCTCTTTGTACGCGTTGGTTTGAGCGGTGCCGACATGGGTGCGTGCGCGATCCTGCCGCGCATCATCGGGTACGGCCGTGCTGCCGAGCTGCTCTATACGGGCCGTTTCATGGAAGCCGACGAAGCCGAACGTTGGGGTTTCTACAACGCAATCGTCAGCGCGGAGGAGCTTCCTGACCGCGCACTCGCGATGGCGCGCACGATTGCCAGCGGCCCCACGTTCGCACACGCACTCACCAAGCGGTGCCTGCACCATGAGTGGGCGATGCCGATCGAGGATGCGCTCGCTCTCGAAGCCGAGGCGCAGGCGCTCTGCATGCAGACGGAAGACTTCGCGCGGGCCTACCGCGCGTTCGTCGCAAAGCAAACTCCAGTGTTCGAGGGAGATTGATGCGAGACACCTCCTTTCTGGACTGGCCGTTCTTCGATGACAGTCACCGTACACTCGCCGCGGAGCTGCGTGTCTGGGCGGAGCGAGAGATTGCGCCGGGCGCAGACGTCGAGCCGCGAGGTGCCGATCTGGACCGTGCATGCGTCCAGCTCGTCCGGCTGCTCGGCGAGGCCGGCTGGCTCCGTCGCGCAGTTACGGCGCCGTTCGGCGGAATAGCGCCAAGGCTTGATGTGAGAAGCCTCTGCATCATTCGCGAAACGCTCGCCTCGTATTCCGGGCTCGCGGATTTCGTTTTCGCGCTGCAGGGCCTGGGTGCGGGACCGATCACTCAGTTTGGATCGGACGAGCTGAGGCGAACATATCTCCCGCGGGTTGCGTCCGGCCAGGCGATTCCGGCGTTTGCGATCTCCGAAAGCGAGGCCGGCTCCGATGTCGGTGCGATGAAAACTACCGCCCGGCGCGACGGCGATTCGTACGTGATCGACGGTGAGAAGACGTGGATCTCCAACGCCGGAATCGCTCTGTTCTACGTCGTCTTCTGCAGAGTCGCCGAGACGACCGAGCGCAAGTTCGTAGCGCTGGTGGTCGATGCCTCTACCCCCGGGCTCACGGTAAGCGCTCGAGCGGAGATTCTTGCGCCGCATCCCATCGGCACTGTGTCGTTCGACGGCTGTCGCGTTCCGGCGAGCGCTCTGGTAGGCGCGCACGGCAAGGGAATGAGCGTCGCGCTCGGTACTCTGGATGTCTTTCGCGCCACCGTCGGCGCTGCCGCGCTTGGCTTCGCACGCCGTGCGCTGGACGAGGCAGTTGCGCACGTGACCGACCGGCGGGTGTTCGGATCGCGACTCGCAGACATGCAGCTGACACAGGCAAAGATCGCGGAGATGGCGACCGGGATCGATGCAAGTGCTCTATTGGTGTATCGTGCAGCCTGGGCTCACGATACCGGTACGGAGCGCGTAACCCGCGAGGCAGCGATGGCGAAGTGGTTCGCGACCGAGGCCGCACAACGCGCCGCCGACAGCGCTGTGCAGCTGTTGGGCGGTAAAGGTGTCGTTGCCGGCGCAACCGTGGAGCGGCTCTACAGAGAGGTGCGGGCGCTCAGAATCTACGAGGGAACGAGCGAGATCCAGCAACTGGTGATCGCGGGCCAGCTTCTCACGCAACATGAACGTGGCGCGGGACCGGAGCGCACTCCGTGATCGAGCCGAGCGCGCACGTCGATACGTTCTGCGCGGATAACCTGCCGCCGCGCGAGTTGTGGCCCGTGATGAGCTACGATTCGCTGCCGGACCTCGCGTATCCTCCGCGCCTCAATTGCGCCGCCGAGCTGCTGGATTGGGCAGTCGAGGCGGGCAATGGCGATCACACTGTATTTCACTACGCCGGCCACAAGTACAGCTACGCCGATCTCCTCGCCACTGCAAATCGTATCGCGCACGTGCTCGTGGAGGATCTGAGCGTCGTTCCGGGGAACCGCGTTCTCCTCCGCGCGGCGAATACTCCGATGCTTGCGGCCTGCTGGTTCGCGGTGCTCAAGGCAGGCGGGGTGGTCGTGTCCACCATGCCGCTGTTGCGGCCGCGCGAGATCTGCTACACGGCCGACAAGGCCCGCATACTCCTCGCGCTCACGGACAGTCGCGTCGCGGCGGACTGCGAGCGCGGCATGCTCACCGATTCCGAAGGCAACCCGCGCGCCGGCGCACGCGTCCTGCAGTTCAACACCGAAAGCGCGGATGGTCTCGAAGCGATGATGCGCGACAAGCCGTCGACGTTCCGCAACTGTGATACTAGCGCGGAAGACATCGCGCTTATCGCATTCACATCCGGGACCACCGGGCGGGCGAAAGGCACGATGCATACGCATCGCGACGTTCTCGCGATCACAGATTGCTTTGCGCGCCACATCCTCAGGCCGGAACCTTCGGACGTGTTCTGCGGCTCTCCGCCGCTCGCATTCACCTACGCACTTGGCGGACTTCTCCTCTTTCCGATGCGCTTCGGCGCTTCGACGCTCATGCTCGAGCAGGCGTCACCACCGCACCTGATTCATGCGATTCAAGAGCATCGACCAACGGTGTGCTTTACCGCGCCAACTGCGTACAGGGCGATGCTCGGAATGCTCGCCGACTTCGACGTCTCGAGTCTGCGTAAATGCGTGTCTGCCGGCGAGACTCTTCCAGCCGCCACACTCGAAGCGTGGGAGTCCGCGACCGGAGTGAGAATCATCGACGGGATTGGGGCCACGGAAATGCTTCACATCTTCATAAGCGCCGCCGGTGACGACA
The DNA here is from genome assembly GCA_963731305.1 of uncultured Gemmatimonadales bacterium. Classification (GTDB taxonomy): domain Bacteria; phylum Gemmatimonadota; class Gemmatimonadetes; order Gemmatimonadales; family Gemmatimonadaceae; genus Fen-1247. The sequence goes on along the minus strand of CAVSUQ010000004.1, from coordinate 211,955 downwards.
TACGCCCCGGATCGACGGGACGCGCGATTCCGGGCTACGAGGCACGCATCGTCGATGAAAACGGGAAGCCCCTCCCCGCCGGCGAAGTCGGCCTGCTTGAAGTTCGCGGACCTACAGGCTGCCGCTATCTCGATGACATTGCCCGCCAGAAGGGTTATGTACGCGACGGATGGAATCTCACGGGGATTCGTACCGGATGGACGAGGACGGCTACTTCTGGTATCAGGCGCGCAGCGACGACATGATCGTTTCATCCGGCTACAACATCGCTGCACCTGAAGTCGAGAACGCGCTTCTTACACATCCCGATGTCCAGGAATGCGCAGTGATCGGCGTTCCGGATGTCGAGCGCGGTCACATCGTGAAGGCCTTCGTCGTGCTTCGACCTGACTCGCGGAACAATCCACCTACCCCCAAAGTTCTGCAGGACCATGTGAAAAACGAGATCGCGCCATACAGATATCCTCGGGCCATCGAGTTCGTCGAAACCCTGCCGCGCACCGACACCGGCAAGCTCCAACGCTTCAGGTTGAGGGAGTCAGACGCGTGACGGATGCAAAAATCATCCAGCCGCGCGGCTGGCCTTCGCCCCGCGGCTATTCCAATGGCATCAGCGCCAGCGGCCGCGTTCTCTGATCGCCGGCCAGATCGGTTGGGACCCTGCTAACGGCGCGATTGTCAGCGCTGATTTCGCCGCCCAGACCGCGCAGGCGCTGCGTAACGTTGTCTCTGTGCTCCTCGCCGCAGGTGGAAAGCCCGAGCATCTCGTTCGGCTCACCTGGTTCATCACCGATCGCGGAGCGTATGTCGAAGCGCGTGGTGCCATAGGGGAAGCATACCGCGAGATAGTGGGCAAACACTACCCGGCGATGTCCGTGCTGATCGTGCAGGGACTCGTCGAACCCGACGCGTGTGTCGAGATCGAAGCCACGGCGATCCTGCCAGTTTAACAGACGTTTACGGTAAGACACGGCTTGGCGCGCACCTGTGGGCCAGTTAGCCGCATCTCTCGTCTGGCGGCGTGTGTATCCATGGTCGATTCCGATCGTCTTGAAGCAGCGCAGGAAGCGCATTTGAACTGGACAAACCGTCGCAGTGAAATAGATGACCCTGCACCACGTGTGGGCGCCCCGCGTTACTACCGGTAGCGCAGCAACCGCCGATCGCGAACATCTCCTCGGACTGATTTACAACAGCACGCACGACTGCATGTTTCTGATGCGCGTAGTCGAAGCTGGGGTGTTTACCTGCGAGTCGGTCAACCGCTCTTATCTCACGGTCACCGGCCTGATGGAAAGCGCGATTATCGGCCGGCGCCCCGAGGAGATTCTGCCCCCTGCAGCCGCGGCGGTCGCACTCGAGCGGTATCAGGCCGCCGTCGATTCACGCGAGGTGCTCACCTACGCCGAAGACATAGTTCTTCCCGCCGGCCGCGTGATCTTCGAGACCATCCTTACGCCGGTCTTCGATGCCGAGGGGGAATGCACCCATCTTCTTGGCGCACTCCGCGATGTCACCGCGAGAACCGTCGCGGAACAGGCTCTCCGCGAGAGTGAGGCACGGTACCGCCAGCTTTTCGAGTGCAATGGCTCCGTTCAGTTTCTGGTCGACGTGGCGACCTCCAATATCCTTGACGCCAACCCGGCTGCCGAGCGGTTCTATGGCTGGACTCGAGAACAGATGCGACAGATGTCCGCTTCCGACATCGCGGAGCTGACCACGGACGAGTGGAAGGAGTACGCGGCTAACGTGTCGCGGAGAAGCGAGCGATCGACCGTGCGTCGTCACCGGCTCGCATCCGGCAAGACGAGGATGGTCGAGGTGTTCGCCGGCGAATTCATGCTCGGCGACACGCACGTATTTCACTCCATCGTCCACGACATCAGCGACAGGGTGCGCGCCGAGGAAGCACTACGTGACTCTGAGTCACGTTATCGTTCCGCGCTCGATAACAGCCTCGACATCTTCACGGTACTCGACACCGTTCGTGACGCCGACGGCGCGATCATTGATTTCAGAGTCGTCGAGGTCAACGCGCGCGCAGGCGTGGCTCTCGGCGTCGATGCGTCTCGAATGATTGGGCGCAGTCTCGGCGAACTGCTCCCGTATTCGGCTAACGGGGCCCTGCTCAAAAGCCTTGTCGGCGTAGCGGAAACCGGCGAGGCAGCCGAAACGGAAATCCAGCCACGCGTGGGGCCGCTCGCCGATAAATGGCTGTCGTGCCAGATCGTTGCGCTCGGACGCGGTGTCGCGATTACCGCGCGCGATGTAACCGACAGAAGGCGCACCGAGGATGAGCTGCGCGCGTTGAGCCTTGTCGATTCGCTCACCGGCCTGTTCAACCGCCGAGGATTCGAGGCGATTGCAACGCAGCAGCTCAAGAGCGCGGAGCACTCCGCAAAGTCGTCGTTCCTGTTCTATTTCGACATGAACGACTTCAAGTCGATCAACGACACCTGGGGGCACGCGACGGGCGACAACGCGCTCGTAAACATGGCCGAGGTCCTCCGCATGGTGTTTCGCGAGTCCGACGTGGTTGCACGGATGGGCGGCGACGAGTTCGTCGCGCTCGCACTGAACAGCGGCGAAGTCACCAACGCGGTTCTGGCGCGGCTCAACGCCGAGCTCGCGCAACGGAATGCACGCAACGCGCTCGCCGGCCTCGAATACCAGCTTTCGACAGGAGTCGGAATCGCGCGCTTCACGCCGGATTCGCCACGCTCCCTCGAAGCACTGCTCGCCATCGCGGATCGCGAGCTTTACCTGGACAAGCGCCAGGGGACTCGCGAGACGGCCTGAGGGCGGTCGTGGCGCGGCGAGCCGCGTCGGCGCAAATTTCCGAGGCGATGTAGAGAACGCGTGGTCGGCTCCGACTTCTCTATGTACGCGCCGATCGTGGCGCCCGAGTCCAGGAGAATCCGATGAAGTACATGCTCATGATGAACGCGCCGCGCGGCAACGGTGACTACAAGGTCAACGAGTGGTTGCCGGAAGACTTCAACGCGCACATCGCGTTCATGCATTGTTACAACAAAGAGCTGCGCGCAAGCCGGCGAACTGGGTGGATGGCCAGGGTCTTACGGCTCCCAGTCAGGCAACACTGGTCCGCGCCGACAAGAACGGATTGCCCGTCACCGACGGCCCGTTCGCAGAGTCCAAGGAGTTTCTGGCTGGGTTCTGGATAATCGACGTCGATAGTCCAGAACGCGCGTATCAGCTTGCTGCGAAGGTTTCCGCCGCGCCTGGCCCCCATGGCGCACCTCTCAACATGGCGATCGAGGTACGACCGATAATGAGTGGGCCGCCGGAAGCATGACGTCGCAGTCCGGCGACGGCGACGTCGGCCATCTCCTGCGCGAGCTTGCGCCGGTGGTGCTCGCCGCCGTCGCACGCCGAGGAGGTGATTTCGCCGACGCCGAGGACGCGACCCAGGAAGCTCTGATCGCCGCTGCAGCACAGTGGCCACGTGAGGGCGTCCCGCGCAATCCGCGCGGCTGGCTGTACCAGGTCGCGATACGTCGGACCATGGACAAGGCTCGTGCCGAGCGCGCGCGTGAGCGGCGAGAGCAAGCAGTGATTGCCGACACCTGGCCGAACGGAATCGTCGACTCGGTGATGGAAGAACAGGCAGCGATACAGGAAGATGACACCGTCCTGCTGCTCTTCATGTGTTGCCATCCAACGCTCACGTCGGCGTCGGCCATCGCACTCACCCTTCGCGCGGTCGGCGGCCTGACAACTGCCGAAATCGCGAACGCCTTCTTCGTTCCGGAAGCAACGATGGCCCAGCGGATAAGTCGTGCGAAGCAGAGCATCAAGACGTCCGGCGCTGCATTCGGTCTGCCACGCGACGAGGAGCGCGCGGAACGACTTGATGCGGTGATGCATGTACTGTATCTCATCTTCAACGAAGGCTACACGACCAGCGCAGGCACGACGCTCAATCGTCCTGATCTTTCGAACGAGGCGATACGGTTGACTCGTGTTCTTCATGCCTTGCTTCCCGGTGACGGCGAAGTATCCGGATTGCTCGCCCTGATGTTGCTGACGGATGCACGACGGGCCGCACGCACAGACGCGAATGGAGCGCTGATTCCGCTCGACGAGCAGAATCGCTCAGCTTGGGACCAGGCCTTGATCGCGGAAGGCCTTGCACTTATTTCTGCCGCATTGTCCAGAGGAATCGATCGGAGCCTATCAGTTGCAGGCCGCGATAGCGGCAGTCACACGACCAGGCTGCGCATCCCGAAGACACTGATTGGGCACAGATTCTCGCGCTGTATACGTTGCTCGACCGCATGTCGGACAACCCGATGCTAGCGCTGAATCGCGCAATCGCGGCGGCGATGGTGCACGGCCCGGTCGCGGGTCTCCAGCTGCTGGAGCCACTCGACGCCGACGCTCGTATCTCCGGGCACTATCGCCTCGCCGCCGTGCGTGCGCACCTGTTCGAGCGATGTGGCGACAGCGAGTCGGCGATCGCTCACTATCGGATCGCAGCGGATCGAACGACGAATACGTCGGAGCGGGATTATCTCGACATGCAGGCTGCGCGGCTTGCCACAGGCCAGCGGATCGTCGCGATGCCCGGGATCGACGCACTCGGTTGACGCACGCGTTTCCGAGCGGTGGCGCGAGGGGGGAGCGAATCGGTGGTCCGAATGTCGCATGGAAGCAAGGCCGTCACCGAATGAGCGTTCGAGCAGCGTGACGCGACCGGGCTTTACATTGAAAAACCCATGGAATCAGGCCGGATCTCCGTCCTGGTCGTGGACGACGAGCCAGCACTTCGCGAAGTGCTCACACTCAGACTCCAGGACTGGGGCTATGAAGTAAGAACTGCGGTGGACGCTGCCGACGCCGAGCGTGCGCTCGGGCAGGCGCGTCCGGATGTCATCATTTCGGATGTCGTCCTTCCGGGCATCTCAGGTGTGGACCTGCTCCGCTGGCTCAAGCGGCACGACGACCAGCTACCCGTCATAATGATGACCGCGCACGGCAACATCGATGCTGCTGTCGAGGCGATGAAAGCGGGCGCTCGTGACTTCCTCACGAAGCCGCTGGACTACGCATCGCTCCGTGCGCTCCTCGACAGCATATCCTCAGAACGTCGACAGCGTGAGCTGGATCACGAGCTGGACGCGAATCTGGAGGGCGCAGCGAGCCTCGGCGGACTCGTAGGCCTTAGCAGGTCGATGCGTGAGCTCCAGCGCCTGATCCGGACAGTAGCGTCCAGCGACGCATCGGTAATCATCACCGGAGAGAGTGGGACAGGAAAGGAGGTGGTCGCGCATGCGATCCACGCGCTGAGCAACAGGCGCGATAGGCCGTTCGTCGCGATGAACGCAGCTGCGATTCCCGAGGGCCTGATCGAGAGCGAGCTGTTCGGTCACGAACAGGGGGCTTTTACCGGCGCTACCCGGTCGCGTCCCGGAAGCTTCGAGCTCGCCAATGGCGGCACGCTCTTTCTGGATGAGATCGCAGAGATGCCGATCTCCCTGCAACCAAAACTGTTACGCATTCTCGAAGACACGCACGCACGAAGAATCGGCGGCAGTCGCGAGATTCGGTTCGACGTACGCGTGCTCGCGGCGACCAACAGATCAGTAGCCGCGGCCGTGCGCGACGGGTTGCTGCGCGAGGACCTGTTCTATCGATTGAACGTCTTCGAGATCGTGCTACCGCCGCTCCGTGAGCGCGTGGATGATATCGCTCTGCTCTCGCGTCACTTCGTGCGAGAGTTCAGCGAGAAGCACGGCATACCCGTGGAAGGCGTGAGTGACACCACGCGCGCTCTGCTCGAAGCCTACTCGTGGCCTGGCAATGTACGCGAGCTGCGCAATGTCATCGAGCGTGCCGTCATTGTGGCTCGTGGCGGATGGATCGAGCCCCGACATCTCTCGCCGCACATTCAGGCACTCAAGGCCGGCACGCCCTCGACGATTCACATTCCGGTCAACACCACGCTTGCAGAAGCAGAGCGGCTCCTGATCATGCACACGCTGGAGCGAACCGGGCAGAACAAGGCCGAAGCGGCACGCCAGCTTGGACTCGACGTCAAGACGATCCGGAACAGACTGAGAGGCTACGGACTCGAGAAATGAGAGTAGCCACAAAGCTCCGAGCGGCGTTCGCGCTGTACATCACGCTGCTCGGCATTCTGCTCATCTATCACGTGAGCACTATACGACGGGTTGTCAGAACGGGACACGAGCTGACGGAGCTCTCGGCACGTGTCCGCGCGACGTCGACGGAACAGGTCACGCGTGTTGCGCAGCTCAGCGAAAACGCGGCCAAGTATTCCGTTACTCGCGATACCGGATACCTCGACAAGTTCGATCAGCTCGCGTCCGCATATGCAACAGAGTTGCAGAATCTTCAGGCGCTTCCCCTCAGCCCGCGCGAGCGGCGCGAGATCGCAGTGCTCGCCTCGCAGTGGTCCGCACTCGGCGATCCCACCGAACGGCTCGCCTCCTTCGCGCGAGTCGGCCCCGCCGCCAAGCAGGATTCCCTCGCGGCGCTGCAGGGATCGCTGGACGCACTGCAGCTTCAGACTCAGCGCGTAGGCGAAGCATCCCAGGCTGTGATGGAGGCACGACTCGCGATCTCGGCATCAGCGGCAGACCAGGCGGAGCACATTTCGTGGATCGCGGCGATCGGAATTCTCTTCCTGAGCGTCGTGCTGTCCGCCCTCATCGCGCGCTCGATATCGGAGCCGCTGTATCGGCTTACCGAAGGCACGCGAAAGGTCGCGCAGGGGCAGTTCGACTATCGGCTGGACAGCGCGCGAGATGATGAGTTCGCACAGGTAGCGCAGTCCTTCAATACGATGACCAAGCGGCTTGGAGCACTGGACCGGATGAAACGCGACTTCGTGACGGGTGTGTCGCACGATCTCAAGACGCCACTGACGTCGATGCAGGAAACGACGAGCATCATGCTGGACGAGGTGCCGGGACCGCTGACGGACAAGCAGCGAACATTGCTGGTGTTGAATCAACACAGCGCCGAGCGTCTTGCGGCGATGCTGGCCAAGCTGTTGAACCTGTCGAGACTCGAAGCCGGTCTCGAGCCCGACATGCAGGCATGTGACGGAGCACAGCTCGTACGACGCGCCGTCGAGCAGGTGGAGCGTGCGCACGTCGAGCAGGATGTGCGGATCGACGTGATCCTTCCCGAGCATCGTGTCTTTGTGGAATGCGACACGGACCGCATGCTTCAGGTGCTCGACAATCTCCTCGAGAACGCGATCAAGTTCTCGCCCACCGGCGACCGCGTTCAGGTTACAATGCGCACGCTGGAATCAAGGCCGCCGGAAATATCCGCGGCGCGTTGGAATCCCGTACACGCGCAGCGGCCCGGCGCCAGTGTCCTATGGATCACAGTTGCCGATCAGGGTCCCGGCGTGCCCGACGAGGAGAAAGAGCGGGTCTTCGAGCGATTCTATCAGACCGTGTCGGGCCGCTCAGTTCGGCGGCGCGGAGTGGGACTCGGCCTTACGATCTGCCGCGAGGTGATCGACGCGCACAACGGTGCCATCTGGCTGGCGGACAATCCTGGGGGTGGCAGCGTATTCAATATTCTTCTTCCGGGCGCATTTCGTGCGTCCGCGGAGAGTGCCATGAGTCCGCCAGCCACTTCTGACGTTCCGGGGGCGGCCTCAGTATGATTGGGCGCGCATCCTGCCAAGTCGTAACGACAGTGGAGTTCGTTGCCAGCGTTCTCGTCATTGGCGCGTGTGCAAGCACGCAGTTCGACCGCGCGATCGACGCGCACCAGTGGTCCACCGCCGCGGCCGCACTCCACGCCGACACGACGTTACTTGATACCGATGCGGGTCTGTTCAAAGCAGCCATGCTGTACAGTTTTCCCGACCGCCCGACGTACGACCCAGCCCGTGCAGAGGAATTGTTCGAGCGTCTGCTTCAGCAGTATCCGAGCTCTCCGCTGCGGCAGCAGGCCAACGATCATCTCTCGTTGTTGTACGAGCTGCAGAAGACGAGCAATGCTTCGGCGGCAAATTTGCAGCTGCTGCAATCGAGGATAGCGCAACTTGTGGCGGACACGGTGCGCCTGCGCGCTAATATCGACTCGATAGCGGTTCAACTTCGCGCGGAACAGGACCAGAATGGAGTGCTTCGCAAGGTCGCCACGCGGCTGGAGAGCGACCTTCAGGACCGCGAATCCCAGCTCAGCGCGCTGCATACGGAGCTGAACCATCTCAAGGCGATCGACCTCCGCCCACGCACGCGCGGTACGCTCGGTGATACCGCGATCAGGAAGCCAAACCCTTTGTAGGTCTGGATGGCGCACGCAAACGGGGCGACGTCGCATGTCTCACGACGTCGCCCCGAACTCGAAGACAGATGCTACGAAACTATGGCTTCACTGCGCGCGATGGCGGCGTCGTGTCGCGGCGCGGCTTGGTCGTGTCAGGACGCGTTGGCATCGTAGGCATGGTCGTGTCGGGCCTCGGCCGCATGGTGTCTCTCGTGGGTACCGTATCGATCGCTGTACGCACCGATGCAGCCTGCGCCGGCTGGACCGGGGTTGCTGACAGTGAGACCGCCGTGCCCAGGGTCGCGACGGCGCAGCCAAGCGCCAGCGTCCGCAGTGTGTTCTTGGTGTTCTTGCGCATTTGATGCTCCTGTTGGTGAGTTCCCGACAACCACCATCAGTGGTGCTTGCCTGACGATTCCGCCCAAATTGGCGATCGGCCATACCGGTAATAAGGCAATGCCCGTGCCCATTCGCGAAATCGTGTAAGTCGTTGCGGTATAATGACTTACAGTGCATTAACAAGGCCTAATATTCGGTGGACGCCGAGGATCGGGGAATTTTTCCCCGGTATAAGGTGGGCGCGAATAGAAGCCGTCAATGCGCGACCAATCAGGGAGACTTTTGAAGCTCGTAGCTCCCCGGACGAGCCACGTTCACGGTCAACGACCAGCCCGGTGCGAGCGTGAGCACCCAACCGTCGCCCTTCACCGTTCGGGCATCCGGCGCACTGGCCGTGGTTGGGGCCGCGATGTGGATGGTGTGGAAGTCGTTGGATACCAGCGCGCCTCCGTCGGTCACGTTCAGCGATCCCCAGGGCGCACTGAAGCTTCCGGTCGGGTAGACAGTCCACGTTGAATCGAAGCCCACGAGGGTTTGTGGATTGAAACCTCTCGAGAGACTTGTTTGACGCAGTGTGATGGTCGGCCCGTCGATGAGGCGCCGTCGATAGTCCGCCATGCGCACGCGTCGCGTCGAGTCGCGCACGACTTCCTGGCTCATGATCTCCGCGTCGCCGTACAATCCTGCCCGCCGTGCGACTACCTGTCCCAGGCCCTTCGGCGTATGAAACCCAATGGCTGTGGCGAGCAGGCGCGCAGGATCTCGCTTCTGGCGCACGTCGATGCGCCAGCTCGGTGAGAAGTGGTCCAGGAGGAGGCCGAGCGCCGGTCCCGTCGCGTACGCGAACGACCGCACGTATGTGGGATTCGATTCGAAGTCGCGCACCCGCTTCGCGATGCGTGAAGCGTTCTCGCCGGTGAGGTCCATCGCGAGCCGATCGCCTGTGTATTCCGCCAGTCCTTCCTGCATCTCGAGCGCGGGCTCGAGCGTATCCGCAGCCGGATACAGCGCGCGTCGTTCCGCGCGAAACGTAAGTGCATCGATCGCGTGAATGCGCGCACCGGCGTCGCGCTTCTGTGCGAGATCATCGAGCGCCGCAGCCAGAGCGCGCAGCTCGAGCCGGAATAAATGACGGCCCTGCAGCACGTCGAGCTGGTTGTTGGCGGGATCGCTGCCGCCGAGGTGAAGCGTGTCCTGCTCCCGATGGAAAACTTCGTGCATCACCAGCGACACGCGATCGAAACGATCCGTTGGGAGCGGCATGAGAATCATCGCCCACTCGCGCTTGCCCCAGCGAACCGAAGTGTTCGCGAAACCCACGCCTTCAGGCGCCGTAGTGAGGAATGCGCCGGCATACGGCATGTATGGACGCCCCGGAACGGTGTCGTTTGCGAGCACGAGACGCGTTTCCCGATCGATGAGCGCGATGGGGCCGCAAAGTGAGACTCCCCACAACCTGCCGCCATCGGTACGGCAAGCGTCTGCAGCGTCATGCAGCGCGGCCAGCGCCGTGGCCGTGTCGATCTGCTGAGCGCAGAGCGGTGTTGCCTGAACCGAAAGTATCGCCGCAGCCAAGATGCAGCGCCGCGACGAATTGGTTGAAGACATCGAGCCGCTCCGGATATAGTTGAGATTACGATCAGGGACCTACTACGACGATTATCGTAGTTGACAATACGACGGCCGTCGTACATAGTCAAGCCATGCCCAGGAGTGCCGGTTTCACCCATGCACTACCGACCGAGGCGGAGCTCGCGATCCTGCGCGTGCTCTGGCTGCGCGGACCGTCAACGGTCCATGTGGTTCACGACGAGCTGGGGCTCGCCACCGGATACACGACGACGCTCAAGCTGCTGCAGAACATGGCCGTCAAGCGTCTGGTGCGCCGGGATACCCGTGCTCGGCAACACGTCTACTCGGCGTCGGTCGACGAGGACGTGACGCTTGTTGCCGTCGCAGGTAGGGTGATCGACCGACTTTTCAACGGTTCGCGCACCAGTCTCGTGATGCGCGCACTCGGTGATCAGTCCGTGTCGCGCGAGGAGATCGCGGAAATGAAGCGGCTGATCCTGATGAAGGAAAAAGAGGTCGGCTGACACTCATGGGTGCGGCGAGCGTATCTCGCCGAGCTCGTGGTATGGAGCACCGCGCACGTCGTGTGGCAGGCGGCACTGGCATGCGGTATCTTCGCCGTCTGGAAGTCTATGCGTAAGCCGTCCGCCGAGCAGCGATACAGGGTTGCGATGGCCATGCTAGCTTCGCTTCCGGTTCTGCTGTGTACGACCGCCTCGTGACCCACGCGAGCCTCGTCCTAAACGCGCGCGAGGGATCGCTCGGTGCCGTCAGCGCCCACTCCAGCGAATCGCTGGCGCTCATGAGCGCGCTTTTCGAACGCGCAGTGGCGGCGCTTCCCATTCTGTTCGCGATCTGGTGCGCCGGAGCCGCGCTTGCTGCAACGCAGATGATCGCGGAGCAACGAGAGCTTCGTGCTATCGGCAAGCGGCTGCGAAGCGCGCCGCCCGACATGGTTGCAAAAGTGGGCAGCGCTTGCCGTGAAAGCCGGCGTTCGCAACAGTCCCCGGGTGCTCGTCGGCGATGTTGCGTCAGGGGCGCCGTTTGTCGCCGGCACCAGGCACGCGCTGCTGGTTCTCCCGGCGGTGCATCTGACAAAGGATGAGTGGAACGCCGTCGTTCTGCATGAGCTCGCGCACATCCGAAGGCACGACTACGCCAAGAACTACGCGGTACAGATCCTGAATGCGCTCCTGTGGTTTCATCCGTGCGTGAGGATACTCGCGGGATGGGCGGCACAGGCGCGGGAGGAATGCTGCGATGCCGAGGCTGCGCGCGTGTCGGCCGCGCCCGTCGCGCTCGCACGGGCGCTCGTGCGCATCGCGGAGCACGACGGGCGCCGTATCCGCGCTGTCGCCGCAATGAGCGGATCCCTGATGGACCGTGTTCGGCGCGTGCTCGAGGATGGCGACGCGTCGTCACTAGATCATCGTGGCGCAATCGCGCCGTTCGTCGCAGCCTGCACGGTCTACGCGATGGGTATTGCTGCGTGCTGCCGCATCGCGCCGGCGCTCGACAGCCTCGCGGTTACCGGCGCATCAGCTGCGGTGCTACCCTCTCAACTGGTCCTGATTCACGCCGTCGATCCGGCTGGCCGCTTCACTCTCACAGCGGTCAACGGACGAGTGGCAATGGCAACCATTGGCGACGTGCCCGTCGCCCGTAGCGCGTTGCGCGTCGATGGAGAGCGCGTGACGGTGCTGTCCACGACCGGCGAGCCGGCGCTGTCACTCAACTTCGATCCCCGCGGCACGCTTACATGGAATGCGCGACGCGCGCCAGCAAAGACTACTTCACGCGAATGATGTAGAGTCTTCCGTTCGCGTTCGCAGCCGGTCCACTCGTACCGGGCGTGACAATGTTGATCTTGCGCGATCCACCATTGCTCTGATCGGTGATGAAGTAGTCAGCGGATGAAGACGGCACACCCACCGTCATCGAGCTCGAGCTGCTTCCTATTGAAGTCACCGGGAGGTAAGTCGGGTCGGTGCAATTCGGATCGACGCACATGTTGCTCACGATGTCGCGCAGGTTGTAGCTCTTGTAGTTGTACTGCGGCGCGAGACCGGGAATCGGCTGGTTGTCGGTGTAGAGCGTCACCAGCCAGTGCGCGAGCAGAGTATCGAGCGGCGCGCCTGCATGCGAGGTAAGGTTGACCTGTCCAGTGTCAGGTCCCGCTACGATGGCCCTTGTGAGCGCCCTGGGATTGCCGTTGGAGAACCAGTCGGCGGTGTAGCGCAGAAACGCCCAACCCGCGCCGAAGGCTGCGAGGTCGTTCTCCACTCGGTTGTCGGTCACGAGCGCGCCCACGGTATCGGGCCGCGTAACGTAGTCCTGCGTGCGGGCAAAGTTCTCGAGGAAGAACGTGTTGAACAGAGTCGTGTCCATGTTCGTGACGTCATTGAGCGTTATCGTCGACAGATCGCCGTAGCTCTGGCCAGTCTTCGCGAGCTCTGCACGACCGATGTTGTCCTCGGCCAGAGACGACAACGCTTCGTCGAGCCACGCCGATTCGAAGTTGTGGCCGTTGACATACCGATTGCCGGAGTTGATCGCGTGCTGGAACTCGTGCGCCATCGTCGACCGCGTCTGCGCCTCGACGAACGATGCGGAGAAGACGTTCCCATACGTGTTGCCGCCACTCGCTGTCGAGTCCGGAACCATGAGGTAGAAGATCTCGGCCTGATTGCTTTCCGGGCACCCACCCTGCGACTCCGGCGTCGGTGGGAAGAAATCCCCTGCGAACGTGTAGCCGCCCACGAAACCACCCGTCGCGGCCGTACCTGCAGGAGTCAGAAGATTGACGGCTGGCGTATACAGAATGAAGACACGGCCGTTGTGATCGATATCGGTCGGCGTACCGAAGTACCCCGTCTCGGTCGGGTACACGTACGTGTCGAATTCCTGCGCCAGGCTGTCGTACGACGCTCGCGTGAAGCCGTCGTTCAGCGAGCGATTGTCGGTCAGAATTATCGCGTAGTTCGACACCGCCTCGACAGTTGCGCTGACAGTCGAGTAGCTCGTGCAGAGGTCGTTTCCGCTGCCGGGAACGTTGAACGAGAATTGCTGGCCGACCGTTGGTACAGTTCCGAAGGGAACATTGTCGGCGCGACGCAACGATGGCTCGCTCCTCCCCGGCGTGCCCCGAGACAATAGATGCGATCGTTCGAAGCCACGGACCTTTGCCTCGAACTGAGCTCCGCGCACGCCGCCGACTTTCGTGTACAACGGACGCGCAAACGGCGACCGCACCGCATTCATGCTCCGCGAGACTGGTGGCGCGGGAGCCTGCAGATCGCCGGCTACGGTGTACTGGGGAACCGACCCGGTATCGCCAGCTACGTTCGCTACGACGATGACATACTGCGCGGATGACAGCGAGCTCGGAATCGTGAGACCGCTCGATGCCTGCGCAAACGTCATGACGCGGACGTTGCCAACCGCCATCGAGCTCAGGTCGGCAGGTGGCCCGACCAGGAGACTCCGTGCGGAGGTCGCCGTAGGCGTATCGCTGCAGGCGACGGCGAGCGAGGCGAGGAGAAAAAGCCAACAGCGAGCGAACAGCGCTACGGGGCGCCGAGTCCGCCGTTGCAATCCAGAGAGCAGAAAAGGCTTCATACCCAGACTTTACAGTTTTGTAGGTAAGTTGTTCCTGCGGCGGTGCGGTTACCCCACCGCAATCCGTGATGTGTTGGACGTCCAGGTTCTGCCTGCGTTACTCGTCGACGTTGAAGGCGCCGGGAACTCATATATTCCCTCAGAATCCGAGGAGAAGGCGTCAATGTATCAGCCCCCGCAGTTCCGCGAAGATCGGTTGGAGATTCAGCATGAGCTGATTCGCGCTCATCCCCTTGGCCTGCTCGTCAGCGCGGGCCCGCGCGGCCTCATGGCGAATCAGATCCCCTTCCTCATCGACCCGGGTTCCCCGGAGCTGGGCACACTTCGTTGTCACCTCGCGCGCGCAAACGAGCAGTGGCGCGAGCTCGCCGTCGTCGACGAATGCATGGTCGTATTTCAGGGGCCGCAGGCCTACGTCACTCCATCGTGGTATGCCACGACACGCGATACCGGAAAGGTCGTGCCCACATGGAACTACGTCACAGTACACGCGTGGGGACATCCGCGAGTGATCGATGATACGACGTGGCTGCGGAAACAGATCGACGATCTCACGCATTCGCGCGAGCGCAGTCGTTCTGCACCGTGGAAGGTCGACGATGCGCCCGCAGACTTCATCGCGTCACAGATCAAGGGGATTGTCGGCGTCGAAATCCCCATCAGTCGTATCGAAGGTAAATGGAAGGTCAGTCAGAATCGCCCCGAACCCGACAGGATCGGAGTATTCCTGGGCTACCAGGAACAGGGAGAAGCCGGAGCAGCCATGGCCCAGCTGGTCGCCGAACGTGGCAGTCTCCATAGCCTGGCGCCGCAGAAGGAAGGCGGCGCATAGCGACAGCCGGTCCCATAAACGACGAAACCACCGGCTCGATGCGCGGTGGTTCTTACACTTACAGGCCCGGCAGGAATCGAACCTGCAACCCCCGGTTTTGGAGACCGGTGCTCTACCAATTGAGCTACGGACCTACACGTTCTTCCGAAACCCCGCGAGGGGTGGCTGACGGGAATTGAACCCGCAACCCCCGGAACCACAATCCGGTGCTCTAACCAATTGAGCTACAGCCACCATGTCCGGGCGCGCGGCCCGAGCATCTCATTCTAACCCCGCAAACCACGCCCAGCAACCAACGTCGGGTGGTCAATCCTTCGCGCGGTCCATGTACTCGCCCGTCGTCGGGTTGACGCGGACCCGCTCGCCCTGCGCGATGAACTCGGGAACGTTGATCGTCACTCCGTTGCTCAGCTTCGCCGGCTTGGTCGAGGCGGTCTTGGTCGCCGTTTTCATGACGGGCGCGGTATCCACGATCTCCAGATTGAGCGAGTTCGGGAGCTGGATGCCGATCGGGTTGCCGTCGTAGTACTCGGCCTGAATCTTCATGCCCGGCTGCATCCACTGGGCTGCGTCCCCCAGCGCCTCCTCATCCATCTCGATCTGGTCGTAGTTCTCGGTATTCATGAAGTGATACGTGTCGCCGCCCTGATACATGAACTCGAGATCGTGTGTCTCCATCGCGGCCTTCTCGATGGTGTCAGCGGCACGGAACCGGTGCTCGAAGCTGTTGCCCGTGCGAATGTTCTTGAGCTTCGCCTGGACCATGGCCCGGAGGTTTCCCGGCGTGTGGTGGCGGAACTCAACGACGCGGCATGGCTCGCCCTCGAAGACGAGTACCATTCCCCGCCGAATCTGCGTGGCTGGAAACGCCATTCGTCAAATCCTCGGAAAAACGTACATAGCCTTTAAAGGTAGCGGCCAGACCCTCGCCTGAGCAACCGTCCCGCGCCCTACCGTAAAGCGTGCCTGAGCGTATCCCAGACATTCGTGGCGACGATTTTCTCCCCGCGCGCGTTCGGATGCACCCCGTCGGCCTGGTTCAGCGCCGAGATGCCCGCCACGCCGTTCAGCAGGAACGGGATGAGAGTCGCGCCTTTCTCACGCGCGAGCTCGCCGTACATGTTGTGGAACGCCGTCGTGTACGCCGCGCCGAGGTTGGGCGGCGCCTCCATCTGGACCAGGAAGAGCTTCGCCTGAGGCTTGGCAGCCTTCACGCTGTCCAGGATCGCACTGATGTTCCTGCGCGCTTCGGAGACAGGAAGCGCCCGCAACGCATCGTTGGCGCCGGTCTCGATGACGACGATGTCCGCGGGCGTCCGGAGCACCCACGATATTCGGTTGAGCGCACCGGCCGATGTCTCGCCGCTCACTCCAGCGTTGATTGCCTTGATCGGAGTTCCGGCTGAGTCGGCTTTCGCCTGAATGAGCGCCGGGTATGCCTGATCCGGCTCCAGCCCAAGGCCGGCTGTAAGGCTGGTTCCGATAAAGAGAACTGTGGGCCCTGATTTCGTTGTCCGCGGCGCTGTGTCCGCTACTGAATGATTTGCTGTCATGATCGTTGGTGCGTCGGCCGGACTGTACGGTGTCTTATCTTTCGCCGCCGGCCCGCATGCCGCCACAATCATGGCGGAAGTGAGACCAGCGGCTCTCAATAGCCACACATAACCGACGTCTTTTTTCATGCTCATCGCTGAATCGTTGACCAAGGAATACCGGAGCGGCGAGCGCAAGCTCGCGGTACTCCGGAACGTATCGTTCGCTGTGCAGCCGGGCGAATTCGTCGCGATTACCGGGCCGTCGGGGAGCGGGAAAACTACCCTGCTCGGCCTCCTCGCAGGTCTCGATACACCTACGGCCGGACGGGTGATCCTGGACGGCGCAGAGATGTCGAGTATGAGCGAGGACGATCGCGCACGCGTGAGATCGGCCAAGGTCGGGTTCGTCTTCCAGAGCTTTCAGCTCATTTCGACGCTTACCGCTGCCGAAAATGTGCAGGTTCCTCTGGAGCTCCGGGGAGAGAGCGGCGCCGAGCGGCGCGCCTCCCATCTGCTGGAGCGCGTGGGTCTGGCCGAGCGAGCGCTGCACTTCCCGACCCAGTTGTCCGGCGGCGAGCAGCAGCGTGTCGCGATCGCGCGGGCGTTCTCCAATCAACCCTCGATTCTCTTCGCGGACGAGCCCACGGGAAACCTCGACGCTGCGAGCGGCGAGCGCGTCGTCGCACTTCTGGAGGAGCTGAACCAGGAGTCCGGCTCGACTGTCGTGTTAGTGACGCACGACGCGGCACTCGCCGCTCGCGCGCGAAGACAGATCCGGCTCGCCGACGGCGTGATCGTCGAGGATACGGGCTCGACGGGACGCATCGCTTGAGCGCATCCGCACTTCAACTGACGCGGCTCGCGTGGCGCGAGAGCCGCACCGCGCGGCGAAAGTTGTTTCTGTACATGTCGACGATCGCTGTCGGAGTCGCTGCGCTTGTTTCGATAGACTCCTTCGCACGCAACGTCACGCGCTCCGTCAGCGAACAGTCGCGCGCGCTGCTCGGCGGCGACATACGGTTGTCGGCACGCCGTCCGTTCGACAAGGAAACCGAGCATCTGCTGGATTCGCTCGCGCATGCCGGAATACCGAACGCACGCGCGACGAGCTTCCCATCGATGGCCGTCGTTCCGCGCAACGGCGATACGCGGCTCGCACAGATCTATGGAGTCACAGCCGACTACCCGCTGTACGGCGAGATAACGACCGACCCACCCGGCCGGTACGAGACGCTGCAGTCCGGCCCGAACGCGCTCGCCGATCCGTCACTGCTCATTGCGCTCGACGCCCACGTCGGCGACACTCTGAAGGTCGGTTACGGGAAATTCGTCATACGAGGGACGTTGAAGGACGTTCCCGGAACCTCCGGTCTGTCGAGTGCGTTCGCGCCCCGGGTTTACATCCCTGCGCGATATCTGCCGGAAACGCGGCTGCTCGTCTTCGGAAGCACCGCTGATTACAGCGCGGTGCTCAGGCTGCCCACCAATGCAGATCCGGATGCATTCGTGAAGCCATTTCGAGCGCGGCTCACGAAGCTGGACGTCGGTGTACGTACGGTGACCCAGTCCGAACAAGCGGCGGCGCGCGCCACGGAGAACCTCGCGAATTTCATCGGCATCGTCGGAATGGTAGCGCTGCTGCTCGGTGGAATCGGAGTGGCGAGCGGTGTGCGCGCCTTCGTCGCACGCAAGATCGACACTGTCGCGATCTTCCGCTGTCTCGGCGCGTCCGGCAACCAGGTTCTCGGGATGTACGTCGCGCAGGCGGCCGTCATGGGATTGTTAGGCGCACTGCTCGGAGCGATCGGCGGCGTCGTGATTCAGTTTCTGCTGCCGCTCGCGTTCATCGGGCTGCTCCCGGTGGATGTGCACGTGAGTCTCGAGCCCACAGCGATACTGACCGGGGTGCTGATCGGCGGCTGGATTGCGCTTGTGTTCGCGTTGCGTCCGCTGCTCGCACTCCGCAACGTGTCTCCGCTGCAGACCCTGCGGCGCGATGCCGATTCCGAGGTGCTGCGCATGCACTGGACCGACCTCCCGCGCGTGATGGTGGACGTCGCGCTCGTACTGAGTGTCGTTGGCGTCGCAGTTGCGCGGGCGCAGACTGTGCGGCAGGGGTTGTGGCTGGCCGCAGCGACGGGTGGAGTGTTGCTCGTACTGTCGCTGGTCGCAAGCGCGCTCTCATGGGGCGCGCGGCGTTCGGTACGCGCGGGCTGGCCTTACGTGGTTCGCCAGGGTGTCGCGAATGTGTATCGTCCCGCTAACCAGACGCGCGCGGTCATGCTGTCGCTCGGGTTCGGTGCATTCCTCGTCACCACGCTCTATCTGGTGCAGAACAGCATCGTCCAGGACCTTTCGCTCAATGCGGCCTCATCCGGCGCGAACCTCTTGATGTTCGATGTGCAGGGCAACGAGGCCGCGCCTATCGATTCCGTGATTCATGCGCGCGGCTTCACCGTGACGCAACAATCGCCCGTAGTACCCATGCGCATCGCGTCCATAAACGGGCGCACGACCGAATCGATCGTCGCCGATTCCGCCAGGAACAGGCGCGCTGGCTGGGCCGTACGACGGGAATATCGATCGACCTTTCGCGATTCCATGACAGCGGGCGAGACGCTGGTCGGAGGCAGGTGGTTTCCGCCGGAGGTTTCGCGGCCGTCGCCATTCGTCACCGGCGATACCGGTGAAGTGTCGCTCGACGCAGGTGTTGCGGGTGAGCTGCACGTGAAGCTCGGCGACGAGATAACGTGGAACGTGCAGGGCGTCGACATCCCGACCCGCGTCACCAGCCTGCGGGATGTGAAGTGGACGCGGTTCGAGCCCAATTTCTTCGCGGTGTTTCCGACACGCGTGCTCGAGGACGCGCCGCATCAATACACGGTGCTGGCCAAGGTACCGGGGGCGCTTAACGTCGCGATGATTCAGCGAGATCTGGTGCGGCGCTTTCCGAATGTGTCGAGCATCGACATGTCACTGGTCACGGAGACGATTGGCAAGATTGTATCGAAAGTCTCGACAGCCGTGCGCTTCATGGCTCTGTTCAGCGTGATAATGGGTGTTCCGGTGCTCTTCAGCGCGGTCTCTTCAACGCGCCGAGAACGCATCCGTGAAAGCGTGCTCCTCAAGACACTCGGCGCAACACGCGCTCAGATCATGCGCATTCTACTCACCGAATACGCTCTGCTCGGTGTGCTCGGCAGCCTCACGGGACTGGTTCTCGCAATGATTGGAAGCTGGGCGTTGGTGCACTTCGTCTTCGAGGTGAAGTACACACCGCAATTTGGGCCCGCGATCGTTATAACCGCTGTGATGATGGCCATCGCGATAGGGATCGGGGCCATCGCAGGTCGCGACGTCTTCAAGGAAACCGCGATGACGGCGCTCAGGGAGGGGTGACGGACACTGTGGGGCGACGTTGCAAGGGCGACGCATGCGTGGCCCTTGCAAAATTATTTGACCCGAACCACGTAGACGCGCCCGTTCGGATCTGACGATGTAGCGCCGCTCGCATCGGTGACCTTGATGGTGCGGGCGCCACCGGTGCTCAGCGATGTGAGAGCGAACGCACCGGATGACGCAGGCACGTTGGCCACGAACGTCGTGCTTCCGTTGCCTATCGCGCCGACTGGAAGATATGACGTCGTTGTTTCGGCCCCGATGAGCGTGCCCGTCACCAGCTCCCTGAAGTTGTAGCTCTTGTAGCTGTACGGCGAGTTGGCCGGAAGATATGCAGCGTGATCCGTGTACAGCGTCACCACGAAGTGGGCAAGAATGGTGTCCATCGGGACGCCAGTCGCCTTGACCAGGTTGACGCTACCCGTGTCCGGGCCGGCGACGAGTTTCCTGGTGACGGTGCGCGGATCGCCGCCGGTATTGAACCAGTCGGCGACATAGCGCACGAGCGCCCATTCAGCGCCGCGCGAGGCGAGATTGGCCGCCGCCTTCGGGTGACTGACGATCGCAGCGGTCGTATCCGGACGCTCGACGTAGTACTTCGCGCGCGCGAAATTCTGCAGGAAGAACGCCTGCGTTACCGTCGTATCGAGGCCGGATATGTCGCTGAAGCCGACGGAGTAGTTGTCCGCGAAGCCAGCCTTTGCGCGCCCGACGGCCTCTTCTGCGAAGTGCGCCAGTCCCTCGTCCAGCCATGTCGCCTCGAAGTTCTCCACCACCGGCGAAGTGTACCGGTTGCCGGAGTTGATCATGTGCTGAAATTCGTGTGCGACCGTTCCGCGAGTGATCTGACGAACGAACGCGGTGGTGAACACGTTGCCGTTCACACCGTTTGGATCCGGTGCGAGCAGATAGAAAATCTCGCCCTGGTTGCTGGACAGACAGCCCTGTGTCGTCGGCGGGTACATATCGCCGGCGAAGAAGAAGCCGCCGACGTACCCTGTCGTGGATGCCTGACCCGGCGACGTGAGCTTGTTCACCGCTGGCGTGTAGTATATGAAAATGTGACCGTTGTTGTCGATGTCCGTCGGCGTTCCGAAGTATCCAACATCTGTCGGATAGATCAGCTGGTCGAACTCGTCTCCGATCGCCTGGAAGTCCGCCGTCGTGAATCCGCCGGGAGGCGAGTTCGCGTCGCTCACGACAATTGCATGTTGTGACACGTATTTCACGACGCCGACCGTGTTCGTGTATCCGTTTGCTGAGCAGGCGGAGGTGGTCACACCGCCGAATCCGGCCTGCGTGAGCACCTTGAAGTTGACGGTAGACCCGACCGCTGGCGGCGGATTGGTCGCAGCCGACGGAGCGGGGACGAGCTTGCTTGCCGCGACACCCGAGCCAGCGCTCACTCTGCCGCCTGGCTTGGGAAGGCGCGTGCGCTCGAACGTGCGCAAGCTCGCCTCGAACTGCTGACCGCGGAGCGTGTTCAGTGGAGCACGAAGCGGCCGCTCGGACGGCTGGAAGATATCCGCCACTGGCGCCTGGGCGTTGGGCACGAGCCAGTCGCCCCGGATGTCATAGTCGTTGACATTGCTCGAGGCGACATTCGCATTCCCAAGAATCACTGCGTACTGCGCCGATGCGAGACTCGCCGGAATCTGGAGACCGCCCGAAGCCGCCGCAAAGGTCATGGTCCGGACGTCGCCGACATTCATCGTGCTGAGATCGGCGGCGGTCGGATCAGGAGAGCCATTTACCGGCCCGACGTTGGAGTCGCTGCCGCAGCCGGCAACCGTAACTACGAGCGCAGCCGCAAGCGCACCGTACAGTGATTTCAAGTGTGATTCCAGTTTGAGTACGGCGCGCGTACAGTGGGGTCGGTGATGAAGACTTTGGGCCGCGGTGTTGGCGCGGCATTGGAGCGAGGGCGCGGGCCCTCTTCCCTGCTCAGGAGTGCGCTGCTATTCGGGCGGCGCAGGCGAGAAACATTGCAACGGTAAATGCAAGAAAGGCGCGCTGAGCGAGCGGGCGGCGTGTGAAGAACTGAACAATCTCGTCCATGTGCGAATTAAGACCGGTGTAAAGAGGAATAATCATATGACGCATCAGAATGCCGCAGCGAAACGAGCTACTCGCACGATCTGCGAATCCTCACCCTACTTCACGTGCGCTGCCATCCCTGGCGGCGTCCGAACGAGCCCGTAGGAATCGAGGATCGATCTTCCTTGAGGCGACATCAAATATGTGATGAAACCGCGCGCTGCCACTGCGTGCGGAGCGTCCCGTGGGATCGCGGCGCCGAAGACGATTGGCGCTCCGACCATCACGAGCGGCGCGCGATCCTGGCCGCGTGCCGTAGAGCCCGAGGCTGGGATCGCGACCCTCGCCGTCGCGTACGTCGCGGCAAGGGCCGGCTCTCCGAGGTCGACCTCCGGTGGAAGAACAACGAAGCGAAGACCCAGTCGGCGCGCGACGGATTCGTACTCCCAGGCGTAATCCAGGTTCCCTGTCTGTAGCAGAGCAACCAGATCGGCGGACTTCGGTCGCATGTCTTTCGGCGACGCGGCTGCTTCGAGCTTCTTCTCGAGTCCAGGTTCGGCATAGAACCGGGCGGCGAGCTGCATCGCCATCAGAGCGCGATAGCCGGCGGGATCGAGGGCGGGATCGCTGCGACCCACCTCGACCCCGGGCCGTGTAGTGACGTCGAGCCAGTTCTTCGAGTTTACCTCACCGGCAAACCTCGACTTGTCGGTATACGCGAGCACGAGGCGGCTGCTTCCAAGGGGGACCACCTGACCTGCGATCCGGCCCGGCATCAGGCGCGAGAAGAGCGCCGTATCGGCGACCGCGACGACGTCGGGAACGCGGCCCAGATCGACGATCTTGCGCACCGTTTCGACGGAACCGGCGTTCTCCTGGCTGACAGTGAGGCCGTGGCGCGGCGCGAAGGAGTCGAGCGCCGCGCGGAGTGGTAGCGCGAGCGCGCCGGCGTTGAAGACGACGATCTCGGACTTCGCGGGCGACGTCTTTGCGCAACCAGAGCACAGTGCGATGAGAGCGATGATCCGGCGGAGCGGCAGACGCCGAGATCGGGCGGCATGCGAACGAGTGTTGGTCGCGCTTGAGGCACGGCCGCAGACTGCGGAATCGGCGTGGGTTTGCACGATCTCAAATATCATCTGTGCACAGGAAGCGTCAAAGGACGCTGAATGCTGGCAGATTTCGCATCGGCACGGTAACATACGCGAGTCGGGACACGAAGATGGAGCCTTGAATGGGTACAGCCGCACCGCACGACGTCGAGAACATTCCGGACACTTTAGAGGGGCTCACGACAACTCGGGCGCCTTTCACGGAAGCTGCGCGCGAAGCCGGCCAGCTGTTCATCGAGCAGCCTTACGAGTTGTACAGCGCCAGGAATCATGAAGCGTGGCGACAGCTGTTCGCGCGAATGGGCGACAGGTGGCGTATGTATGCCAACCCCCGGTTTCTGCAGGGCGTGGACACGCTGTGTCTCGATCCAAATGCGGTCCCGAGGCTGGAAGACGTCAACAAGTTCATGTCTCCGCGCACCGGATTCAAGGCCAGAGGCGTGAGTGGCTATGTGCCCGCGTACCTGTTTTTCGATTCGCTCCGCAAGCGCGAGTTTCCGACAACGATAACCATTCGTGACGCGGGTCAGCTGGATTACCTGCCCGAGCCGGACATCTTCCACGACATCGCGGGGCACGTACCGATGCACACGGATCCCGCTTTCGCGGATGCGCTCGTGCGCTTCGGGGATGCGGCACAGACAGCGGTGGAGATCGTCAAGCGCATAAAGAATGCGGACGAGCAGGTCCGGCGCACCACGAGCATCATGAAGGCGATGGCCCGTTTCTTCTGGTTCACGGTGGAGTTCGGTCTGATGCGCGCGCCGGACGGAAAGGGAGTGAAGGCATACGGCAGCGGACTTCTCTCGTCGTACGGCGAGCTGCAGCACGCAGTGGAATCGCCCAGTGTGCAGCGCTACCCGATTCAGCTTGAGTGGGTTGTAAACCAGTATTTCGAGATCGACGCGTATCAACCGCTGTTGTTCATCGTCGAGTCGTTCGAGCATCTATTCGAGCAGGTCGGAGTGCTGGAAGAGTGGATGAAGCAGGGTCGGCTCGACAACGTCGCGCACGGCGAGCCGCAGTTGTCGGACGCCGATGTGCGGAGCTTCATCGACGCTTCGGCATGAGCGCGACCGCATGAACAGCGGCATGCTGGGCATCTCGATGCGCGCAGCAGTCGTGTGCTGCATGGCGACTGCCTGTGCCACTACGAGCTCGACCGGTGTCGCGAGCGCGGGGAACGCCGGCAGCGTTGGGAGTACCGGCAGCGCCGGCAGCGTGGCGGACGCGCCTGCAATCTCGGCGTCTGCGCACGCCCGCGTGGTAGACGGACTCGATCCGGCGCTTCCATCCCGAATCGATTCAATCATCAATGCCGCCATCGCGGATCATACTGCGCCCGCGATGGCCGTCGCGATCGGCCGGTACGACAGACTCATCTATCTTCATTCGTACGGCCGGCTTACCTACTCCGACACCGCGCCTGCGGTCGATGAGCACACGCGATTCGATCTTGCGTCGCTCACCAAGGTGATCGCAACGACGACTGCGGCGATGATGCTCGAGGAACAGGGGAGGCTCGACATCAATCGCACTGTCGCATCGTATCTGCAGGGCTTCAACGCGCCCGACAAGAAGGACATCACGGTGCGGATGCTCATCACGCACCGCGGCGGTCTCGAAGCGTTCGCTCCGCTCTGGAAGACGTTGAAGGGACGCGACGAGTACCTGCAGGCGATCAATAGCCGGCCGCTCGCATACACGCCTGGCACCAAGTCCATCTACAGCGACTGGGACTACGTGCTGATGGGCCTGATTGTCGAGCGCATCACCGGCGAGCCACTCGATACATACACGGAGCGCACCATCTTCGCACCGCTCGGGATGATGGAGACCGGTTTCAGACCGGATTCCGTCGACAGGCGGCATATCGCGCCGACCGAGGTCGATTCGCTGCGCGGGCTTGTGTGGGGCACGGTGCACGACGAGAATGCAGCTGCGATTGGCGGAGTCGCGGGACACGCAGGTCTGTTCTCGACTGCGCACGATCTGGCAATATTCGCTCGCATGCTGCTCAACGGCGGAAGTGTCGGCTCGGTGCGCCTGCTTGCACCAACGACGATTGCGAGATGGACCGCGGCGCAGGACGCTGGCTCCAGTCGTGCGCTGGGCTGGGATACGCCAGCGCTCCACTCGAGCGCGGGCCACTACTTCTCACCGCGCAGCTACGGTCACACCGGCTTTACCGGCACTTCGATCTGGACCGATCCCGAGCGCGGTGTCTGGGTCGTGCTGCTTACCAACCGCGTGTACCCCACGCGCGCGAACGAGAAGCATCTTGCGCTTCGGCGCGCAGTGTCGGACGCTGTACAGGAGGCGGTGATGGACGCACCGCTCATCGATTGGGAAGCGCTGCATCCACAATCATCTCCTGATCGCTGAGAGATCTATACCAGCGTAGAAAGTTCTGCCCGCGGCCGGATCGTAGAAGCGTCCGCCAAAAGCGTTGATCGATACCGAGGTGTCGTACACCTCGCCAAACAGATTGTCGATGCCGCCAAATAGCGAGACGCCGAACAACGCGATGTTGCCACGAACGTTGGTGACGATTGACGCGGGCGCATGAGCGTCGTTCGCGTCATCGACGGGAATGTCCGAGCGGTAGCGCTCCTCGACCGACACGAAGCGCGAAGTCGGATCCCCCAGCTCCAGCGCGAGCGAGGCAAGATTCGGAGCGACTCCGGGAACTCGATTCGTCGCGTACGATGTCGTCGTCGTGCCTGACGTCACGGCGTAGGTGACGTAGCGCGCGTCGGTAAACGAGTACGAACCGTGAACTCTAAGTTCAGGCGCGAGCTCCGCAGTGATATCGGTGTCCACCCCGCGGTGACGAGCGGTGCCGGCGTTGCGGTAGAACTGACGCCCGGGCGCGGATGCGACCTCGAATGGTATCAGCTCATCGTCGATCCGCATGTCGTATACCGACAGGTCGTACGCAAAGATACTCGTCCGCCCCTTCACACCGCCTTCATGCGAGTGATTGCGCTCCGGCTGCAGTGTCGGGTTGAATCCACCGGCGCCGCTCGGCCGGTTAGCAAGCTCGGTCGTGGTCGGCGTCTGGAAGCCTGTGGCAAAATTGGCGTACAGCGATAGCGACGGCAGGAACGCGTAGCTCAGTCCCACAGTCGGGTTCGCAGAATACATCTTGCGAACACCGGAATCATCAGGGTTTGTCGACGTGATGAGATGATCTGTGGCGGCAAACCTGTACTGGTCATAGCGTGCTCCGCCAAGGAACGTAAGCCGGCCGGCGGTCGCGCTCACTTGCACGAATGGTGAAGCGCTGGTGACTCGCTCCCGCTGGTCGAGCGTGAGAGCGCCTGGATCTCCACGGTTGTTCGCCCAGTTCCGACGGTCGTCACGCTGCAGGTCCGACTCGACGCCAACCATCGTTGTGACGCTGCGTTGCGCGGTTCCCTCCGTAATTGCGTAAGCGGCACGCACACCTCCCGCGGCTCGGTGGATACCAATGATACTGGTCGGTATCGGATTGTTGACCGAGCGTGTGAGTCCGTACACCGACAATCTCAGCTCGCCGTCGCCGAGCTGCGCGCGCGAGCTGAGGCCGAGCTGGTTCTGACGGCCACGCTCGCCAGTGTGCTGCGCGACATTGTTGAAGTAGGCCTGTCGACGGTCGACGCCGATCAGCGAATCCGAAAGACTGCCGGGATTCTCTGCGTTGTACTGGACGCTATTGGCAACAAGCTGGAGCGAGACGCGGCTCCAATCCCAGGTGCCAAGTGAGTTGAAGTGGGTATTTCGCGCACTGCTGTACTGGCGGTAGCCATCATAATCGAGCCGGTCCGCGTTGACGACATACGTCCCGCTCCCTTTCATACCACCGAAGCCGAGTTGGAAGCGCGACAAGCCGTCACTCCCGCCCATGATGCGCGCGGTAGGCGCGAACGGCACCGGAGGAGGAGGCAGCGTGCGAAAAGAGATGACACCTGCCGACGCATTTCCGTAAAGCGCCGATGCCGGACCGCGAATTGCTTCCGCGAGTCCGAGTGACCCCATGTCGATGTTGTTGAGCGCAGACTGTCCGTCGGCGAGTGTTGCGGGTATTCCGTCGACGATGACGCGCACACCCCTCGTACCGAATTGTGAGCGCGCACCTATTCCGCGAACGGAGATGCGCTCACCCACAGCGAAGTTGAGCCTGTTGTCCACCTGGATGCCCGCGACCTGGCCGAGTGCCTCGTCTACAGAAAAGCCTGGTCTCGCGGTGGCGATATCTTGCGAGTTCACCGACGCGACATCGAGTGGTGCCGCGTTTACATCGAACGGCGTTTTCGTAACAGTGACACGCACTGCCGGCAACGAGTCCGAAGAAGTCTGCTGAGCGAGCAACGGACGGGCGGCGAACATCGACGCAAGCGCGACAGCATGCGTGACGGCGTGCTGGACGGCATGCGCCGTCACATTCAGTCTTGATCTATTTCGTTGTCGCGCCCACGCCGTGATTCCCATGCACGAAAGTTGGCGTCGCCTCGCCAATGTACAAGTGCGGCGAGTCGGATCTCAGCTCAAATCAGTTGTCGGTGAGCTCGGAATCGGCCGTATTCGAGGCGTCGTCGAGATACATTGCCACCAGCCATTGCGTCATCTGCGAGCGCAGCCAGACAGCGCGCTCTTCCGTGCCCGGACCGGTGACGTGCTCTGCAGCGAGCCTGACGGCTCCTTTGAGAACAATGAGGATATCTTCCATCGTCATCCCGTCCGCCAGCATGCTTTTCGCGCCGGCGACCGCCGACCGTCTCAATTCGTCAAGCGTCGCCCGGTCGTGGAAGTAACGAATCACGGCGTCGCGGACCAGGACTAGTTCCGAGCGATTTGACACGTAGATAGCCGGCGCCCCATCACCAGAACAATTGCGCCAGTTTACGCCCCGATCCGGTTCGTGAGCTCGGCATTCTGCGCTGCGGAAGCGGTGAGAAGTTTGGTGGTGAAGCGCTGCCCCTCGGCGATACGCTCGGTTTCGATCGCGATTGCCTGCACAGCCACCTCGATACGCTCCAATCGAGCCTCGAGTGCGGCCGTGGCCGCGGACGGTGCCAGGTCCTTTCGCACAGCCGGCCGATGCAACCACATGTACATGAGCGCCACGGGGGCCCCGCAACCGGCGAGCGTCCCTATTATCGCTACTATGGCCGTGCCTGGATCCATCTCGTACCCCGAAAGCGTGCGTAGCGTGGGACTACATTTGAATATACGACACGTTTCGCGCGACGTGCGTTGCTCCGACTACGGTTGCCGCTCAGGCAGCACCGCGCGAGGCAGGAGCCATTTCCAGATCCTTCGCAAACACCCCCTTGTACCGGCTCACCTCGCTTCGCTCGAGATCCAGCTCGGGGATGTTGCGGCGCGCAAAGCCGAACCGCCCGAAGAACTCGGCATCGTTGCTTACCGCGAACAGAGTGGAATAGCCTCGTGCCGAAGCGAATCGCTCGGTAGCCGCCACCAGCGCCCGTCCGACCCCCGCGCCCTGAGAATCCGGCGCGACCGCCAGTGACCTCAGCTCGGCGAGGCTCGGCGAATACTCGTCGAGGTGGACACATCCTACCACGTTGCCGTCATGCTCCGCGACGATGAACTCGTGCGCATACATGCCGACGAACTCCTCCGAGCGCGGGAGCAGAGTTCCACTAGCGACGTAAAGTTCGATGAGCGCGCTTATGGGCGCGGCGTCCGAGGGTGTGGCGCGGCGAGTGATCACGATCTGATAATGACCGTCGCGCAGCGGCTGCGCCAGTCCTGCCCGCCTCAGCTCGACGGCTGGGTGGCGCCGTGTGCACGCGCGGGGTCGAAGCATTCGCCCATGAGCCACGGCCCAAGCTGGTCCTTGAGCTCTCGCGCGAACTGCTCCGTGTGCGCTCCTGCCGTCTCGGTAGCCGCCACCCGGACAGCGCCGTCAAGGATGGAGAGGATAAGATCGGGGCTCATTCCCGAGTCGAGCATCGCTCGCGTCGCAACTACGGTCGGCTCCCGGAGGTCCGCAAGGGCGGCGTCCCTTAGCATGTACAGCTCAAACACCTCGACGAGTGGAGCAACCTGCGGATCGTCCGACTGCATGTCAGTGAGATGCATGGTTAGAGGCGTGATGCGCGGTTAAGAAGCTTCAGATCTTGTAAATATTCGCAAATCGCTTGCCGCACCATACGTTCCTTCCACCTGAAAGGTGGACTGCAACGAACCCCGTCGGACGCCGTATGTTTGTACAATTGCCGCGCATCCGCGGCACGAATCCCAGGAGACCAAAATGCATACATCAGTTCGACAATTTCGATGGGACGACATGCCGAAAGAGGTCGTCACGGACGCAATCTCGCGCCGGCTCATCACCGGCGACGACATGATGCTCGCGCACGTGTACCTGACCAAGGGCGCCATAGTCCCGCAGCACTCGCATCACAACGAGCAGCTCACGTACATCCTGGAGGGGGCGCTTCACTTCTGGATCGGCGAAGATGGCGCCGAGGAATGCGTCGTACGGGCGGGAGAGGTCCTGCACATTCCGTCGAACGTTCCGCACAAGGCAGAAGCCATGGAAGACACGCTAGACGTCGACATCTTCAGCCCGCCGCGCGCGGACTGGCTTAACGGCACCGACAGCTACTTTCACAAGAAATAGCAATGGATCTCGGGATAGGAGGCAAGGTTGCGCTCGTCACCGCGTCCAGCCGCGGTCTTGGACGTGCGGTGGCTGAGGAGCTCGCCGCCGAGGGCGCGGTTCTCGTGTTGTGCGCGCGCAGTGAACCGTCGCTCCAGGCGACAGCAGCCCACATACGGGACACCATCGGCGCAACTGTCGTCGCGGTCGCGGCCGACGTTTCGGATCCCGCCGCAATAGACCGTGTGTGGCAGCGCGCACGCGATGAATTCGGTCGCGTGGACATACTTGTCACCAACGCGGGCGGCCCACCGGCGGGTCCCTTCGAGTCTCATCCACCTTCAGCGTGGAGCGATGCGCTCAGGCTCAACTTCGAGAGCGTCGTCAACATGACGCGAGCCGTGCTCCCCGGAATGAAGGAGCGCCGCTGGGGGCGCATCATAAATGTCACATCGATCGCCGTGAAGCAGCCGGTGGACAATCTTATTCTGTCGAATAGCGTCCGCGCCGCCGTGACGGGCTTCGCACGCACGCTCGCGAACGAGGTCGCGAGCTACGGGGTAACGGTGAACAACGTCATGCCGGGCTACACACTCACCGATCGAATCGCCGATCTTGCCTCGACCAACGCGAAACAGCGTGGCGTGACGGCGGATTCCATAATCGCTACGTGGGAAAATCAGATTCCGGCAGGGCGTCTGGGAACCCCCGCGGAGTTTGCGGCGATGGTGACCTTTCTCGCGTCCGAGCGGGCGAGCTATACCACGGGTGCGTCCATTCCCGTGGACGGCGGCTGGATCAAATCGCTACTGTAGTGCCGGTCGTCGCCGGATAAGCTCAGCTTCCGCAGCAAGTCCGTCGAGAAGTGCTTCGGTATGGTGTGCGCGTGTACGATGATTCATCACCGTCACGCGCAGCACCGGCCGGCCGCCGAGCACCGTGAGCGTTATCCAACCCTTCCCTGAGCGGTTGTAGCTGACCCGTAGCTCTCGATTGAGTGCGTCTACCGCATCGTCTGCGAGGTTCCCCGCCCCAACGTACCGGAAGCACAGAATGTTGGACTCCGGCTCGTGCAACACTTCGAAATCCCGTCGCGCCGCAATTGCGTCGTGCAGATGTTGCGTCACATCGCACAGGTGATCGTAGACGCGCCCGATCCCGTCGGCGCCGTAGCGTTGCAGCGCGACCCAAAGCTTGAGAACGTCGGAGCGACGCGAGCACTGAAAGCTCTCCACGCCGAGATCCCATGCGCGTGCACCAGCGCGCTCGTGAAAGAGATACGGCGCGCGTTGCGCGAATGCGCGCTGCATGTCCTCGCGGTCACGCATCAGCAGCATCCCTGTCGCGATCGGGAGCAGCATCCCCTTGTGCGGATCCCACGCGACCGACCGCGCGCGATGCAGTCCCGCGAGCGCTGCGGCCCTGCTGGATGAAAGGAGCGCGGAAGCCCCGTGCGCGCCGTCCACGTGCAGCCAGATCCCGCGTTCCGCGCACATCGTCCCGATCACTTCGAGATCGTCGAACGACCCGGTAGCAGTCGAGCCAGCGGTCGCTACGACCGCCATAACCGAGCGGCCCGTATCGCGGGCATCGTCGAGTGCGCGAGCGAGCGCGGACGGGTCCATGCGGAAGTCGCGTGATGGAACCGTGACGAGACTTCGCACACCCAGTCCGAGCTCGCCGAGCGCGCGTGATACTGCGTAGTGCGCATGCTCTCCGCAGAGAACGAGCGGCGCATTGGCGCCGACGCCCTCCGTCCATGCGTCGGGAATTATCGTGTTCCGGGCAGCCAGAAGCGCGGTGAATGTCGCCTCGGTGCCACCGGACGTGAGTGTTCCGCCGCTCCGATCGTCCCATCCGATCAGCTCTGTCATCCACCGAATCACGCGGTGCTCGATTACCGTCGCGGTGGGCGACATTTCCCACACGGCGACCGACTGGTTGAGCACGCTGATCACCGGCTCCGTCCAGACCGCGGCAGGCAAAGGAGGCGCCACCTGATGACCCATGTACATCGGGTGATACAGGCGATTTGCGTCGGCCATCACGTCGTCACGAAGACGCCGCGCGACCTCGGTCATCGGGACTCCGCCGCGCGGCAACGGCTCATCGAACCGGAGCGACAGCTCGTCGGCTGTCCTGCCCGTGGAAACGGGGCCATTCCCTGTAAGCGTGGACGCAAAATATTCCGACACGAGCGCGATGATCGGCTCGCCCGCTTCGGCGAGCGCGTCGCACTCCAGAACTTCGAGGATCGGATCCGTCATCCGATCAATTTATCAGGCCACGAGGATTACCGGTCGCGCCCTCGGTCCGGAACGCTGATGTGCCCTCTGACGTTGGTGTACTCCACCTCTCCGCTCCCCTTGCGGTCGACGGTGAGGTCGCCGCCGATGTTGTCGGCGCTGAGAGTGCCGGAGCCGATCGAGCCTAGATGCAGCGAGCCCGTGACGCCTTTGACAGTGAGGCCGCCCGAGCCGGCGCTGCGCACGTCCACAGATCCCGTTACATCGGTGATCGTGAGACCACCGGATCCGGTCTGCGCCGTGACGTTGCCATGCACCGTGCGGAGCTCCGCACGCCCCGATCCACTTTCCACGTCGACCGAGCCGCCCGCGTTCGTCACTCGTACCCCTCCCGACCCCGAGTGTATTCGGATCGCGCCGACGTTCTCGATGCGAGCACCGCCGCTCCCGTCGACGACATCCAGAGCGATGTTGGACGGCACCTCGATGGTCAGGTCGACAGAGGTATTGTCCCCATCGCTCCACTCGCGATCTGGCCGATCGGCGCGGACAGTGAGAACGTCTCCGCTGCGGTCAGTGACGAGCTTTACGGAATTCACCGCGTCACGCGAAGATCCGCGCACGATTGCCGTTGCGTTCAGCGTCGACGCGCCTGCGTGGCCTGTGATCACGAGCCGTCCGGAGCCGTTGTTTATCCGAATCGTCGAAATACCAGACGTCGGAGCGGTCGCATTTCGTTGAACCGAGTAAGCGTCCCCCTGTGCGAACGCGCATGGCGCGCCGACCGCGAAGAATGCAGTCATAGCGGTGATCAGTGCGCACAGGCGATATCGGCCGGTTCGGTGCGTCGTCGGATTTGTGGAATGAAGGCTGTACATGGACGGTTGGATTCGGATGGCAGACTGGATGCGCCGGAGAAAGCCGGCGATTCCCGACACTGGGTGTGATGCTGCCGCGGGGCGAAAGGTTTCCTCGACTAGGTTTGTGGAGACTCCAGTCCAGAAAATGAACCAGACTATCGAACTCCTCCTCACCCGCCGGTCCGTGCCCTTGCGCCTGCTCTCCGCGCCGGCACCCACCCCCGAACAGATCACAACACTTCTCACGATCGCCTCCCGCGTCCCGGATCACGGGCGCGCCGTGCCGTGGCGGTTCGTGGTTTTCACGCCGGAAGGCGCCGCGAAACTGGGCGAATCGATCGCGGCTATTTATTCAGCAGAGCACCCGGACGCGACCGAGACGATGATAGAAACGGAGCGCTCTCGGCTTCTCCGGGCACCGCTCGTCATCGCTGTGATTTCTTCTCCCTACGACCATCCCAAGGCACCCGAGTGGGAGCAGCTGCTCTCCGCCGGCGCAGCCGCGATGAGTCTCGTCATCGGCGTCAATGCAATGGGTTACGGCGCCAACTGGCACACCGAATGGTACGCATATGACCGCCGCGTGCTCGCCGAGCTCGGGTTGTCTGACAGTGAGCGCATCGCCGGCTTCATCCACATCGGCACGGCGACTGAGCGTCCACTCGATCGCGCGCGTCCAGTGTTGAACGACGTCGTCACGCGCTACTGAGCTGCGAAGTCGTCGGCGCCTGGTCGGTGGCGCGCGAGAAACTCGGATAGGATTCGCTCGGTCAATCCCCAAAGTATGTGTCCGCGCCAGAGAAATCCTCGCGTGGTTACACATGATCCGTCGCTCACCTCGACTTGCACCATGTTCCACGCGCTCTCGCGCTGCAGCTCTTCGATCGGAACCCACCACGCATCGGCGACTTCGTGTGAGATGGTCACTGTCTTGTCGCCACTGTACTGGAACACGAATGGCGAGATGGTGATCGATGGAGCCCGCACGGAATGCGGACTCACCGCGGTAAGCACCGCAACGCAAGGGCTGGATGACAGATCGATTCCGGTTTCTTCGAGTGTCTCGCGACGCGCCGTCGCTTCGAGCGATGAGTCTTCCGGCTCGCTTCCGCCGCCCGGCAGCGCCAAGTGCCCGCTCCAGGGGTCGCCTTCGACTGTAGCCCGCAGGATGATGAGCACTTCGTCTCCGCGGTCACCGGCAGTGACGACCACGGCAACTGCTGCACGACGCGCGATCATCCGATCGTCCTTCTCAGCCCGCTCCATATATCGAACTGTACCTCTCCCAACCTCCTCCTGGAACCCGTAAGTATTGCGCCTTCTTCTTTGAAGCTCGCTACACGGCGTGGCGCGCACGCTGGACACGGACCATACGAGTGCCGACGCCGGCCGATCGTTTTCGAGACTGGTGGGTACTTACGGCGCCCGGATGCTGCCTCCATGCTTTTACGAAGCACGGCACAACGTATGGCCAACCCGGCCGTACTTGTACGGGTCACAGGTACGGATTTCGCTGCCGACTGTCAGCAGCGTACAAACCACATCTCGAAGAGGAAGCAACATGCGGCGAATCAAGATTGCAGCGTGCTCTCTGATGCTCATGGCGGCGGCGAGCGCGCCGGTCATGGCACAAGGAACAGCGGGAGGCGGCGGCCGAATGGACCCCGCCCAGATGATGCAGCGTACCACCGATCGGCTTCTCACCGGCGTCACCCTGACGTCGACACAGTCCGATTCCGTGAAGGCGATCAATGCTCGCTTTGCAACGGAAGCTCAGTCGGCAATGGGAGGCAGCGACATGCGCGAGAAGATGATGGACATGCGCACGAGACAGCGCGCAGCAATCCGCGGTATTCTCACGAGCGATCAGCAGACGGTATTCGACAAGAATGCGGCCGACATGGACAAGGCTCGGATGAACCGACCACAGCCCCAGCAGTAAACCACTTCGCAAGGTAAGAAAAGAGGGGCCGCGATTTGCGGCCCCTCTTTTTCATTCGACCCGGCGTCCTCTCAGCGCAGTTCCAACTGCTTCGCGCTTTCTTATTGCGCTCCACGCTTGAAGATCATCACGGGTAGTGTCCGCATCATGATCTTCAGGTCCTCGGCCAGCGATTGTCGCGCGAGATATTCCAGGTCCAGCTGAATCTTCACGCGTACGTCCTCGATGGATGTGTCATACGAGTGGTTGATCTGAGCCCAGCCAGTTATTCCAGGCCGTGCCTGCTGCCGCAGCTGGTATCCGTCGATGTTCTGCCGCAGCTCGGCGAAGATACTCGGCCGCTCCGGTCGGGGCCCGACGATGTTCATGTCGCCGAGCACGACGTTGATCAGCTGCGGAAGCTCATCGAGGCGCGTGGTTCGGAGAAAGTTGCCGACCGGCGTGACTCTGGGATCCTGCTTTTTCGCCCAGACGGCCCCTGTGCCGGCCTCGGCGTCATTGCGCATGGAGCGGAACTTGAGAATGCGGAACGGTCTCCCTCCGACATTCGCGCGGCGTCGATCCTGCCCTGGTTGAACCGCGCGGCGGCGCCGATCGACCCCTACCCGGTCCTGGACGTAGAACACCCGCCCTTGCGACGTGAGCTTGATAGCGAGCGCGATCAGGAGCATCACCGGCGCGAGAATGACCAGCGCCATCAACGCGATGAGGACGTTCAGCAGGCGGTTGAGAAATTCGGATCGTTTGGCCGGAACGACTGGGGGCGCCATCGCGCCTGAGCGAGGCGTCTCCCACGACCGCTGGCTTGCCGACGCATGGGAATCGTCCGGACTGGAATCCGGGCCGGAATGCGCTGACGCGGTCATATCCGCCACCGCGTGCTGGTCGGTATTCATTACGAGTTGTTCGAAACCATTGGTGCGCTTACAGTTTTGCGAGAGTGTAAAGACCAACCAGGAGGAGCTCGATCCCGACGAATCCTACCCAGAAGTTTCCGCGGATTACGGAATACGCGAGAAGCGCCCCCGCTCCGGGGAGCCAGAGGGCGACGTAAAGCTTTACACTCGCCTCAGGGCGACGCGGCGGCTCCCGATCATCAGTGTGCCGTTCCGGACCGACTTCTTGCAATCCGTACGTCTCCTCGTCGGTTTCTGGCGACTGAATTGACTGATTCACAGACGCTCCTCAGGGTGGCTCCAAGCACGTATAGTACCACCCCCGGCGTCGGCCCGCACTACTCGATCGAGCCTTTCCTCAATTCTCGGGCAAACAGTTGAATCAGAAAGGGCACGTCAGGCACCAAGGAGGTGTCAGGGCGCGATCGAAGCTGTGAGAAGGAAGCCGGTGGGTCCACGATCGCAGCCAATGCGCTCGAAGAACTGGATAGAATCGGGCTGCGCCTCGATGAGCAGCCGCGTATCCGGAGTCGCGGCAAGAGCGTGCTGCATGAGGGTCCGGCCGATCCCCATTCGCTGGTACTCGGGATCTACCAGGATATCCGCGATCGCGCTGAACGTGTATCCGTCGCTCAACACGCGGACGACGCCTACCAGCCGCGGGCCGTCCCACGCGCCGATGTTGGTCGTCCTCGCGAGCGCCGCACGCACCTTCTGCGGCTCGTACTGGATGGGTCTCACGCGCTGAGCCAGTGGGATGAATGAAGCCGTGTAGACGCCAGCCTGGTCGTAATACACGTTGCTCATATCCCTCCTCCGCGACATAACTGGAGCTGCGGCCGGGCGCTGCGGTGGAAAAGGCGACGGGCCTGCCCATGCGAGCATCGGTGTGGCGCTGTCGGTTCCGAAGCCGCGATGGCGTCTGTGATACCGCTCCCACACGCCACCCAGCAAGTTTCCGGTTTCGAGTCCAATGACCCCGGTCACAACGCCGACTCCGAAAACCGCGCCAAGGAAATAGGCGAGACCCTGGATCATGTCGCCCCTGTCGACCCCATTGGCGAGGATCGGCCACACGAATGCGCCCGACCACACAAACCCGATGAAGAACGTCAGGAGCGCGGTCGCGTCCTTTATCATGACGCGCCGGCGTCGATAAAAATCAGACATGGACTCTCCTAGCCGATTCGCGACGAATCATCGTATTGCACCACCATATGCGCGCTGGGCGCCCGCCCCGTTGGCGCTTCCGCAATCACTGTCGCGGGCTATGCTCAGAAAGATACTTCCACGTACACCACCGCCAGACAGGGTTGCACGAAAAAGGGGACGAAGACCAGAACGGGCTGGCTGTCCCCCTGGGCGGAGGCGAGGAGCTGGCTTAGCAGAATCCTAGTCGCCGAAGATATGCCTCATGGGTCGAACGGCGCTTCGATCAGGGAGAGCGGATGTGCTAGCTTCCGACTATCTGCGCGGATTCTGCGCGAACAAGATCGCGGGTCCGCACAAGTGTCGCGAATCCCGGCTGCCCCGAGGGCACAAATAGCTCGGACGACCCAGCGAGCCGCGAGTCGATGAGCAGCGGAAGCTCGAAAAGACTCCCCATTGGCGGGACGCAGCCCGGCCTGCATCGCGTGGAATGATGCACCTCGCCGGTCGATGCGGCGCGAGCTGCGTCTGCACCAAGAGCGCGGCGCACCGAGCTCATATCCGCACGAGTGTTCGCAGGCTTGAGCAGAAGGAAATAGCGAGTGCCGTCCGAATAGCTCGCACTCACCACGAGTGTGTTTCCGCGCGGCGTCATGTGGTCGGTGCCAAACTCTGCGTCGACCGTCTCCACGGGTAGCTCGACACAACCGCATCCGCTGGCCTTGATCCAGCCCCGTACCGCTTGAGCGATCGGCTTCCAGTCATAGCGTCCGCGCAGCGCATCAGTATACATGTCGAGCGTCTCCAATATGGCTCACGCGTCCGCTGGCTAGGCGGACGACCAAGTGACATCGCAATCGTGAAATGCTCTACACTACTTGGATGCTGCAAGTTTCAAATTGGTTGTCTGGGATAATCACTCGCGTGTTCACACCGAGCGGTAAACCGGCCTACTCGGCATCCATTGCGCCCAACGCGCGACCGCTCTCAGCCGTAATAGTCGCGTAGGAATACGAGCGAGTTTCTCCGTGCCGTGCAATCATCCACAGCCAGATATTCTCAATGCCTGCCACGCAAGCCCGATCCATCGTATCCCCGCTCACGTCGCGCGCGGTGCGACTTTTTTTATTCATCGGCGCTACACTTGTAGTGTGCGCTTGCGGGCGAGCAGATAAACACACGAGTGCCAACCGTGTGGTGAGCGTCTCCAAGCAGATCAACGAGTTCATATACGATATCGGCGCGCAGAACAATCTTGTCGCCCGCGACCTCACGTCGATCTATCCACCAGCGATCACCAAGCTTCCTTCGGTCGGCTATCATCGTGCGCTGAGCGCCGAGGGGATCATCTCGATGAAGCCGACGCTGTTCCTGACCGACGGCAACGTCGGCCCGGATGCGGTGCTCGCCCAGCTCAAGCAGGTCGGGATTCCGGTCCTCGTCATCAAACCCGGCAACTCGCTCGACAGCGCGCAGATGCTGATGACCCAACTTGGCAAGCTGTTCCACCGGGAGAAGGCGGCCGACAGCGTTATTGCTCAGTGGCGCAGTGGCATGGACTCGGTATGGGCCGACACAGCGCAGTGGGCGAACAAGCCGCGACCGCGCGTGCTGATCATGCACATGGGGCAGATCGTCAACAATTATCTTGGGGTCGGCGGCGGAGGCGCGGCCGACCAGATGTTGCGATGGGCAGGCGCGACGAACGCGATCGATTCAACGCGCGCGATGACGCGCCTCAATCCGGAGCTTATCGCGAAGCTTGCCCCCGACATCATAATCGCGACGGATGTAGGATTCGATCAGATGGGAAGCGCCGAGAAATTCGCGACTCTCCCGGGCGTCAACCTCACGCCTGCTGGCAGGAACCTCAAGATTTACCGCATCAACGAAACGGAGCTTCTCTACTTCGGACCTCGAACGCCCGCAACCGTGCGCAAGCTCGAGGTGATGCTGCATCCGCCGGCGAACAAGTAAGCGCTGATCGTAAGGCGGTGCACGCCTACGATTCGAGCCGATAGTCAAACTCGTAAGAGTGCTTTCCTGCTTCGATATTTATCATCATCGTTCCCGACAGCGCCGCGAGATCGCCGGTGCCGGAATCAGGAACGACATTGATCGAGAGCTGCGGCACGCCGCGGTTCATCGTCGCCGAATGTTGCAGCACGAAGGATCCGGCGCGCCCGGCGAGTGATCCCGTGACTCGCTCGATCGCCACGTAGCCCGCTGATCCCTTCACTACACTGCCCGCGCTCAACATCTCGCCCTTGCTTGTCGCTTCGAGGTCGCCGAGGAAGTGCTTGTCGATCGACATGCGGGCAAGCGATGCGTCATCGGCATTATAGACTGGCAGCGGCTTGATCGTCACTTCAAATCGGCCGCTCGCGCGCGTATTACTCATGGTGTCTCCGCGTGGATTGTGCATTGCGCGCGCTCTTCACTCGGGGACCCGTCAACCATGGCCGCCGAAGCCCGAGTCTTCGCGCAGCGGTCAGCGCACATCTATCTCCACCGGTACGATGTGATTGATCACGTAGTTTCTTCGGTCCGGATCACGATGATCCGGCTGCACGTTGCCGGCTTGGTCCGTCGCCCTCGTGAGCAAAGACAATCGACCACACGATTCCGGCACCGACCACAAGTGCTCCCATCGACACCACGCGAATCGAAGCGGGGCGTCGACCAGGGTCGCCGTCACCCAGTTCGCACCGCCGTCAAAACTCAGCTCGACGTGAGCCACCGCACTTTCCCCACTCCAGGCGGCGCCATGGATTCGATACTTCGAGCCAGCCGCGACGGCTTCGTACGCCGCTGGCCGCGCAATCTGTGATTTGACCTGCGCCTCGCCGAGCGGAACGAGCACCGGCAGCCCGTTCTCGCGTTTCCACGCGACATACTCGAGCGTTTGCCAGTAACCCTGAAATTCGTGATCGGTGACGATGATCCGATTGAGCCACTTGACCGACGCCATGCCGTACCAGCCTGGCACTACGGCACGAGCCGGAAATCCGTGCTCCGGTGAGAGATCCTTCCCGTTCATCGCGTAGGCGATCAGGACCTCGTCCTGCATAGCCTTGCTCAGTGGAAGACTGCGCGCGAAATGAATCGGTCCCGGAGATTTTGGGTCCGCCTTGACCTCTCCGCGGTCCGCCCCCTCGAGCACGATGTCGACCGCTCCAGCCCTGATACCGGCCTTCGCGAGAAGGACCGACAGTGGAACACCGGTCCATTCTGCGTTGCTGACAGCACCCTGTCCCCAGGCAGTACCGCTCACCTTCGGAACGAGAAAGACGCGACCGTTACCTGCGCACTCCAGCGTAGCCATGACTGTTTTCGACGGCAGATTTCGTAACTCGTCGTAACCGATCACGAGGTTGCGGTCGACCTCGCCGCTTATTGTAAGGCGCCAGTCCGCAGAATCTATTCGCGGAATCGGGAAGTGATTCCGAACGTAAAAAAGACTGTCCGGTGTCACGACGCCGTCGAGCGCGGCGAACGGGAACTCCAGGTTGACGGGCTCGCGCTCGCGCGGGATGAGAGCTGCGAACGACGTGTTGTCATTGTGCGAAGCCTTGATCGCCTTCCCATGCGCCTTGCTTGCTACCGTCACGGATTGCCCATTCCGCCCGGACGTCCACCCCCGCGACTACCGCCAGAGTTGCCGCCGCCGAACGCGCCCCTCTGCGGCGGCGGCGAATTCGCAGCCTCTTCGAACGCCTCGGCCTTTTTCTGCTGAGATGGCGTCAGAACGACAAGCGCGGCGTTGCGCGCATTGACGTCGACGTCGTGGAGATCGCCGAGCTTGGCGGCGAGTGCGCGCCGTTGATTCATCACCGCCTTTCGGGATGAATCAGTCGGTGGCGTTTCGGCCTCTCCCGGGCTCGTGACCATCACGGCTTGCAGTGAATCGACTTCCTTGGTGAGCACGGCACGCTGACTCATCGCGCTCATGCGAATGTCGTTGATCTTGATGGTTTCCGAATCGGTAAGCTGCAGATCGTTGCGGCGAGCAAAGACCATGTCCGCGAAGCTCAGCTGCACTCGCGGCGCACTCGTCTCGCTCGAGTCCGCCTGACCGCGCTGGCCACGCCCGCGTCCGCCGCCACCGAATCCGCCACCGCGGCCGCCCTGCGCGACCAGCACGCCGGGCATGAATGCCAAAGCTGCGACTATTGCCGTGCGCAAGATTTTTTGCATGATGAGTCTATGCCGCCCCTCGCCAAGTAGTTGTGCCTACAGATTGCCGAACACTAATACACCATGCGAGGCCAAGAGCGCCAAGAAAAAATCCCGCAATCGAGTAATGATTGCGGGATTTTATCGGCAAGTGGGCCTGGGAGGAGTTGAACCTCCGACCTCACGCTTATCAGGCGTGCGCTCTAACCACCTGAGCTACAGGCCCCTCGATCGATCGTCCACACGCATTGGGCGTCGTACGGAAACCGGCCGGGAGCCCTTGAAGATAAGAGACGAGACACCACCGAGCAAGCGAGCCGTCCGCATCGCGGCGAATGAAACAGCAGGATGCTACGGCCGAATGCCCTCACGCCTCAAGATCCTGAGAACGAGATCCCACGAGGCGTCCACGTCCGCGCTCACATCGGCGTCGGAGCGCTTGCCGAATGGTGTGGAAGAAACCTTGTTCCGCGCACCCGCAAGCAGAAGCGCTTCCGCACCGCGGCGCTGAGCCTGCGAGCAGCCACACTCGCGCAGTCGATCGAGATAACCCATCGCGAGAGATCGCGCCGCAGCGGGCAGCCCAGCCGTCACCGGGCCTTTGTAGCGCCGAGTGGTGCCTTCGTGCAGCTCGCCGGGCCTGGGCGCGTCAGGATCTCCGCTGATCAGCCAGTCCACACTCACCCGCAACGCGCCGGACAAGGCCGTAAGCATTTCAGGATCGCTCGGCACCATGCCGCCATTTTCCCAGCGGCTCACGGTGTTGCGATCGACGCCGACGGCCTTCGCGAGGCCTTCCTGCGTCAGCCTCCGCCCACCGATTCGCAGTTCCTCCCTTGCCGCCTTCATCCGGTCGCCCAGGGTCAACTGCTTTTCAACTCGGCTTTTGATACGGCTGCGTATCATAAATTGCTTGACTTGCTACGCCCGCGTATCATATTCCACACCGCATGAGGCGTGATACTTCTAACCGTTAGAAATCCAACGTCGAGGTAGCAAAGAATGGCGATGACGCCTCTTGAACGCAAGGCGGCGTTCCGCGCGGCCGTCACCCTTCGCCAGCTGACGATGGCCGAAGCGGCCGCGCAGCTGGGGATCTCGTACAATCACCTCACGCTCGTCATCAATGGCGAGCGCGTTGGAAGCGCGCACCTGGAGGAAGGGATCGCCGCCACCATCGGCCGGCCCGTGTCCGAAGTGTTCGGGCGCACCCAGCGGCGCGCGACCCGGAACCGCCGCTAGTGGAATATCTGGAAGCGGCCTGACGCTCAGGGCGCGCCGGTCGTACGCAAAAAGGGGCGACCATAGATGGTCGCCCCTTTTGTCACATCCAACCCGTCTCCCACTCGGCGCAGATCAGAGATCGGCTTCCTCGCCATCATCGATCGGGTCGATGTCGGCATCCTCATCCAGGTCATCGTCCAACCCTTCGTCGTCGTCCTCATCATCGTCGTCGAAGTCGTCATCGTCTTCGTCATCATCGTCTTCGTCGTCGAGATCGTCAACGTCGTCGTCATCCTCGTCGTCATCCTCGTCTCGTCATCGTCATCGAGGTCGTCGTCGAAGTCGTCGCCTTCTTCGTCGTCGTCAAACGCGTCCGCCAGACCCTCGTCCTCCGGATCCTCCTCGAACGATCTCGCCAGGACAATGTCCAGAGCGGAACCGGTGCGCGTGCCAATCGCCGCAGGCACGTCGAGATCTTGCAACAGCATGTCTTCCGTCTCCATCTGAATTACACTGGGTTTCACGGGAAGTTAATCGGCCAGCCACTCGCGAAGTCAATACCTGATACACGGAAGTGCAGCGGACGTGCAACAAACGTGCGCGGCTCCTAGCCGGCGACGCGCTCCCGCTTCGCCTCGCGCGACATCTTCTTACGATCGTTTGCACTGAGATGACGTTTCCTCAACCGGATGGCCGCTGGCGTCACCTCTATCAACTCATCCTCTTCGATGTACTCGAGCGCGCTCTCCAACGTCATGATCCGCGGTGGCTCCAATTGGATGTTCTCATCGGTCGATTTGGAACGCATGTTGGACATTTTCTTTTCCCGCGTCGGGTTGACGTCCATATCGCCCGGCCGAGAATTCTCCCCAATGATCATCCCCTCGTACACCGGATCGGTCGGTGAGACGAAGAGTGTCGAACGCTCGGCGAGATTGGCAAGTGCAAATGCAACGATCACGCCGGAATCCATGGATACCAGCGTTCCGCGCGACCGGCCGGAAAGCGGTCCAGCCCACGGCCCGTACTCCAGGAACCTGTGGTGCATGATTCCGGTGCCCCGAGTATCGGTGAGGAACTCGGACCTGTAGCCGAATAATCCGCGCGCCGGAATCCGATAGGTGAGACGCGTCATTCCCTGCCCGGGATTCTTCATCTCGATCATCTCTCCGCGACGCGGACCAAGCTTCTCGATCACGGCGCCAAGGAATTCCTCGGGCACGTCGATGGAAAGCTCTTCGTATGGCTCCAGCCGCTCGCCATCGGCCCCTTCACGCGTGATCACACGCGGGCGCGATACCTGAAATTCGTAACCCTCGCGCCGCATCGTCTCCATGAGTATCGTGAGATGCAGCTCCCCGCGGCCGGCGACGGTCCATGTATCTGTCGCGGCGGTATCGTCCACCCGAAGCGCGACGTTGCGCTCGAGTTCCTTGTACAGCCGCTCACGAAGCTGGCGCGACGTGACGAACTTGCCTTCCTTCCCCGCGAACGGCGAATTGTTGACAAGAAAGTCCACGGAAATCGTGGGCTCCTCGACGGATATTCCTTCCAGCCGCTCCGGTGTGTTCACGTCGGTGATCGTAAGACCGATCTCGACGCCTTCCAGACCAGCCAACGCGACGATGTTGCCGGCGGTCGAGCTGTTCACTTCGATGCGGTCCAATCCATCGTACGTGAACAGTCGCGTCACGCGTGAAAGATCCGGCGAGGCAGACATATCCATCGCGAGAAGCGCGACGTTGTCCCCTACGTTCACGGTGCCGCGCTCGATGCGGCCGATGGCGAGGCGACCGAGATACGGCGAATGGTCGATAGTCGACACAAGCATCTGGAACGGACCGGTCTCATCCGTCGGAGGCTGTGGCACGTTGTCCACGATGGTCTGGAATAGCGGCGCCAGATCAACGGGCGTCACATCCATGTCCATCGTCGCGACACCTTCACGCGCCGATGCGTAAACCACAGGCGCGTCAAGCTGCGCAGAATCGGCTTCGAGCTCGATGAAAAGATCGAGGATCTCGTCGTGCACGCGCAACGGGTCCGCACCCGGCCGGTCGATCTTGTTGATGACTACGATCGGCGTGCGCTTGAGCGCGAGCGCCTTGCCCAGCACGAATCGAGTCTGTGGCATCGGTCCATCGAAGGCGTCGACGACCAGCAGCACTCCATCGACCATGCGAAGAATCCGCTCCACTTCGCCGCCGAAGTCGGCGTGGCCCGGCGTGTCGACGATGTTGATCTTCGTGCCGTGCCAGCTGACGGCGGTGTTCTTCGCGAGGATCGTGATTCCCCGCTCCCGCTCCAACGGGTTTGAATCCATGACGCGCTCCGCGACAATCTGATTGTCACGGAATGCGCCAGCCTGCCTAAGCATCTTGTCCACGAGCGTCGTCTTGCCGTGGTCGACGTGTGCGATGATGGCGATATTTCGAATCTGCTGCTTCTCTGACATAGCCCTGAAATTTAACGGGTTCGGATGGTCGAAACGGCCTCCGCCACGGACCAACGCGACCATGGCGCGGATAAATCCGCGCCCTACGGTCCGGAACACCTATGGTTTGGGTATCTTTCCAACGTGTTGCTACGTATAGCGGCCGTTCTCGGGCTGGTCCTGATCAACGCTTTTTTCGTGGCCGCCGAGTTCGCGCTCGTCCGTTCGCGAAAAACGCGCCTCGAAGCCATGGCGCGAACCGGCGACGGTCTGGCTCGTCTTGCCCTCAAGGCCACGAACAATCTCGCAAAG
The DNA here is from genome assembly GCA_963731305.1 of uncultured Gemmatimonadales bacterium. GTDB lineage: Bacteria > Gemmatimonadota > Gemmatimonadetes > Gemmatimonadales > Gemmatimonadaceae > Fen-1247. The sequence goes on along the minus strand of CAVSUQ010000004.1, from coordinate 167,379 downwards.
GCCCTTTCCGCGAGTCAGCTCGGTGTCACGCTCACGAGCCTGCTCCTCGGGTGGATCGCCGAGTCCTTATTGGTACAGTCGTTCGCCGAGTCCTTTTCGCGCCTCCCGCTCGCGATCGACATCGCGACGCGAGGAACCATCGCGACCGTCATCGCGCTGGCGTTTGTCACCTACCTCACCGTCGTCTTCGGCGAGCTCACGCCCAAGACGTTCGCGCTTAATCAGCCGGAACAATGGGCGCGTTATCTCACGCCCGGCTTACTCGCATTCGCGTGGATCATGCGACCCTTCACGTGGCTGCTCAATCGTTCCGCTGTCCGCGTGATGCGCATATTGGGCCAGAATCCGGTCCCGACGGCCGAATCGGTCCACTCGCCCGAAGAGCTCCGAATGCTCGTGGAACAGAGCGAGGAAGGCGGCGCGATCGAGGAGCACGACGCGGCACTGCTCGATGCGGTGTTCGAGTTCTCGGAAAAGAATGCGCGTGAGGTGATGACTCCACGCACCGAGATCGTCGCGATCGACGTGACCGCGACCCTCGACGAAATAATCGCACTCGTAAGCGAGAGCGGACTGTCACGATATCCAGTTTATGAAGAAACGATCGACGACATCGTGGGAATCATTCTTTCGAAGGATCTGATCCCGGTTCTCGCGAATCGCGCGCCCGAGTTCACGCTGCGGCCGCTCATGCGCCCTGCGTACTTCATTCCGGGATCACGGGAGGTGGAGGATGTGCTCGCGGATTTCAAGCGCCGCAAGGAGCACATGGCCATCGTGCTCGACGAATACGGCGGCACGGCGGGAATAGTGACCATGGAGGATCTGCTGGAGGAGATCGTCGGGGAGATTCTGGACGAGTACGACGTCGGCGAGGAAGTGGACGTACGTACGACGAGCACCGGCGAAACGATCATCTCCGGAGCAACGAGCATCTCCGAATTCAACGAGCAGTTCGGAACGTCGATTCCGGAAGATGACTACACTACGGTTGGCGGCTACGTGTTCGGCGAGCTTGGCCGGCTGCCCGTAGCGGGTGACCGTCTCGCCTCGGGCGACGTTACCTTCATCGTGCGCGAGATGGACGGACGGAAGATCGACTCCCTCGGCGTCGAGTTCGGCGGGGCTACTGCTGCCGCTGCTGACGCAGAGCTATCTCAGCGCACAGTCGAGTCGCCGCGATAAAGCTGGAAGGATCCGCGAGGCCGCGGCCCGCGATATCAATCGCGGTGCCATGATCCGGCGAGGTGCGCGGGAACGGCAACCCGAGCGTAACGTTCACGGCGCTGCCAAACGACGCAACTTTGATCGCGGTCATTCCAACGTCGTGATACGGCGCGATCACGGCGTCGAACTCGCCGCGGATTGCGCGCACGAACACGGTGTCAGCGGGAAACGGACCCAGCAGATCGGATTCTCGAGCCGCCGGCGCGAGCAGTAGATCATCCTCATTTCCAAAACGGCCGTGGTCGCCGCCGTGCGGATTGAGCGCGCACAACGCTATTCGCGGCACTGCGATTCCGTACCAGTCGCGAAGTCCCTTGCGTGTTACATCCGCGGCGTTTCTTATGGTGCCGGCTGTGAGCGCGGCGGGCACGTCGCGCAGGGGGATGTGCGTGGTAGCGAGCACCACTCTCAGACGATCCGACGCGAGCATCATCGCCACGCGCGACCCGGTGAGATGGGCCAGCATTTCGGTGTGACCGGGGTAATCATAGCCACCCGACAACAGCGCGAACTTGTCGATCGGTGCTGTGACAATTCCGTGTACTTCACCGTCGAGCGCAAGCTGCACCGCACGCTCGATCGCCTCACCGCTCAGCCTGCCAGCGTCCGCGATCGACCCGCCCGACCGCCATTCGCCTGTAGAAACGTCCACCGGAACGTCGGCGCCAGTCGGACCGACGACGACCATGTCGCATACGCCGCGCAGCGCCGAATCATCGAGCGCTGCGCGAATTATCTCGGGACCGATGCCGCGCGGATCGCCGACCGTTACCGCGAGGCGCGGTCGGCTGACGTCCGCGCTCACGCTCAGAGCCTTATCGACACGTAAGTCTCCTTTCGGAGATTGTCGAGAAGCGTGCGCGCCTGTTTCTCGTACGCAAGCTGCGAGCGGATCAGCTCGCGCTCTTCGGAGAGCGAGTACTGACCCTCAGCCGTCTTGGCGACGATCTGGATCACCGCGTACTTGGTCGAACCGTTCTGCGACTTGAGCGCGAACGGAGGTGGAACGTCGTTCACCTTCGCGTCGGCAACTGCCGAACGATACGATGGCGGCAGCGAATCGACGGGATACGGCTGCAGCAGGCCCTTTTCTTCGGCTGGATCGTGATACTTCGCGACAAGCGAGTCGAAGTTCACGCCCTTACGCAACAGAGCTCGCAACGGTGTCCGCGCGCAGTTCCGCGATGTGGACGTCGTTCGAATCGATGACCGGGGCTATGAGAATGTGGCGCGCCTTCACCTCGGCTGGCTCGACACGATCGACGCGAATGATGTGGTAACCGAATGACGTCTTCACGATCGGGCTGAGCTCGCCAGGACGCAGCGAGAACATGACCGCCTCGAATTCCGGAACCAGGCCAGAGCCCCGACGATTCCAGCCGAGATCGCCGCCGAGGTTCTTGGTGCCGGGATCCATCGACTCGCGCTTCGCCATCTCCGCGAAGTCCGCACCCTTTTTCAGCTGCACCAACAGCGATTCAGCCTTGGCGAGTGCAACCGAGTCAGCGAATTTGGATGGACGCGGCGCAACGACGATCTGCCGGAAGGCGACCGTCGCAGGGCGTTTCTGCAGCTGCTCCTTCACCTTGTCGTACGCTACCGTCACTTCGGAGTCAGAGACGCTCGCTGGCTTCTCGCGCTTCTGCAGTTCGGCGAAGGTTTTCTGCTGAATCATCCGGCGACGAAACTGGTCGAACAGCGTTCGCCGATATTCCTCCGGCGATCCAAAACCGGCGGCCTTCAGTTCGGTACGATACTCGGCATCGCTCTGAAAGTGCGACCGGACTTCCTTTATCTGCTTGTCCACCTGCGGCGCGACGTCGGCGTCCGTGACGTCGACTTTCACGTCCGGCGCCTTCTGAACCAGGATCTCCTGGTCGATCAGGTCGCTCAGCACGCCGCGCGCGATGGCGAGCTGACCAGCTGGATCGGGCGGAAGCTGCAGACCTGCTGCGCGCTGCTCGTTCACAGCCGCCGCGAGATCACTCCAGGTGATGACGGAGCTGCCGACGATCGCAACGACCCGATCGACGGTGTCCACCATGCGGGTGTTCGGCGCTTGCACCGTGTTGGCTGCGGCGGGAATTGGTACCGCACTCTGTGCGACGCCAACTACCGGCGTGGCAATGCAGAGAACGGCAAGGACTGACTTCAACGACATGATGACTACGGCTTCTTCGGAGTTGGGTTTGGTGACTGTTCTGGCTGCGGCTGCGGCGAGGCGCTCTCCGGAGCAGCGCCCGTTGGCATTGGTACCGCAGTCGCCGGCGCGCCTGCGCGCGCGGCTGAATCGCTGGATGCGTGCGGCTTGACGGCGCGCTCGACCGCGCGGTCGAGACCGGCGGAGTTGACGCTTGATTCGGTACCCTCGCGCAGAACCTGCGCGACGGGTTCCGGAACCTGCACGAACTGGGCATGTCCAGACACGAGCGCGTCCATGTACTTGTCGATCCGTGCCGAAGCCAGGCGAACACGATCCGCTTCGGTCTTTCCGCTGTCGGCGAGCGACTTCGGATCAACACCGAGCTGCGTCCATGCCGCGTCGCGCGCCTGGAAGAACGCGTTGTGAAGCTGCTTCAGCTCGTCCGGAGTCGGTCCGACCTTCGCACTGTCCGCCGCTCTTATCACTAGATCGTTGGTGACGAATTGCTTGACGAACATCACGACTACGGAATCCGGCGCGTTCGTCAGCTGGCCGCGCTGTTGCGCCTGCTGCATCGCTGGAAACGTTTGCAGCCAGCGAGCGAGCTCACCGGCCGTGAAGTTGCCCGCGACCGATGTGCCGAGCGTGCTGTTATCCGTGCGGTGCGCATCTGGATCTGCGATGACGGCGCGTGCAGTTGCGGCTGCGTCGCTACGCATCTCGATCTTGCCGTTCTCCTGCATCTTGGCGACGAAGGTGCTCTCGGCCTGCTGCATCGAGCGGCCCTTGGAGGCCTGGAGCAGCTCGGGCTTGATCTCGTCGTACGTCGGCCGGCGGATGATGTGATAGCCGTAATCAGTCTCGATAACCGGTGAGATCTCGCCGGGCTTGAGCGCGAGCAGCGCCTGCTCGAACTGGGGTACCATCGCGCCCTTTCGGAACAGCCCCAGCGATCCACCACGTGCGGCGGATGGAGCATCCTGGCTGTTGGCCTTGGCGAGCGCCGCGAAGTTCGACGAATTCACCTGCGCACGCAGGGCATCGATTTTCTTCTTGGCAGCAGCCTTCACTTCCGGTGTCGCGCCCTTTGTGAGGATGAGAATGTGCGAAGCAGCGAGGATGTCGCCGTTCTCGAACATCTTCCGCGCTGCGGTCGAATCTTCCTGGCCCCAATTCTTGGACACGAGGTCATAGAACTTCTTGGCCTTGAGCGAGGAGATCGGCGCCCAGAGCGCAGCATCGACTGCCTTGTCGCTGACCACGGTGTCGCCTTTCGCTGCATCCTGACCCAGCAGCTGATAGTCTACCCACGCAGTTGCGATCGCCTGGGCGATATCCTTGCGCGGGGGTACAGTCGCTTCATTGAGAAGCTTGGCGAGGCGGTCGACCGACAGCTCTTCGGAGCCTGCCTTGGCAGCCGTATCGACGTGGGCGCTCATAGCTTCCTTGAGACCCGAGCATGCTGTCGCGGATACAACGAAAGCCGCGGCGGCGGCGAGGGCGAGCGAAGCTGGTTTCATCGTGTTGTTGGAGTGGGTTTGATCAACGTGAGTGCGTGGACGAGCCCATCCAGCACGGACGCGCCGCCGAGCCGGGTGAGCTTGAGCGATAAAGGATGCGCGCGGCGAACCTCGGCCTGAAATTGTACCTCATGGAACGCCGAAGAGATCCCTTTCATGGACGGGACTGCCGAGCCTCTAAAGGTAATACGCGCCTCGTTACCCCGCACCGAAAGCGTCTCGATACCGATCCTGCCGCCGAGCACCCGGAGGAGCGCAGAGATGAAGAAATGGCTGGCCTCGGGCGGCAGGGTGCCGAACCGGTCGCGTACCTCCGCCCGAAGGCCGGCGATCGCCTCCGGCTCGGTCATGGCGGTCAGGCGCCGATAGACATCGAGCTTGGCATCCTGAGACGGCATGTAATCGTCCGGAATGAAGGCGGCAACATCGAGCGAGATCTCGGCCGGCTGAAGCTTTGGACCCTCTCCACCACGCATCACTCGCTGTACCGTCTCCTCGAGCATGCGCAGATAGAGATCGAATCCGACGGCGTGCACGAAGCCGGATTGTTCGGGCCCCAGAAGATTGCCCGCGCCGCGGAGCTCCATGTCCTTGAGCGCGATGCGGTAGCCCGAACCCAGTTCGGTATGATGCTCGAGGATCTTGAGCCGGCGCTCGGAGTCGTCGTCCATTCCATCGGCCGCGAGCAGATAACAGTACGCACGCCGGTGTGAGCGGCCGACGCGCCCGCGCAACTGGTACAGCTGTGCGAGTCCGAACATGTCGGCGCGGTTCACGAACATCGTGTTCGCGTTGGGAACGTCCAGTCCGGATTCGACGATCAGCGTCGAGACGAGCACGTCGACTTCGCCTTCGACGAAGCGTCGCATCACTTCCTCGAGCTCGCGCTCGCGCATCTGTCCGTGGCCAACCGCAATGCGCGCGCGCGGAACCAGTCGTCCGATGTGCTGCGCGATCGCGTCGATCGTCTCGATGCGGTTGTGCACGAAGAACACCTGTCCGCCGCGGTCCAGCTCACGCGAGATGCCTTCCTCGATCAGCGCGTCGTCCCATGGCTCGACGTATGTGAGCACCGGGGAGCGGTCGCGCGGCGGTGTCTGCATAAGCGTCATGTCGCGCAATCCCGCGAGCGACTGGTGAAGCGTGCGCGGAATCGGCGTCGCGGTGAGCGTGAGAACGTCGGTTTCGAGCCGCAGCTGCTTGAGTCGCTCCTTGTGCTTCACACCGAAGCGATGTTCCTCATCGATGATGATGAGTCCGAGGTCGCCGAATGCAACGTCGGGACTGAGCAGACGATGCGTGCCGATGACGACGTCGACCTTCTTCGCTGCGACTTCCTTGAGCGTGGCGAGCTGTTCCTTCTGTGTCTGGAAGCGGCTCATCACTTTCACGTTGATCGGAAAGTCGGCGAAGCGATCGCCGAAGGTGCGTGCGTGCTGATCGGCGAGAATCGTCGTCGGCACGAGCACGGCAACCTGGCGACCAGACTGCACCGCTTTGAACGCAGCGCGTACTGCTATCTCGGTCTTGCCATATCCGACGTCGCCGACAAGCAGTCTGTCCATCGGGCGCGGGCGCTCCATGTCGCCTTTCACGTCGATCGTCGCCTTGCGCTGATCGGCAGTGTCCTCGAACAGGAACGACGATTCGAGTTGTCTCTGCCACGTCGTGTCGGGCAGCGCGGGAGCGCGCGTCGCAACGCTTCTGCGCGCGTACAGATCCAGCAGCTCGACAGTCATCTCCTGAATCGCGGCGCGTGTGCGATCACGCTGCTGGCCCCAGCGGCGGCCGCCCAGCTTGTGCAGGCGGGGAGGCGGTACGTCGTCACCAACGTCGGACGCCGCGCGATAGCGCTCGATCTGGTCTATGCGATACAGCGGCACGTTCAGGCGATCGCCGCCCTCGTACTCGATCACCGCTACTTCGACAGTCGCTTCCTTAACGAACAGCTGCTCGATGCCGCGATAAATACCTATTCCGTGCTCGAGATGCACGACGTAATCGCCGGGCGTTATCGCGCCCAGTGTATCGATGCCGCCGCCAGTTATGTACTTCCGCGCTCTGCGAATTCGTCGCTCGCGCCTGAAGATCTCGTGATCGGTGAGTACGCGCAAACCTGGCTCCGCGCCGCGCGGTGGCAGCAGGAATCCGCCGGCGAGAACGCCGAGCACGAGCGCAGCGGGCATCTCGTCGCGCGCGCGCGTCGTGAGCAATTCCTCAAGTCGCTCGATCTGACCCGCGTTGTCGCACAGAATAAGTGTTGGAATTCCGTCGCGCACGATACGGTTGAGCAGCTTGAGATCGCGATTTATCGTTTCCGGGGCGCGAAATGGAAATCCCACGTCCGGCTCGCCTTCGCTGCCAAGCGCGATAGTGCCGAACGTGTTGAGCGCGCGCATCGCGGCGGCAGGCGCGACGTAGAGCTCGTCGCGGTTGAGCACCTCCTCGCCGCGCCGCATCGCCAGCAGCAGATGATGTTGCGCCTCATCCCAGGTGCGGCGCATCTCGGGCTCGGCGTGCGACTCCGACGGAACGATCACGAGAGTGTCGCTGGCCCACAGATCAGTGATCGAAACACGATCGCCAGCGCGCTTCGCTGCCTTGACATCGCGCTTGCGACCGCTCGCGCGCTTCGCCGCAACACCATCGGCCGGAAGAATCAATGCGACATCCGCGTCGCGCGTCGAACGTTGAGTAGTGAGGTCGAAGTGGCGCAGCTCCGCGATCTCATCGCCCCAGAACTCCATGCGCACCGGATTCGCCATTCCGAACCCGTACACGTCGAAGATCCCGCCGCGCACGCTGAACTGGCCCACGTCCTCCACCATCTCCACGCGCTCGAAGCCGATCGATTCGAGATGCTCGGTGAGCTCTCCCAGCTTTCGGACGTCACCTTTTTTGAGCTCGAGGCGGCCATACTGAAGGATCGCCGGGAGCTGCGTTCGCTCCATGAGCGCGCGCGCCGTGGTGATGAGCACGCGCACGTCGCCGCGCGCGGCGCGTTCCAGCGTCTCCACGCGCTCGCCTGCGACCTCCGCGTGCGGCTCGGCTTCGCCGAAGCTCTCGCGCGGTGGGTAGAAGGCGATGAAATCTCCGCCCTCCAATGACTCGAGGTCGGCGAGCCAGCGTTCGGCGTCCCCGACATTCTCCGCGACGATCACGAAAAATCGCCGCTCCATTCGTCTCGCCAGCGCCGCGATCACCGCCGCGGCGCTCGATCCGTGCAATCCACCCACGGTGACGCGCTGACCTGCGCCCGGGGTCGTGTTCGCCAATCTCGTGAACGCGGGAAGTGCTTCGACCGCGTCGATAATCGTTGGTAAGGCCATCAACCCGCTGTATTTACAGGATCCCGATCGGATTACGTGATCCGAGTCCGGGAACTGCAACATAATTTGGGGTAGTCCAAGGAGGAGGGATAAATGAACCTTACCCGAGCTGTCGCTCCGCGCCTGCTTGTGCCGCTCACAGTTGCGGGGGCCCTGCTCTCGCCAGTCTTTCTCGCCGCCCAGCGTGCGCCCAACGTCGACGTCTGGTTCGACCAGGGCAACGAATTCGACCGCGGCCAGCCGGGCAGAGTGATGTACACCGGCGACGCCGGAAGCTACGTCACGGTCGTACGTGTCGACGCTGACGGTCGGATGTCCATACTGTCGCCGCGACAGCCGAACGCTCGTTCGAGAATCGCGGCGTCGCGCGACGGGACCGGGCTGCCGTTTCAAGCCGATCCGACGGAGGGAGTCGGGTACGTGTTTGCTGTGGCTTCACGGACGCCGTTCGATTTCAGGAATTACCGCGGCCGCGGAAACAGCTGGGACGTGGGAACACTGAGTCGGCGGCGCGACGTAGATCCGTTCGAGATCGTCGATCGCTTCGCGCGATCGAGCGTCGGGCCGCGCGGTGATTATACCATCGCGTACGCGCCGTACGAGATCGGCCGCGGTGGCGCCGGACGAGTGTCGTATCAGTACGGCGTTCGGTATCAGGACGGATATGGCTACGCGGGCGGCTATGACGATCCGTGGGGAGCGTCACCTTATCGGCGTGGATACGACAATTACCGATACCACGGCGGATATGGATACCGTGATGGATACGGCTACGACGATCAGTACAGCCGAGATCCACGCACGCATTATCTGAGGCATTGCCCGGATGGAACACTGGCGCCATACACCACACCGTGTCGCGCATTCGCGCAGCCGGAGCGGGCGGGCCGGGGACAGCAGTTCCTGCGAGAACCCGTTCCACAGCAGTCGCTACGCCATCCGCCGCCGATGCAGAAGCAGCGACCGTAACGCTCTGCTATGCGGCGGCAGCTGCTCAAACTTCTACAAATCGATGCCGTCGCGGGCGCGGCGAGTCTCAAGACGCTCACTCGCTCGCCGCATCTGAATGACGCGCGTCAATCAACGCTACATCGCGTTTCAGCGCGATTGCGCAGCGTGCGTGCATGTTCAGCACTACGACTTGCCCACTCGGCGCCGAGGAGCGTATTGTATGCACATGGCCGTCGTCACTAGCGATCCTGAATCGGGCCGACCCAAGCACTGGACGTCGGCTGACTTGCGCGAGATTCCGGACGACCGGCACCGGTACGAGATCATCGACGGAGAGTTGCTCGTGACTCCGGCGCCGTCATTACGACATCAGGAGCTGTCGGCGCGCATTTTCATGTCCATCCGTCGATATCTCGAAGTGAACAAATTCGGACACGTTGTATATGCGCCGGCGGACGTGGTGCTCGCCGACGATACCGTGATCGAGCCCGATCTGTTCGTGATTCCTCTCGTGGGTGGGAAACCGCCCCAACGCTGGGAGGATGCGGGGCGGCTCCTGCTCGCGATCGAGATCCTGTCTCCCGGCACAGCGAGAGTGGACCGAACTGTGAAGCGACTCCGCTACCAGCGCGAAGGTGTGCCGGAGTACTGGATCGTGGACGGCGACGCGCGCGTCGTCGAGCGCTGGCGGCCGGAAGATAAACGGCCGGAGATTGTCATTGATCAACTGGAATGGCAGACGGAGCAGTCGCTTCCCCCTTGGTCATCGATCTGCGGGTGCTGTTTAACGACTGAGTCGGCGCCTAGCAGCCGCCGTCCGTTCGACGCAGCTGCAACGATCTGCATGTCCGACCGCGAGCAACGACGGCGATCCCGGACGCTCGAGGCGGCGCCGGACTAGCGGCCGGCCTAGTCAGAATTGGCCGCTGCCGCGATGTCAGACACTAGACAGAAGTGTCCGTGAGTCACACGAGTAGAAGCATCGCTTTCTGGTGAGTGTTTGTCAGCTTCGCGACTCAATGCCGCTCGCGCCGTTAGTGCGCCTGGATCCGCGCGCCAGCAGCCTTCGCGTCGCGAACGAAATGATCTCTATTCCGTGTCGTTTCGAGATCACGAGACAATAGATTGTCAATACACTCGGAACCATACCCGTTCGCCGCCCTCCGGCCTGGACTGGAAGGCCTGCGACTTGGGGTCTTAGGGCACAGTCGCATCACTCGATCCCGCCATGTCCGAGGGCGCGTGTCAGTCAGGAGACCAATTTCCCGCCACTCCCTGCAGCCGGACTCCATCCGGCGATTCACACCAAACTAGGAGTCAAGCATGTTCGTACGCACATTTCGTTTCCTTGTACCCATGGCGTTGGTCGCCGCCACACTCGCTGTGCCGGCAGGCGCGCAGGACATCGCGCAGGGGAAGACCGCGGTCCAGTCGTCCAACTGGGAGAACTCCTACTTCGCTAACCTTGCTGTGGACGGAAACACGGACGGTAATCTGCCCGACGGGAGCGTGACGAACACAAATGCGGATCAGAATGCATTCTGGTACGTGGACCTCGGCCAGACGTACAACATCTCGTCCATCACGCTTTGGAACCGCACCGACTGCTGCGCAGACCGGTTGACAAATTTCCTCGTCGACGTGCTTGCATCCGGCACGCCGGACGTCGGTGATATCAGCGCGCCGACGACCTATAGCACGCTTGTCTCGGGAACGGCGGGAACGACAACCGTCTTTCACACTGCCCCCGGGCATCTTTGGTGAATTCATCAAGGTCCAGCTTGACAATCACTCGGATTACCTGCAACTCGCTGAAGTGCAGGTAACCGGCACGCCGCTCGGCACCGTAACGACGCCGGAGCCGAGTTCCATGGCTCTGTTGGGCACTGGCCTTGTCGGCATCGTGCCAATGGTCCGGAGGCGGAGGAAGTCGGCCTGACCGCAAGCTTGCCAGTGGCAGAGGCCAGCGCACGCGCGCGAGCGTGTGCGCTGGGTCGGTGTCGAACCTCAACGTGACGCGTCCCGACGCATGGTTACCTCAGTCCGATATTCCAGCAGAAGTGGCGACCCGGCACCGCGCTTACCCGCACCCCGACCCTCGTCTCGTAGGGACTCTCGCAGGTGGACAGCAGTGACCGCCGCGGCTATATTCGGTCGTCTGCGAAGTGCTGTTGTCGCCCCCCTGCGATTGGAGCGTCGCCCTGCCCGACACGGAGTCGGATACCAAGCAACTCTCGGCGGAGCTGTACGACGAGTTGTGCGCCATTGCACACCGGCTGCGCCGCGGTGAGCGTGATGAGCATACGCTCCAGACAACGGCAGTTGTGCACGAGGCTTTTCTGCGGCTTTCCGCGCAGCATGCGAATGCATGGCACAGCAGACCGTACTTTCTCTCCGCTGCCGCCCAGACAATGCGTCGCCTACTGGTTGATTACGCACGGGAGCGAGCCGCGGCCAAGCGAGACGCCGGTCTCCGCACGACTCTGGTATCACTACCTGATGAGAGTGGGGTTCGCTCCGATGTTCTCGACGTCATCATGCTGGACGACTTGCTCTCGCGCCTTTCCGCGTACGACGAACGCAAAGCGCGAATCGTGGAGCTGCACGTCTTCGGCGGCTTCGAAGTGGAAGAGGTGGCCGAAATACTCGGTCTGTCCGCCAGAACAGTGTACCGCGACTGGCGCTTCGCCAAGGCGTGGCTCGTGTGCGAGCTGACGAGCACGGAGTAACGCCCGACATCACACCGGTAACCCCAGATTCGATCGCGCGCTGGCGTCTGATCGACTCTGCATTCGAGTGCGCTGTGGACAGCCCCCGCTCGGAGTGGGACGATATTGTTACGCGTGAGATCGGAGCCGACGTCGCGATGCGAGACGAGGCGCTCCGCCTGCTCCGCGCCGTCGACAGTGGCCGCTTTGCGCTGGATAGGCCGAGGCTCGGCATAAACGATGATGCAGAGGGTGAAACTCGCGTCGGGTGTATCGTAGCGAACTACAAACTGGTGCGCTTGATCGGACGCGGTGGCATGGGATCGGTTTACGAAAGTGTGCGATCCGACGACGCCTACCGCCAACGGGTCGCAGTCAAACTGATGAGACCGGATATCACCGCCCCCGGTATGGCAAGGCGCTTCCGGCACGAGCGGCAGATCCTCGCCGCACTGGAGCACCGCAACATCGCGCGGCTTCTCGATGGTGGTCAGACGGAGCACGGCGAGCCGTTCTTTGTGATGGAGTACGTTGACGGGGTGCCGATCACTGCGTACTGCGACGAGCAGCGCTTTAGCATTCATGATCGCTTGCGGCTCTTCCTACAAGCGTGCGCGGCAGTGCAGCACGCCCACAGCAAGCTGGTTGTTCACCGGGATCTCAAGCCGGCAAACATACTCGTCACCGCGGACGGAAGTGTGAAGCTGCTCGATTTCGGCGTCGCCAGACTGCTATGCGCGCGACGGTGCAGCTGAGGACACCGGGACGATGACTCGGTACGTCACGCACGCCATGACACCGGAATACGCAAGCCCGGAGCAGCTACGCGAAGAGCCTGCGTCGGTGGCAAGTGACGTGTACTCGCTCGGCGTGGTGCTGTACGAGCTCTTGGCAGGACGGAGACCCTTCAACTTCGCCGCACGCAGTCCGGCCGCCGCGCTGCGTGCGTTGGAGAGTGAGCCGCCACGCCCGAGTGCGGTCGCAACCGCCGATGCAGTGCAACGCATCGGCGAGACCAGCATTGCTCGACTGCGGCGGCGGCTCGCGGGAGAGCTGGACAACATCATAGGTAAATCGTTACGTGCTGATTCTTCGCGACGATACGCCTCTGTCGAGCAACTGGCGAGCGACATTCGCCGGTATCTGGACGGGTTCCCCGTAACGGCACACCCGGAAAGTGCAATGTTATCGTGTGCGCAAATTCGCGGGTCGTCATTTAGCCAGCGTGACTGCTGCTGCAATTGCCGTGCTCGCGCTGGTTATGGGCGTTGCCGCGGTAATGGTTCAGGCGCGCCGGGCTGAGAATGCACGCGTGAGCGCGGAGCGCACCAGCGCGTTTCTGCAAGATATTCTTTCCGCCCCTGATCCTCGTTGGTATCGCGCAGGACGCGCCGAAGTACGCGTTGCCGACGTGCTGGATGCGGCTGCGGCACGCGCCGATACTGCCTTCGTTAACGAACCGGCGTCGGAGGCGATGGTCCGTCGCACGATCGGGCTGACCTACGATGCGCTCTTGCGATATGACGATGCAGAGCGGCAGCTGCGCCTCGCACTGGCAATCGACGAGCGTATCGGGTCTCCCGCGTTTCCGAACCGGGCGGATGATTTCAGGGCGCTTGGCATTGTACGATATCACAAGGGTGACATGCACGGCGCAGAACTCCTGAATCGAGTCGCGATGAGCCTGTGCAAGGGAAACGTGGCCGACACCGCGGGGATCTGCTTTCGCTCCGTCAACAATCTCGGTTTGGCATTACTGGCTCAAGGATCTGTGGCGGCCGCGGAGCCGTACTTCACTGATGCTCTCCGTCGCGCTCGGCTTCGGTCCACAAATAATGCACTGGTAATTGCTGTAATTCTCGGCAATATCGGGCTCACACATTTGCAACGCGGCGATTTCCGGGGCGCCGAACCGGTGTTTCGGCAGCAGCTTGCGACCTACGCAGAGGCTATGGCCCGCGGTCGGGAGCCGATGGAGCGCGCGATCCCGCTTACAAACCTGACGAGCGTCCTGCTACTACAGGGACGGCTTGCCGAGGCGGAGAGCGCAGCTGAAGAAGTGCGGAGCTCCGTGCTACGTACTGGCGGCGGACCCGACGGTCCTCCAGCCCTCGCCCTGAGTTGGGCTAACAGTGCAGCGATTTTTCGGCGGAGCGGTGAGCTGGCGCTGGCAGATTCAGCAATCGCGCGAGCGCTCGGCATCGCTCACGCAAAGGCGCCACCTACGGCTCGCTACGTTGCGCAGGTAGAAGCCGAGCAAGGTCGTCTGCTCATCGCGGAAGGGCGCGCCCTGCGGCCGAGCGCGTCCTGCGACATGCGCTGCTCATCTGGTCGCCGCCGCTTGGTGAGCGAGACCCGAGAATCGCGCACATCACTACTGCCCTGGGGACCGCCCTTGCGCTCGAAAGAAAACGCACTGAGGCGTTGCCGTTGTTGACACAGAGCGCCGCTACGCTCGGGCGCACATACGGCAGCGCGCATCCGTGGACCGTGGAAGCAACGGCGGCACTGCGCAGCTTGCATTGACAGCTGTCGTCGAAATATCGGCGGCTCCAATATCAACGTGGAGATCGACTCATGCGACGAGGCAGACTCTCCCTGACGTGCGGTCGCTCCAGTAGAGGCTCCCACGGGTACCCACACTTACAAGTGCCTGCCGCCCCGATAAAGGGGTGGGCAGCCTGCCCGTTGGTATATTTCAGGGTTATCCCGGAACATCCCCCGAACACCCCGCATGAAGCTCCAGCACATCCGCAACTTTTGCATCGTCGCCCACATCGACCATGGGAAATCCACGCTCGCCGACCGCCTGATCGAGGCCACTGGAACGCTCCAGCGGCGTGAGATGAAGGCGCAGGTGCTCGATACGCTCGACCTCGAGCGCGAGCGCGGGATCACGATCAAGCTGAACGCGGTGCGGATGAGCTACACGGGCCAGGACGGCAAGGCCTACGAGCTGAACCTGATCGACACACCGGGGCACGTGGACTTCACCTACGAAGTCTCCCGCTCGCTCGCAGCCTGCGAGGGCGCGATCCTCGTTGTCGACGCGTCGCAGGGAATCCAGGCGCAGACGTTGTCGAATCTCTTTCTTGCGATGGACGCGGGGCTTGAGATAATTCCCGTTCTGAACAAGATCGACCTTCCCGGAGCCGAGCCGGAGCGTCGCCGTCAGGAGCTCGTCGATCTCCTGGGCGTCTCACCGGATCGCGTGCTGAGCGTCAGCGCAAAGGAAGGAACCGGCGTCCCCGCCCTGCTCGAAGAAGTTCTCAAGCGCGTTCCGCCGCCGGAAGGCGACGCAGCCGCGCCGCTCCGCGCGCTCATCTTCGACTCCATGTACGATCGCTATCGCGGCGCGATTCCAAGCGTGCGCGTGGTGGATGGCGAGCTCAAGCCCGGCATGAAGATCAAATTCAGCGCTGTCGGCGCGACGTACGACGTGGAGGAAGTCGGCTACCACCAGCTGCGACAGGTCAAGACCGACGTGCTGCGGCCCGGCGAGGTCGGCTATGTCGTCGCAAACGTGCGGCACGTCAAGGAAACGCGCGTCGGTGACACTGTGCTCGACGCGACGCGCGACGAAGTTGAGCCGCTGCCGGGATATCAGGACGTTCACTCGATGGTGTTCGCCGGTATCTATCCGACCGACACCACGCAGTACGAAAATCTGCGCGACGCGCTCGACAAGCTGCAGCTCAACGACGCCTCGCTCAACTACGAACCGGAAACTTCCACCGCGCTCGGCTTCGGATTCCGCTGCGGATTCCTCGGTCTGCTGCACATGGAGATCGTGCAGGAGCGGCTCGAGCGCGAGTTCAATCTCGATCTCGTAACCACTGTCCCGAGCGTCGAGTACCGCGTGTACAGGACGGACGGCACGATGCAGCTCATCGAGAATCCGTCGCTGATGCCAGCCGCCGCCGTAATCCAGCACGTAGAGGAGCCGTACGTCAAGGCGCGCATCGTTTCACCCAGTGATTACATCGGGCCGATCATGACACTCGGCACCGAGCGGCGCGGAATCTACAAGAACATGTCGTACATCGACGCTTCGCGCGTAGAGTTCGACTTTGAATTCCCGCTCGGCGAGATAATTCTCGATTTCTTCGATCGCCTGAAGACGATAAGCCGCGGTTACGCGTCGCTGGATTACGAGATGCTGGAATATCGCGAGAGCGATCTGGTGAAGCTGGACATGCTGATCAACGGCGAGCCGGTCGACGCATTCTCCGTGATCATCCACAAGGACAAGGCGTACGATTGGGGTCGCAAGATCTCGGACAAGCTGAAGGATCTGATTCCGCGACAGCTTTTCGAGGTCGCGATCCAGGCCGCGCTCGGTGGCAAGATCATCGCGCGCACCAGCGTGAAGGCGCTGCGCAAGGATGTGCTCGCCAAATGCTACGGCGGCGACATCTCGCGCAAGCGCAAGCTGCTCGAGAAGCAGAAGGAAGGAAAGAAGCGAATGAAGCAGGTTGGATCGGTTGAAATCCCGCAGGAGGCGTTCCTCGCAGTTCTGCAGGTGGACTGACCATTGCGGTCGCTCGTTATACAGACGAGCTTCATCGGCGACGTGGTGCTCACGACGCCGCTCCTGGCGCGACTTGCGCGAGACGGAGACGTGGACGTCGTCACAACGCCACCCGGCGCGACGTTGCTCGCGACACATCCAGCGGTGTCGCGCCTCTTCGTTTACGACAAGCGCGGAACCGACAGAGGGATCGCTGGATTCATGCGACTCGCGCGGAGCGTGCGCGGATCGCGGCGTGCATTTCTATGCCAGGGTTCCACGCGCAGCGGCGCGCTCGCCATCGCGGCGCGGGTGCCGCGAGCGTACAGGCTTCAATACGTCGGACGGAAGCTGGACGTACAACAATACCGTCCAGTATCACAACGACTGGCACCACGCTCGCAGGCTACTCTCGCTCGGTGATCCCGCGCTCGCGGCATCCGCAAACGAGCTTACCGACAGCGCGATAAGGCCGCAGCTCTTCCCGACTGCCGACGATGTGCGCGCCGTGGACGAGCTGCTGAGCAGCCGCGAGCGACCGGTGATCGCGTTGGCGCCCGGCAGTGCGTGGCACACCAAGCGCTGGCCTGGCTATGGTGCTCTCGCGGCGCTTCTGGCCGAGCAGTACGACATCGCAATTGTGGGAAGCGCCGATGATCTCGCTGCGGCCGACGAGATCAAGCTGCTCGTGGAGCGCGAGCGAATCGTGGACGCTACGGGCAAGTTGTCGCTGCTTGGGTCCGCCGAGCTGATACGACGCAGCATCGCGCTGGCCACCAATGATTCTTCGCCGCAGCATCTTGCATCGGCGATGGGCACGCCTACCGTGACGATTTTTGGGCCGACCGCGCCCGAATTCGGCTTCGGGCCGCTGGCGCCTGGGTCGCGCACGGTGGGCAATGGATCACTCGCGTGCCGTCCGTGTGACAGGCACGGACCGCAGCGATGTCCCCTGGGGCACTGGCGTTGCATGCACGAGATTACCCCCGAAGAAGTGGCCGATACGTTGCGATCCGCAATATCCGAGGAGAGTGTTGCATGACCCGAGAGCAATTCATAATTGGCGTGGACCTGGGTGGAACCAATCTCTCCGTAGGCGCGATGCCAGTCGACGGCAGCCGCGAGATTGGCTTGCGTACGCTTCCGACGCACGCCGAGCTTGGTGCTGATGCAGTGTCGGATCGCATTGCTGCGATGATCGAGAGTGTAGTGATCGATCTCAATCGGGAGACGGGCGCCGACCGCGACGACATTCTCGGCGTCGGCATCGGGTCACCTGGCCCGCTCGACCGAGAGACAGGCGTCGTGATCTTCACGCCGAATCTTGGATGGCGAGACTATCCGCTGCGTGACGCGATATCGAATCGTGTGAACATGCGCGCGACGCTCGACAACGACGCGAACTGCGCCACGTTCGGGGAATTCTGGCGCGGTGCAGCACGAGGCGGTCGCGACGTCGTCGGCATGACGCTCGGTACCGGTATCGGTGGTGGCCTGGTGCTCGATGGAAGATCTGTACCACGGCGCATCCGACGCTGCAGGTGAGATCGGCCACACTTCGATCGAGTCGAACGGCCGGCGGTGCAAGTGTGGGAACTACGGATGCCTCGAAGCATACTGCTCCGGTCCCGCGATCGCGGAGCGCGCGCGTGAGGCGCTCGAGAACGAGCCGAGTCCGACGATAGACGCACTTGTGGACGGCGACCTGTCACGCCTCACGGCGCACGTGGTATATGAAGCGGCGCGACGCGGCGACACCACCGCTCGCGAAGTTGTGCGCGACACCGCGCGCTTCCTCGGTACGGGCGTGTCGAATCTCATCAACATATTCAACCCTGACACGGTCGTGCTTGCTGGTGGCGTGACACAGGCTGGCGAGGCGTTGATGCTTCCACTGCAGGCGGAAGTAAAGCGGCGCGCTTTCAAGACCGCCGTCGACTCGTGCAAGATCGTGCTCGGCTCGCTACCGATGTCGGCAGGTGTTGTGGGAGCCGTCGCGACGTTCAAGGAACGAGTGCTGGGCTCGCTCTGATGTGCGCACGACGCCGCCTCGGCGTCATCGGGACCTTCGTATGGGACGAGATCCACGGACGAGACCCGGCGCAGGCGCCGATCGAGGAGTGGGGCGGCATTGCTTACGCGCTCGCCGGACTCGATGCCGCGCTAGCTGCCGATTGGGAAATCGTTCCGATCATAAAGGCGGGGAGCGATCTCGCGCAGCGCGCGCGTGATTATCTGGCGACGCTGCGCCGCCTCGCACCCGATGCTGCGTGTGATCGAAGTGCCGTATCCGAACAATCGCGTCACGCTACGCTACGACAGCGCTGAGCGCAGAACAGAGCGCCTCACGGGAGGACTTCCGGGGTGGCACTGGCTCGGGCTCAAGCCGCTCCTCACGAACATCGACGCGCTGTACGTGAATCTGATAAGTGGATGGGAGCTGTCGCTGGAGACCGCGCAGCTCATTCGACAGCAGTTTTCCGGAGCGGTGTATTGCGACATGCATTCCCTGCTGCTTGCGGTAGACGCAGATGGTTACAGAGTACCGCGCACCATCGCGAACGTCCCCGGTTGGATGCAGTGCTTCGACATGCTTCAGGTCAACGAGGATGAGCTCGCCCTGCTCGCGCCGGACGCAATGGCGCTCGCAGCGACGGCGATGGCTTCCGGCGTGTCCGTCATAAATGTGACGCTTGGATCCCGCGGTGCGATTTATTTCGCCGCACCGAACTTCGAACGATTGTCCGACATTCGACGCGCTACCTTGCCGGCGGTTGCTGCTTTGGACGGACCGATCCGGACTTCACTGGTGCCAGCGGTTGCGCCGGCGCAAAGTGGAACGGGTGATCCAACGGGGTGCGGCGATGTCTGGGGCGCAACCTATTTCGCACGACTGCTCGCAGGTGATAAGTTAGGCGACGCGATCGATGCCGCGATGCTCGCGGCGTCACGTAATCTCAACCACCGCGGGGCAACAAGCCTCGCGAGCTACCTGCGCGGAGAGCTATCTCTAACGTGACGAGCGTCATCACCGTTCCACCGTCTCTGGATGACGTCACGTTCGAGCAGATCCTGGAGCCGTTGTCGAGGCTTCAGCCTGATGACAAGGTGCTCATCGATGCGAGACATGCGCGCTGGGCGTCGCCGTTCGGCTTGACCGCGCTGCTCACTCTCGCACAGACGCGACTGGAGCGGCCGAGTCTCGCTGTTCCGGAGCTGGAGGACACTGCGTCGTACTGGGCGCGCGCGGGATTCTTTCGCCATGCCGGGGAGCTGTACGATATAATCGGCAGTGTTCCGCGCGGGCGGCAGAACGATCCGGGTGTGTTGCTCGAAGTGACGCCGGTCAACGCGAGCGAGGATGTGCATTCCGTCGTCGACAAGGTGCAGCAGCGGGCGCAATCGATTCTTGTGAACGAGCTCAAGCTCGACGCGACGGCCACGATGCGATTCACGATGGCACTGTCGGAAACCTGTCAGAATATCGTCGAGCACGCGGAGCACGGAGGATGGGTAGCTGTCAACAGCTATCGCTGGCAGAAGCGACTTGGCGGCCGACGCGTACTGGTCATCGCGGTCTGTGACGCCGGAATCGGATTCAAGGCATCGCTTGAATCCGCGATTGGAAGACCGCGGTCCGATCGCTGGGACGACGGCATGGCGCTGGAAGAGGCTGTGATGCGCGGCGTTAGCCGTTTCCGCGACACGGGCCGTGGTCAGGGTCTGGCTGGCGTTCGGCGGTTCATCGGAAAGTGGGATGGAAAGTTCTCCGTCCGGAGCGGTAAGGCGCGCCTGGCAATAGTGCCTACATGGGATGAGGACGTCCCACTCCAGGAAAATCTCCCGGCGTTCCCGGGATCTCAGGTTCAGATCACGATTCCGGAGCGCGTCGACCGATGATGAAGAACCACATCGATGTAAGCAGTGTGCTCCGGCATGCGGTATCAGAGAATTATTCCAACCTGGTCACGCGCCCGACCGGAGTCGCGGTTCGGGTGTACATAGAGGCTCAGATCCAGGCCGCCAGCGATTGCGCTGTCACCGTGATCGATTTCTCGAGCGTCGGGATGATGGATTTCTCGTGCGCCGACGAGATTGTCGCGAAACTCGTGATGCAACATGAGAACGGAACTCCGACATTCGTCTTCAGCGGACTCAGCGAGTCACACATCGAAGCGATCGATGTGGTTCTCGAGCGTCACGGTATGTCGCTCGTATCGCATGAAGCCGACTCCAACTCCTATATCGCTGTAACGCATTAGAATGAAGGTCTTTGGCAGGACACCGAGTCCAGATGTGAAGGGATTTCAGCCGGAGCTGCGTGTCATCGACTACGTTGCAACGCGCAAGGACAATCTCGACCGAGGCCCGCAGGTCAGGCTCTGTGGTGCGGACGCGCGCTTTCGGCTTCTGTCGGAGGGCGAGCTCGCGTGGGTACGTGGCGAGCGGGGGCAGCAGCTGGCAGAGGTTGTGATCGACGAGTCGTTTCCGCAGCACACATGCGGGCTTCGAGACATTCCCGGCGTGCTTGCGGCGGAGTCAGTGCTCGTCGTGAAGCCCGATCTGGATTCCCCAAACAGAACTACCGGATGAAAAGATCTACCATACCGTTGCACGGGGGCTCGACACATCTGCCGCCCGGCGCGCCGATCGTCACACCAATCACTCAGTCGGTGAGCTTCGTTCAGGCACTCGGCACCGAAGAAGGATTGAAGTACGGACGATACGGCAACACACCGAACGTCGAGCTCGTCGAGCGGAGACTCGCGCTGCTCGACGGCGGAGAGGCCGCTGTTGCGTTGTCGAGCGGCATGGGAGCGACTGGTTGCGCGATGCTCGCGCTGCTGCGGCCGGGCGACCATCTGCTATCGAGCTCGTGGATATACGGCGGCACTCACAAGCTCTTCACGCAGGAACTGGCGGGCATGGGGATCGAGGTGACGCTCATCGATCCGCTCGCACCGCGCACGTGGCGCAAGGCGTTGCGTCAGACCACGCGCGCGATCTTCGTCGAGTCGCCAGTCAATCCGACGTGCCGGGTGCTGGACCTCAGCTCGCTCGCGAATCTTGCGAAGGCGGAGGGTGTTGCGCTGGTAGTGGATTCGACCTTCGCCAGCCCGATAAACTTCCGACCGCTCGAGCACGGCGCGGACGTGGTGATTCACTCAACGACCAAATACCTCAACGGTCATCACGACATTCTTGGCGGCGCAGTCATCGGTACGGCATCATACGTCGAGGAAGTACGGCGCAAGATGATCGTGTGGGGGCAGTCGCCGGATCCGTTCTCGGTGTGGCTGCTTGAGCGCGGTATGAAGACTCTCGACGTCCGCGTGGCAAGACAGAACCAGAACGCGCTCAGGCTCGCCCAGTGGTGTGAGACGAGACCCGAGTTTGCGCAGGTGCTCTATCCTGGTCTGGAATCGCACCCCGATCATGAGATCGCGCAACAGTGCCTCGACGGTTTTGGCGGAATGATGGCAGTCGTGCTCGCCGGCGGCGGAGACGCGACGCCAAAGTTCCTCGAGAAGCTCGAGCTGGTGCTTCACGCGCCGAGTCTTGGCGGTGTAGACACACTGGTGAGCGAACCGCGTTACACTTCACATGCGGCGATGACGCCAGCGGCGCGCGCCGAGATTGGAATTCCCGATGGATTTCTCCGTTTCAGCATCGGTCTCGAAGACGCGGGCGATCTCATCGCTGATTTCGAACAGGCATTGAGGTAGCCGAAGGTTGAGTCTCGTCCGTTTTCTTAATGTCGCGAAGGAGTATCCGCGCGGCGGAGTGGCGCTGAGCCATGCGTCATTCCAGCTTCACAAGGGAGAGTTTGCCTTTCTCACAGGTCCCAGCGGATCGGGCAAGTCGACGATCCTCAAGCTGATCTACATGGAAGAGCGGCCCACCGCCGGCGATGTCTGGGTGAGCGGTGTCAGTGCAAAGGAGGCGTCCAGGAAAGATGTCTCGATGGTGCGACGGCATCTCGGAATAGTCTTTCAGGATTTCCGTCTGCTCGAAGACCGGTCCGCAGAAGCGAATGTAGCGTTTGCCCTGGAAGTGACCGGAACGCCCGCTGAGATGATCCGGCCGCGCGTGGCGCGTGCATTGACTCAGGTTGGACTTGCATCCAAAGGAACGGCGTTGCCGCGCGAACTGTCGGGCGGCGAGCAGCAGCGTGTCGCGATTGCGCGGGCACTCGTGAACGATCCGTACGTACTCATCGCAGACGAGCCGACCGGCAACCTGGACGAACGCGCGACGCGCGGGATATTCCAGCTTCTGCGCGACATCAACGTCGCCGGAACGGCTGTGATCATGGCGACCCACGATCTCGATCTCATTCGCCAGACGGAGTACCGCACGATCGAGCTGAATCACGGCCGACTGGTATTTGACAGTGCCGAGACACCGCCGCCGCCGCGGGAGTCGGCCTCCGTGGCTCCGAGTCACCACGACGAGAATCCGATATGATGGCGCTTCGAGAAGCACTCTCCGCGTTCCGTCGCGCACCGTTACTGAGCATCCTCGGCGTGGTCACGATCGCATTCTCGCTGTTTGCCTTCGGGTTGTTCGGGCTCGTCGCTATCAACATTCGCGATGCGCTCCAGTCGATCGAGGATCGGGTCGAAATCCGCGCCTTCATCGCTGACGGTACTCCGGTGGAAGCGTCAAGTGCTGCGATGGGAGATATCCACGCCTTCCCAGAAGTGCTATCGGTCACGTACGTATCTCAGGACGATGCTCTTGCGCTTGCTCGCAAGGAGCTCGGCGAATTCAGCGACGTGTTCGAGCCCGGGGTTCTCCCCGCTTCACTCGACATCAAGCTCAAGCCGGGCTATCGCGATCCGGCGACGGTAATGGCCGTCGCGAACCGGCTCAAGTCTTATGACTTCGTGGACGACGTGCGCTACGGCGAGGACTGGGTGGCGAAGCTGTACCGATTGCGCACGATCGCCACGCTTGTCGGAACCGGCCTCGGGCTCGCGTTTGCAGCTGTCGCTGTAATCATCATCGGTGCGACGATCCGGATAATGGTGATGGCTCGCGCTCGCGAGATCTCGATCATGCGCCTCGTCGGCGCGACCAATTCGTTCATCAGGCTGCCGTTCGTGCTCGAGGGATTCATCCAGGGCGTGATGGGCGGATTGCTCGCACTCGGACTCACGTGGGCGACGAGCACTGCGATAAGCCATTCTTTCATGCGTACCGCGTTCTTCGATCCTGCGCTCGCTACGCTCGGCGTCATCGGTGGCGCCGTGATCGGCCTGTTTGGCAGCACATTCGCCGTGGGACGGCAGCTGCGCCGGCTGTGAAGCATCGGCCAATCGCCTTCGCCGCGATTCTGCTGAGCGCGACCGCGATCACGGGTCTGCCGCTGCGGGCTCAGAGCACGGACGTCCGGCTCAAGAACAATCGCGAAGAGCTCGAGCGCATCCGCCAGGAACGTGAGGCGTTGCAGGAGAAGATGAACAAGCTGCAGTCGAGCGCACACTCGATCAGTGACGAGCTGCAGAACATCAACCGGCAGCACGACGTCACCAAGCGTGCGGTGTCGTCGCTCGATCAGCAACTGGGCTACATAACCGATCAGGTGAAGGGCACCACGATCAGTCTCGTTCGCGCCGAGGACGAGGCGACGACGAAGCGCGCGATTTTGGATCACCGACTTGTCGAGATCTACAAGCGCGGTCCGTTGTTCGATTTTCAGGCCCTGCTGTCCGCCGATTCGTTCGGGGAGCTCATCGCGCGATACAAATACCTGCATGAGATCGCGCTGCACGATCGCGCCCTCGTCAAGCGAATGGATGATCTGCGTGCCACGATCCGCGGACGGCGGCGACAGCTCGTTTCGCTTCAGGGCGATGTGCAGCAGAATCGACTCGAGAAGGCGCAGGAGGAATCGCGCCTGCAGGCGCTCGAGAACCAGCGTCAGCAGAGTCTCGTGAAAGTTCAGGAAGACTCGCGCAAGACCCAGCAGCGGCTCGTGCAGGTCAAGCGCAGTGAATCGAAGCTCAACGACATCATCGCGACGATAGAATCCGAGCGCCGCCGCGGAAGCAGCAAGGCAAGCGCGATTGCTCGTGGAGCAAGCTCGATCCGGACCTCGGATTACGGAAAGCTCGACTGGCCTGTCGACGGCAACATACTGTACAACTTTGGCCGCGTCGTACGACCGGACAACACGACGCTTCGCTGGAACGGAATCGGGATAGCCGCAGCGCCAGGAACCTCCGTGCACTCCGTAGCCGCCGGCGACGTCGTGCTTGCCGGCCAGTTGGGGACATATGGCCAGACGGTCATAGTCGAGCACGGTGGTGGCGACTACTCGGTGTACGGCTCGCTCAGCCGGATCACCGTCGCCAAGGGTGCGCACGTCTCGAAAGGCCAGGTCATCGGCGAGGTCGGTACGTCCGATCCGGATCTGCCGCCACACCTGCACTTCGAGATTCGCCACGGTGGTCCCGCGGTCGATCCGACATCGTGGCTGCGTGCGCACTGAAGCCGGCGCAGCGTCGCTCCTACGCCGGAGATCCGCATGACAAACGAGGACACCATGCTGCTCGGCGCGCACATCTCCACGGCGGGCGGCGTGCCGGCGGCGCCCGGCCGCGCCAGGGCCATCGGCGCGACGGCAATGCAGATCTTCACGAAGATGGCCAACCAGTGGCGCGAGCGCGAGTGCGAAGCCGAGGAGTGTGCGTCGTTCAGGCTCGGGATGGCGGAGACGGAAGTGCGTGCAATCAGTGCGCACGACAGTTATCTGATCAACCTCGCGTCGCCGAAGGAGGATCTTCGCGCGCGATCCATCGAATCGTTCACCGCCGAGCTTCGTCGGTGCAATGCGCTTGGCCTGAACTATCTCGTCTCGCATCCCGGCAACTACATGGACGACCGGGAGGCAGGCATTGCGCGAAATGCGGACGGGATCAGTGCCGGTCTTGCGGCGGCACCGGGCGACACGCTGTTGTTGATGGAAACCACTGCCGGCAGTGGCACGGCGCTGGGGGCGACCTTCGCCGAGCTGAACGAGATCATCGAGCGCGTCGCACCGGAGGTTCGCCACCGCATTGGCGTGTGCATGGACACCTGCCATGTCTACGCTGCCGGCTATGATTTAGTCGGGGACTACGACGGCGTCATGCGACAGTTCGACGATGCGCTGGGCCTGGACAGGCTTCACATGATGCACCTCAACGACTCCAAATTCGGCCTCGGCACGCGCAAGGATAGACACGCGCTCATTGCTGAGGGAGAGCTTGGCGAGGAACCCTTCCGGCGCGTCATGAACGATGGGAGGCTTGCCCGGGTCGCCAAGGTGATCGAGACGCCAAAGGGCAACGACGCCGAGGCCACCGACCGTATGATGCTGGAGCGTCTTCGCAGCTACCTGGAGTAACTGCCGTACGTGCGGTGAAAAGTTCTGGAGACCGATACTTCACTTATCGGTGTACTTCGCGCAATTTGCGCACTGGAACTTTTGATCACCGCAGTGAGTAGCGTATCCGTGAATCGCAGGTACACATACAAGCATCTTTTCCATCACGCGACCGAGCAGCTAGCTAGTCGGTCACGTGCATCGTGCGCGCAAGCGGGCAGTTCAGCAGTTTGATGAACGTTCGAATTCCGTCGCTGCTTCGCCACGCAGTGACGATGGCGATATGTGTCGCGTCGATTTCGTCGGCGGGTGCGCAGGCGACCATCACCAGCAATGACTCGGTCCCGCCGCCAATCGCGCGCGAGTTCCGCGGTGTGTGGATCGCAACGGTCGCCAACATGGACTGGCCTTCGCGCGCCGGCTTGAGCACGTGGCAGCAGCAGTCCGAGATGATTGCCCTGCTCGATCGCGCTGTTGCGATGCACCTGAACGCCGTAATTTTCCAGGTGCGTCCCGAAGCCGATGCGATGTATCAGTCGGATACGGAGCCCTGGTCGGCGTTCCTGACTGGTCGGATGGGCCGAGCGCCGGAGCCCTACTACGACCCGCTCGCATTCGTCGTTCGCGAGGCACACGCGCGCGGACTCGAGGTGCACGCCTGGTTCAATCCGTATCGCGCGCTCTATCCCGGAAGTCCCGGCGATGCATCCCCATCACATGTGTCGCGTGCGAATCCGAGTGTGATCCGCCACTACGGAGCGCAGACGTGGATGGATCCCGGCGACCCCAAGGTTACTGATCGGGCGATCCGCGCGATTGTCGACGTCACGAAGCGGTATGACATCGACGCCGTCCACCTCGATGACTACTTCTATCCTTATCGCGAGGAAGACAGACGCGGACGGACCATACAGTTTCCGGATTCGAAGGAGTATCATCGTTACAGGGAATCTGGTGGCGATCTCTCGCTCAATGACTGGCGGCGTCACAACGTCGACAATTTCGTACAGCGCGCCGACGCCGCCGTGCATGCGACCAAGCCGTGGGTACGCTTCGGCATCAGTCCGTTCGGAATATGGCGACCGGGATATCCCGCTTCGGTGCGCGGCCTCGACTCGTACGAGGAGATCTTTGCAGACGCGCGTAAGTGGCTGCGGAATGGATGGGTCGATTATCTGGCGCCGCAGCTGTACTGGCCGGTGGGACGCCCGCAACAGGATTTCTCGTCGCTGCTCGCGTGGTGGGTGTCGCAAAACAGTTACAGCCGAAATATCTGGGCCGGTCTCAACGTTGCGCTCGCGGACGACTCGGCGCCCAGAGGACGCGGCGCTGGCGAGATGCTGGATCAGATACGGCTCACGCGCGCACAGGACGGCGCGAGCGGCGAGGTCTTTTTCAGCATGAACGTGCTGATGCGGGACCCCGACAGTGTGTCGGAGCGCATCGCGCACGACAGCTATGCGCAACAGGCGCTCGTTCCTGCTTCGCCGTGGCTCGATCCCAAAGTTCCAGCCACGCCAGTGATCGCGCCGCACCTCGACGCGACTTCGGGCGAGATGGTGATAGATCTAAACCCGGCAGCGGGAGAGAAACAGCCGTGGCTGTGGGTCGTTCAGTGCCACACGTTGGCAGGCTGGACGACGCAGATCGTGCCGGGATCGGAGCTAACACATCTCATCGCCGGCCGCGGCGAGGTATCGCCGAGCGACGTGTGGGTCTACGCGGTGGGTCGCACGGGGATGCTCTCGCTACCTGCGCGCGCCCGCCCCGCCGGCGATCCACTTCCGTTGATCAGAGCAGGATTGCCGTGACCGAGTTGATCACGGCTTATGACGTGTCCTAGACGTGCAGCTCGTCGTTCTCGCGCGCTACCATCAAATACAGCACCGGCATCAGAAATACGCTCAGCAGCAACCGCGAGAACAGCCCACCGACGATGACCATCGCGAATGGACGCTGCGAGTCGGACCCGACACCGGTCGAGAACGCCGCCGGGAGAAGACCGAGCGCCGCTACCAGCGCGGTCATCATGATCGGACGTAATCGCAACAGTGCGGCTTCGAGCGTCGCCGCGGATATTCCCTGCCCCTCCAGCCTCAGCTCGTTGGCGTACGAGATGTACACGACAGCTGTCTGTACTGACACGCCGAACAGCGCGAGGAACCCGATTCCGGACGACACAGAGAATGGCGTTCCCGACATCCACAAAGCCACAAGACCGCCAAGCGGCGCCGACAACAGCACGCCAGCCACCGTTATGAACGGGAACTTGAAGTTGCGGTACAACGCGAACAGAAGGATGAATATCACCGCAAGCGTGAGCGGCAGCACAATCTGCAGCTGCTTGCGTGACGCGGTGTATTCCTCGAACTCGCCGCCCCACACGATCGTGTAGCCGGGCGGCAGCTTCACCTGCCGCGCAACCTGTGCGCGCGCATCTTCCACCGCGCCAGCCAGATCGCGGCCAACAACGGAGTACTGCAATCCGATGTATCGTGAGTTGTCCTGCCGATAGATGAACGACGCGCCGTTGTCGATCTTGAGTGTCGTCACTTCGCGGAGTGGAATCTGCGCTCCACTCGGCGTCGCGATGAGAATATTTCCGATCTCGTCTGCAGTCTCACGGAACTGTGGCTGCAGACGCACTACGAGATCGAACAGTTCTTCGCCCTGCACTACCTGCGTTGCTGCAGTGCCGCCAACAGCCGCTTCGATCAGTCCGTTGACATCCGAGACATTGAGGCCATACCGCGCCATTTTCGCGCGGTCCGCCGTGACCGTCAGCGACGGCTGGCCGAGCTCCTGGACCAGCGTTACCTGATTGACTCCTTTCACCTTGTCGAGCACGTTCTTGATGGCAGTACCGCGCTCCTGCAACACATTCAGGTCGGGACCGAATATCTTGGCGTCGAGCGAGCTCTTCAATCCAGTCTCCGCCTCGTCGACAGCGTCTTCAGCGGGTTGGGTGTAGTTGAACGTTATGCCGGGAAAGACACTGAGCTTCTTGTCGATCGCTGCAATAAGTTGGGCTTTGGTGTGGTACTTCCCATTCCAGTCGCCGTAAGGCTTCAATCCGACATAGAATTCGGCGTTGAAGAATCCCGTTGCATCGGTACCGTCGTCAGGACGACCGTGCTCCGAAGCCACCGTCGTAACTTCCGGGAAGGTCCTGAGGATCGCGCGAATCTGCGGCACGATCTTGGACGACTCCTCGAACGAGATGGTGTACGGCATCGTAGCCCGTACCCACAACGCGCCCTCATCCAGCTTCGGCATGAACTCGCCGCCGATCTGAGTGGTGATCAGGAGGCACAGGGCGCCGATACCGAGCGACAACCATACGACAGTCTTCGCGTGTCGTAAGCTCCACTCGAGCCCCGAGCGGTAGCGCAGAAGAATCCACTCGAAGATCGCGTTTCGCCGTTCCTTCACACCACCACGCAGCACGACGGCGCAGACAACCGGCAGAAGCGTAATTGTCACGAGCAGCGAACCGATAAGAGCAAAGATCGTCGTGTCGGCCATCGGCTTGAACAACCGCCCCGATGGACCGGTAAGAACGTAGATCGGTGAGAATCCCGCGATGATAACGGCGATGGCATAGACGATCGGGCGGTCGACTTCTGCGGCGGCGTTCGTGATTACCTGCTTGAGATCGTACGCCGTGCCGTATCTTCGACTGAGTTGTCTGTGCACGTTCTCTACCATGACAACTGCGCCGTCGACCAGTATGCCGAAATCGATGGCGCCAATCGACAGCAGGTTCGCCGGAATATGCCTGATGTCCAGACAGATGAACGCGAACATGAGCGCCAGCGGAATCGAAACCGCGACGATGAGCCCCGAGCGAATGTCGTACAGGAAGAAGATGAGCACGACCACTACCAGTACGATCCCGCGGAGCAGATTGTCCTCGACGGTCTGCGTCGTCAACTTGATCAGATCGCTCCGGTCATAGAACGGGACTACCTTCACATCCTTGGGAAGGATCGAGTTGTTGAGCTCGGCGGTCTTCTTCTCGACTCGCTTGAGCACCGTCTGCGCCTGTTCTCCCGTGCGCATCAGGATCACGCCTTCGACGGCGTCATTCTGATTGTTGAATCCGAACTGTCCGAGCCGCGGCGCATAACCTATCACGACGCTCCCGATGTCCTTCACCAGCACCGGCGTGCCATTCTGTACCGCGACGACAGTGTTCGCGATGTCCTCGAGTGTCGTGAGCCGGCCGATACCGCGTACGTAGTAGAACTGCCCGCCCTCGGAGTAGAATCCGCCGCCGGCGTTGCCGTTGTTCGCGTTGAGCGCGGTTGAAAGCGCTGCGATGCTCAGGCCCGCGCCGGCGAGCTTCGTAGGATCGACGAGAACCTGATATTGCATCGTCTGTCCGCCGAGATCCGACATGTCGGCCACGCCTGGCACCGAGCGGTACTGCTTGTCCAGCACCCAATCCTGGATTGTCTTGAGCTCCATCGGCGAGCGATCGGGACTCTGAACCACGTACCGGTACACCAGTCCGGACGGTGACGACAGCGCGGCGACAGAGGGCGTGACACCGTCTGGAACGGCGGCGTTCGGTAGCTCCTGAAAGACCTGTTCGCGCGCGAAGTAATTGTCCGTGCCGTCGTCGAATGTCATGATGACGTCGGACAGCCCGTAAAGGGAGATGGAGCGCATCACCTTGAGATTCGGAGTGCCGTTCATCGCCACTTCCACCGGCACGGTGACGAGTCGCTCCATCTCTTCGGAAGCGTGGCCGGGCCACTGAGTGATGATCTCCACCTGCGGTGGCGATACATCGGGGTACGCATCGACTGGTAGCCGAGAGAACGACCATGCTCCGACTGCGATCAGCGTCACGGCGAGAACACCGGTGAGTATCGGCTGCCCCAACGACGCCGCGACTACGCGATTGACCAGCGACTGCGGTTCCGCACCGCCCGTCACGGCATCATCGAGCCGCGAGGGCATGCCCTCCAGACCCGACGGATCGCCCGGTTGATTCGATCCCGGATCGGTCACAGGCTCTCCGCGAACTGAAGGAACAGAGCTCCCTCGGCGACAACATGATCGCCCGGATTGAGGCCTGACGTGATCTCGTAGTTATTGCCGATGCGCGAGCCCAACACGACTCTGCGTCGAGCATAGTGCGTTGCAGAGCCGCTGCCCGTAGCAACGAAGACGAATGGAAGATTCTCGTCGTTGCGCAGAACGGCGTCCGTGGGGACCACAATTCCCGTGCGCCGTTGATCGACCTGTATGGCGACAGTCACGTACATGTCGCGCTTGAGCAGGTCATCACGGTTGCGCACGACAAGTCGCACGGTCGTTGCGCGTGTCGCCGAGTCGACCAGAGCGCCGACGTAGTCGACGGTTCCATCAAACGGAGTGGGGCTCACGGGACTCGTTACGCTCACCTTCTCTCCCTTGTGCACGGAGGCGAGGTCTGCCTCGAACACATTCGCCATGACCCAGACAGTCGAGAGATCGGCGATGGTAAAGGCCGGCGTCGTTCCGGCCTGAAGAAGTTGTCCCGGCGTGATGGTGCGCTCGACCACCGTACCGGAAATCGGCGCGCGGATGACTCCCGGCACGTTTGGCGTGGTATTGCCCGCTGTGACATTCGCTATGACCGATGGGTCGATCCCCAACGATCGAATCTGCTCCAGTGCAGACTCACGATCCGCAACTGCCGCAGCTGCGTCGGTCTGTGCCTGCTCGAGATCGCGACGCGACAGAGCATCCGTGTTGAACAGCTGTACGTCCTGCTGCGCAATGCGCTGAAGATTTGTCGCCGTTGCGACCGCCTTTCTGTAATTGCCTACCGCAGCCGCAAAATCCGGCGAGGAAACGGTCGCGAGTGGCGTACCGCTCGTCACATACGCACCGGGCTCGACGAGCAGCCGCGTGACTGGACCGGATACAGGCGACAGCACCTGCGTCGATCGATCTCCATTGAATGCGACGGTTCCGGTTGTGACAACGTTTGGATAGTACTGCGTCGACGCGACCGTATCGATGTGAATGCGAGCCTGCTGCTCGGGTGTGAGCGTGAGCTCCGACGGCTTCGCTGACGCTGCAGCGGCGTCGGTCGAGTCGTTTGACCCCCCGCAACCCACCACGAGCGCAAGGATGGCGATTACACAGTAAGTCTTGGGACTCATGGATTCGTTCCGGAAACGATGGTAGAGAGCGGAACGCTCACAGCGCGCTCCAGATCCGATCTTGATGTGTTGGCGGCCGCGAGCGCGTCCGAGTACTGACTTTCCGCGTCGAGCAGAGTCCGTCGTGCGTCGATCACCTCGAACGCGGACGAGCCGCCGATGGCGTAGCTCGCTGCGGTAGCGCGGAATGCCTCGCGCGCTGATGGAAGCAACTGATCGCGAATGTAGATCGCCTGACGCAGCGAGGTGCTGGCGGCGGAGTACGCGTTTCTGACGTCCTGTCCGACTTGCGCTTCCAGATCTCGATACGAGGCCGCGAGCTCGCGTTCATGATGTTGCGATTGTGCGACTTCGCCCTTGGTGTGCTGCCAGAACAACAGGGGCAGCGGGAATGCCAGACCAGTTGAGAACACGCCCGGGCCGCTCTGGCCGGACACGTCGCGAGATACGCCAAACGTCAGATCAGGCAGCCAGAACTCTCGCGCCAGCGTAGTAGCGGAATGCGCGCCTTTGCGCTCAGCCATCAAGCCCGCAAGCTCCGGTCGCGCCATCAGCGCCTGCCTTTCGAGCTCGTCTACAGAAGGCAATGACGGAGGAACGCCGAGCGTATCTGTCGCGACTAGCGGTGCGCCGAGCGCGCGGCCAATGAGTCGGTTCAGGGCGGAGGTGGCATCTGCAATCTGCCGCTCGTTGAAGATGAGAGCGTTGACGGATCCAGCCACATCCACCTGCGCCTTGATCACGTCGAGCTTCGGCGCGGTGCCAGCGTTGAATCGCGCCTGAGTTCTCGTGAGAAACGCATTCGATAGCGAATCCGCTTCCGTGAGATCGGAGCGGTGCCGCAATGCTACGAGAAGCGAATCGTATTGCTCCGCCGTGGATGCTGAGATCTGGCGTTGGAGAGCGGCGTAGTTGGCCTGCGCGTTCTGGACATCCGCGGCAGCAACATTGCCACGCAGTCGGATCTTGTCCGGGAACGGGAGATCCAGCGTGGCCCCGATGTTTTTCGTAACGGTTTGGGCCGGCGTGTACACGCCTGGCGCCTGATCAACCGACGCCGTAACCCCCACGTCAGGGATGGCTGCTGCCTGGACCTTGGCCGCTTTGAACTCAGCGATCTGCTCGCGTGCTACCTCGAGCTGCGGATTGCGCTCGAGCGCGAGCTGAATCGCCGCGGCCCGGGTCAGAAGAAGTGTGTCTGTGGCTTGTTGCTGGGCGGACGCAGCGCTCGCACAGAGCGCCAACGCCACGGTCCAGCGGACGAAATTCATGCTTTCTCTCTCGTAGTGTTTGAACCGCCCTTGCGCGTCACGGATGCGGAGTGCCCCGTGCCGAGGCGGATTACACTTCCGAGGGAGGCGCTCTTGGCTGGGTGGTATGTACGACGGGCGGCTCGATCCACACGTTGGATGGAACCGCGACCCTGAACGCGGCGGCGCCAAGGAGCGCCGGGACTACTGGCGGGTGGGACGCCAGAACGTGAAGCGAAAGAACGGAGCACGCCGCGCAAGACGCTTCGTCATGCGTGAAGTGGCCGCGATGGTTGCCGGCGTTTTCCACGTGCGCGGCCAGGCCGAAGCCGCGACTCTCCGAAAGCGGAGCTACCGCGATCCAGCACTGGGCAAGGAAGGCGAGCATGGTCGCCACCCGCCATCCATACCGCTTCAGGACGCTTACGCGCAAATTCGGTCTGAGCACTCGTTCTAATCGTATACCGGCACCTGTACTACGCACCAGTGCCAAAAACGCTACTTCACTATGCCCGGCCGAAAATGGCCGCCGCGTCGTTCGGATCGCTGCCAAACCGCCTCGACGCCGCAAAGTACCAGCAGGGTGGCGCCGCGGGCACTCTGCATGCGATCTTTGAAACCCTTAGATGAAAAGACAAGACGCCCTCGAATATCACAGTTCCGGCCGCCCCGGAAAGATCGCTGTCGTACCCACCAAGCCGCTGAACAACCAGCGCGACCTCTCGCTGGCCTACACGCCGGGTGTCGCGGAACCGTGCCTGGAGATCGCAAAAAATCCGGAAGATGCCTGGAAATACACCGCGCGCGGGAACCTTGTCGCGGTCGTCACCAACGGCACCGCCGTCCTTGGACTCGGCAACATCGGCGGCCTCGCCGGAAAGCCGGTGATGGAAGGCAAGGGCAACCTCTTCAAGCAATTCGCCGACATCGACGTTTTCGACCTCGAAGTGGGCTCCGAAGATCCCGATGACGTCATCCGTTTCTGCCAGCTTCTCGAGCCGACCGTTGGTGGAATCAACCTCGAAGACATCCGTTCCCCGGATTGCTTCTACATAGAAGAGACGCTTCGGAAGACCATGAAGATACCGGTCTTTCACGATGATCAGCACGGGACGGCCATCATCTCCGGCGCAGCTCTGATCAACGCGCTCGAGATCGCGCAAAAGGACATAGGAGCAGTGCGAGTGGTGTTCTCCGGCGCGGGTGCGGCCGCGATCTCGACCGCCGAGCATTACGTGCGGCTCGGAGTGAGGCGCGAGAACATTCTTATGTGTGACCGCGAAGGCGTGATTTACGCCGGTCGCCCGGGCGAGATGGACCCTTACAAAGCGCGCTTCGCCAACACCACCGATGCCCGGACGCTGAGCGACGCGCTTGCTGATGCGGACGTGTTCGTCGGGCTCTCGGTCGCGGGCGCGGTATCGGGAGCGATGGTCGCGCGGATGGCGCCGCGGCCGATCATCTTCGCCCTCGCCAACCCGATGCCGGAGATCCTTCCGGACGAAGTCCGGTCGGTCAGAAGCGATGCGATAATTGCTACAGGACGCAGCGACTACCCCAACCAGGTGAACAACGTGTTGGGGTTTCCTTTCATCTTTCGGGGAGCGCTCGACGTTCGAGCCACTGAAGTCAACGAAGTGATGAAGATGGCGGCGACGCGTGCTCTTGCGCACCTCGCCAAGGAAGACGTTCCCGAAAGCGTCGCGCGGCTGTACGGGCTGCAGTCGGTGAAGTTCGGACCCGACTACCTGATCCCGTTCCCCTTCGATCCGCGCGTCCTGCTCTGGGTGGCACCCGCTGTCGCGTGGGCCGCGGTGGCGAGTGGAGCGACGAACGAATTCATCGATCTCGACGAGTATCGTGACCAACTCGAGGGACGTCTTGGGCGGGCCCGCGGCATCGTCCGAGGGCTCATCAACCGCGCGCAGCGCGACCCCAAGCGCGTCGTGTTCACCGAGGGCTACGAGCCCAAGATCATTCGCGCGGCGCAGCAGCTGGTCGACGAGGGAATCTGCGAGCCGATCCTGATCGGGAATGCGAACGACATCAGAGACATCGCCCGCCGCCACAACATCAACATCGCTGACGTGTCACTCGAAGATCCGGCGACGTCGCCGCTGCGCGACAAGTATGCGAGCTACCTCTGGAACCGCCGGCAGCGGAAGGGACTGAGCCTGGGTGAAGCGCATCACCAGCTTTACAACTCGAACTATTTCGGCATGTGCATGCTCGCGTGCGGCGACGCAGATGCGTTGCTCGCCGGCGTCAACATGCACTATCCCGAGACCCTTCGCCCCGCTCTCGAGGTAATCGGCGCGCATCCCAAGACCGGGCTGGTAAGCGGGATGTACATGCTCGTCTTCGACAAGAAGGTGGTGTTCTGTGCCGACACGACCGTCAACATAACTCCCAATTCCGAGCAGCTCGCGCAGATCGCCTACGCAGCGGCACGCGTCGTCCGCACGCTTGGCATCGAACCCCGGGTCGCGATGCTGTCGTTCTCGAATTTCGGATCCGTGCGCCATCCCGATGCGCGCAGAGTAAGCGACGCAGTGGCGATCCTTCGCGAGCGCCATCCGGACCTGCTGGTGGACGGCGAGATGCAGGCCAACACCGCGGTGGATGAAGAGATCCTCCGCACGGTATACCCGTTCAGCACGCTGAAGGAGCCGGCGAACGTGCTGATATTTCCGGATCTGAGCGCCGGCAACATCGCATA
Organism: uncultured Gemmatimonadales bacterium; assembly: GCA_963731305.1. Lineage (GTDB taxonomy): Bacteria > Gemmatimonadota > Gemmatimonadetes > Gemmatimonadales > Gemmatimonadaceae > Fen-1247. Next base: position 131,488 of record CAVSUQ010000004.1, on the reverse strand, counting down.
CAAGCTCCTGCAACACCTCGGCGGCGCGACCGCGATCGGCCCCATTCTTGTTGGGATGGATCGCCCTGTGCACGTACTCGAGCAGGGCGCAGACCTTCAGGAAATAGTCAACATGGCCGCTGTGGCCGTGATCGACGCGCAGCAGCGCGAGCAACGACCCCGGCTCGAGCCGGAGCTGTGAAATCATTCACATTCAATTGACGAGAACATAGATGTCCGCAAATTCACTCAAGGATCAGGGCCTCGAGCCCACCGGCAAGGTCCACTTCAATATGGTCCCACCAGAGCTGTTCGACGCGGCTGCCCGGCGCCAGGAAGGCCAGTTCGCAGACATGGGGCCATTCGCGGCAGTCACTGCGCCGCACACGGGCCGGTCTCCCAAGGACAAATTTCTCGTATCCGACCCGTCGTCGGACAACGATGTGGATTGGGGCGAAGTCAATCGCAAGATGGACCCCGCGCACTTCGCGACGCTGCTTGCCGACGTCCAGAAGTACCTCGATCAGCAGCCTGAGCTGTTCGTGCAGGATCTGTATTGCGGTGCAGACCCAAACTATCGTCTCTCGGTGCGCTACGTCTCGCCAAACGCATGGCAGATGGCGTTCGTGCGCAACATGTTCATCCGTCCCGAGCGCGCGGAACTCGCCTCGTTCGCGCCGAACTTCACCGTGCTGCACGCGCCGGAAATGCAGGCGGATCCTGCGCGCCACGGTACGCGCACCGGGACGTTCGTCGTGCTCAACCTCGCCAAGCGCATGATTCTGATCGGCGGTACGCGCTACGCGGGCGAGCTCAAGAAGGCGATGTTCACGGTGATGAACTACATGCTTCCCAAGCAGGGCGTGCTCTGCATGCACTGCTCGGCCAACATCGGGAAGGCGGGCGACACGGCCCTCTTCTTCGGGCTTTCCGGCACGGGCAAGACAACGCTCTCCGCCGATCCGTCGCGCGACCTCATCGGCGACGACGAGCACGGCTGGTCGGCCGATGGTGTCTTCAACTGCGAAGGCGGCTGCTACGCCAAGGTCATCAATCTCTCCGCAGACACGGAGCCGGACATCTATCGCACCACGCAGATGTTCGGAACGATTCTGGAGAACGTGGTGCTCGACGAGGACAAGCGCATCAAGTTCGCCGATCTGTCGATCACCGAGAACACGCGCGCGTCGTATCCGCTCACCTATATCCCGAACCATGTGCCGAGCGGCCGCGGGGGCCACCCGAAGAACGTCGTGTTGTTGACGGCCGACGCGTTCGGCGTCCTTCCGCCGATCTCGAAGCTCACGCCAGAGCAGGCGATGTACTACTTCCTCTCGGGATACACCGCGAAGGTCGCGGGCACGGAGCGCGGCGTCACGGAGCCACAGGCGACGTTCAGTGCCGCGTTCGGTGCAGTGTTCCTCGTCTGGCCGGCGTCCAAGTACGCCGACATGCTCGGGCGGCTTCTGCGCGAGCACGGATCCAACGTGTGGCTGCTGAACACCGGCTGGACCGGTGGCACCTACGGCGTCGGGAAGCGCATGAAACTCAGCTACACGCGCGCAATGGTCGACGCCATCCTGAGCGGCAAGCTCGACAATGTGAAGACGTCGACAGATCCGATCTTCGGGCTCCACGTCCCGCAATCGGTGCCGAACGTGCCGGCCGAAGTCCTCAACGCCCGCGATACCTGGTCCGACAAGGACGCATACGACAAGCAGGCACGCAAGCTCGCGAACATGTTCCGCGAGAATTTCGCCAAGTTTCCGACGGCAGCGGCGGAGATCAAGGAAGCGGGACCAAAGGGGTGACGAACCGCTAACCCGCTCCCAGTCAGGGCCGGTTAGCTTTCGGGCAATGGAAATCATCCGTGACCCGATCTGGAACAACATAAGGCTTGATACGTTGGCGCTGGAACTGGTGGACACACCGGTCTTCCAGCGCCTTCGTTACGTCCGTCAGCTCGGGCTCACCTACCTGGTGTATCCGGGGGCCACACACACGCGCTTCGAGCACGCGCTCGGCGCGTACCACCTCTGCAGAATAGCGATAGGCTTGCTGCGCGAGCGCGGCATCGCCGACGTCGGCGAAGAAGAGTGTATGACCACGACGATCGCCGCTCTACTGCATGATGTCGGTCACTATCCATTCTCGCACGCGCTCGAGGAGATCGGCGCGACGCACCACGAAGAGGTCGCTACGTCGCTCGTCACCACTGGCAACGTCGCTTCCATCCTGAGGGCGCGGCTCGGGGAGAACGCGCCGGAGCGGATCATCGCACTCATCCGCGGTCAGGCCGATTCCGCACTGCAGGGACTCGTGTCGGGATCGCTCGATCTCGACAAGATCGAATATCTGAAGCGCGATGCACACATGTGCGGTGTGTCATACGGGGAGATCGACGTCGACCGGTTGATCAACTCGATGGTGCTTGTAGGGGATCCAATCTCCGGAAAGCAAACCGTCGGAGTCGCCGAAAAAGGACTTTCGGCGCTGGAGTCGCTGCTGTTCGCCAAGTATCAGATGTACCGCAACGTGTACTGGCACCACGCGGTGCGGAGCGCGACCGCGATGTACAAGCGTCTGGTCGAGGATGCATGTGTCTCCGGCGTGCTTCGCCAGGATCAGCTCGCCGGCTTCACGGACGAGAGCCTGTTGTATTACCTGGACGATCGCGCGCCATCACCGCTCCTTGCCGCACTGCGGGCGCGCCATCTCTTCAAGCGCGTCGTGGAGTGGCCCGCGTCCGAGCTCGGTGCGGAATTCGGGGAATGGATCGGGAACGACCGAAAGCGGACACGCATTGCGGAAGACGCCCTGGCGTCGCAACTGGGTCTCAAGCCGGGCGAACTGCTGCTCGATTATCCGGAGAAGACGCAGATGCTGGGCCTCGACATCCCTGTGCTTCGCCGCGACGCCACTGTAGAGCGTCTGACCGACCGTGGAATCTCCGGCGCCATAAACCTGCCGCGTCTTTCGGAGGAGCTGTACCGTTCCGCACGTTGGCTCCGCGTGTTTGCAGCGCACCGAATCGAAAGCGAAGCTGACGAAATCATGCGCGTTATTGCGCAGTCCTGAAAATTTTGCGGTTTCTTCGCGCTGTAACGCGCCCCTCCACGCATGAAAACGCAGCTGCCGTGGCGAAACTAGTACAGGAGCTGCTGTTCCACGCACCGTTTGCGCTGCCGTCTTGATCGCAGGCGCGACGTCGCCTTAACGCCCCCGCGGGGTCAGGCGTCATAACTGGTGACCGGCAGCACACATGGCGCGCATGGTGCGCGTTACGAACTTGGCCCTTCGGGGCACGGAGCCTTGCAATGAATACACGTACCTTGGCAGCAGCGTTGAGCGCTGCGCTACTTGTGGTAGGCGCAGCGGCTTGCAGCGACTCGACCGCACCCGGCTCGTCGCTCTCGCCCTCAGCGTCGTTCGAGTCAGAAGCGACAGCGGACCTCGCGCCTAGCGCCGGCGAGGACGTTGCGACGGATTACGCGTTCTTCTCCGGCGCCGATCAGACAGGTGGCGGCGCGTCGTTCTCTGTAAACGCCCCTGGCGCAACGATAGTGGGACCTGGTGCATCGGCGAGCGTCAACACTCCGCCCTCGGGCGGATCGGCAGCCTGGATAAGCCCTTCATGCGTGTTCCAGCCCGCAACCGGACGCTTCAACTGCCCGCCGCTAGCCCGAGGGACGCAGACTTACACCGTCAGCTACGCTCTGTTCGACAGCAGTGGCACGACACAATCGGTCTTCAACAAGTCGACCACTGCGTCGATCAACTTCATCGTTGCTGACACAGGCCAGACCAGCTATGGCTCCAACGGCAACACGTTCTCGGACACCACGTATCGCCTGCACAACCGCACAGTCTCGACGCTGCTCGGCGACACCGTGCACACATGGAACGGCAACGGTACAGGCTCGATCCACTCGACGCGGTCCGGCCAGATCACCAAGGTGTACGCCTTCTCGTCGATCGACACTGCCGCTGCGGTAAAATTCAAGCAGCCGCGTGACATCAACCCGTACCCCCTCAGCGGTACGTTCGTGAAGAACTACACGGTGGTCCGGACACGCGATGCCAGCGACACGACGACGCACACCACGACACGACGCGTAGTCGTAACGTTCAACGGAACTGCGAACGTTCCGATGACTATCAACGGCGTGGCGTATTCGCTCAACCTCGACACGCACAAAGTCACCCCGCAGTAACGCCAGGTCTGTAAACGAAGAGACCGCCGATCCTTCGGGATCGGCGGTCTCTTCGTTTCAATTGTCACCAGCGCTGATCTTTAGTGCGGAGTCAGTGTCCGATAGTGTCGAGTGCGCTGTTCACGCCGCTTGTAAGCTTGATGACGTTTTCCCTGGTGAGCGCGAGCGCGACCTGTTGATCGGTAACCGCGTCACCAACATAGAACCCGAACGCCGATTGACCCGTCGCGGTCGTCGTCACGTTCAATGTCAGCGCGAGCCCGAGACCACGCATGTCGCCCATCTTGGGCGATGGGTTGGCCGCAAGCGCAGCTGCAGACGACGTCCAGGCGCGAACCGAGTCCGGCGTGAAGTCGACGGTCGTCACCGGCACGGGGTTCTTGAGGCCCTGCGCGACGAACCGCACGCGGCCATTCAGAGTCTGGGTCGTGAAGAGAAGGTCACCGATGGTGTCGGCGCGAACCGCCCGCCACGCAGGCTGCGCGCTGGCGACCGATACTGTGGCGCTCGGCGCGCGCTTCGGCGTCGGAGTCGCGACGGCCAGCGTGGCGGCCGCGAGCAGGGCTATGGAAATTGGCATCCGATAAGCTCGCAAACGGACGCCCGAATCGCAACCGGCAGGAGCTTAAGAATCGTGTAGCGCCAGCTCCGGCCGGTTCCGGAAATACTCCAGCGCACGCCGGATTCGCGAGTGCTTCGACGTTCGTGACCGGCCTTCCGTGAACGACCTCGCGCACCGCTATCTCGGTGATCTTGCCGCTCACCGTGCGCGGGATGTCCGCCACCTGGAGAATCACCTTGGGAACGTGGAGCGGCGTCGTGTTCTCCCTGATCCGGGATTTGATCCGGGACACCAATTCGTCGGTGAGCTCCACTCCCTCCCGGAGCCTCACGAACAGCACTATTCGCACGTCGCCGCTCGCGCCTTCCCCGATTTCCTGCCCGACTGCGATGCTCTCGAGCACTTCCGGAAGCTGCTCCACCTGCCGGTAGATCTCCGCCGTGCCGATCCGAACGCCGCCCGGGTTCAGCGTCGCGTCGCTCCGTCCGTAGATGATCACACCGTCGTGCGCGCGTGAGCTCTATCCAGTCACCGTGTCGCCACACGTGCGGATAGAAGTCGAAGTACGCCGCGCGGTACCTCGACCCGTCCGGATCATTCCAGAATCCCACCGGCATACTCGGGAACGGAAGTGTGCACACCAGCTCGCCCGGGGTCTCGGCAACAGCGTTGCCCGCCGCATCGTAAGCCTCGACGGCCATGCCGAGTCCACGGCACTGGATCTCGCCGCGGTATACCGGCGCGGTAGGATTGCCGAGCGCGAAGCATGAGATTATGTCAGTTCCGCCGCTGATACTCGCAAGGTGAATGTCCGAGCCGATGCTCGCATACACGTAATCGTAGCTGTGCGCGGCAAGCGGGCTCCCGGTCGACAGAATGGTGCGCAGCCGACGAAGATCGTGAGTGTCGTGCGGTACGACGCCAGCCTTCTCGGCAAGCGCGAGATACTTCGCACTCGTTCCGAACACCGTCACCTGCTCCGCCTCTATCATGTCCCAGAGCATCTCCGGCTTCGGCTGCAATGGCGCGCCGTCGTACAGCACGACGGTCGCGCCAACTGCCAGCGAGCTGGCCATCCAGTTCCACATCATCCAGCCGCACGTGGTGAAATAGAAGATTCTGTCGTCGCGCGTAAGATCCGTGTGCAGCACCAGCTCCTTCAGGTGCTGCAGTAGCGTACCACCAGCGCCGTGAACCATGCATTTTGGAAGGCCGGTGGTGCCGGACGAGTACATGACGTAAACGGGATGATCGAACGGCAGCCTCGTGAACTCGGGCGCGGTGCCCACTCGCCTCAACGAATCCCAGCGCACCGAACGCGGTACGCTCGCTGTGTCCACACGGCCGTCGAGATAAGGCACGACAATGACACTGGAAATCGACGGAATTCGCGCGGCGATATCTCGCACGCGCTGCACGCAGTCGAGCTCCTTTCCGGCATAACGATAGCCGTCCGCGCAGATCAGTACCTTCGGCTCTATCTGGCCAAACCGATCGAGCACGCCTTGCACGCCGAAGTCAGGAGAGCACGAGCTCCAGACCGCGCCCAGCGTCGTCGTCGCGAGCATCGCGACAATCGCTTCGGGAATGTTGGGAAGAAAACCCGCCACCCGATCGCCGACACCCACGCCCATGTCGCGCAGCGCAGAGGCGATGCGGCTTACCTCTCCCGCAAGCTCGGCGAAAGTCAACTGCTGCTGTCTTCCACGCTCATTCCACGAAACGATCGCTGGACGATTGTCGCAATGCCGCAGCAGATTCTCGGCGAAATTGAGGCGAGCGCCGTCGAACCACTTCGGTCCGAGTGCAGCGTCCGGGGGCGCCATTCGATCGAGCCCGATGCATGTGCTCGCGTCGAAATCATCGGCGACGAGGCCACAGAATTCGGCCGTCGCACGCCAGAATGCCTCGCGATTACGGATCGACCACTCGTGCAGCACACCGTACGGAAGCGGGACGCCGTCCTTCGCACCTGCAATCTCTCCGCGTGCGCGGAGCGACTTGATGAAGCTCGTCAGGTTCGCGTCGCGCACCTGTTCGCGCGATGGACGCCAGATCGGCTGCATCAAACGCGACTAGTCATTCCCGCGAAAGCGGGAATCCATCTATTACCGACCAGTTTCTCGTTGTCGTCGTAACCTGAGACCGATAACGTGGATTCCCGCTTTCGCGGGAATGACGACCTCAACGGCTGTCGCCTGCAACGCAATTCACGACGTCGGTGGCGAGAACGATGTCTGTTCGTGCTGCGCCGAGATCCAGGATTTGTGGTAGCTCGGATCCTCGATGTCCATCGCCTGCTTCGCGACCTTGAGCGGTCGGAAGGTGTCCATCATCACCGCAAGCTCGTTCGTCTACTTGGCGCCGATCGACGCTTCGGCGCGACCGGGATGCGGGCCGTGCGGCATGCCGTCCGGATGATGCGTGATCGAGCCGAACTCGATTCCTTTCCGCGACATGAACTCGCTCGAGGCGTAGTACAGCACCTCGTCCGAGTCCACGTTCGAGTGGTTGTATGGCGCCGGCACCGCTTCGGGATGGAAGTCGTACGGCCGCGGGCAGAACGAGCACACGACGAAGCCGTCGCCCTGAAATGTCTGATGCACCGGGGGCGGCTGATGCACGCGGCCGACGATCGGCTCGAAGTCCATGATGTTGAACGCCCACGGATAGAAGTATCCGTCCCATCCCACGACGTCGAATGGATGGTGATCGAGCACGAGCTCGTTGATGCCGTCGTACTGCTTGACGTAGATCTTGAAGTCGCCCATCTCGTCGTGCGGCGGCACGAACACGGGCCGCCGGATGTCGCGCTCCGAGTAGGGCGCGCCTTCCACGAGCTGACCGAATTCGTTGCGGTAACGCTTGGGCCAGCGAATGTGGCCGCGGCTTTCCATGATGAGCAGCTTGGGCTGCTCCGATCTTGTCACGCGTCCTGTCGAACCGATACCGGTGCATGATGCCGCGGTGGATGACGAGATAGTCGCCCTCGCCAAACGGCAGCTCGCCGAACACCGACTCGAGCACGCCGCTGCCCTTGCTCACGTACACCAGCTCGTCGGCCTGCGCATTTCGGTAGAAGTGCTCGTCCTCGACACTCGGGCTCGACGTAGAGCATCGCCACGTCCTGATTGAACAGGAGCGGGATGCGGTCCATCGTCGGGCTTCCGCCCTTCTTCACGCGCGAGGTGAGGAAGTGTCGATGACGGAGCGTCACGTCCGTGTCCGCCTCGAACTTCATCTCCTTGACGCGCCGCACCGACTTGACCGTCGTCGGCGGATACGTGTGGTACAGCAAGCGACGACGTGCCGGTGAAGCCCTCGTGCCCCATCAGCTCTTCGGCGTAGAGGCCGCCGCCTTGCGGCTTCCGGAACGCGATGTGGCGCTTCTTCGGGATCGAGCCCAGCGTGTGATAGATCGGCATCGTTCAATACCTGTTCAAGTATTCCCGCGCAGTTCCTGCTCGCGCTCGATCGCCTCGAACAGCGCCTTGAAGTTGCCCTCGCCGAAGCTCTTCGCCCCTTTGCGCTGGATGATCTCGTAGAACACCGTCGGACGATCCTCCACCGGCTTGGTGAAGATCTGCAGCAGATATCCGTCAGGATCGCGGTCCACGAGAATCCCAGCGCGCTCCAGCTCCTCGATCGGCTCGTCGATCTTGCCGACGCGCGCTGCGAGATCGGCGTAGTAGGTGCCCGGACGCCGCTCAGGAACTCGACGCCGCGCTCGCGCAACTGCGTTGACCGTTCCGATGATGTCGTCCGTCGCGAGCGCCATGTGCTGCACGCCCGGGCCCCTCGTAGAACTCCAGATACTCATCGATCTGCGACTTCTTCTTACCCTTGGCCGGCTCGTTGATCGGGAACTTGATCCGCTCATTGCCGTTCGCCATCACCTTGGACATCAGCGACGAGTACTCGGTGCTGATCGTCTTGTCGTCGAAGGTCAGGAGATTCCTGAAGCCCATCACGTGCGCGTAGAACTCCACCCACACGTTCATCTTGCCGAGCTCGACGTTGCCGACGCAGTGGTCGACGTACTTGAGGCCGACGGATTGCGGATGGTAGTACGGCGACGTCGCCCGGTAGCCCGGCATGAAGAGACCTCTATAGTTCTTCCGCTCGACGAGCGAGTGAATCGTCTCGCCATAGGTCTTGATGGCGGCGATGACGATCTCACCCTGGTCATCGCGCATGACGCGCGGCGCGTGCACCGACTCGGCGCCGCGCTCGATCGCCTTCTCGTAGGCGTCGCGTGCGTCGTCCACCCAGAGCGCCAGATCACGTACGCCGTCGCCGTGCTTGTTGACGTGTTCGGCGATCTTATTCGCCCGTCACTCAGGTCGGGCCTGATTGCCGTGGTAAGGACGAAGCGGATCTTGTCCTGCTGCAGCAGATAGCTGGCCCGGTCGCGCACACCGGTCTCGGGACCTCGGTAGGCCACGATGTTGAACCCGAACGCGCTCAGATAATAGTGGGCCGCCTGCTTGGCGTTCCCCACGTAGAACTCGATGTAGTCCGTTCCGTTGATCGGGAACGTGTCACCCGTCGCGGCTGCCGTAGCCGTCTGCTCGGGTAGTGTCGACGTTGCCATGAAGTACCTCCGTTACGTTGCCTTGCGCATCCGCGGCTCGTGGACCTTCGACGCGCCGTGCGCCTCTGCGAGCTTACGGGCTATTCCGCGATAGAAACCGGCGTCGGTCGGTTTGCCCTGCTCTTCCAGCGATAGTGAGGCCAGCTCGAGCGCGTACAAAATGTTTCCCAGATAAAGCCGTGCAAGCTCGCCTACGTCCGGGGCCGGATCGGACGTCTGTTCATCAACAGGGTCATCCAATAGAGCCCGCTCCGGGATTCGGCGTCGCGTGGGTGCCGGTCGCCATCGCAGACGAGGAGTGAACGCGCACCACGACGACCGTAATGTTGTCTACCCCGCCGCGTGCGTTTGCTTCCGAGATCATCGCGTCCACCATGCGGTCAGGAGTCGCGCGGGACGCAAGGAGCTGCTGCAGACGCCAATCCTCGACCATGCCAGTGAGGCCGTCGCTCGCGAGCAGGAAGACGTCGCCCTGGCGGACTTCGCCGTCGGTTATGTCGGGCTCCACGTCCCAGCCCATGCCAACGCAGCGCGTTATGACGTTGCTCTGCTTGTGGTTCTTGGCGGCCTCGCGGGTGATCAGGCCGGCGTCGATCTGCTCCTGAACCACGGAGTGGTCGTGGGTGATCTGGCGCAGCTCGCCGTCCCGAAAAAGGTAGATGCGCGAGTCGCCGAGATGGCCAATGATGAAGCGCTCGTCTGCCAGAACCAGGACGGACGCAGTGCTCCCCATCCCCATCTTGTCGCGCTCCGCCGCACTACGCTCGAAGACCGCTCGGTTGGCGTGCCGGAGCGCGAGCGATACCGTCTCGAGCGCGTCGGCGCTCTCGAGGTCGTTCAGCTTCTCCAGGTCGACGGAAACCACCTGCACCGCCATCTGGCTCGCGACCTCTCCGGCCGCGTGCCCGCCCATGCCATCGGCGACCATGAAAAGGCCGCGATACTCGTTGGCATCGGCGAAGAAGCTGTCCTCGTTCCCTTTCCGCACCCGTCCCACGTCGGATCCGGCGGCTACCGCAAAATGCACTAGAGGCTCACAAGAGGCTCACAAGCGTGATCGTTTCAAAGTTGGATCCTAAATCTGCAAGCGCCACAGGCGTGCGTACAGGCCACCGAGCGCAAGAAGCGCATCGTGTCGTTCCGTGCTCCACTACTTCCCCGTGGTGCATGACGATAATATCGTCGGCTTCCACGATGGTACTCAGGCGATGCGCGATCGCGATCGTCGTCCGGCCGGCCAGCAAAACCCGGAGCGCCACCTGGATCTCCGCCTCCACCTCGCTATCGACGGCGCTTGTAGCCTCGTCGAGGATCAGAAGCGCGGGATCGGCCGCGACCGCTCTGGCGAACGATAGCAACTGACGCTCGCCCACGCTTATCGAAGCTCCCCGCTCGCCCAGCACCTGATGGTAACCATTGGACAGTCGGCGGATGATACGGTCGGCGCCGACCTGGGCCGCGGCCGCTTCCACCTGCTCGTCCGAGAGAGGCGCTGAGAGACGAATGTTGGATGCCACGTCGCCTGCGAACAGGAAGATATCCTGCTGGACGTAGCCGATGAGCTCGCGCAGCTGCTCCACCGGCATGTCGCGAATATCGCGACCGTTTACGAGGATGCGGCCGCGCTGCGGGTCGTAGAAGCGCATGAGGAGACTGACGATCGTCGTCTTCCCGGCGCCGGTGTGGCCCACGATAGCCAGAGTCTGGCCCGGGCGCGCGGCAAAGCTCACGTTCCGGAGCACCCACTCCGGCTCCGCCTTCGGCTTTGACGCGGCCGAATGTGGGCGATCGTACGCGAACCAGACGTTCTGAAACTCGACAAGCACGGACTTGGGGCGTGAGTATTTCAGCTCCTCAGCGGCTGGTACGTCGACCCACGGCTCGGTGTCGAGAAGGTGAAATATCCGCTCCGAACTCGCCATTGCCGTCTGCAGAGTGTTGTACTTGTCGGACAGGTCCTGAAGCGGCTGGAAAAATCGGCGCACCAGCTGAAGAAACGCGGCTACCACGCCGACCGTCAGCGTCTTCGCTTCGACGCGCGACGCACCAGCGACGATGAGACTCGCGAGCGCGACCGAAGTGAGAATCTCGATTGCGGGAAAGTACAACGCATAAATAGTGATCGAGCGAAGATGCGCGTCGAGATGCGCGCTTGTTCAACTCGTCGAACCGCCGAGCCTCGTCGGTTTCGCGGCCAAACAGCTGAACGACGCGCATGCCGGCGAGCCGCTCCTGCAGAAAGGCATTGATCCGTGCGAGGCGCGTCCGGATGTCACGGTATGCTTCGCGAACCTTTGTCCGAAACAGGTGCGAAACGAGCACGACGAGCGGGATCACCGCGAACGCCGCGAGCGCCAGCCGCCAATCGGTGACGAGCATCGCGACGCTGATCGCGAGCGAGCGTGAAGAGATCGCCCATGCCGCTCACGACGCCGGCGGTGAAGAGCTCGTTCAGCGTCTCGACGTCGGAGGTGACTCGCGTTATGAGGCGGCCCGCCGGGATTTCGATCGAAGAACGCGATCGGCAGCCGCTGCAGATGGCTGAACAACTGCAGCCTCAGGTCGCGCATGACGTTCTGGCCAAGCAGCGCGGTGAACCAGGTCTGCCCGTATTCGGTGCCGAGCTCGATCAGCAGCGACGCACCGTAAAGAATGACTGCGATACGGATGTAGTAGTAGTCGTGCTTCGGGATGGCGACGTCGATGACGCGTTGCGTCAGAAACGGCCCGACGAGTTGGAGGGCACCCTCGATGAGGAGGAAGAAGAGCGCGATTGCGATGAGCGCTCGGTACGGCGCGGCGAAGGCCAGGAGCCTTCGCATCAAGCGGCTGTCGTAAGCCTTTCCGAGCGCCTCTTCTTCGTGAAAGGACAGGGCTGGCGCGGTCATGCGGACTTCAATCTAACCGGGCGCAATTGTGGTACGGTGGTTGCCATGATGATATGCGTCGTCTGACCACTCTATTGGAGGTTGTATGAGCGTTATTGCCTGGATCATACTCGGCCTGCTCGCCGGCGCGATCGCGAAGGCCATCTCTCCCGGGGTCGAGCCCGGAGGTCTCATCGTCACGATGATCATCGGAATAATCGGAGCATTCATCGGCGGCTGGATCGGCGGAATGATCACCGGTGTGGGCCTCACGGGCTTCTCCATCTGGAGCCTGGTCCTTGCCGTGGTCGGCGCGCTGATCCTTCTGTGGATCTACCGCATGAGCGTGCGCGGCCGAACCACGACGGTCTAGGGATAGACAGGGCCCCGTAAGGTGTGGGCTGGGGGCTGACGCGACGGCGCCAGCCGGCCATCCCACGCCTTGCGCGGCCCGCGAGCCCTACGGCATTTCTTCGCCCCCATTCGCTATCTTTCGAAGGTGAAGGATCACCTGGTCGTTCGTGGGGCGCGACAGCATAACCTGAAGGGCTTCGATCTCGAGATACCGAGGCGGAGCTACACCGTCATCACGGGGCCGTCAGGCTCCGGGAAGTCGTCGCTCGCCTTCGATACGATCTACGCCGAGGGCCAGCGGAGATACGTAGAGTCGCTCTCGGCGTACGCGAGGCAGTTCCTCGAACGGATGGAGAAGCCCGACGTCGATTCGATCGAGGGGCTCTCGCCCGCGGTCGCGATCGAGCAGAAGAACCCCACCAAGACGTCGCGCTCCACCGTCGGCACGGCGACCGAGATCTACGACTACCTCAGACTGATGTGGGCGCGCATCGGCCGCACGTTCTGCCCCAAGTGCGGACGCGAAATGCGGCCCGACTCCGTTTCTTCGGTGACGGATACGGTTCTGTCGCTGCCGGAAGGAACGCGATTCGCCGTGGCGTTCCCGCTTCGACTGTCTGCGAAAGTCACGCACGCCGTGGTCGTCGAGAACCTGCGCGCGCAGGGATTTCTGCGCGTTGCGCTGAATGGCAAGATCGAGTCGCTCGACGATCTCGGTGACAAAGCCGATCTCACGAGGTCGAAGGATCTTCTCGTGGTCGTGGATCGGCTTGCAGTGCGCGCCGATGTGAGCAGCCGACTTGCGGAGTCGATCGGAACTTCGTTTCGCGAAGGCGACGGCGAGGTGGTGATTCTGCTGCCCGATGCTGTACGATCGCCGCTCGACGGCACGATGGTGACGCGACTTCGCTTCACTGACCGTTTCGAGTGCGCCAACGACGGAACACGTCTGCCTGCTCCCACTCCGCAGCTGTTCTCCTTCAACAATCCGCGCGGCGCATGTCCGCGCTGCAACGGCTTTGGTGCGACGCTCGAGTATGACGAATCGCTTGTGATTCCCTACCCTGAGCGCTCTCTCAGGGACGGCGCAATCGAGCCATGGACCAAGCCACGTTACGATAACAAGCGCAGAACTCTCGCGGAATTCGCAAAGAAAAACGGCATTCCAATGGACGTTCCGTGGATCGAGCTCACGTCTGCGCAGCGCCACATGCTGCTCAACACCGACGCAAAGCGCGGGTATGTCGGAATCTTTCCGTTTCTCCGGTCTCTGGAAGAGAAGCGCTACAAGCAGTACATCCGGGTGTTTCTGCGCCAGTACCAGACGGCGCAGGAATGTCCGGAGTGTCACGGTGCCAAGCTGCAGCCCGAATCGCTCAACGTGCTGGTTGGCGGCCGGAACATCGCACAGGTCGCCGAGATGCCGATCGACAAGCTCAGCGAGTGGCTCGAGACGCTCGATCTCACTGCGTATGAGACAGCCATCGCGGAAATGATTCTGCGCGAGGCACGCGATCGTGTGAGGTTTCTGCGTGATGTGGGCCTGGACTATCTGACGCTGAATCGCTCGACGCGCACGCTCTCTGGTGGCGAGGCGCAGCGCATCGGTCTCGCCAACTCGTTGGGCTCGCGACTTGTGGATACACTATATGTGCTCGACGAGCCGTCGGTCGGGTTGCATCCGCGCGACATGAACCGCTTGTTGTCGCTTCTTCGAAGGCTGCGCGACGCTGGCAACACTGTAATAGTGGTGGAACACGATCCGGCCGCGATGGAAGTTGCGGATTACATGGTGGAGCTCGGGCCCGGCAGCGGTGCGCACGGCGGCGACGTGATGTTCGCGGGGCCGATGTCGCGCATCGCCGAGAGCCCGCTCACGGGCAAGTATCTGAGCGGTGAGATGTCCGTTCCATTGCCGGAAGAGCGTCGTCGGGTTGGACCGCGCTGGATTGCATTGAACGGCGCGCGCGAGCACAATCTGCACGGCGTGGACGTGAAGATTCCCGTTGGCGCTCTCACGGTCGTGACCGGTGTCTCGGGATCGGGCAAGAGCACGCTAGTGCACGACGTGCTGTACCACGCACTTGAAACGCACACGCAAGGCGAGCACTCGGCCAAGCGCCATCTCGGCGAAGCTGTCGGCGCGTACGAGAGCATCAGCGGCGTCGAAGCGATCGACGACGTGGTGATGATAGATCAGAGTCCGATAGGCCGCTCGCCACGCTCGAACCCCGTGACATACATCAAGGCGATGGACGAGATCCGCTCGATATTTGCGGACGCGCCGCTATCGCGGCAGCGCAAGTACACGCCGGGCACGTTCAGCTTCAACGTCGAGGGCGGCCGCTGCAGCAAGTGCGAAGGCGCTGGATACACTGAAGTAGAGATGGTATTCATGGCCGACGTGTTCGTGCCATGCGACGATTGCGGAGGACGGCGCTTCAAGGCACCCGTGCTCGAGGTTCGCGTCAACGGCAAGAACATCGACGAAGTTCTCCAGATGACCGTCGACCAGGCGATCCGGTTCTTCGCGCGCGAGGAGAAGCTCGGCCAGGCTCTGTGGCACCTGCAGCAGGTCGGGCTCGGCTATCTCCGGCTGGGGCAGCCGGCGACCACACTTTCCGGTGGCGAGGCCCAGCGCATCAAAATCGCGCGCGAGTTGGCGGTGGCGAGCAAGAAGGGCGGTCGCAAGCTCTACATCATGGACGAGCCGACCACCGGACTCCACCTCGACGACATCCGAAAGCTGGTGCTCGTACTGGATCGGCTGGTTGCCGCGGGCCACACCCTGGTGTTGATCGAGCATAATCTCGATGTCGTGAAGCTGGCGGATTGGATCATCGACATGGGGCCCGAGGGCGGAAATGGCGGCGGCAGGCTCGTCGCGATGGGACGACCGGAAGAGATCGTGAAGGTGCCGGAGTCGCACACGGGTCGCTGGCTCGCTCCGCTGCTGGAGCGTGGCAAGCCGGTTCGTGAGGAGATGACAGCGTCGCAGCGTGAGCCCACTCGCACCACATCTGGCGCGGCGAAGCGTCGGGCGGGTTGAGCGACTCTCAATCACCCGTTAGAGTTGAGCTTGCCCCGAAGGGTCGCTAAATTGGTAGGTCTCCCCCAGAAGTCGTTCTGCGGGACATTCCCCAGTAGCTCAGTTGGTTAGAGCATTCGACTGTTAATCGAAGGGTCGTAGGTTCAAGTCCTACCTGGGGAGCCTGGCGCATCGCACCAACCCGGTAAATCCTAGACTACAGAAGGCCGCCTAACACGCGGCCTTCTGCTTTATTGGGGAGCAGAGGGGTTCTCGTCGCCGAGCGCCAGTCGGTACCCGTGCTTCGGCACGGTAAGCAAGTGGTGCGGAGCGTGTGGATCGCGTTCCAACTTCCGGCGCAGCTCGGCGAAATGCGTGTCGAGTGTGCGGCTCACGACATCGGGATCGTAACCCCAGACTTCCCGCAGGAGCTCTTCCCGGGGAACAACGGCACTGTTGCGCGCAATCAATGCAGCGAGCAACGCATACTCTTTCGGAGTCAGGTGCACCGTCCGCCCGTCGCGTGTCACCTTGCGGTGATCGCGATCGACCTGCACATCGCCGAACCGCACAGGCGGGAGCCGAACTACTGCGAAGCCACCGGCAGCGGAGCGGCGCAGTAACGTCGCGACGCGTGCGAGCAGCTCGAGCAGGCCGAACGGCTTGGTTACATAGTCGTCCGCGCCCAACCGCAAACCGCGCACCTTGTGAGACTCATCGGACAGCGCCGTCAGCATCAGCACTGGCGTTACGGAATCACGCTCACGAACCCGACGGAGCACATCATACCCGTTGCCGTCCGGTAGCATGATGTCGAGGATGATCAAATCGGGCCATTCGGTGCTCAGAGCTATTGCGGATTCAGCTGCATTCGCTGCAAGCGTCACGCGGTAGCCTTCGAATTCGAGATTCTGCCGCAGGCCCTCGGCGAATCCTGCGTTGTCCTCGATTAGTAGAATGTGCGTCATTGGTCAGCGGACGGTAGCTCGAGCACGATACGCGCGCCAGAGCCGTCCGATTGATCGGCCCAGACTCGTCCGCCCGCTCTCAACGCGATATCGCGCACCACCCACAAGCCGATACCTGCGCCTGCAAATTCCTCTGTGTCATTTATCCGAAAATACTTGGTCCAGATTCGCTCGCGCTGCGCGACCGGAATCCCCGGACCTTCGTCGTCGACCGCGATCTGTACTATCGCCGCATCACGCATTACCGACACACGAACGGTCTGCCCCACCGGTCCGAATTTGAGCGCATTATCGAGCAGATTCGTCACTGCCTGGAGCAGTCCGGACTGGCTCAACCGCACCCTCGGCGTACCGATAACCTGGACCGAGATTTTGGCGCGCGCGTCGCTCAGCGCGCGAACACCGCTTATCGCGGCCTCGATCACCGGCTCGACCGGCGTCACTACTTCCTTGACCCGCTCGGGCCTGCCAAGGGAGAGAACTGTGTTGACAACCTCCGCGAGTCCGCTCGCTTCGGTCACGATTCGCTGTGCCGCCGCACGCTTTGCGTCATCACCCCTGACTCTATCGAGCGCGAGGGTCTCGGAGTACAACAGTATCTGCGCTAGCGGTGTACGCAACTCGTGCGACAATGTCGTTATCAGTTCGGCCTGCCGCTGCACCATTCGCCGATCGCGAACGAGCTGCACGATTGCGGTCGAGGCGAGAGCGATGGTCGCGAAGAGCATGAGCACTAGCACGACAGGCGACACGGCGTCCCGCTCGATGACGAGAGCCGATAGCGGCTGCGCGAACGCCGAGTACGCCGAGAGCTGGATGCCTGCAATGTCAGCGGTAGCGAGGCGCGCACCGCTGCCGCGCGCGCGCGGCAGAAGAGTATCATCCCCCAGCACAGCCACAACCGCAATAAGCGAGTCGGCGGCGCGACGTCCGTCAGTTGAATTGAGGACGGCTGAAACGGAGCGAGCGCATGTCACCAGGCCGTAAATGGCGACCGGCGCGTCGAAGGGAGCGTACTTCACTGCATACACGACGACAGTGTCGCCGATAGCGGCGGTCCCGAACGATCCGGACGAAGGCAAGGAAGCCGTCACGCGCGCAGCCGTGGCATTCCGGACCGTTGTAGCATTCACCGGCCGCGAAGTCAGAAAGCTCCGGTCGCGCAGATCTTCGCGAAAGAACCACGTCGACATCCCGCCGTCGCGCTGGCATCGCAGCTGATTGCCTGACGAATCGGTGGGCGCCGGCGGAGGAAGCTGCTCATACGGCGAGGCCATCCGCCCGCCAACCTGAGATCCGAGTGCCGTAGTTGCGGAGGCGGCGAATGCGCTGGCAGCGGCGTCGAGCCGCTCGCGTGACAACAGGGAGAGGTAGTCCTCGCCGACCTTCTCGGTCGTGCGTCTCTCGAAACGGAGCTCAGCGACCACAGCCCACAGCAGCGCGGCGCCAAGGACGAGCGCCAGCAACACGGTCAGCCGATTCAGCGTGGATCGCGGTCTTGGGTTGATAAGTGGCAGCTGTTGCATGAGTGGAATCGCCCCCGTGGCACAAACGACATCCCAGGTCGCGGCTCGCGCTATGGCCTGTACGCATCAACATATCACCGACGATGTCAGGTCGTCCGGCCCCTGATGTCAGAAAACCCTGACATACTCGTGACCGACCTCGAACGGCGATGGTTGTTCGAGCGTACGAACTTTCCCGCATGTCAATGTTCACGAAGAAATCGCTCGCGGAGCTCAATGCGCAGGCGGCGCACAACCCGCTCAAGCGCTCACTCGGAAGAGTCCAGCTCATTGGACTCGGTATCGGGTCCATCATAGGAACCGGCATTTTCGTGATGACCGGAACGGCTGCCTCCCAGAACGCCGGCCCTGCCCTCGTACTTTCAATGCTTATATCGGCGACCGGCTGCGCATTCGCTGGCCTGTGTTACGCCGAGTTCGCGGCGATGGTACCTATCTCCGGCAGCGCGTATACGTATGCATACGCAACAACGGGCGAGTTCGTAGCGTGGATAATCGGTTGGGATCTGATGCTCGAATATGCCTTGGGAGTTTCCACAGTCGCGGTAGGATGGAGCGGATACTTCGTGAGTCTCATGAACGACATGGGAATTCATGTTCCGCTGTACCTCACTGCACCGCTGGGATCGGTTGTCGCCACATCGAATGGCGTTACAGTGACCGGCGTGTTCAATCTTCCCGCTGCCTGTATCGTCGGGATAGTCTCTACGCTGCTCGTAGTTGGCATCCGCGAGTCTGCGAACACGAATGCAGTGCTCGTGCTGATAAAGTCGATGGTGCTGGTAGTATTCGTCGTCGCCGGTGCTTCATACATCCGACACTCGAATCTCACACCGTTCCTTCCTGCCAACACAGGTCAGTTCGGGCACTTTGGATGGAGCGGAGTGCTGCGCGGTGCAGGAGTCATGTTCTTTGCCTACATCGGCTTCGACGCGGTCTCGACGGCAGCGCAGGAAGCGAGGGACCCGCAGCGGGACATGCCGATCGGAATACTCGGGTCGCTGATCATCTGCACGATCATATACATCGCCGTCGCCATCGTACTGACTGGAATCGTCAGCTATACCAAGCTGGACGTGGCCGATCCGCTGGCGGTAGGAATCGACGCCACCGGATTGCGCTGGCTCAGTCCGGTGATCAAGGTGAGCGCGTTGTTCGGGCTCTTCAGCACCATGCTCGTCCAGATGATTGGGCAGACGCGCATCTTCTTTTCGATGGCGAGCGATGGCCTTCTCCCCAAGGTGTTCACGCGGGTACATCCGCGCTTCAAGACTCCGCACGTGAATACCATCCTTACGGGCACGGTGTGCGCACTTGTCTCGGGATTCACACCAATCGCGGTCCTGGGCCAGCTGGTAAGCATCGGAACGCTGCTGGCGTTCGTCCTGGTATGCCTCGGAGTCGTGCTGCTTCGCAGAACGGCGCCGGACGCTGTGCGTCCGTTCCGTACACCGTGGGTTCCGTGGGTGCCGGCTATTGGCGGAATCATGTGCCTGGCGCAGATGATCGGCCTGCCGCTCGAGACATGGCTCCGCCTCGTCCTCTGGCTGGTAGCGGGCTTCGCGATCTATTTTCTGTTCGGCCGCCGTCACGCGGAGGATGTCCGGAGGTTGCGTGCGATGGGCATTGTGCAAGTTCCGGAGCCGCAGTTACAATCAAGCGTCGTTCCGTAACTGGAATCATGCCACTCCAACCGCCTGGTGCCCGCAATGCGCGCAGTGCATCTCCCACTTGTCGCACCACCTCGATTCGAGACGCTGCAAGCGATGAGCATCGTTGGCCTCGTCGAGCGTTACGTCGGCGCATCGTCCAGATCCATTCCTGACCAGTGGCTTCGCTTCGCACCGCTCATTCCGGGGATTGCGGGACAGATCGGCACGACGTCCTACGGCGTAAGCTTCAATTTTGACCACGACAGTAACTTCGATTACATGTCCGGCGTGGCCGTGAGTGGCTCGCACGGGCCACCTATCGGCTTGCGAAGCCTCGTGTTGCCTGCGCAGAAGTATGCGGTATTCCGGCATCCCGGTCACATCGCCGGCGTACGTGCAACGTTCGCCGCAATACTGAGCGACTGGTTTCCACGTTCCGGGTACCGCGCTGTGAACGCGCCGAACTTCGAGCGCTACGGAGCAGAATTCGATCCGGCAACCGGACGCGGCGGTTTCGAGATATGGATTCCGGTCGGCCGATGATGGCTGCTAACGGACGTGACGCCCTGCAGTAGTATTATCCACGGCCTCTTGGAGAAGATCAGCAGCATACTCGAACGGAGAGCGCGCCATCTGCGTTGCGCGCCCTCCCGCCGTCAGGGGTAAGGACGGGGCCAGGGCCACGGCCAGGGCCACGGACCCGTGCCATGAGCGCCGGCAATCGCATTGATTGCGACCGCTCTGACCCGTTCATCGGGCGAATTGATCAGCTTCTGAAGTATTGCAATTGAGCCGCCGCTGTCTGAGCCGACCTTGGCGATCGCTCTGATGTCGGCGACCTGCACGTCCTTGTTCTGCTCCGCCTGAACGGCGGCCTCGAGCGCTGGAACTGTTGCTGGATCGCCGATCCGGAACAACGCCCAGGCTGCAACCGTCCGCACCTGTGAATCGCGATCCGACAACTTGGCCGTAAGCGCACGCGGTGCATGCTCTGGCTGCACTCTGCCGATCGCCCACACCGAACGCGTGACGACATCTGGCGACGGATCCGCCAACGCCTCAGTCAACGCGTCCAGCGCAGTTGCGCTCCCTATCGTGCCGAGCGACCACGCGCTGGCGGCGCGCACCTTCGCGTCCGCATCGTGACGCAGCGCTGTAGTCAGCGCCGACGAGACAACCGGGCTTTCGTCGGATCGCGAGAGAGCCCACGCGGCCATTTCGCGAACCACGGGATCGGCGTCGTGTCCAAGTGCTGTGCTCAGCGCGGGACCGACGCCGGGCGCGTCCAGATACTGGGCCAGTCCCCATGCCGCGACCTTCCGGATCGACGCACTCGTGTCTGTGCGTAGCACCCTTTCCAGCACCGCGGCGCGGTCGTCGGGCGAACCCTGCTGACTCTTCGTTGCAGCATCGCGCGGCGGCAGTCCGAGTTCTTGCATCAATGCACCGGCGATCGGCCTGATCGTGCTCTGCGTACTCCGGTTGAGAGTAACCGCCGAGACTGCCGCTGACGTCTGCTCCGCTTTGGTTGGAGTTGCAACAGGGCGCGCCGACGCAGACAGCGCGGAGACGTCGGCGCCTGCGGGCTCGACGGCGGAGCGTTTCGTCGGCGCGGCGGCTCTCTGCGTCGATGTTGGTTGAACGATGAGTGCGGCAGAGCGTGCAGTCGGTGACACCGCACCCACCAGTACAGATAGCACGCCAAGCGAAGCGACAAGCGTCACGAGCTTCCAGCGCGCGAGCTTCGCGCGCGCGATCTCGGGATCGAGAATCGCGAGCATGCGTCCTTCGAACTCCTTGCGTCGCGCCATTGCAAGTGCCACCGCCGGTGTGCGCTCGCGCCTCACCGACGTCACAATGTCGAGAAGATGCTCTGCGTAATCGGCGGCGACGGTACCGCATGAGAGCGCGAGATCATCGCACGCACGCTCACTCTCGGCGCGCAGGTGCTTCGCAGCCGTCCAGACGAGCGGGTGAAACCAATACGCCGCCGACACCAGCCGACCGAGCGTATGCCCGAGCAGATCGTGCCTAGCGACGTGGGCGAGCTCGTGCAGCAACACCGCACGCCGGCGATCCAGGGTCCAGCTGTCACAGTCGGCGGGGAGAACTACAGTCGGATTGAAAACGCCGCACGCGAAAGGCATCTGCGTTTCTTCGCTGCGCAACAGGATCGGTGCCTTGTCAAGTCCCAAGCGATCGCAGATGTCCCAGAGTGTCGCGAGCCAGCTTTCATCGGTCACCGGATGACCCGCGCGCACTATGCGCCGGAGCGCCAGAGTCGCGCCGGCGAGCGATGCGAGTATTGCGAACGCTACGACAGCCCATACAAGCAGAAGTACAGTAAGCGGATCTGCACGTCGCCATGCAGACACCCTAGCGGTTGGCGCGGGCGCAGTCGGTGACGATGGCGTAGCGACTATGGATCCGGCGAACGCCGCGATATTTCCATGACGAGCGTTCAGGGCCGCACCGTACGATGGCGAAGCCGCGGCCGGTTGAGCTGCCGTAGCGGATTGTTCGGCCGCGGGCAGCAGCGCAATTCGAAGCGGCGCCCATGCACCCACAATCGGCACGAGCAGCAGTGACCCGAGCGTTACGA
This sequence comes from uncultured Gemmatimonadales bacterium, assembly GCA_963731305.1. Taxonomy (GTDB): domain Bacteria; phylum Gemmatimonadota; class Gemmatimonadetes; order Gemmatimonadales; family Gemmatimonadaceae; genus Fen-1247. The sequence continues at coordinate 109,142 of CAVSUQ010000004.1, read as the reverse complement.
GCCACACGAGATGGCGCGCGCCAGCGGAAGCGCGTTGCATCGCAAGTGTGACGCCGATGGCGGCAACAAGGATGATCGTCGCCTTGGCAACGAGTATCCACAGCGAGTTTGCGCCGATATGAGTGAGACCTAGTTGCATCATCGTCGTTGATGTCATCGGCTATTTCCCGGATGATCGAGCGCGCGAGATCGCGTCGCGCTGGCGACGGATATCCGCCTCGGACAGGTCGGCGTCGGACATGTTGAGGAGCGCCGTCACGGCCTGCTCCGGCGACCCGCCAAAATACGTTCGGACGACATGTGCCAATACGTGCTCGCGCGCCGCCTCCGTGGGTTGCGCGGGAAAGTAGACGTAGCGCGGGCCATCCTCCTTGAAACGAATGACCCCCTTCTCACCCAGAATTCGAAGGATGGATCGAACCGCTGAATACGTCGGCGGATCGGGGAGCTCGGTAATGATCTCGGATACCGTCGCCTCCCGGCGACGGTGAAGGATATCCATCACCTGGCGCTCACGCCGCGAGAACGTTGGCGCATCGGCCTGGGTCTGATTGCGCTTGGCGGAACGGGGAACTCGCATCACCACATTACCTCGATTACCGGATGCTGGAAAATCATTCGTGGTGAAATTTCAACATATAATCGTGTTTGTCAAGGCCGTGCTCGGGAGGAGCCTGCGGACGCTCGTGCGTCTTCCGGATCCACGCTGCAGCGGCGACCATTGGCAGTCGCTAGCTTTTGCCCCCGAGCTTCGGATCCATCGTTTTGGCCCGAAGCTCGCCGAGCCGTCAACGACACTTCAATCCAGATCATGAAATCCGTTTATATAGCGACTGTCGCAGTGGCCGCCTGGACGCTCGCCGTCCCCCCGCTGGGAGCGCAGACGAGCCGGTCCCCAGCGGCAGCCACGCCAGCTTCGGGCGTCGAGCTCCTGCAACGCATGCACGATCGTTACGCTAACAGCTGGTACCGCACCCTCAGCTTCACGCAGACCACCGACCTGCGCCTTCCAACGGATTCCATAATTCAGCAGACGTGGTGGGAGACGGCCTCCGTTCCTGGCTACCTTCTAATCCGCCGGCTCGCGAACGATGATCGCAACGCGGTGATCTACCGCAAGGACTCGGTATACTCGCGCCGCAACGGCGCGCCGTGGCAGAGTCGCCAGGCCCGCAACGACCTCATGGTACTCGGCTTCGACGTCTACCGTCAGCCTGTCGACGTCTCGGCGGAGGTGCTCCGCGGAGAGGGCTACGACCTCGACAAGGTTTCCGATAACGTCTGGGATGGCCGTCCGGTCTGGGTCGTCGGTGCACTGAGCGGCGACTCTACGAGTCGGCAGTTCTGGGTCGACAAGGAAAGACTCGTCTACGTTCACTCGATCATGCGCGGTATTCGCGACACGACCAGAACGGCGACAGTAACATTCGGTGACTATGCGCCGCTCGCCGGCGGCTGGATCTCACGCGACGTTTCCATCGAGGAAGGCGGCAAGGTAATTCAGCACGAGCGATACCGTGACATCAAGGCCAACGTCGACGCGCCACAGTCGATGTTCGATCCGGCCATGAATCCGTAGCCACCGCACGCCGCTGGAGATGGCAAGCGAACAGGTACTTATTGTCGGTGCGGGACCCACGGGGCTCGTCCTGGCACTCTGGCTCGTAAGGCTTGGCGTATCTGTTCGCATCGTCGACAAAGCGGCGCATGCAGCACCGTTCTCACGCGCACTGGGGGTGCAGGCACGCACCCTCGAGTTCTATCGTCAGCTCGGAATCGACGGTATCGCAATACGCGATGGTGTCAAAGTCACGGCGGCAAATTTCTGGGTCAAGGGCCGCAGAGTCGCGCACATTGCCTTCGGCGACGCGGGAAGGGGACTTACTCCCTACTCTTTCATACTCGACTACGCTCAGAACGAGCACGAGCGTATGCTGATCGAGCAGCTTCGGCTGCGCGGTGTGGAAGTCGAGCGCAACACCGAGCTGATTCAGGTGGATCAGCACGAGGATCACGTCGACGCGACGGTCCGACTTCCGGACGGCTCTGCCGCAACGTTCGCCGCGAGGTACGTCGCCGGCTGCGACGGAGCGCGCTCCACGGTGCGCGAGCTCCTCGGCATCGGTTTTCCAGGCGGCACGTATTCGGAATTGTTCTACGTGGCGGACGTCCAGGCGAGCGGACCGGTGATCGACGAACAGGTCCACGTCGATCTTGACCGCTCGGACCTTCTTGCTGTTTTCGCAATGAAGGGTGATGGCCATGCACGGTTGGTCGGCACCATCCGAGACGACGCCGTGACGCAGGGTCGAGAGCTTGCGTTCGACGATGTGAGCAAGCGCGCAATCGACTCGCTCCGACTCGACGTGTCGCAGGTCAACTGGTTTTCCACCTATCGTGTGCATCACAGAGTCGCGAGCAACTTCTCACGCGGTCGCATCTTTCTTCTGGGCGACGCGGCCCACATCCACAGTCCGGTCGGTGCACAGGGCATGAACACGGGCATTGGTGACTCAGTAAACCTTGCGTGGAAACTCGCGGCAGTGCTGAACGAGGGAGCACGCGACTCGTTACTCGATACTTATGAGCTCGAGCGTATTGGTTTCGCGAGGAGACTTGTTGCGACGACAGATCGTGTATTCACGCTCGCGAGCAAACGGAACGCCGTCGCCGCGACGATACGTACGAAGGTTCTGCCACGTATCATGTCGCGGCTTGCGCGACTCGCAACCGTGCGCCGATTCCTCTTCAGAACGGTATCGCAGATCGCAATCCACTACCGCGACAGCCCCTTATCGTTGCGTGGCTCAGGAGCCGTCAAAGGCGGCGACCGCTTGCCGTGGGTCCCGGGTAAGGATGGAGGCGAGGAAGTGGGAGACAACTTCGCCCCGCTTGCCTCGATCGCGTGGCAGGTCCACGTCTACGGCAAGGCGCGGAGCACTCTGGCAGACGCCTGCGCCAAGCTGGGGCTGTCACTCCACGTATTTCGATGGACCTCCGCGGCGGCGCGCGCCGGCCTCTCGCGTGATGCCGCATATCTCATACGACCGGACGGTTACATTGCGTTTGGTGACGCATCGCAATCGCCGGATCGACTTCGGTCATACTTCGCAGTGCACTACACGCATCGCCGCGCCCTGACTGATGGATTCGCAACATGAATGGCTCTGGGGCTGGGATACAACCCCGGGGATAGTCTCGGTCCACGCGACCATCGACGGTCGGGCCACAGTTTGGCGCCGCATACCAGAAAGCGCATCGCTGCTCGAGGAGCACGAGCGATTCCGCCCATGGCTCATTATCGCGCATCTCGAAGATCTCGGACATCTCGGACCGCTTGCACCCGATGCAGCAGACTCCACAGCGCGCTTTCGCCATCGCGAGCTGGACGGCCCCGGAGCGCTGCGGTATTTCGTGAGCGCTGACGACGGACGCGCGCTGGCATCGGCGGTGCTGAAGGGTGCCTCCGTTCGATTGGGCCGCCGTGTCACACATCTCGGCGATCTTGATCAGGACAGTGTCCTTTCGCTACCGCCGGACGAACAGTATCTCGTCGCGACCGGACGCAACTACTTTCATGATCTTCTGTTCGATCAGCTTCACAGACTGCAATTTGATCTTGAAACGACGGGTCTCGACGCGCGCCAGGATCGTATTTTCATGATCTCGATTCGATACCACGACGGAGGCACAGAAGTGCTCGAGGCTTCGGACGCGAGCGAGGCCGCGGAGCGACGGTTGCTTAAGGATCTCATGCAGCGCGTTGCCGCGGCCGATCCCGACGTCATCGAGAACCACAACTTGCATGGTTTCGACCTGCCCTTCCTCGCGCAGCGCGCGCGTATACTTGGCATGAACATGGTACTTGGCCGTGTCGCGGGTGCGCCACTTGGTCAACGTGCTGCGCGACGTGGGGTGCTTTCGGGAGATCCTGCGGATCGCAGACGCGTACGTTTCGTGGCGCCGGGCCGGGAGCTGATCGACACGCTGGATGCCGTACGGCGGCACGATTTCTCCACGCGTGATTTCCCGGGACATGGCCTCAAGGCCGTTGCGAAGCATCTCGGTATCGCGTCACCCGAGCGCGAGTACGTGCGTGGAGACCGTATCTACGCCACGTATGTCACCGATCCGGATCGCATCCGTCGCTATGCTACCGACGATGTGGAGGAGGTCGCAGCGCTCTCGCGGCTGCTTGGCGGCGCAGCGTTTGCCCTGGCGAAGATGGTCCCGCGGCGGTACGAGAGACTGGCCGATGCCGGTGCGGCGACAGGAATCGTCGACCCGCTCCTCGTGCGGGCATATCTGCGGGCGGGAGCAGCGCTGCCAGCGCACGAAGCTGGCGACGGCACACCACATAACGGAGCCGCACTGTGTCTCTTCGCGTCTGGCGTCGCGCATCGTGTGGTGAAGGCCGACGTTGCAAGCCTGTACCCGTCTCTCATGCGATCGTATCGCATCGGACCATCACGCGACAGGCTCGGCGCTCTGCTCGCCCTCGTCGATGGACTCGTCGAGCGACGCCTCGACGCGAAGGCGAGAGGCAGAGCGGCGCCACCGGGCTCCGCGGAGCGTTACACGAACGAAGCAATGTCGGCGGCGCTTAAGATCGTCGTGAATTCAGCGTATGGTTATCTTGGCGCAGGCGGACTCACACGCTTTGCGGACGTGCACGCAGCCAACGAGGTAACGCGCAGGGGACGCGAAGTACTCGGCGTGATGTGCAGAGCGCTCGATAGTCACGGCGTCACGCTGCTCGAGGCGGACACCGATGGCGTGTATTTCGCCGTGCCGCCGGAATGGACCGAGGTCGATGAACGTCGTGTAGTGATGGAGGTCGGAAAACTTCTTCCACCGCTCGTACAGCTCGAGTTCGAAGGACGCTATGCGGCCATGCTGTCGCATGAGCCCAAGAATTATGCACTTCTCAAGTACGACGGAACGCTGTTGTTACGTGGCGTCGCCTTCCGATCGAGCCGGTCCGAACCCTTTGGTGAGCAATTTCTCCGGCAAGCAGTGAAGCGGCTTCTTCTCGACGACATCGTTGGCGTTCGCGACAGCTATGCAGCAACCATCGCCGCGCTCCGCGCACGAGCGTTTTCGACCTATGATGTTTCATCGCGCGTGCGTCTCACCAAGTCGCCGTCCGACTATTCGGAGACGAGGGCAAGGCGTCGAGAGCTCCCGTACGAGGCGCTGATCAGTGCGGGTCGGAAAGCGTGGAGCGTCGGCGAGCACATCCGCATCTATCGGAAGCAGAACGGAGAGACCGGCCTGGCATCGCCGTCCGAAGCCGATTCGTCAGCGGCCGAAGAGCGCGACTATGCTATAGAGCATTACGTCCGACTCCTGCGCGCGGGATTCGCTACGCGGCTCGCGCGCGCGTTCAAACCGCAGGACTTTGCAACCGTGTTTGCCGATCCGGATCAGGTTTCGCTCTTCGACCCGTCGGTCGAACTGGTTCGCTCCATACTCACGCAGCTTCCGGTCGTCGTCCCGATCTGACGACGGATGCCTGTCATGGAGCAGCGGCGACCGGCAGCGTAAGCGTAAACGTCGATCCCTCGCCGAGACTGCTCTCGACCTGCAACTCGCCACCCAGCCTGCGTGCAAGATCGCGACTTATCGCCAGTCCCAGACCGACGCCGTCAGCAGGATGATTCAACCTTCGACCGACCTGAACGAACGGTTGCCAGATCGAATCGATTCTGTCCGCCGGTATGCCACGACCGCTGTCCGTAACTCGGACGTGCGCGACCGGACGACTGTTCGGCTGCACATCGGGCGCGGCCACGACGTCACAGCTCATGCGTATGGCGCCACCCGGTTCCGTGAACTTGATCGCGTTGCTCAGCAGATTCAGCATGATCTGCAGCAGTCTGTGGGCATCGGCACGGACGATGACCGAGCCGCGCGCAGGAGCGAATGTATAAATCAACCCCTTCGCCCGGATCTGCGGCATGACCATCACCTCTGCCTCGCGAAGCAACGCGTTGAGATCTACATCATGCGACGACAACTCGATCTCGCCCGCGCCGAGTCGTGCAAAGTCGAGGACGTCCGTGATCAGTCGCAGCAGATGGCGCTGGCTCGCCTTGATTCGTGCAAGGTCGTTGGCCTGCTCCGGTGTGGTGGGTCCGCGGATACCCATCTCGAGCAGCTCGACGTACCCTCCGATGGCGTTGAGCGGGGTTCGCAGCTCGTGGCTCATTGCTGCGAGAAACGAAGTCTTGGTCATGTCCGCGGTCACGGCGGCGTCTCTGGCAGCCTCTGCTTCGCGTTGAGCTGCCTCGGCGTGCGCGCGCGCCGCTTCCGCTGCAATTCGCGCCTCCCGCTCGGCATGATAGAGCCTGATGTTCTCGGCCAATAGTGCAGCACTTCCAAGCTGCGGCGCGAGTCGTGCGTTCTCGAGCGGCACCGCGACCTGATCTGCAAGAGCCGATAACAGCCACTCATCCTCCTCACTTGGAGATGCTCCGTCGGAACGGACTGTCGCGAGCAGTCCCACCACCCTTCCCTGGGAGACAAGCGGAACTCCGATGAAGCCGCTGGCGAGATGGGCGCCGAGCAGCCCGCGGAGACGGCTCACGAGCGACTCGTTGGCTGGAAACTCGAAGCGATCGACGAGCGCCTGGTCCACGCCATGCGAAGCACGGATCCGCAGCCGACCGGATTCGTCTGTCACCATCAGCACGGCACTTTCAGCGCCGATGAGGCTCGCGGCTTGGCTAACCGCGATCTCCAGCATCTCGTCGATCGAAAGCGCGTACGTGAAGGAGCGACTCAGCTGTGCGAGTTGCCGGGCGCGCTCGGGTCGCGCATCATCCCGGTGTTCCGAGCTGTCCGAGAGTTCCATCACCAACTCAGGATGTTGCTCACCGCATGTGCGTAAATCATGTCGCGCTGCTCACAGAACGTGTACGCCGTCGGAAAGGATCTCCATTGCATGGGGTACAGGATCGTGCGACGAATTCCGTGTCTTGATCACGCGAATCGTGCGCCCCGACGCTTCGTCGTCGTTGCGTGCCAGTAGCAACACGTTGTCGGACATGTAGCTCCAGCGTTGCTCCCGTTCTTCCGTACCGCTGACCCCCACCGCGGATTCCAGATTCATCATCGTTGTCACGTTCCGCACGACGAAATGCTGGACGAGTGAATACAGAAAATCGTGAAGCCGGCTCGGGTCGCTTGCAGCGTTCGTCAAGTCGCCAACGGCATCGATTACCACCCGCTTCACTCCCTTGCTTTCGATGAACCTGAAGATGTCGATGATCACACTGTCGATCTGCAGCTCGACCGGCGAGGTATAGAGTTGATGTAAACCGTGTGCCGCTGCATCCTGTGAGTCGACACCCAGCGAGCGAAGCATGCGGGATACCTGCGACGGGTTTTCCTGGAAGTTGACGAACAGGGCCGGTTCGCCCTGTCGGTACGACTCGAGCACGAATTGCAGCCCCATCGTCGATTTCCCGGAACCGGTCGGGCCTACCACCAGTGTCGTGCTTCCGCGCCACAGGCCTCCGCCAACTATCGCATCGAGCCCTGGGATCCCCGAGGGAGTGCGGGCAAGCGTCGGCGTGTACGCTTCGAAGCTAGGCGTGACGAGCCGCGGAAATATCTCCAGTCCACCACTCGTTATCCGGAAAGCGTGTTGTCCTTCACTGTAATCGCTTCCGCGCAGCTTGAGCACGCGAAGATAGCGTTCGTCGCGCGCGCCGAACGACTTCCTTTCCAACTGGACTATGGAATCCGCGATAGCGAATTCAGGATATGACTCGATGTTGCTTTGCGTATACTCGCCCAGCAGCAGAGCGGTAACGGCATACGCCGACAACACACCAGCAAGCTCCGACACGAGACGCCTCATCTCAGGGCCGCCCTCGGCAAGATCGTGCACCGCCTTGAATGAGTCGATAACGATTATCGCCGGTGAGTACTGCTTTATGGCCTCCACGATCCGCGGAACCAGAGTGCGCGGTCCATTCGCGGCAAGCTCGGCGCCCATGTCCTCGTAGATGACCTGGGTGCCGATCTGATCCACGGAAAAGAATTTGAGTCGCTGGGCGTAGCTTACCACCTTGCTCAGCGGCTCTGACAACGTCGTCAGATACAGCAACGGCCGATCGCCCACATTATGAAAGAGCAGCTGCTCGGCGAAAATCGTCTTGCCGGTCCCGGGCTGGCCCATGATGATGTTGATCGAGTTCGCCGGAAAGCCCCCATGCAGGATCGCGTCGGCCTGAACGTTACCAGTGCTGATCCGTTGAAAAACGCTAGCGCCCGCGTCCGAGGTTGAGTCTTGGCGTTCCGCTATCATTGCACATTCCTCCGGAGCGAAGGCGCCTGCATGGCCCTACGTCTCGAGAGCAATTCGCGAACTGTCTGCACGAGTTTCTGCTCCGCCAGCGGCTTCATGAGAAAGGCGTCCGCGCCGGCCTCTTGAGCGCGGCCGTGCGCCGCAAGAATGCTGAATACCAGCACCACGCTGTCGCCGAGCTCAGGGTCCTGTTTAATCTTCCTGCACAGCTCCAGGCCGTCCATCTTCGGTACCATGATTTCCGTGACTATGATCGCCGGCTTGCGCTCTCTCGCGATCGCAAGTGCAGCCTGCCCGTCCTCGGCGAATTCCACCGAAAACCCAGCCTCGGACAGGAAAAACGCCTCCAGATCACGAACGTTGGGGTCACGCTCCACGACCAGAACCAGCGCGCAATCAGCTTGCGAACTCATCTGAGATCACTCAACCCGAAGACTCCAGAGATGGGTACAGAATTCACGCGTGGCCTCCCTCTCCCCTGGACGGGAAAGGCAGGCCGCGGGAGAACTTTCGACGGTCATTTGTTTTCACTAAGCAATCTGTACGCCGCTCGGACTTCACCACCCGTGCCTCGAGCCTGTTATGCCCCGCGACCCAGCTGCGGTTTTAACGGTCCGGCAGCGCTGGCGGTCACTGCCGTCATGGTACGTCCTGGCAGCGGATCGACCCCGGCCACCGCGCATTTTCTCGGCCCTCCGTCGCCTCGTACGTACGGACCACCCTCGGCTGAGCTATCGCCGTCCGCCAGCGGTAGCCAGTGGCGGGAATTCTAGACGGGCGCTAAGAAAACGGCAACCAAGGCTTCCGGATGTAGCCGGCGAGGCCGCCAGCCGAAGCTTTATCAATAGATTTGAGCGCCTTCCGCAAGCAGGGCGACGGCACCGCATCCGCACATTTTCCGATAGCTGGTCCACCAACTTCATGCTTCCTTTGCAGGCCGCCCGTGACGCCACCCCGGTTAATGCAAACGGTCTGGATCGCAACGCCGGCGCGGCCTCCACGCCGTTCGTTTCGCGCTCGCGCGAAACCGACCGTCGCCGCGTCCGAGGCGGGCGTGCACCCGCCGCTCTACGCGGAAGACGAGCTCAGCTTCCTGTTGCACGTCGAACGCAGTCGCGCCGAAAGCCTGTTGAATGTTCTGCGGCTCGTCATTGTCGTCGTACTCACACTGGCCGCCCTCGCCTATTCGACCGCTCTTCCGCGTCCCCTACGCGAAGCGAACGCCGCCGTGCTCGTGCCGATGCTCGCCTGGTCGGTGCTCCTCGTGTCGCTCGTACGTCGAAGCGACGACGCATATCCGATGTGGCTCTCGGCGATCGCACCACTAGTTGACGCCACCGCTGTCACCGCGATCATACTGTGCTACGGTTTGCTCGGCTCACCAGCGGTCGCAATCAAGGCGCCAATTACCTTCGTGTACTTTGCGATCCTCGCCGCACGACCGATCATGGGATCGGCGCGCTCGACCGGGATCACGGCAGCCTGCATCGCCGCCGAGTACGCTGCAGCAGTGATCATTCTCGTTCACTCGGCACGCGTGACGCTCTGGGTCGATCCGATCACCGCGGCGGGCTCGTCCAAGATCGCAATTCTCGACGAAGGAATGAAGCTCGTGCTCCTCGCTGCCGCCGGAGTCGTGGCTACCTATGTCAGTGCGTGGCACGAGCGCGTTCTTCGTCGCGCACTCGCTGCGCAGATCGCTCGAACGACGGATGAGCGCGAGCTGTCAGTCCGGCTTCAGGAAGCCGACAAGCTCGCCGCACTCGGCACGCTGGCGGCATGCGTCGCACATGAAGTGAACAGCCCTCTCACCGCGATTGCCCTCTCCGCCGAGCTGCTCGGACGTGGACTGACGAGCGTCGAGGATCGCGCGGAGGCCGCCGCAATCGCGAACGACGCTCGCCGTACCGCGACTGCGCTGCACGATCTGCTCGCGTTCGCCCGCCAAGGTGAATCCGACATGGCTCCAGTGCTGCTCAGCGACGTCATTACGCGTAGTGTCGCGACGCTACGATCGCTACTCCGCGAACGCGACGTCAAGGTCGAGCGTGATCAGGAATCGTCGGTCGTGCCTGTCAACGGTGATGCGAGCGCGCTGGAGCGTGTGTTGATCAATCTCATGATCAACGCAACACAGGCGATGGAATCGCAGTCGACAGTGCGAATAATTCGCATCCGCGTACGAGACGACGGTGTCAATGCGACGCTCTCAGTAGAGGACACAGGCCCGGGTTTCGCGCCTGGCGCTGCCGAGCGCGTATTCGAGCGCTTCTTCACCACGAAAGCCGCCGGCAAGGGCACAGGGCTCGGATTATGGATGGTCGCCGACATCGTGGCGAGACATGGAGGCACCATAACCGCGGTCGACACCGGAGCAGGTGCCCGGTTCGTTGTGACGCTTCCGCTCTTACGCAACGCCGAGCAGGCCACAGCTGCCGCTTGATGGTTGTCGCAATCGGCCGCGGCGAGCTACGCGGCCCGCGCAAACACCTCGACCCACGGCGCGTGCCATCCATGCTGAAGTAGCTGCTCGAGGCGCTTCACCACCCTTTCTTCGGCTGTCCCCCAAACCGTCGTCCACTCGTCGGCGATTGGGACTAGAGTATCGCCGAATACACGCGTTACCTCGAAGCCGCCCTGCGTCAACAGTCTCCCGAGCGACCGCGAAGTGAAGCCCTGCCTGTACGGAAAGGTCAGGAGATTGTTGTGGACGAGCAGTGCGGTCGCGACGGTCTTCATGGGACCATCCAGTCGTCGCCGCCATCGTTGATAGAAGCGACCGTTTGGAACGCGTACGACGAACGTGCCATCATCGCGCAGCAATCGCCGCGCAGCCGCGACCGCAGCACGCGAATCATAGAGCTGCTCGAATGTATTCCAGATCGCGACAGCGTCGTATTGCCGTCGTGCGCGGACGCTTGTTATCTCACCAACCGTGACGTTGAATCCGTTGCGATCCGCAAACGCTGCCACGCGCTCGCCGATGTCTACCCCATCGAACGTCCACCCCTCGTCGCGCGCCGCCGCGAGAAAGCCGCCCGCGTAGCATCCTACTTCTAGACCATGTCCTTTCCGTCCGGCTGCGTCGGTGAGCCGTCGAGCCTGCGCTGCGTAGGACTTCCGTTGCGTTTCGAGCAGTGTGCGAAGCACTCGGTCGTCGATCGAATCGTCGTTGTAGTCCGCCCCCAGCGCCTCGTCGCGCTCCCGGGGATTACGATATACGTGATCGCAGCGCAGACACCGAGCCAATCTGATCGGCGGCTCCTGCGAAAACGTGACGCGATCCATCAGCCTGGAGGGCGGCACCCCGTCGCGCAGTCGAGTGCTGTGAAACTCCCACAGCAGCTCGCGCTCGCGCCGTATGGCATCGCGGTCAGCAATCTCGACGCTGTCCGCTGACCCGCAGATTGGACAATCTGTGAGCTCATACTTGGTCTGCCGCATGCCATAATCTAGCCACGCCGTCGCGACTATCTGGTGCCGCTGCACCCCGGCATTCGAAACGCACCGATACGTGTGGAGTAGCGCGTCTGATCCTTCAGCAGATAATCCCCGACGTACCAGATCGTGCAATCGTCGGTGGGATCGGTGGCGGTCGCCGTGTAGTCCTCCCAGCGAAGCGTCGATGTTTGCGCGGCCTCGCCGTTTGCGAGCACTGCTTCACGCAAGGTCAGGACACCTTTCGGATCACCAGCGAGCCGCCCCGCGAAACGTTGGCCCACGAATGTCGATGCCGCGCCGAATGAGTAACCAATACCGATGTTGCCCCTTCCATCCATCGTTCCGCTACCCAGCCAGCGAAACGCGGAATCAGGAGCGTAGGTGCCCTGCTGATAGAGACCGACGTCGCCGTTGTCACCGACGCGGAATTCGTACCATCGCACACCGCCGCCGCCAAGCGAGGTGTTCACGGAGTGAACGGCGACGATCGACTGTTGATTGCCGATTCGGCGATATACGACGCGTGTCATCAGCTTGTCGCCCTGCGCATCGAGACGCCGATCCGTTCCAGGCTGCGGAACGCAGCTCGTCAGCTGCCCGTCGCAGAGATAGTGATATGGCGCAACCGCAATCTTCTGCGGGCCCTGTAGCGTCGTGCGCGAAGGATCGTTCCAATCGACGTGATACTTCCATACGTAGATGCCATCGTCCTCCATGACTTTGCGCAACTGCGTGCCACCGGCGGCGAGAATTATGTTCGGAGCGCCGCGCGGCGGCAGTTGAGTCCCGTCGACGTCTGCGTTGTTGAGAAAGTTCACGTCGTCGATGATCATGCACTGCTCGGTCGCGTCTTCCCCCTTCAGCATTCGTGCGCGATCGGCAACGCACGCGTGCTTCTGAATCACGGCGTCGCCGGTACTGGTGGGTACGTAGTATCCGTCAGGCCAGATCGCGGGGCGCGGATAGTCCGGGAACAGCGGTCGCGCGAACTCGTATCTGTAATACGGTCCGAACGGGCTCGCGCCCGTGCTCACGGCGTAGCACATCGCGAATCCACCGCTGTCCGCCGGCGGCCGCACACCGGGAGGACGACGGCGCGGCGCTCCTCCTTCAGGCGGAAGTTGTGTCGGCGCGGCCTGAGGCGGCTGATACAGCTCGACGGCCTTGCCGGGTTGTCCGGGCTCACCTGGCTGACTCACCGCCGCGGGCTCGCCGGCGCGCGGCGCTGGAGCCTCTGCCTGACGCTTTGGCAGCCGCGTGAAGATGGGCATGACGATGAGCCAACGGTTCGCCAGCTGGTCGTACCGTGCGACTGCATCGCCATTGTCGAACTTCTCACACGCGCCGCCGAAACCGCGAAAGACATTGTTCGTTGGAACAGGACCATACAGCACCTTGCCCGTGGTATCGAACAGCTTGCCGCGCTTCGTGAAGATCGCCATTCGTGTGTTGACGATCTGCACGATATAGTCGGGGCCCACCGCAAGACTGTTGTCCGAGGGATTGCGGAGCGCAGCATTCCCCTGCGGGCCGACGAAGTCGGCGCCCAATCCGGGAAAATTCGCGTAGATGACAGCCGCGGGGCGTGTGCCCTGGACGTGTTGCTCCACCGCCGCGGCGCCCGGGGGCACGACGATCTTGACGGGCGGCACGGTGTCCGCGCCTTCTCGCTCGCCGTCGGGATCCGGTGCGACCGCATTGACGGGCACGTCGTCGATATTCCGCTCGCCTCTATACGACACATTAGATGCAATCGGTGTGAGCATTCCGGACACGTCATGCGCAACCGCGTGATGCACCGTCGCATGAAGCACCGGAGCGTGCGGCGCGCTTTCGCGTATGGCATCGCGATGCAATAGAGTGCCGACTGCCGCTGATAGGATGATCCCGATCGTGGCAATCGGCGCAATTACTCGCTTGGTGATTCGTGGGCTCTTCGTCACAGCTTGCTCGTTGAGTGGTGGATTCGCAAGAAGAATTACTTCGCGGCCGAGAAGGGCAGCGCGGCAGCGCTGAGACCGGGTTGCGCCATGAGCCGTTCTATATCGCGTGGCTCGATCGGCACGAATCCGGACAGATTGATGTATCCGGTCGTGGTGATGAGCAGCATGTCCTCCAGCCGGAAGCCAAGGTGCTCGCCCTCGATGCGCATCTCCGGCTCGATGGTGAATATCTCGCCGGGCTGGAGTGTGGTGCCGGCGTAGGGCACATCGTGCACGGACATTCCCACGGTGTGGCCGAGTGCCTTCGTAGTCTTGCCGCGATAGATGTCGATGAAGGAGTTCGCCGCGTCTCTGATCCTGTCGTCCGTGAACTTGTAGCTCGCGACGATCGCTTCCATTTTGACGACGGCATCCTTCGCGATCTGGTCAGGCGTGGCGTAGGGCCTTATGCTGCTCATCAAGGCCTGATACAAGCGCAGATAGATGAGGTACATCTCGCGCTGCCGCGCGGTGAACTTTCCGTTCGCAGGAAAGATCCGTGTTACGTCCGACGTGTAATAGTCATAGTCGGGCGCATAATCGAATTGTACGAGGTCGCCATCCTGAAGGATCGCGGTATCCTTGTGGTAGTGCGTGTAGTAAGTGTTCCTCCCGGTTGCAATCAGAGCGAAGTACGCCGGGCCATATGATCCATATTTCTTGAATGTGAACTCCGCGTCGGCCTGCAGCTCGTACTCGTGCATACCCGGTCGCGCGTCGCGCATCGCTTCCATGATTCCAAGCCCCGCGATGCGCGTTGCCTGCCGAATCACCTCGATTTCGCGTGGACTCTTTATCGCCCGCAGCGAATCTATGATCGGGGTCCAGATCCTTTATTTCAATGGCTGGTGCGGCGGCTTTCATTTTCTCGCGAAACGCATCCTCGCGCGACTCGCGTCCGTCCCAGGGATCGCTCCTTGTCGCCTTCGCGAGCGCCACCGGATCACCAGCAGACGCACTGCCCAGCACTTCGGCGCGGAACGGGGTGAATATTGTTCGCGAAGCGCTACCGAAACCAGCGAGCATGGGGCCGAACTGATCGCGTAGCACCACTGACTCGATGCCGTGTCCTTCTCCGCGGAGTCGCCCGGTGTGAGCGACGGCCCGAACATCGACCTTTCGCGCAGCGGGGTCGTGGGACTCAGGAAGAGCGTCGAGCGCTTGCTGCGTCCGTCGATGACCAGAATGGCACGCGGCTCGACGACACCGGTGAGATAGTAGAATTCGTCGTTCTGTCGCAGCGGCTGTTCGCCGGGTCGCTCGGTGGTTCCCTCCAATACCGCGACGCCGTCGCCGATTGCGCGCATCACGCCCGCTCGGCGCTCTGCGAACTCGGCGGCTGGAAAGACGCGGCCCATCACCGGCTGAGCCTGGAGCACGGGCGAGACGAAGAGGACGAGACCGACGACTCCGGCCAACGGACTGATGTGCGGCAGGGAGCGGCTGGGTATTTTGACCGGCATGATTGTCCGATGCTGGGTTGCGAGGCCAACGAACGCCTGTAAATGTCGTATACTGTATACAATACGGCCGGAATCGACCGCCCGGAAGGGTCGCCAGCGTCTACTCTCTTGGCCCGACGACTCGTGCTGAATCATCCGGGACTTTGGACGTCACTTTCTCCGGCGCGCTGCGCTGGAAGGAGATACCTGATGAAGCAGGATGCTGCTCCGCGGCAAGCACATGCACCGGTACATGTTCACGCACATGCTCGTGAGGCGACGTTCGATGTAAGCCGGCTCCCGCCTGACGCGGCGCCGACGTTCGCGCCAGATGAAACTCGCCGCTTTGCTCGCGCTGGCCGCCTTCGCACCAATGGCAACGACCCCCGTGGCAAGCGCACAGAGCGTCCGCGACCAGTCGATCGACCCGAGTTACATCTCAGGTCTGCGCTGGCGCAACATCGGTCCCTTCCGGTCTGGAAACGTCGCTGCGGTAACCGGTATCCCGAGCGATCCAACCACGTATTACATAGCAACACCGGAAGCTGGCGTGTGGAAGACTTCGGACGCCGGCACGGAATGGAAGCCTGTCTTCGACCAGATGCACGTGGCATCGGTCGGCGCCATCGCAGCCTCGCCGTCGAATCCGAACATCGTATATGCCGGTACCGGCGACCCGTCGGGCTGGTCGTTCTCCGAAGGCAACGGCGTGTACAAGACGACCGACGCCGGCGCGACATGGCACGACGTCGGTCTCGAGAAGACGCGCTACATCAACGCCCTCATCGTCGATCCCGGCAATCCGGATATCGTCCTCGTAGGCGCGGCTGGCGCTGCGCAGGCGGGCGGCGCACCAAGCGAGGACCGCGGCGTGTACCGCTCGACGGACGGAGGTGCTACATGGAAGAAAGTGCTCTACATCGACCAGTACACGGGCGTGAAGGATATGACCTTCGACGTTGCCGACCCAAGAATCGTCTACGCTGCATTTCAGCGCGCGACGTTCGGAACGTCGCCCGCAGAGGTCCGTAACCTGTCGCCGCTCGGCGCCGGCATCTACAAATCGACCGACGAGGGCGCTACGTGGACAGCGCTGAGCGGTAGCGGCCTTCCGGCGAACATTCCGAGCTACGAGCTCGCGGTTGCGTCCGGAACGCACGGCCAGCGAGTCTACGCTGAAGCGCAGGGCTCCGGCCGCGATGCCGGCGGCGTCTATCGCTCCGACGACGGAGGTAGCTCGTGGTCGCTCGGCACCAAGGAGATCGGTAGCGCCGGAGGGCGCGTCTACGCCGATCCAAAGAATCCCGACGTTGTCTATCTCATGGGAACTTCCATGTACCGCTCCACCGACGGCGCACACACCTTCACGTCCTACAAGGGCGCGCCCGGCGGCGACGACAATCGGGATCTCTGGATCGACCCTTCGAATCCGCGCAGAATGATAATGGGTGCGGATCAGGGCCCCACCATCAGCGTGGATGAGGGTGTCACCTGGACTCCGTGGTACAATCTGCCCAACGGTCAGTTCTACAATGTTGTAACGGACTTCGACTTCCCATTTCATGTGTGCGGTTCGCAGCAGGACAGCGGCACCGCCTGCGTGGCGAGCAGGAGCGACTACGGGCGGATCCGCGAAAACGACTGGTACGCAGTAGGCGGATTCGAGAGTGGAGCGATTGTGCCCGATTCGCTCAATCCGAGATGGATCTACACTCAAGGATGGTATCACGTATTGCGTCGCTACGATCGCACGACGGGCCAGGTTGCGGTGCTCTACACGCCAAGTCCAGCCGATCACTTCGGTGGTCTTCCGCCCATGGGCTTTTCACCGCAGAATCGGCGGCTGTTGTACATGGCTGCCCAGTACGTGATGGCGTCGAGCGACAGCGGCCGCGACTGGCACCATATCAGCCCCGACCTCACTGCGGTTCCTCACGTCGCCGCGGCAGACACAGGCACCTCGGCTCCGCGCTTCCGGCGATACAGTCCATTCATACAGTCGATGGCGCTGTCCACGAAGTCGAACGGTGAAATATGGGCCGGCACCAACAACGGACTGGTGCAACTCACCAGAGACGGCGGTGCACACTGGTCCAACGTGACGCCGACAGGACTGCCCCGCCGCGCGCTCATCGACGCGATCGATGCGTCACATACCACAGCCGGCGTTGCCTACATCGCTGTGCGCGCGGCGGGTGACTGGCATCCCTACATCTACCGCACCACCGACTTCGGCAAGAGCTGGACGAAGATCGTGTCCGGACTTCCCGACGATGCGCCGGTTCGCGTTGTTCGCGAAGACCCGGTCGCAGCAAACTTGCTGTACGCTGGCACCGTCACCGGCGCGTGGGTGTCGTTCGATCGTGGAGACCACTGGCAGTCGCTCCAGTTGAATCTTCCGAGCACGGTCGTGAGCGACATCACCGTGCACGGGAACGATCTCGCAATTTCAACGTACGGCCGTGCCCTCTGGATCATGGACGACGTTACGCCGTTGCGGAAGGCGACCGCGGCAGTGGCGTCGAACTCGGGAGCTTACCTGTACCCGCCGGAGCTCACGTACCGCGTGCGCTGGGACAACGATCAGGATACACCGCGCCCGCCTGAAGTACCCGCCGGCGAGAACGCACCGGAAGGGGCGATCATCTACTACCACCTCAGCTCGGCAGCTTCCGGGCCTGTCACGCTCTCGATCCGCGATGCGCATGGCAATCTGGTTCGGAAATACACCGAGCAAGCACCGCCAGCTGCCGTGCTTCCGAACGTACCGACATACTGGTTTCCGAAACCGGAAGGTCTGCCCGCAAGCGCCGGCCTGCATCGCGTGCTCTGGGACTTGCGCTATGAGGATCCGATGACGCTCCCGTACGGCTACTACGGAAATCTCCTCACGTACACCGAATACACGCTGACCTGGCACGCGGTCAAGGGAAACACGCCGAGCGTGCAGCCTCCCGGTCCAATCGCCATTCCCGGTACGTATAGCGTCGAGCTGACCGTGGGCGGCCACACTTACACGCAACCGCTCACAATTAAGAATGATCCGCGCGTCGCAATACCGCAGGCTTCGCTCGCCGCACAGCTGCAATCCGAGTTCCGGATGACGGCTGGCATGGCGACGAGCTACACGTTGTTCTATCAAATTGACCGGCTGCGCAAACAGCTGGCCGCAGACATGGCACCGACGTCGGCAGAGGAGACGCATGCGTCGCCGCAACAGGCGTCGCTCCGCCTGCTGGACCGGCAGCTGGCGACGGTTGCCGACAGCGGGTTCGGAGTCGTAAACCGGGATATGGCCCGGCACCTTGAAGACGCCGACTTCGGCGATCTGTTGCCGACAAAGAGCGATCTTGCTGCACTTGAGTCGAGCTGCAAGCAACTCGACGGCGCGGTCGCGCAGCTACGCAGCCTTCAGACAGAATCAATACCGCGGTTGAACGCGACGCTCGCGCAGGAGCATCTTGCCGCATTGCAAGCGGAGCCGGTGCCGGCGAACGCCGGCTGCGGCGCGGGAGCGACACAAGTTGCAGAAACGAGCCAGCACCCATGAGTTGACCGCGCGAATAGCGAAAGGGCCCGCATCACTCATCTATCGAGTGATGCGGGCCCTTTCGCTATTCGTGTTACAACGAGCTCAGCTGCAGGTCGGAGCGTTCGACGGTTGCGTGTCCCAGTAGATGCGAGTGCCGAAATTGTCCGGACCCTGCGCGGTGATCGCGGCCGCGAGATTCGCACCGTTCACCGATTGCTCGGTGATCGAGTAGAAGAACCGGCGCGGCACAAAATTCACGATAGTGCTTGGCCCTGGGGCGATCGTCGATGGCTGGCACGTACGCCGCCATTCCGACCACGCCTGGCCACCATCGGTGTAAAGCGCGACCCACTTCTGCACCGCTATCTGCTTGAGCCCCGCGGTGCCGCCCTGGTACGCGACCGACGGCTGCGCAAGGAAGTTGCTGATGGCGGTTGGATCGGTGATTCCCCACTGATTCATGGAAGCTGTGATCGCCGCGTTGTAGTCGCTTGCAGCTTCTGCCGGCGACAGGCCACCAAGCCCGCGCGCCGCTGCCTCTGCCTTGATGAACATCAGCTCGGCGTACGTCATCAGATACGACGGCGTCGAAGCACCTGCCGACGTACCGAACGTACCGTAGGAAGTCGTTCCGGAGTAAAAGATCGTTCCGGGACGCGAAGCAAAGCGGAACCACTTGCCCGCCGAGTCCTGCGACAGACCGTTCGGCATTCCGCCGTAACCGTTGGGATAGATCGTGGAATCCACAACGGGTTGAGAGAAGACCGGTACACGAGGGTCGTTCTCCGGCACCATGATGTTCATCATCGTGCGCGACATGCGGCGATCATCGCGCGTCTGCAGCGTGACAGACCACGGATTGTTCGAGACACCGTCGCCGGGCCACACCAGCTTCGCGTTGTCGCTGTTGGACTGAAACACACCGCCCGGATCTGTGAACGCCGACTTGAGCTGTGCGCTCGCCGTCGTCGGATCGACGTTGACCAGGCGCAGCGCGAGCCTCGCGCGAAGCGAGTTGTCGAATTTTCGCCACTCGGCCAGGTTCCCGCCGTAGATAGGGTCTGCGCCGCCGAGGCCAGGGTCGCCGCTCGCATCGCGTAGCCATCGCCGCGTTGGCACTCGCCAGCGCGGTGAAGAAGCCGGCGTAGATGTCCTTCTGTGAATCGTACTTCGGTGCCGTGATGCCGGAGTCAGCCTTTGCCGCCTGTGAATACGGTACGTTCCCGAAGGTATCCGTCAGGTAGTCGAACTCCCACGTCTGCATCACCGTCGCGGGACCGAACACTCCGGCCTGCGCCGCTGCCTGACCCTTCGAGTGCGACTTTCCGGAAATTCACAAGATCGGTCGTATAAGAAGCGTCGAACCAGGTCGACGTTCTGTCCGCCTGCAGGTTCACGTACTCGTCTTCCTGCGGGTATGTCGTCTCCGCCAATTGCTGCACCAGTATCTCGACCTGCCCGAAGTCGTACCCGCCGAGCCAGCGGCCAACTGATGACGCGGTCGCCGCTGTGAATAGTGCGCCAGCCGGCGCATCGGTTGGATTGTTCGGGTTTCGGTTAGCCGCGGTGATGTTGTCGGTGTTGCATGCCACCGCTCCGGCGACGAGCATGACCGCCGTGACACGAGTAAGCCAGATTGTTTTCATCGATCCCTCGAAAGTTTGCGGTAGCATTACGGCGTCACCTGAATGCTGATCCCAAGGCTCCGATTCGTGGGCATTTCGGCGAACTCGAAGCCTTGAGAGTTGCCGGCTCCGTAAGTGAACTCAGGATCCACGTTCGGAACGTTGGAGTGAGTCCACAGATTGCGCCCGACGAAGGAGACGTTGACCGATTGCGCGTTGAATCTCCCCGCCAGCGTCGACGGGAGGTCGTAGCCCAGGCGCAACTCGCGCAGCTTGATGTAGCTGTCGTCGTAGATGTACGCGGAGTGAATCAGCCACAGACTCTGGAAGTATTCCTCCGAAGTCACGTTGACCGTGTTCGGCTTTCCGGTGCTCTGGTCGATTCCCTTCACGACGATGCCCGGCTTGTCCCAGTCGACTTCGCGGCCCGTGAGTGTGCTTGTGCACGTGCCGCTCTGCTGACACATCATGTTCGTGATGCTGAAGATGTCGCCGCCGTGATGTATGTCGAACAGCACGTTGAGCGTGAAGCGATGGTACTTGAACTCATTGTTCCAACCGCCGATCCACTTCGGATTCACGTTGCCCAGTACCTTGAGCTGAGACCCGCGAATCGGAAGTCCATTCTCTGTCAGGAGATTACCAGCGCTGTCGCGCGCGAAGTCGTAGCCGCGAATCACGCCGTATGGCTCACCGGCTCTCGCCTCGACCGTGGCGCTCCACTGCGAGCCAAGAACTACCGTCT
The DNA here is from genome assembly GCA_963731305.1 of uncultured Gemmatimonadales bacterium. Lineage (GTDB taxonomy): Bacteria > Gemmatimonadota > Gemmatimonadetes > Gemmatimonadales > Gemmatimonadaceae > Fen-1247. The sequence goes on along the minus strand of CAVSUQ010000004.1, from coordinate 88,058 downwards.
GCAGCCCCGGCGCGAGCGAAACGACCTTGCTCCGGTTGGCAGCGTAGTTGAACGTGCTGGTCCAGTTGAAGCCGCCCGTTGTCGAGCGGATCGGCGTCACTCCGATCTCGGCCTCGAACCCCTTGTTCTGCACCTCACCGGCATTGACCGACTGAGTGGAGAATCCGGACGATGGCGGAATGACGAGGTTCAGGATCTGATTCTTCGTCTGCTTGCTGTAGTACGAACCGTCGAACGTTATCCGGTTGTCGTACAAGCCGAGCTCGAGGCCCGCCTCTGCGCTGGTCGTGAGCTCGGGCTTGAGGTCGGCGTTCGCGAGATTGCTGTTGATGGTGAATCGCGGAAGCGATCCGAACTTGTTGGAATTGCCCACGTAAGTGGTCGCGAGCTGGTACGGTGTCGCATCGTTACCCACACGAGCGTATGCGCCACGAAGCTTGGCGTAGTTGAGGATGCTGTTCTTGAGCGATGGGATCGCGTTTGTCAGCACCATCGACGTATTGACGCCGGGATAGAAGTATGAATTCTGCCCCTGCGGCAGGGTCGACGACCAGTCGGTGCGACCCGTGCCCTCGATGGTCCACCAGTTGTTCCATGTAAGATCCGCTGACTCGTACACGCTGTTCACGCGTTGACGTGTCTGGCTCTGCAGAATGGTCGGCGAGATGGCCGCATTCGATGCGTTGTAGATGCCAGGGACGGAGATACCGGCAGTGTAGATTGTCGACGCGTTGAACTCGTTGTTGCGGAGCGTCCCGCCGAGGAGCCCGTTGAAGTCCAGGTGAGAATTCAGGTGCTTGATCGCGTTGAGGAGCAGGTCGACGTTCGTCTCGGTGTTCGCCTGATTGTTATCGCTGAAGGCACCTGCGTAATTCGGGGACGCGTACTGGATGTTACCAGCCGCGTAATCCTGATTCATGTTCCAGTTGTAGTAGTCCTGTCCGCCCCGCAGCGTCGCGGTCAGCCAGCTGTTCACCGTGTACACACCGGACGCGGTCGCGATCACGCGATTGCGTTGATCGAACTCTGGGTTGTACGCCTGGAGCCAGTAAGGGTTGTTGTGGAAGTTGAGATTCCAGTTGTACAGGTTACCGTTTGCATCGTACTGCTCGGCCTTGAGATCACTCATGTTCACCTGACGGCCAAACCAGATGAATTGCTCGAGTATGCTGGTGTCGTAACCTTCCTGCGGACGGTTGTGGGCGTCGGAGCGGATGTACTGGACCGATCCTGAAGTCTGCAGCTTGCCAAGATGAAACTGCCCCGCAAGCGTCCCTGTCTGATTGCGGAAAGTGTTATCCGGAATGACGCCCTCGATCTGTGTATCACCGATCGATATTCTGCCATTCGCGGTCTCGGTGCCCCCCGACACTGCATACGTGTTGAGGAACTGGTGCCCTGTATTGAAGAAGCTCGAAACGTTATCGGGATGTGGAATGAACGGAGTCGCCTGGCGCACGCCGTTGACCACCGGACTGTCGAACTGCGGAATAAGGCGTCCATCCATGAGCGGACCGTAGCTCTGGTCATAGCCGTCGTTGACGCCACCGCCCTTGCCGTCGACGTACGCAAACTGCCCGGCCGAACCCTGCCCGTACTTGTTCTGCCAGTCCATGTACACGGACGGGCTGTCGAACGTGTACGTACTGGAGAGCTCCGTGCGCACCTTACCCTCGGTCGCAGCGCCCTTCTTGGTGGTGATGAGGATCACGCCATTCGCAGCGCGCGATCCGTAGAGCGCCGCCGCGTTGGGGCCTTTCAGCACGGACACCGAGGCAATGTCTTCCGGATTGATGTCGTTTATGACGTTACCGAAGTCGACGCCGCTCGGACTCCCAGCCGTACCGGCGAGCGAGCCGACACCTGGTGAAGAGCCGAGATCGGTGCTTGAAACCGGCACCCCATCGACTACGAACAGCGGATTGTTGTTTCCGTTGATCGAGTTGGAACCACGAATCGTGATCTTGGTGGAAGCGCCCGGCGTTCCGGAACCGGTCACGTCCATGCCGGCGACCTTGCCGGCAAGCTGATCGACGAAATTCTGTGCGCGCGTCGAGTTGAGCTCCGACGTCGTCACGGTTTGCTGCGCTGTTCCCAGCTGGCTCTTCTCGCGCTCGATACCCAGAGCGGTGGTGACGAGCCCCTGGAGTTGGTGCGCTACGGGCGCCATCTGGAAATCCAGCGTGACGCTCAGCCCGGCTCGCGGCGTAACCGTAGCTGTTTTCGCCGAGTAGCCGATTCGGCGCACCATGATGGTGATTGCGCCGCCGGTGAGACGGGACGCGGGAACGGTGAGGGTGTATCGGCCGTCGTCGCTCGTCATTGCGCCGACGCCAGTGAGTGAGGGGACGGTGACCGTGACGGCCGGCAGGCCAGCTCCAGTCTCGTTGGTCACGCGTCCTGTGATGGTTGCGCCACCTTGCGCACGCGCCGGCTGAGCGACAACCACGAGCCCCGCGGCAGTGGCGAGAATTACTAGCAACCGCTTCATCGGTATTCCTCCGAAGATTGGATATTATATCCGTTAGTACGGATATAATATCCGCCCTTCAAACCGCAAGAGCAAACACCCGGAGAAGCTGCTATTCCCACCCCTGCAGAACAGGCGCCGGCGATTCCCCAGCCGAAGACGAGGTGCTCGTTTGTCCCTCCACAGCCCTCCGGCGCACAGCGGCCGCGCGCATCACGCGAGCCGCTGCGACCTCTATACTGTGTGGCGGCCTTGGGAGGGGCCCGTCGGGAGGAACAGCGTAAACGTTGACCCCACGCCTAACTCGCTCTCGACCGTTATCTCGCCGCGCATTTGATGCGCAAGCTGGCGGCTGATCGCCAGCCCTAAGCCCGTGCCGGCCTGCTCGCGTGTGTACGGGCTGCGCGCGTTATTCTCACCTTGCACAAATGCCTCGAAGATATGCTCCAATTGGTCCGGAGATATCCCAATCCCGCTGTCGCTCACACGGAATGCCACTTGCGGCCCATCGGAGATCCGCGATCGCCCAAAAGGCGGCTCCCCCACCACCGCACACGTCACCGACACCGTTCCGTCTTTTTTCGTGAACTTCACCGCGTTCGCCAGCAGATTGACGAGAATCTGCCGCACGCGATCGCTATCGCCCACATAGTGGGTCTCGCACGCGCCCTGACAGTGGTCGCTGATGCGAACCCCCTTGGACATGGCCTGAGGCCGCACCAGGCCGAGCGCCGAATTCACCACGTCTCCCGCCGCGGATTCGCGCATGTCCACGCGTAGCGTGCCCGACTCTATCTTCGCGAGGTCGAGTACCTCATCCACCAAGGTGATGAGGTGTCCGGTACTCGTACGAATTCGTTCGACCTGCGCCTGCTGCTCGGTGGTAAGAGGGCCCGACAGCCCGAGCGCCAGTAATTCCGAATAGCCGAGCACGGCGTTGATCGGCGTCCGAATCTCGTGTGACATTGTCGCCAGAAAATTGCTCTTGGCCTTGCTCGCTGCGTCGGCACGCGCCATCGCACTCTCCGCCGCGGAGCGCGCCTGACGCGCGTCACGGAAAAGCCGCGCATTGTCGATCGCGGTCGATGCTCGCAGTGCGAGATCGGTCGCCAGCACTACGTCATCCTTGTCGAACTGACGACCGGAATCACTCATCACAAGAGTGAGCACACCGAGTGTCAGCCCGCGTGCGATGAGCGGCACCGTGATTATCGATGAAAACTTCAGGGCCTTCAGTGCATCCAGATGCTCCGGGCTTCTCGCTGCACGTTCGAGCATCTCCTCGGTAAGCACCGGGATGAACTGCGCTGCACGATGCCGCATTACGGCTGGCGTCCCGGCGTGCGAATTCCAGTCCGTCGGAAATCTTTCTTCAAGCGAAAGGCCGAGCGCCTTTTTCAGCGGATCTTTGTGCGCCACGGCAAGCCGCGTGAGTCGCGGCGGCCATTCATCCGACGCTGGGTCATCGACAATGTCAACTGCGCACCAATCGCCAAGCACCGGTACCGCCAGTTCGGCGAGCGACTTAAGTGTTGTCAGGTAATCGAGCGATGATGTGAGAAGGCGGCTCGCCTCCGCGAGGAATGCACTCCTGCCCGCCTGTTTGTCCATCGCGTCGTACAGCCGCGCCCGCTCCAGCGCCTGCGCGCATTGCTCGGCTACGGTCCGGAGAAATGTGTCGGCTGACTCGTCGAATTCCTGCGGCTCGCTGAAGCTGAACGCAATTCCTGCCACAGCATCGTCGCCGACCACCACGGGTAGCGCAACGAATCCTTCATAGCCGACATCGACGAGTGTCGGATACCGATCGCGAGCCTCCGCACTCGAGCGAACAAGCACCGGCGCACCGCTCAACACAGCATCGGATAGCGGCCGCCCGGGATTCAGCGGAAAGCGCCGATATCCAGCCTCTATCTCGGCCCTGAAACCGCGTGTGCGAATCACTTCGAACTCGCGCCCGCCGCCACTGGACGATATGAGCGCGAATGAGCCCGCGTCGGCGCCGACGGCGAGCATACCTGTCTCGAGGATCAGATCCGCGACCTCCGACGCACTGATCGCCCTGTTGAGGCGCGCGCACAGTTGTAGCAATCGTCGCGCGCGATCGGCGGCCTTCGCCGCGCTCAGTGCGCGATCCTCAGCATACTGATTGTTCTGCGCGAGCTCCTCGGCTAGACTCTGTGCCTCCTCGACCTGTTGCTCGAGCGCTTCAGCCTGGATCTGAAGGCGCTCGTTCGCTGCGGCGAGTGCGTCCTCATTCGCTATCTGATAGGATATGTCGCGCAGAAATCCGGAGAAAAGACGTTTGCCGTTCGCTTGGAATTCGCCAAACGAGATCTCGACCGGGACCTCGATACCGGCTTTTGTGCGGATCGGCACGCGCAACCCCTGCCACGAAATCCTTCGCTCGCCGGTCGTCGCGTAATTCGAGATTCCAGCCCGGTGCCGCTCCTGCAACCGCTCCGGAATCAACATGAGCAACGACTTTCCCAACATTTCCGCGGCCGAGTAGCCAAACACGCGCTGGGCCGCGGCGTTGACGTACAGTATCGTGCTGCTTTCGTCTATCGTTAGAATCGGGTCCGGCGCGCTTTCGGCAAGGACCCTTTCGTGCTGCACTGAATGCGGCGGCTCCGGCGGAGGCATGGCAAAGAATTTAAGGACTCCGAAGCGATGGCGGCGTGGCAGACGCCCTGGGTAGACAACGGCGCACGGCTGACTGGCCTGTCGTATGCTTACTGAGTGTACACGAGTGCCTGGAAGCCCGGGCACCATCAGATATCACCCCGACCATTCGAAGAGCTTCGGCCACGTGTTTCAGCACCCAGATGTCGCGTTTGGCGTCAATATGACTCTCAATCCTGTGCCGGCTGCGCAGGCAGCTGACCAGCCCCTTGCAGCTCCAAGTATCGAGGACACATTCTGCGCTGCGCTGATTGCGGCCGGGATGCGCCAGGCTCTTGGAATTCTCAACGCGCGAACGCGCTACCGGTTCACCGCGCTCTATCGCGTAGAGCCACCGCTGCTTCACAACGAGTGCCTGTTCGATCGCGAAAACCCCACGCTCTCGCTTGGCGGCGACGTCAATCCGCTAAACGATACTTACTGCGGTATAGTCGCAAAGTCCCACAAGCCGTTCGCTGCAGTTGACGCGCGCACCGACCCTCGATTGACCGGGCACGCTGCACGCGACTCCATCCTGTCGTACGTTGGCGTCCCGATCCGAGCCAGCGATGGCCGCATCTTCGCGAGCCTCTGCCACTTCGACTTTAGACCGCGGCTTCTTCCTCTGGACGAGATCGCCGTGCTCGAATCCGTCGCTGTGTGCCTATCTGGCTGGCTCGCTCGTGCCCGTGGCGTGAACGCGTAGAACCGAATCACAACATTCGGCGTTCAGGCGTTCAGGCGACCCATCGCCTCGATGTTGGACTCGACGATGAACGAGAAGATCTCGCGCGCTGACTTCGCGGATATTGTGCGCGCTACAGGAAGAATCCGACCCGGAATCCGCATCCCCGCGAGGCCCCCCCGCGCGCCCTGCGTTATATAGGTAGGCGCATCCGCTGGAATCGCCGACACATCGTCGCTGCCGAGGACCACGAGACGGAGATTTTCAATTCCATCGACCGCGGCGAAGAATTCACGGATCATCCTCCCGAATTCCGCCGTCGCGACGACGACGTAAACAGGTCGGCGCAGCAACATAGCCCATTCTCCGACGACGAGATCAGGGCGAACGTCAATCACCTGCACCGGCTTCTTCAACTCCGCGCCCAGTGAGCGCATTCGCGCCTCATGCGCAGCGGTCGTCACGATAATGTCGGCGCGGCGCAATGGTAGCGGAATCCGCTCATCGATCAGCTCCGACGCGCCGACAGCATCCGCTTCCAGTCCGAAATCGTCGTGCAGCTCGCGGCAGAGCCCATGAAGCTGGTCCGCTGTCGATGCGACGACCGCTGCGCGCAGCCGGAGAGTTTCGGTGCAGCGTCTCAGCCACTCGTGCAGCTCGGGCGCTGGAATCTCACGCGTAAGCCCCTCGGCGAGTATGTCTGCCATCCATGAGGCCGCGATAGTTGGCAGTCCGCCCGCGCCGCGCCGGTCCGCCACGTACACGCCACCGCGGGCGCGCATCTCCACAAGTCGCTCCGCCGCGAGAGCACGGTACGCTCCGAGTGCTACCCGATGGTCCACACCGAACTCGCTGGCCAGATCGCGGCCACTCGGCAGCCGGTCTCCTTGCGCGAGCGTCCCCGCCTCCAGTCCCCGAAGGATCCGGCCGCGAAGTACCTCGGTGATTTCCTCCAAGCGATCTGGCAAAGTGACTTGGTAGCTCTGGGTAGGAAGCGAGCGAATGTTAAAAGAAGCCCGGCAGCGCCTTTTTGGACAGTCATCACGCTGCTCCGCACGGCGTCTGCGCGCACAACCTGCACCACACCGGGCTATCCCAGCCATTTCGTCTGACGACTCTGAATCAGATTATGGCCACAGAGGCGTGTAATTTCACGATTCTGCTACCGAAAAATGAACAGGATGGCTCGAAGCCTGCATTAGGAAACAGTCGTCTCTCGGCTGCCCCGTGGCCGTGGATGCTTCAATCGCGCGCGCCGGCCGGCCGGAGCGCGTTCGGGAACCGGCCGGCGTGGAGGGTGGCTAGATGTCTGATAGTGGAAAGTCTTTCGTGGTTAGCAGTGCCGACCAACTCTGGAAAGCTTCGACCCGTCGCAGCTTTCTCAAGATGCTCGGGGTCGGCGGTACCATCGTGCTCGCGCCCGGTCTGTTTGAAGCGTGCGACGCATACACACCGATAACTGCCCCAGGCAGCGGAGGCAGCGGAGGCGCGGCGAGTCTCAACCTGAGTAACGATGTCGGCATCCTGAATTACGCTTATGCCCTGGAGCAGCTGGAGGCAGCGTTCTACACTGCTGTTGTCGCTTCGGCAGCGTTCGGCTCGCTGAACGCCGAGCAGCAGGAAGTCATGTCCGATCTCCGAAACCACGAAGTAATCCATCGTGAGTTTCTGAAAGCTGCGCTCGGCAGCAGTGCGATTGGATCTCTGTCCTTCAATCAGACAGCAGTCGCGACGACTCTTACCAGCGGCGCGGTGATCCTGCAGAACGCCGAAGCATTCGAGGATCTCGGAGTCTCGGCGTACAACGGCGCAGGGAAATACCTCAAGAGCGCTGACTATCTCACGCTCGCCGGCAAGATCGTGTCGGTCGAGGCGCGTCACGCAGCGGCGATCCGCGACATTCGCGACGCGGCGGGAATAACGGGCGGCGATGCAGTCGGCACCAGATTCGCCGGCGACACGGTCGTGGCGCCGAGTGGTGCGACGGCCGGTCTCGATGTCAAGCTCGAGCCGAGCGCGGTACTGGCGCCGAGTCGGAAGCACCGGCCTGCTTACGACGATGGTGTCCATCGGTACCGGGCCGACTGGCACGGCTACCCCAGACGCCGGACCACCGTCGCCAACGCCATGATCCGCCACCTGACCCTCACGTCGCTCACTGGAGAGAACAGATAAATGGACAATGATACAACGATACTCGGACAGATCGAGCCCGATATCACGCAACGTCTCGTCACACGTCGCGAGGCGATTCTTAAGGGCGCGGCTGTCAGCTCGACCGTGGCCGCCGGACTGGCGATGATGTCAGCGCCAATCGCACTTGCAGCGCTGAGCAAAGAGGCATTCGCGCAGGCTCCGGCCACCGTTCAGAGCGTGATCAACTTCGCGCTCATGCTGGAGATCTTCGAGAACGAATTTTACAAGGCAGTCCTGGGAACGAGCTCGGTCAGCGCGCAGAACAGCGCGTTCGCAACCGTGCGTGCGTCGGTTCCAGCGACGGCGCTTCCCGCGATTCAGCAGATCCAGAAACATGAGACGGAGCACGTTACGTTCCTGCTCGCAAACGGCGCCGTCAACACACTGAATCTCAGCGCGAGCAGCTTTGATTTCACCGGCGCGCGCGGTGCTGGAAACGGACCTTTCGCTCAGGCGACCACCGATCTCAACTTCCTGCTGCTTACCGCGCAGGGAGCTGAAGACACGGGTGTGCGGGCGTACAAGGGACAGGCTCCGAATCTTCAGAGCAATCCCGCCGTGCTCGAAGCTGCGTTGCGGATTCATTCCGTCGAGGCGCGTCATGCATCCAAGATTCGCAGGCTGCGTCGTCAGACTGGCGCGACGACGGTGAAGTACAGCGGTACGATCACCAACGCAGATCCAGGCGCAGGGAATGTTTCGAATCCGGCCGCGGGCGCTGTCGCAGCTCTCGGTCTCATCTACGCAGGCGAGGACAACGTGACCCAGGGAGGGGTGAATGTCACCACTCTTCCCAACCTCCCGTCGGGTATCAATGCAATGGCCGCCGCAACGGAAGCCTTCGACGAGCCGCTCACAATGGCGCAGGTCATCGCGATAGTTCAGCCCTTCTTCATACCGTCGCTTACCTGAGCAATGACGAATCAGAAAAACACGTCGCAGCTTGTATCCGGCTGCGACGTGTTTTTCTCGGCCGTGTCAATCCGCGGCATCTCGGATCATCGTCTCTCGCGCTCGCACTACTTCGCCGGTACCGACGCCGCGGGTTTATCTGCGTTCCGGGTGTTCACGTAGAAGTTCTCGTCGACGTGAAACGAGTCCGGCGAAGTCAATCGTAGCGTCGCCTTCTTCCACGTTTCCGTGGGATGGATGAACGTCATACTATCATCCGCGAGCGACACCTTCACCGGCATGTCGAAACCAGGTACCACGTCGGCCCAGCGATACGAGAGCGTGGACCCATCAATACGGTATTCCAGTACGGGAACCATCGTCGTCGTGAGATATTCGGCGAAAACCTTGCTCAGGTCTATGCCGGCGTGTTTGCTGATGTAGGTCTCGACCTGAGTGCCGCTCACTACCTGATGCCGGTAGGTCTTCTGGAGCCCGCGCAGTATCTCGCGCCACTTTTCGTCGTTGTTGACGATCTGGCGGATGGTGTGGAGCATGTTGCCGCCCTTGTAGTACATGTCGCCGGATCCCTCGTCGTTCACGTTGAAGTGACCGACGATCGGCGCGTCGTTCCTTATCAGATTGCGTGTGCCGATGACGTATGCAGCGCCGGCAGCCTTTCCGTCCTGGCACTCGGTGTAGAGATTCTCAGCGTAGTTGGCGAAGCTTTCGTGAATCCACATGTCGGCGTGGTCCTTTGCGGTGAGGCTGTTCCCCCACCACTCGTGCGCCGATTCGTGAACGATGATGAAGTCCCATTTCAGGCCCCAGCCTGTCTTCGAGAGATCGCGGCCGAGGTATCCGTTCTCGTAGTGATTTCCGTATGCGACAGCGCTCTGGTGCTCCATTCCCAGATGCGGCGTTTCGACGAGCTTGTAGCCGTCCTTGTACCACGGGTACGGGCCGAACCAGTGCTCGAAGCAGGCGAGCATCGACTTCGCTTGCGGGAACTGCGCTTTTGCCTTCGCCAGATTGTACGCCAGGGGCCAGAAATCCAGCGTGAGCGTGCCGTCCTCGCCGTTGTACGTATCGCTGTAGTGGGCGTATTTGGCGGCGTTCACAGCGACGTCGTAGTTGTTGATCGGATTCTCGACGAACCACTCGTAGGTGGTCGTGTTGTTCGCGTTACGGGTCGTGCTCCGCAAGCGGCCGTTCGAGACGTCTATTACGGAATCCGGAACCGTGATCGCAATGCGCTGGCTGTCGGGCTCGTCGGACTCGAGATCCTTGTTGGGCCACCACACGCTTGCGCCCAGGCCTTCGCACGCCGTTGCGATCCACGAATGTCCGGCACTGTCATGCGCCCACACGAAGCCGCCGTCCCACGGAGCGTGCTTTGCCACACGGGGCTTTCCGTGGTAATAGACGGTGAGCGTCTTGGATCTTCCCACCGGCTGCGCCGAAGTGAGCCTTACAAAGAAGGCGTTTCCGTCGCGACGATACGTGACGGTGCGCCCGTCCTGCACCATGCTGTCGACTTCGAGCGGCACCTGAAGGTCCACCTGCATCTCTCTGGCGGGAGAGATGATGCGGTAGGTGATACCGTTGTGTCCCACGATGCTGCTGTCGCTCGGATCGACCGCGACGTGGAGATCGTAGAACGTTGCGTCCCACCACGCGCGCTCGGGCGTATTGCTGCCGCGTAACGTGTCGGCGTGTGTGAAAACTTTGGGCGCAGCGGGCGTTCTCTGTGCCGTCAACGAAGCGAACGGAGCAAGCGCCAAGAGCGCGAGTGCCGTGCGAATTGAGAGTAGCGTGTCGATCCTGCGCATGTACGGATTCCAGAGGTGCGAGTCGGGCTGCGGATGCGCGCATTCATGGCGCGATAGTGTATACCGTATTCAATCTTACGCATTGGCAGCGAAGCGTGCTGTGTCGTCCCCTGAAATGTCGTGCTTCCGCCGAAGGCGGGTATTCAGGCGATGCCGGGCGCATAGAGAGTCGTCATCCCGCCGAAGGCGGGGAACCACGGACCGCTATCCATTCAACACCGTCACGTTGCAGGAGGATTGTAGGCCGCGTGCCGTAGGGCGCGGATTTATCCGCGCCGCCCAACCCGAATACACATCGACGATCATCGGTTCACGCCGACCGCGCTGAACATCGTCGTTGGCCCGCTGGTAACGTCGAACGCAATCCCTGGAGACGCCGCATACTCCGAACGGTGGCTGCACCGTCGAGCCGTCGAACACGCCGAACACGTTGACAACGTTGACGCCCATCATCGATCAATAGGAAACGCCGGTGCGTAGCGCCCTGCGTGGGGCGGGGATTTATCCCCGCCGCCAATCCCAAATGTGCGATGAGAGCCATTGGTAATGCCGTGCACATTGTTCCGGGCACATTGTTCCGTGCACATTGTTCCGTGCACATCGTGCTGGGCACATCGTTGCCGGTTACAACCCGGTTGCAAACCGGTTCCCAAACCCGTTCCAAGAACCGTCGTCGCCCATTTGAGAGGGCGGCGCGGATAAATCCGCGCCCTACGATTTGCCACCCACCATCCACCGGCAACGAGACGGTGTCGACGGAATCGTCGGCCGTGGATCCTCGCCTTCGGCGAGGATGACAGCGCTCTGCATGTACGGTGTTCCGAATTTTCCTCCGTTCGCGTCCAGAGCTCCGAGATGCAGAAAGGGCCAGACCGCTTTCGCGACCTGGCCCTTTCTTCGAAAAGTGGCTCGACTACTAGCCGATCTTCGTGACGTTCTCGGCGGCTGGACCCTTCTGGCCCTGCACGATTTCGAACTCGACGCGCTCGCCTTCGGCGAGGGTCTTGAAGCCCGATCCACCAATCGCGGAATGATGAACGAAGCAATCCTTCGTACCATTCTCAGGCGTGATGAATCCAAAGCCCTTCGCGTCGTTGAACCACTTTACAGTACCGGTCGTACGCATTCCTTTGTCCTTTTCTTGTTTTGGTCGGAGTGGGTATGCCGTACGACCATGAGTAGTGTTCGTGAACATTGCCCTCACGATGGGGATCCTTGCCCGGATCAGGTTTTATCCTGACTGCAACGCCGGGCAACAAAAAGGAGCCTGCAATACCAGGCTCCTGAATGTATGGGAACTTGTCGTACACGAATGCACGCGTCGCACATATGAATTTACACGGGTCCGGGAAATACGCAACCCCCGGACCCGGAAAATTCTTATCCGCGCAACCTGCCGCCGCCAGCCAGGGCGGCATCGGGTCTACGGGTCGTTGCTGTCCTCGTCCTGCCCGAAGCCTGCCGAGGAGCCATCGCCAAGTCCCGGCATGCGCTGAACGTGAACTGTCTGACGCTGAACATCGCCACCGACGGTCATCGTAACCAGGTAATCGCCCGTATCTGCAAGCGGTGCGCTCCTGCCACCTCGACCGGCTGGATAGCTGCTTCCCGGGATACGAACCAGCTGAAACACCTCACGAAGCAGCGTCGGATCGACCGCAGGCTCACCGGGCCCGCCAGCTGCGCCGCCCGCGGCGCCACGCGCTCCGCCGCGCGCTGCACCTCGAGCAGCTGCACCGGTGTCAGCAGCTGGTCGACCCGGAGCGCCCGCGCGTGCGCCAGCGCCCCTCGGCAGCGGCGACTCGCCGGGACGAGCGACGAATCTGTCGCCCACGTTCGGAGTATTGCCACCGAACCCGCCAAAGCCTCCGCCACCGCTCAGGATCTGAGTCTTGATCCGCGCCAGTGCAGCGCGATCACCGCCGGCCGCGCCCATCGAATCGATCACGAAGTTCACACGGTTGACGTATGCGACGCTGTCCCGGCGCTCGGACGGAGAAAGCGGCGCAGGCTTCGTCCGGGTACGGAAATCCCAGTAAACCCGATTGATGCCGGCGCTACCGGCACGCGGTCCGTTCACGACGGCCAGCGTGTCGCCCTGAGCACTCGTGACCGTGAACTTGACCGAATCGCGCACACCCGGCGCGAGACGATAGGTGAACTCCGCACCGTACGGCACGCTCGTTCCCTGGAACGTCTGCTGGCCGACTTCCTGGCCCTCGACTGGTACCTCGCCGTACTGGAACGCCGTGGACGGAGTGAAGAAGTGCGTGCCAGTGCCGCGTGCGCTGGCGTCCTTCATCTGCTCCAGTGGAGCGATGTCGACAATCCAGATGCTACGCCCGTGCGTTCCGGCGATAAGCTCGTGATCACGCGGCTGGATCTTGAGATCGTACACCGGCACAGTTGGCAGACCGGTCATGAATCGCTGCCAGCTTGCGCCGCGATCCATTGATACGTACGCCGCAACGTCGGTTCCCAGAAAGAGCAGATCGCGATTCACGGGATCTTCGCGTATCACGCGCACCCAGTTCGGTGCGTCGGTCGGGATGCCGTTCGCAAGCGATCGAAACGTCCGCCCGAAATCGGTGGTGACCATCACGTATGGCGTGAAATCATTCCGCTCGTGATTGTCGAACGTTACGTAGAACGTTGCCGAGTCGAACGCCGAGGGCTCGACCCTGCTCACGTCGGTTCCCTTCGGCACGCCGGTGATGTGGCTTGTGATATTTTCCCAAGTCGCGCCGTCGTTCCGGGTGAGCCAGAGATTGCCGTCATCGGTCCCTGCGAACAGCAGGCCGGGACGGATTGGAGATTCAGCGAGCGTCGTGATCGTGCCGTACGTCTCCGCCCCTGTCGCGTCGGTGGTGATGCCGCCGGTCGTGTGCAAGCTGACGTTGATCTTCGCGGTGTCGCGAGTCGACAGATCGGGCGAAATCGGGAATAGATGATCACCGCGATCGAGTGACTTGAGCACGCGATTCCCACCGATGTAGAGCGTCTGCGGTGCATGCACCGAGAGGAAGTACGGCGTCTCCCAATTGTACCGCATGTCGGACACGATCGAGTCGTCGCGTTGCCGGTTGCGAAGCTCTGCGATCGTGCGTCGCATCACCGGCGTCTCGGGTTGCGTCGTATCGCCTCGGGCTACCACGATCGAATCCTCGAACTGCTGGTACCGCTCGCGGTACGACGGCTTGCGAATCTGCGTCCGCTCGCCAGTGGCGTAGTTGAGTCGGCCCACCGCGCCGCCCTGAGACTCGGCATAAATGACGTTGGGATCGGCCTGATCCTGCGCGGTATAGAAGCCGTCGCCGCCTCCTGTCACGAACCACATCGCGTTCGTGATGTTGCCGCGGCTGCGCCGGCTCGGACCGCACGCTGATCCGTTGTCCTGCAATCCGCCGCACACGCGATATGGGACACCCATGTCGTAGCTGACTGCGTAGAACTGCCCGATCGCAATGGTATTGATGAAGTCGTAGTTGCCGCCCTTGTCCCACGTCTGTGACACGCCGCCGTCGTCGCCGACGATGAAGTGCGCGGGATCGTTCGGATCGATCCACATTGCGTGGTGATCGACGTGTATTCCCACAGTTGCGTTGCGGACGGTCTTGCCGCCGTCATCGGAGAAGTTGACGGGCGTCGATGACCAGTAAACACGATCCGGATCCTTGGGATCGACACGAACTTGCGAGTAGTAGAATGGACGCTCGTCGTGATCGTTCATCTTGGTCCACGTCGCACCGGCATCCGTCGACCTGTATAATCCATTCTGAAGCTTCTGGCGCCCCTTGGGGCTCTTGTTCTTTACCGGATTCGGCATGGAGTCTGCCTCGACGAGCGCGTACACGATGCGCGGGTTACTCGCCGCTATTGCCAGTCCGATGCGACCTTTCATCGTGGTCGGGAACCCGCCGCCCTTTATCTCGGTCCAGGTTTCGCCTGCGTTGGTGGTCTTCCAGAGCGCGCTGCCAGGTCCACCACTGTTCAGAAAGTATGGGCCGCGCACACGCTCCCAGCTCGAGGCGTAGAGCGTGTTGGGATCCGACGGATCCATCGCGACATCGACGAAACCAGCCTTGTCGCTTACGAATTTGCTGAGCTTCCACGTCGCACCACCATCGGTGGTCTTGTAGAGACCGCGCTCCTTGTTCGGTCCCCACGCATGGCCGAGTGCAGCGACATACACGATGTTCGGATCCGTGGGGTTGACGACTATCCGCCCTATCTGCTGCGTTTCCTTAAGCCCGATGGAACTCCACGTTCGCCCGCCGTTGGTGCTCTTGTACATGCCACCGCCCGGCGATATGGAGTTACGTGAATTCGCCTCGCCGGTGCCCGCGTACACCGTGTTCGTGTCCGATGGCGCAATCGCGATAGCCCCCATCGAACTTACAGGCTCGTGCTCAAAGACCGGGTCAAAGGTGGTTCCGGCATTCGTCGTCTTCCATATTCCACTGGCCGCCGTCGCGACATAGAACGTGCGCGACGGAGAGGGAATTCCCGCGATACCCGTCACACGGCCGCCGAAATTCGCGGGGCCGACGTTTCGCCACTTGAATCCGGCTAGTGTCGCCGAATCAAGTGTCGATCCCGAGCCTGGCGATGAGACCTGGGCTGAGAGTGGGGCCGCGAGGCTTGCGGCGGTAAGCGGGAGAATCCGGAACCATCGAGAAAGCGGCATTGTTCAACGGGGTTGGAGGATCGCCAACAACGTGTTGTGCGCCATTCCATAGAATAGCGCAGTATCCTGTCACCGAAACTACGACGGTCTCGCCCGCTTTGCTGTGCAGGATTGGAGAGCCTGCCAGCGTCGGTACGGCACCGAACGCGAGGTCAGCCGACTTCGATGGTCTCCGCCGTGCGATCGAGCGTGCTCCTGACCGCGAGCGCGAGCTCGTCTCCGGTGAACGGCTTCTCGACGAGTGTTATCCCCAACTCCGAGACCCTGTGCTGCAGCATCATGTCCTCCGTGTATCCGGACATGAACAGGACCCTGACCCAGGGATATACAGGCAGGAGGCGCTCGACCAGTTCGCGGCCGCTCATGCCTGGCATTACGACGTCGGTGAGCACCAGATCGACGCGAGTCTGCGCCGACGCGAGCTGGCGAATCGCGTCCTCGCCATCGGGGGCATCGAGGACCGTGTAGCCACGCGCCTCCAGCATGCGCCGCGTAAGGCGACGGAGCGGCTCCTCGTCCTCTACGACGAGCACCATCTCGGAACCGCCGGCTGTGCCGGTCCCTGCAACGCCAACGCCGGGAGTCGAAGCCACGGCATCGTCGTGGGCACGCGGGAATTGCAGGCGAAACTCCGTACCGACTCCAGGTTCGCTGGAAACCTCGATATCGCCGCCGCACGCCTTTGCGATTCCGTACACCGTGGAGAGGCCGAGACCCGTTCCCTTTCCCTGCTCCTTTGTGGTGAAGAACGGCTCGAAGATGTGCGCGCGCGTGGTCTCCTCCATGCCAACGCCGGAGTCGGCCACGATCAGGGTCACCCACTCTGATTCAACGCCATCGGCGTCGATCATTTCTGAACCAGTGCAGAGTCGCACCGTCCCGCCACGCGGCATTGCGTCGCGCGCGTTGACGACGAGGTTCACGACAACCTGCTCCAGCTGTCCGCGGTCGAGTTTCACGAGGCCGATATCGTCCGTGTACTCCGTGGACAGGTTCATGTTCTCACCGATCAGCCTGCGCAGCATGGTCTCCATCTCGCGCACAATAACGTTGAGGTCGAGCATCTGCGGCTGTACGAGCTGTCGCCTGCTGAACGCGAGCAACTGGCGCGTGAGACTCGCGGCGCGATTCGTTGCCGCCTTGATCTCGCGCACGTCCGCCGAAAGCGACGTCGACTGCCCGCGCAGGTCGTGCAGCAGAAAATCGCTGGACGCGCTGATCACGGTGAGAAGATTGTTGAAATCGTGAGCAATGCCGCCCGCAAGTCTTCCGATCGCCTCCATCTTTTGCGCCTGCCGGAATTCCTCCTCTAGCTGTCGCTGCCGCGTCACATCGCGCAGCACGGCCGTGAAGAGGCCATCCTTGCCTGTGCGCGCATACGCCATGGAGATTTCCACCGGAACTTCCTGCTCATCCGCGTGCGCGACAAGTGTATCCCAGACCTCCGGGCTCGTAGCACCGATGTGCGCGGATCGGCGCGCGGCCAGCATGTGCTCCTCGAACGCCGGCACACTTCGCTCCGCGATGACGTCGAGGATGCGCACACCCTCGAGCGACTTCTCGTCGAGCCCGAAAAGACGCCGCGTCGCGGCGTTGAAGTAAACGATGCATTCGTTATCGTCGAACGACACGACGGCATCCGTCGCAGAGCCAAGGATTCCGGCGAGGCGCGTCTCGCTCCGCTCCGCTTCCACGGTCTGGCGCAGCATTTCCGTCGTCGCTTCTTCGAGCTCTCGATTCGTGGTGGTGAGCTCGTTCGCCTGCAGTCGCAGCTGGAGCGATTGGCTTTCGAATTCCTCCGTCATGCGGCGCTGCGCGCGCACGTTGCGCACATGCATGAGATTGACGAAGAGGGCGAGCAGAATGGCGAGCGCCGAGGCGATGCTCACGACTACGAGCACAACGCCGATCTGTACGCTGAAGTCCGCCGTCGAGCCAGCGTTACCGCGCGTGATAATCGACGAGATGGATCCGAGCAGGCGGCCAATTTTCGCGTCGGAGCTGTTAGCGGGAACCATGTCCGTTGCGAGACTCGCTGCGCGCGCTCCTCCGCGAGCCGCTCCGGCGGATGCTTTCCTTGCGCCCGAGTCGCGCCTCACGCGCACCATCTCATCCAGCTCCGCGAGCCGCAGTCCGACGAAATAGCCGAGCGAGTCGAGACGCGACGCCGCCGCAGGATAGATGGATGTGACCTCGCGCAGGTCTGCGAGCGAGAGGACTGTTTCACGCGTAGCGTCGGCGTACGCTGCGGCGCTGGCCGGATCGCCTTTTGGAGATGCGACCGCAACGGCGGCGCGCGCAGCGATGGCCGCATCACGAACGTGATCGTCGAGGGCCCGAAGCTTGTCCATCGCCGCGAGCGCGTTGGCCGAACGAGCAGCGACTGATGTCGCCCGATCGACGCTGCTGTAAGCGAGCGCGCTCATCGCGCATACCAGCAACGCAAGGAGGTAGGCCGCTACCACGTTGGGCCGGAGGGACAATCGAAGCATGAAAGTGATCTTAGCGCTTCACGCGTGATCGTGCCACCGGCCGGCGACGACGGCCCGGTTACCGCCTCAGCCGGCCGCGGCTACTGTCTCCTGCACTGCGCCGAACCTTCGGTCGCGGGCGTGGAAGTCGCTTATCGCATCGAGAAGGTCCGAAGGCGTGAATTCGGGCCACATCCGCTCGGTGAAATACAGCTCGGCGTAAGCGCACTCCCAGAGGAGGAAATCGCTCAGCCGCTGCTCGCCGCCGGTACGGATCAGGAGATCCACATCGCGGACCGGCCCGGCGTGGGTCACCTCATTCATGAGGCGCACGAAGCCGTCGCGCGTGAGCGGACGGCCACCAGCCCGCTCGGAGGCCATCACGATTGCATCGCGGGCAGAGTAATCGAGTGCGATGCGCAGATCGAGACGGGTGCCGCCGCGGGTCGCCTCTTCCGCCATCTCTGCCGTGCGCCTCAGCTCCGCCGGAATCCGGTCGCGGCGCCCGATGATGCGCATGCGCACGCCATTCTGTACGCATCGGTCCATCTCGGAAAGAAGGTAGCGCCGGAAGAGGCGCATCAGCATACTGACTTCGCGCGTCGGGCGCTTCCAGTTGTCGGCGGAGAACGCGTAAAGAGTAAGTGTTCCAATGCCGGCGTCCTCGGCGCTCTCGACTATCGTGCGAACGACCCTGGCACCCACGACGTGGCCGGACGTGCGGGGACGGCCGCGTGCGCGCGCCCATCGGCCGTTGCCGTCCATGATGATCGCTACGTGGAGCCTGTCCTCGGAATCTTCAGCCCTTTTCGCGGAATCCGTCTTGACGTGTGATTGCACGCTCAACGTTCCCTGGTGGCGCGAATCAGCGCTTCCATGTGGTCGAGGTATCTCGCGAGCGCGGACCGGCCTGTTGTGGTCAGCGAATATTGCGTGTGTGGCACTCGCCCTTCGAAAGTCTTAGTGCACGTGATGTAGCGAGCGTCCTCGAGCTTCCGCGCGTGGACGCTCAGATTTCCATCGGTAGTTTGCATCAATGTCTTGAGCTCGTTGAAGCTGAGCACGTCGTTGACCGCGAGCGCGCTCACTATTCCGAGCCGGAGCCGCTCATGAATGAGGCGATCCAGCGCGGCCGGAATTGGATCGACCGCGCGCCCGCTGACCGGCGCGAGCGGCGCCGGCGCGATGCGCCCAGCCGTAGCGGGCGCAGGAGATTGAGTGTGCACCTTGGATCCGGCGCGACCTGCCTTAGCCACCGTACCTCCGCGCGATCGGGATTCCGAAAGCAATGTGAAAACCTCCGAACGCGATGGCGAGTATCCAGTCATTCCACGCGAGCGGTGTGAAGAGAGCGAGAGCGCCAGCAGCGAGGAAACACAGCCCCATCACTGGAACGATCTCAACAGAGAAAGCGCCGCCAGCAGCAACCGCAGCGCCATATAGAAGAAGCCAGAGTCCCGGCAGAACCGCAGCCATGCCGGCACGGTGCAACACCACTGTGAGCACCGCGCCCGCCAGCAGGGGCGGCGACACGGCGAGCACGAACTTCCGCCCCGGACCCGAGAGCAGTGGCACTCCCGAGGCGCGCGCCTTGGCGAGCATCGCCCACAACTGCACCACGATGCCAGCGGCGGCAAGTGCCAGCCACACGTCGAGCCAGCGTGCCGTGGATGGTTGTGCGGCCGCGATGAACGACGCCGCTATTGCCATGACGCCGACCATGACCATGCCCCACCCGGATACCGCTGTGAAGGCACCGGCGTTCTCCATGGTCGAGCGGATGAACGCGAGGTTGTCCATCGCACGCGCATGGAGTGCAGGTGGCTCCCCGGCAGAATCATCGCGCAGCGGCAGAACCTTACTCATAGGAACGAAGTCTGCCGAGGCCAGATGGCCCTGTCAAGTACTTTTCGCGATAAAGTGCACTCAGATTCGCGAGTAAGTTCGCAAACCAATGTTTTGTGACGCAAGTGGCTCGTTATAGCGCTGTGGGGCCAGGCGCGGGGTCGCTCGCCGGAAAGCTCTGCTCGATCGTGCGGTCCAGTGACCGCTCGTCTGCATTGCGCGCGATCGTGTTCACCAGTGCCTCATTGAAAGCCGGAAGGTCGCCGGGATTCCGGCTCGTCACGAGCTTCTGGTCGGAGATCACTGTGCGGTCCACCCAATCTCCGCCGGCGTTCCTGATGTCGGTCTTGAGACTCGGATACGACGTGAGCGTCCGACCCCGGACGCAGTCCGCTTCTACCAGTAGCCAGGGGCCGTGACAGATCGCCCCAACGGGCTTGTCGGCATCCATGAACGAGCGCACGAACTCCACAGCGGCTGGATTCATCCGCAGCGTATCGGGGTTCTTGACTCCGCCCGGCAGTACGAGGGCATCGTAATCGCCCGCAGACGCATCAGTCACGAGACGGTCGACCTTGAACGTGCGCGCTTTCTCGCCCTTGGAGATGGACTGAATCTCGCCCTCCTGCAGGGAGATCAATTCGGCTCTGGCTCCCGCTCCGGTTACGGCCTCCCAGGGCTGAGCGAATTCTGCCTCGTCAACACCATTGGTGGCGAGAAATGCGACTCTCCGCCCTTCCAGTTTTCCTGTCGCCATCTGCTGCTGCCCTCATCGTTGCGCTAGTACATGAAGAACGTAATCAGATCTATTGCATCACACATCGTGCCATATTTCGCGCATGCCGATTGTCCCGCTCTTTGGTCACGAAAGTATCCGGCGACGACTCCGCCGGATGATCGACGCCGGGTCTCTTCCCGGCTCGATCCTGTTCGAGGGACCTCGCGGAATTGGCAAGCAGCGACTCGCGCTGTGGCTCGCACAGCTGCTGGTGTGCGAGCGCGAAGACCGGCCATGCGGCACATGTCTCGCCTGTCGCAGCGTTCTGGATCTACGCCACCCGGACGTCTTCTGGGTCTATCCGCGTCCCCGCCTCGGCGAGACATCGGCGACGTCGGAGGACGTGATAGAAGACCTGTACGAAGCGAGCCAGGAGCGACTCGCGAAGCACGGCCTCTACCCTCGCCCCTCCGGAAGCGATGCGATCTTTCTCGCCACTACGCTCACGATCGTTGGGAAGGCTGCCATGTCACCATCGATGGGACGGCGCAAGATTTTCATAGTCGGCGATGCGGAGCGCATGGTCGCGCAGGAGGGCTCCGACCAGGCTGCAAACGCCTTTCTCAAGCTGCTGGAGGAACCTCCGCCCGACACTACCATTCTTCTCACGTCCAGCGAGCCGGGTGCACTTCTTCCCACGGTCCGCTCTCGCGTGATAAGCATGCGATGCACGACCCTCAGCGACTCCGACGTGCTCGCCTTCGTACACGATCCGAACGTGAAAGCGCTGCTCGATTCGCTCGATCTTCCGCGTAGCGACGCCGAGCGCGTGGCGATGGCTCGCGGCGCGCCCGGCGCGCTGCTGTCCCATGAAGCGTTGTCTACTGCACGTGCGGCGGCGGTCGCACTGCTTCGCGCGTCGGCGTCGCGCGGAGCGGAGCGGTATGCCACGGCACTGGGCCAGGGAACTGCCGGCGCGCGCGGTGCATTCAGCGACATGCTCGCCGAGCTGAACGTAGTTCTCCGGCAGCGCGCTGAATCGCTACTCGGAGAAGGAGATACGAATGGAGCATACGCAGCGGCAAAGGCCGTCATCGCAGTGACCGAAGCGCAGCTGCGGGCCGACGGCAACGTGAGCCCGCAGCTCACCACGGCCTCGCTGATCAACGCGATGCAGGACGTTCCGGCGTGAGTGCTTCCGACCGCTCCACCCCACCCGAGCTGACACACATCAACAGCGCCGGTGAGGCGCATATGGTCGACGTGAGTGCCAAAAACGAGTCGCGAAGGACAGCGGTGGCAAGCGGAGTCATTCGAATGACAGCTGCTGCGTTCGCTGCTGTCCGCGACAACACCGTCGCCAAGGGCGACGTGCTGGGCGTCGCGCGCATTGCTGGAATCATGGCGGCGAAGCGCACGCCCGAACTTGTGCCGATGTGTCACTCGATCGCCCTCTCGCATGTCGCGGTCGCACTGGAGTTGGACGAGATGCTTCCAGGTGTGAGCGTCGAAGCGACGGTCGGCGCGACGGACGTCACTGGCGTCGAGATGGAGGCGATTGTCGCCGTCACGATCGCACTCACGACGATCTACGACATGGTGAAGAGTGTCGACCGCTCCATGGTCATCAGCGACATCAGGCTGGTGAGAAAGAGCGGCGGAAAGTCAGGCGATTACCACGCTCGGGCAACTACGGACGCCACCTCGCGCGCGACCTAGCTGCGTCAGTTCGCAGCGCGCCTCAGCACCGCGCGGATGCGCGCGAGGAACCGTGCCGGATCCAGCGGCTTGCGCAGATAGTCGTCCGCACCTTCGTTCATGAGACTTACCTCTGCTTCCTCGCCGTCCGTCGCGGTCAGCACGACGATTGGAAGCCCGGACGTCGCTGCGGACGAGCGCATCTGCTTCAGAACCTCGAGGCCTCCCATGCGCGGCATGGTGAGGTCGAGCGTTATGAGCGAATAGCGCGAGTCGTGCGCGAGCATGTCGATGGCGGCCTGCCCGTCGGTCGCCTGCTCGACGGAAAACCCACTTGCCTTGAGCACGCCAACGGCGAGCTCACGCGTCACCGGATCGTCGTCGACGACGAGTATGCGCTGACGCTCATCGGTACGGTCGGGCGGAGCTTCACCTTCGCCAAGTACTCGCTCGACTTCGTCGAGCGTCGTTTCACCGACAACCACCTGGCCCAATGCGACATCGCGAATGGCGCGCATTCCGCCTTTCTCAGCGGATCGTTGCAGGTCCATCGCGGTCGCGCTGTGTGTCATCTTCTCCTGGAAGTCGGGACTGTTGACCAGCACTTCGCCCAACGGGATGCGCCCGCGATAGCCCGTCTCAGCGCATTCCTTGCACCCGACCGCACGACGCGTCTGCCGGACACCGAATGCGCGCTCCAGCCGCAGGGTCGCCGCGTCGCGCGCCTCCGGTTGCTTGATCGAGCAAGCACTGCACAGGCGACGGATGAGGCGCTGCCCCACGACTCCGCGCAGCGCCGGCGCGAGCGCAGAACGGTCGAGGCCGAGGTCGATCAGACGCTGCACCGCGCCGACGGCGTCGTTGGTGTGCAGTGTGGACAGCACAAGATGTCCCGTCGCAGCCGCCTGCAGTGCGATCTTCGCGGTTTCTGCATCGCGAATCTCGCCAACAAAAACGACATCAGGATCCTGGCGCAGGATCGCGCGCAGCGCGGATGCAAATGTGACGTCACGCTTCGGATCGATCTGGATCTGCGTTACGCCCGGCAGCTCGTACTCGACCGGATCCTCGACCGTCATGATGTTGATCGCCTGTGCCGCCAGCTCGCGCACGCCGCCGTACAGCGTTGTCGTCTTGCCGGATCCGGTCGGCCCGGTAACGATTACAATACCTTCGCGGAACGACAGCAAGTATCTGAGCCGAGCGAGTTCGTGCGCCGCAAGTCCAAGATCGTCCAGTGAGCGCGACGCATCGGGATTGAGAATTCGAATTACCGCTTTCTCCGCTTCGCGCGTAGGAACGGTCGATATACGCATGTCGAACGTGTTGCCGCCAATCGAGACGCGCGTACGACCGTCCTGCGGACGCAATCTGTCGGCGATGTCGAGCTTTGCGATTACCTTGATGCGCGAAACTACGCGGGTGAGCGCGGCGAGCGGCATCTGCATGTACTGACGCATCACGCCATCGACTCTGAAGCGCACCACGCCCTGGTGCCTGCCCGGCTCGAGGTGAATATCGCTCGCGTTGCACGCGATTGCGGCGTGCAGCACCATGTTGGTGAGCTGGATCACAGGAGCCGCTTCTGCTTCGCTCGCTGCGACCTGATCCACCGCATTGCTCTCCACGACCCTCACGTCGCTGAGCCGGACGTCCATCGAGCGAAGCAGGCCTTCCATCGCCCGCTCCGGAGAATAGTTCGCGTTGATCGCGTCGAGCAGCGAATGGTAGCCGGCCACACACAGAACCACACGCCTGCCAGCCGTGAACTGGACGGTCTGCTCCGCGTTGTAATCAGTCGGGTCGCTCGTGGCGATGACGATCTCGTTCTGCGTCTCGCGGAGCGGGAGCACGTGGTGCTTCCTGGCGATCTTTTCGGGGAGCAGCTTCACCGCCCTCGGCTCGATGGCGTCCAGCGAGGCTACCGAGAGGCGGAAAAGTGAAGCTACCTGGATGGCAAGATCGGACTCGGACGTCGAGTACGCGTCCGCGACCGAGTGCCACGCCTCGTCTAGCGGGGTGGTCGCGGAAATCGGGGGCTTGGTTTGGGCCTGCCAGCCGGCCTTCTCAGCGGCGTTAATCAGCCAATTCATCTGGAGCGACACAAACGCATGGCATAAACATACGATTCGGCATCTATGTGATAAGGATCGGCACAACGAGCCGTTCGCAACACCCTCTGCCACTTCCCGTTCGCTTATCTGCCGATAGCGGTCGTCCAGCTATCGATCTGCTCCGCTGTCATGTTGCCGTTCGGGACCATGCGTCCATCGACGTAACCCCATTCGAGCACATCGACCAGGTATTGCTCTCTTGATATCACGGTGCCCTGGCACAGGCGCGGCGTCGACGCGTCGCTCCCGAGCTCGGCGGATAGCCGGTTGATAAGGTGACGCATCACCCGGGCTGGGATGCGGGCGCGCTCGCCGGGATAGACGAAGCCAAACAGCACGAGGTTGAGCAGCAGAACCCGCCAGCGCTCACCAAATCGGGACACGATCCGGTCCCAGTCCAGGCGCTCGGCGCGCGCGCGGAGGATGTGCATGACATCAGCGCCGTCGTAGCGTTCTCGCTCCATGACGAAAGCCTTGGACCACAGCATTTCCTCCGGCGGAACGAGACTGACGTCCATGCCGAGGACGTTGCCGGGAACCCCGTGCGCGAACCAGAGCTCGTCCACCGGCGTCACCGCGTTCCCGAATTGAAGATCAGGTCAACGAAATACTTTCGATGGAAGACCTTGGCGAGCCAGTGAGGGAACGTCATCTCGACTCTCAGGCCGGAATCCGCGAGCACATCGAGCGCGCGCTCCGCGTCTTCCTTCCGCACGAAGATATCAAAGTCCTTCGTGGACCTGGCTATGCCCGTGTACGGAGTGAACGCATAGGTGCCACCGACCAGAAAACCCACCTTCGCCGCATCGAGCGTCTTCATGACTCTGACGTAGAAGGCCTGCGCCGCGGGCGACGCAAAGTCGCGCCGGCGCACGCGGCGCGCGCGGCGACGATCGGCGTCCAGAGCCGCGTCGCGGGTCGCATCTGCCGCTGGCGGTCCAGACTGACCGAGAGGCGCGCCCAGTGGCAGGGCAATCGGTTCCGATGGCATGTGGGAACGAATGTTGAATGGTGTTCGGATGCGTGTTGCAAGTGTGGGGCTCAGCGGATAGGAACGAGCGTTCGAAACTTTGACCAATCGAACAGATGACGATTTCTTCGGATCGCGTGCGCATCGCGGCGATGAGCGACATTCACTGCACGCGAACCTCTCAGGGAACGCTGCAGCCCATCTTCGCGGCAGCGGCGGAGCGCGCCGATGTCATTGCGCTGTGCGGTGATCTCACGGATTACGGATTGCCGGATGAAGCGCGTGTGCTGGTGAAGGAGCTGAGCGGAGTGCGTGCACAGGTTGTAGCAGTCCTTGGGAACCATGACTACGAATCGGGCAGGCAGGCAGAGCTGCACGACATCCTCAATGAGGCCGGCGTGCATGTGCTGGACGGAGAGGCCGTCGACATCATGGGAGTCGGGTTTGCCGGCACCAAGGGATTTGCGGGCGGCTTCGGGAGCGCAACGCTGGGGGCGTGGGGGGAGAACGAGATCAAGAGTTTCGTCAACGAGGCGATTCACGAGGCACTCAAGCTGGAGACCGCGCTGGCTCGAATTCGCACGGAGCCACGCGTCGCGATCATGCACTACTCACCGATACGCGGCACAGTGGTGGGGGAGTCGCCCGAGATATTCCCATTCCTCGGTTGCGGTCGTCTGGAAGAACCGATGTCGCGCTATCCGGTAGCCGCAGTGCTGCACGGCCACGCGCATAACGGCACTCCAGAAGGGGCGACTGTTGCTGGCGCTCCTGTGTACAACGTCGCGATGCCGCTACTGCTCAGGATGAATCCTGACGTGTTACCGGTGAAGTTTCTCGAGGTAGCAGCGCACGTCGACGACGCGGCGTCGCGCGCGTACATCGGCCCGGATCGCAGAGCATCGACCACAGTCACGAGATCTGCCGGCAGCGCGTGATGCGCCGGCGCAGCGCAAGTGCCGCCTACCTCAACAGCGAATAAACCGCGATGACGGCGGAATTGTAGACACGAGCGTAGTCTGCGGGGAGTCGCTCGATGCTCTGCATGATCTCACGTTTGAGATCACGGACGATGCGCGCGGCGGAAACTTCGTCGCGCACGTCGTCGGGCACGATGTGGTTCAATCCGTGGAGCGCGTTCCACAGATGGCGCACGAGCTCGTTGACGTGCTCGACGCGCTCGCTGAGCGCCGATCCGCCGGGATCCGGCAGTTGCGGAAGATCTGAGTCCAGGCCACCCGTATCCTTCATGGAACGACGTTACGGGTGAAGCGTCCCAGAGGCAAGGACAAAATTGACAGCCCTGCCGCAAGGGCGTGCCTCTCGCGTGGCACCAGTGAGCGGGGTGGGGATCGAACCCACGACCTGAAGCTTAAAAGGCTCCTGCTCTAACCAACTGAGCTACCCGCCCTTCGATCGTGTTACGAACACTGAATCTAAGCACCTCGTGGCGTGTGAAGCAGCGGTGCCGAGCGTCATATCACGGAACCGTCCGGCGCAGAAGCGTCCAGACGGCCCTTTTCAATGGGTGAGCGCGCTGTTTCGTCCGGTGAATATCGCCTTCGGAATCATCACGTGGACGCCGACGTTGCCGTCGACCAGCTGTGTGTCGTCGACGTCGCATGCCACGCTCACGAGCATGTACGCGTCATCCTTGCTCAACCCGCGGCTCATCAAAAAGGCGATGGCCTGTCGGATCGCGGTCTTCGTAGCGGTCACGAGATCCTTGTCGGTGCCCATCGCAATCCAGTGGGTCGGCGTCTCTCCCATGGGCCAGTCCAGCTTCATGTCCTTGCGCACGATCACCTGAAACGTTCCGACCAGGGACGTTTCGAGTGCGGTGATGTCGACCTCGCCGTTCCCCTGTCCTGCGTGGCCGTCGCCTATCTCGAGTAGCGCGCCCGGGGTGTGCACGGGGATGTAGAGCGTAGTGCCGGCGACCAGCTCCTTGTTGTCGAGATTGCCGGCGTGAATACCCGGCGGCGCGCTGTTGAGCCGGCCCATCGACGCAGGCGGCGCATCCCCGATACTGCCAAAGAACGGATGCAGCGGTATATCGATGCCGTCTGCGAAATGCGCGAGCATCGTGCGCTTGTCGAGCGGAATTATGCGCATCCTCGAATATCCGAAGTCTTCCGGGAGAAAGCCGCTCTTCCCACCGAACGCATTATACGCGTACGGTATCGCGAGATCGATCTTCCTGATTCGGACTTCGAGCACATCTCCGGAGTCGGCGCCGTTCACATATATGGGGCCGGTGAGGATGTGACCACCGGGACCCTTGTCAGTGACCTTGTCGTAGATGTCTCGGAGCGATTGCTCGACGTCCGCCGGCGCAACACCCGCTCCCTCGAGGCGCTTCGGGCTCGAGGTGAGAAGCGTGCCCACGACGACGATGTCACCGGAATTGATGCGCAGCACAGGTTTCGCGGCGGCATCGTAATAGCCCCACGCCACTGTCGACGGCGTCGGCATGAGCGTGTGGGTGACGGGGGCGGGGGCGGGGGCGGGGGTCTGCGCGATCAGGCTCGGAGACACACACGCAACTGCGCAAAGCACGGCTGCAATTTTCGACATTGTATCAGGGTGAGGTTGGGTCGCGGCGCAATTGCGCCGCGACCGCCTCGATTATAGCACTATTCCGGGCGAGCCGTACGTGGTGCCGGAGCGACGCTACCGCGTCGAACGCGGGACTTCACGCCCTGAACAATCTCGGCGAGCTTGGCCGGCAGCTCATCGAAGTAAGTGTAGAATACCGGCGTCACATACAGCGTCACGAGCTGCGAGAACGCGAGACCGCCGACGACCGCAACACCGAGCGGCCTGCGCGACTCGGCGCCAGCGCCGGTGCCGAGGGCGATCGGGAGAGTCGCCATCAGCGCCGCCATCGTCGTCATCATGATCGGACGGAAGCGCACGCCTGCAGCTTCGACAATCGCCTCGGCCGGCTTCTTGTGCTCGTTACGCTCGGCCTCGATCGCGAAGTCGATCATCATGATCGCGTTCTTCTTCACGATTCCGACCAGCAGGATGAGGCCGACGAAGCCGTACACGTCGAGCTGCATGTGAAAGATGTAAAGCGAGAGGAGCGCTCCGAACGCAGCGAACGGCAATCCAGTCAGGATTGTCAACGGGTGCACGAAGCTCTCGTACAGAATTCCGAGCACCATGTAGATGACGAAGATCGCCAGGACGAGGAGAGCCATCAAGCCTTGTTGACTCTGCTGGAACGCCTGCGCAGTACCGGAGAAGCTTGTGGTTATTCCAGCCGGAACCGTGTTTTGCGCAGCGGTCTGAATTGCAGCTGTCGCTTCGCCAAGTGAAGCGCCAGGTTTCGTGTTGAAAGAAATGGTGACGGACGGAAGCTGGCCCGAGTGGTTGATTGCAAGCGGACCGACGTCCTGGGTGAGCGTTGCAACTGCGCTGAGCGGGACGAGGCCACCCTGTGCGCTCTGCACGTACAGCAGGTTCAGCGCCGGAATATCCGCCTGGAACTGCGGAAGCAGCTCCATTATCACATAATATTCGTTGTTCGGTGTGTAGATGTTGGAGACCTGACGTGAGCCGTATGCATCGTTCAGAGTTGTCTCTATCTGGGCAGCAGTGACGCCCAACGCGGCTGCATGCTCGCGATCGATAACGACGTTGACTTGTGGATTGGCGATCTGCAGATCGCTAGTCACGTCCTGCAACTGCGAAAGCCCCTGCATACGCGTCTGCATCTTCTCCGCAGCTGAATCCAGCGCGGCGATGTTCGCGCCCTGCATGGTGTACTGATAGAGACTCTTGGAGGACCGTCCGCCGATCTGGATTGCAGGGGGCACCTGCATGAACACGTTCATTCCCGGAACGCCGGAAAGCTTTGGCCGCAGTTCGTTGACGATCTCATCTGCGCTCAGGCGTTGCCCGAACGGTTTGAGACCGAGGAAGATTCGTCCCTGGTTGCCGCTCGAGCCACCGGAACCGACCGACGAGGAAAAATTCGCAATGTTGGTGTCTTTCGCGACGATTGCCGCGATCTGTTCCTGATGCGTCACCATGTCTGCGAACGACGTTCCCTGCGCCGCTTCGGTGGTGACCGATATCTGTCCAGTGTCCTGCGTCGGGATGAACCCCGTGGGCACCAGCTTGAAAAGCAGCCCGGTAAGTACAAGGATCACGAAGGAGAACACGAGCGAGCCAAATCGGTGCAACATGACCCAGTCGAGGCTACGCGTGTATGCTCCAGCAACGCGATCGTAAACTCGCTCCGAGGCGTTGAAGAGTTTGCCATGCTCGTGAGAAGGCGGTCGCAGGAAGCGACTCGACAGCATTGGAGTGAGTGTCAGTGAAACAAATCCGGAGACCAGAATCGACGCACTGATAGTCACCGCGAATTCGTGGAACAGGCGCCCGACAACACCGCCCATGAATAGCAGTGGAATGAATACGGCGGTGAGCGACAGTGTCATCGACATGATCGTGAATCCGATCTCTGACGCGCCGTCGAACGCCGCCTGCATGGGCGGTTTGCCCATCTCCATGTGGCGCACGATATTTTCGAGCATCACGATCGCGTCGTCCACCACGAAGCCGACGGCGAGTGTCAGCGCCATCAACGACAGGTTGTCGAGCGAGTAGCCGAGCACGTACATCACCGCGAACGTTCCGACGAGCGACATCGGAAGCGCGAGGCTGGGAATAACTGTCGCCGATACGTTCCGCAGAAAGATGAAGATCACCATGATCACGAGGAACAGCGTGAGCAGGAGTGTCGATTTCACGTCATCTACCGACGCCTCGATCGAGCTTGATCGGTCGTACAGAATGTGGACGTTTACGCTCGCAGGAATCTCCGAGCGTAGCGACGCCAGCAGATCCTTCACGCCCTGCGCGACGGCAACTGTATTTGTGCCGGGCTGCCGCTGGACAGCGAGAACTATGGAGCGTTCGCCGTCGTACCATCCGGCGGTCTTGTTGTTCTCTACGTCATCCTGCACCCGTCCCAGCTCGTCGAGGTGCACCGGCGCTCCATCGCGATAGGCTACGACGAGCTGGCGGAATTCCGAGGCGTTCTGAAGCTGTCCGTTCGTCTGGATCGTGTATGCGCGGTTCGGACCCCATAGGGTTCCGGTCGGCATATTCACGTTCTCGTTGTTGATCGCCGTGGCGACCTGGTCGATTCCGATTCCGCGACTCGCAAGCGCGGTTGGATCGAGTTGCACTCGGACAGCGTACTTCTGCGCGCCGTAGACCTGCACCTGAGCGATGCCCGGCGTCATCGAGATGCGCTGCGCCATTACCGTCTCGCCGTACTCGTCGAGCTGCGAGAGCGGTAGTGTCTTCGAGGTCAGCGCGAGGTAGAGAATCGGCGAGTCTGCCGGATTCACCTTGCGGTACGACGGCGGAAGAATTCCAAGCGGAAGACTCCGAAGCGTCTGCGAGATTGCAGCGTTGACGTCCTGGGCTGCTGCGTCGATGTCGCGATCGAGAGTGAACTGGATCGTGATAGACGTCGATCCGAGGCCGCTGCTCGACGTCATGTTGTCGATGCCAGCGATCGTCGAGAATTGTTTTTCGAGCGGAGTTGCGACCGCGGACGCCATCGTCTCCGGGCTGGCGCCCGGGAGGTTCGCATTGACGCTTATCGTCGGGAAGTCGACCGACGGAAGATCGCTTACCGGCAGTCGCTCATACGACGCGACGCCGAAAAAAAGTATGGCGACCATCACGAGCGTTGTCATGATGGGTCGCCGGATAAATAATGAGGTCATTGTCCGGGTCCTGGACTGCTGTTACCGCGGCCAGAGCCGCTGGTTCCTCCAGCGGGTCGGCCGCG
This sequence comes from uncultured Gemmatimonadales bacterium, assembly GCA_963731305.1. Classification (GTDB taxonomy): domain Bacteria; phylum Gemmatimonadota; class Gemmatimonadetes; order Gemmatimonadales; family Gemmatimonadaceae; genus Fen-1247. Next base: position 56,999 of record CAVSUQ010000004.1, on the reverse strand, counting down.
GGCGGGGCTTCCGCCGCCTGACGGCGCTGATGGCGAAGCGGCGGCGGCTCCCTGTCCGCTCGTTCCGCCGGCGGCCCCAGTTTTCCCCGCATCTGCTGCTTCGTCGGTCGTTGGCCCTGAATCGGAAACTGTAGGCGTGCCTCCAGCGGCGCTGGGGGGACGAATCACCACCTTGGAGCCCGGGACCAGACGCGACTGGCCGTCCGTGATCACGCGATCGCCCACAGCCAGGCCCTTGGCTATCACGTCCAGACTGTCAACGGTTCGGGCGACCACTACGGTCCGCTGCTTCGCATTGCCGACGGAATCGACCGTGAACACGTAGGTGCCTTGCTGGCCGGTAAGCACCGCCTGCTCGGGGACGGTGAGCGCATTTGGATCCACGTAAAGCCGCAGCGCCACAGTCACGAACTGCCCGGGCCACAGCGTCGACGATGGATTGTCGAACTTTGCCTTGAGTAGCACCGTGCCGGTTGTGGAATCGACGTTGTTGTCCACAAAGGCGAGCGTGCCGTTGAGCGCGCCGCTGGAGGTTCCCTCCGCAGGCGTCGCCTGCACCGCCAACGGCTTCCCTGCACCGAAATACCGCTGAATGTCGGGAAGCTCGCCCTGCGGTACGGAGAATCGCACGAGAATGGGCTGGATCTGATTGATCACGACCATGGGAGTCGACGCGTTTGCCTTCACGAGATTTCCCTGGCGAACCAGGAGCGCGCCTGTGCGTCCCGAAATGGGCGCGCGAATGGTGCAGTTCGATACGTCCACCTGTGCACGCTCGACCGCTGCGCGGTCGGCGGAAACCGTCGCCACCGCGGACGCGGCGGTAGCAGCAGCCTGATCGGCCTGTGACTGTGTCACGTAGTCCTTCTGGACGAGCGCCTGGTATCGCGTCGAATCACGCTGCGCGCTGACGGCCTGAGCCTGATCGCGCGCAAGCTGCCCGCGCGCCTGATCCAGCGCAGCGATGTACGGCCGCGCGTCGATCTCGAAGAGCACCTGACCTGCGGTGACCATCTGACCTTCCGTGAACGTGACGCGTGTCAGGATCCCGCCGACCTGCGCTTCGACCGCCGCGGTCTGCATCGGCTCCGCGACACCGTTGGTGCTGATGGTGTACGGAACGCTGCTGCGCCGCGCGGTCGCCACGATGACGGGGATCTTCTGCTGACGCTCGGGTTTCGGTTTCGAGCAGCCTGCGCCGAGCGCAACAAGTATGCTGAGTACGAATAACGATATCGATCTATGACTCATGGTTGAGTTGCTGGCTGCGACGAAGGGGGGGTGCCAGTTGACGGCACAAACGGGAATGGTGTCTCACCGCGCGTTCCCAACACACCGGAATCATGCGCGAGTTGTGCGAGTGCGGTGTACCACTGCCAGCGGGACTGTACCTGCTGCGCACGCGCATTCGCGAGAGCGCTCTGTGCGGTGAGGAGATCGATGATGCTGCCGACACCCTCTCGATAACGCCCAGCTGCGACCTGTTCCGACTGAACTGCGCTCGCGAGCAGAGCGTCCGCAGTGGTCACTCTCTGACCAGCGGTCTGCAAGCTGTAATAGGACGTGAAGACCTGTGTCGTCACCTCCTCGCGGAGCACGTCTGCCTGTGCGGTAGCTGCATCCGCGCGGGCACGTGCTGCTGCAACATCGTACTGCAGCGAGAAGCCGCTGAAGATCGGAACCGACACACCGAGCGTCAGTCCGTAGGACCCGCCGCCGTAAATATTGGGATTCGCGTAGGTACGGCCTGCGGTACTGCCGAGGCTGAGCGAGGGCAGAGTGGCGGACTGAGCGACGCGAATATCAGCGCGAGCCGCAGCGGCCTGCGCGCGCGCCGCTGCGAGATCCGGTCGCCGTGCGAGCGCATCCGAGATCAGGCTATCGACCGTAAGCGATACCACCCGCACCGGAACGGCGCCCGACAGCGGCCCCATATCGTAGGAAGCGTTGGCCGGAACGCCCATCGCCGCAGCGAGATTGCCCCGCGCGGTCTGGAGCTCTCCCTGAATCGTCTCTAGGTTGAGCTCTTCCTGCGACAAAGCGGTACGCGCCTGCAGTACGTCGGCGATTGTGGCGAGTCCAACGCTGTCCCGCTGCTGCGCGGCCGCAAGATTGGCCTGCGCTTCCGCGATCGCGGCCCGCTCGGCGCCGAGCAGCGCAACGTTAGCCATGTAGGTGAAGTAAGCGGTTTCGACCTGCAGAACCACATTCTGAATCGTCGCGTTATGCGTAAGGTCGGCCGCGAAGAGACTCTGCCGCGCCGCATCCACAGTTCCGGCCCGTCCACCAAAATCCAGGAGCAGATAGCTGAGAGTGAGCGACGGGTCGAATTCGGTGCGGTCAATCGTTCGACCGCCGTTGGGCGCGATGGAGCTGGTGCGCGACACCGCACCCGACCCGACCAGCGACGGCAGGTAGGCGCCGCGAGTAGCTCCGTAATCCGCGGCTGCAGCGCGTGCCTGATCCCACGACACACGGGTCAAGGGGTTATTCCTGAGTGCCAGGTCGATGACATCGCCCAGCGTCAGCTGGTTGGCGCGGGAGAGAAGATCAGGTGGAAGCGCGGACGTCGTCTGCGGCGGCTCCGGCGCGATACCGTGAGCCGGAGGACGCCATGTAGTGCTAGGTGAGGCGGGTGCTCCTGCAACGCCGTTCACACTCGGCGGCCCGTATGCGCAGCCGGCGAGGCAAAGAATCGGAATGAGAAGAGCTGTAGTCCACAATCGTATTTGAAGAGGCATTGACTTCGGTACGTTTGAGCAGCCCCTCGCGCTGTAAGACTGCCCCGAAAAACTGCTATGCTGAAGGATGCTTGAGCGATGCAACAATCGCGGCAGCAATGTCGTCGGTGACCTTGAAGAGGTCGCGTCCGTCGCGATCGTACACATCGGCCCAGCGCATCACGCCATCCGAGGCGTTGCTGAGCCGTGCGGTGACCCGGAGTTTGGAGCCTTCCCGCTGCACGGTTCCCTCGAGAAGAAGCTTCGGAGCACCCTTGCCGCTGGGAGCTCTGCCGTCCCTGATCTCCCTCACCAGTGCTGCAGATGCGGTCGGTGAGATCACGCGCAGATGAGCCGATTTTGTGAGATTATCGGCCACCGCGTTCGTTATCCCGATCGCCACGTTCGCGTCGGCGGAATCAGAGCCCAGGTCGACAAAAGGGACGACCGCGATCTCGCCAATCGGCGCAACCATGTGTGCGCGCGGCCCCGCATTCGGATGATCCCTGGCAGTCGCCACCCCAGCGCCGACAATCGCGATCAGCGCGAGTCCGGCACCGATCGCAGCCAGACTGCGTCGCCGGACAGGGCGTCGACTCTTTGCAAATTCACCGCTGACCACGCTCGGCCGCTCCAGCGCGTCCACGACTTCCTGTGCGTCGGCCGGCCGGTCGGCCGGATCGCTCGCAAGGCAGTGCATGATGAGATCGTCGAGATCTGCAGGTACATCGTCGCGCACAGTAGAGATGGACGGAGGCAGCTTGCTCATCCGCGCCGCAAGCATGGCACGAGCGGGCAAACCCGCGAACGGCGGCGCGCCCGTGAGCATCTCATATGCGGTGGCGCCAAGAGAGTAGATGTCGGCGCGGCCATCGATTTCCGGATCCGCGGCGGCCTGCTCCGGTGCCATGTACATCAGAGTTCCGATGGAGGAACCATCGGTGGTAAGGCCGGATGTCGCTGCACCGGGCGCGGTTCTGCGCGCGGACGATAGTGCCTTCGCCACGCCAAAGTCGGTCACCATAGCCGACCCGCCGGCCAGCAGAATGTTGCCAGGCTTGATGTCGCGATGCACCACGCCGCGCTCGTGCGCGAAGGCGAGAGCCCGCGCAACATCCTTGAGGATCGCGACAGTGTCACGCACCGGCATCGGCCCTTGTGTGAGATGCATCGCGAGCGATTCGCCGTCGACGTACGGCATGATGAAGTACGGCAGCCCGCTCGCCGTACCGGTGCGAAGTACGCCGACTATGTGCGGATGCTGTAGCGCCGCGACCGTCAATATCTCGCGCCTGAAGCGTTCGACCGACACCGATGCGGCGAGGTGCGGATGCAACACCTTTATCACCACTCGTCGCGAGAGCTCACGATCTTCCGCGACGAAGACGCACGACATGCCTCCCTCGAGCTCACGCTCGATGACATATGCATCGCCAAGCTCGGCGCGCATGATATCCCTTATGGAGGCTGAGGTCACCTGAGCTGTTGTCTTTGTATCGAGATGGTTGCCGATTAGACGGCGTCGAGGGCAAAATGGTTGCGCTTGTAGCTCCTCGGCTGACGAATACCCCGAAGAGCCGTTAATCGCTCATGTTGCTAAGCCCCATTTTTCGTACGCGCGACCAACCGAAATCGTCAATACGTGCTTGCGAGCCATATACAGAAATAAACACCTGTATCCCTACGCGAATCGCTTTGATTCTCGCGGGATTCCGGATTCCGATGCGTTGCATCGGTCGTCACCCACCTATGTCTAGGTGCGTTTCCACAGCGGCGGCTGGCGCACTGATTCGTCCGGATGAGCCGATAGTAGGCAAAAGATTCATTCCCTTTCGCTCGAGCTTTCCCCACCCCACAACATGTCCGCGCAGTGCGGCGGCAATGGAGCGCACCACTACCCAGTACATGGTTTGACGGAACACAAAGCGCTGGATCAGCACCAGCCATGTGAGTGCCTTCTCTTCGCCGGGCTCCATCAGGAACGCCACGACGGCAGCGAGCCAGTCGACGACGAGAAAGATCACGTAAAGTTTGAGCACGTCTTCGAGGTTGCTCAACGCATATCGATCGCCGTGCTGATAGCGCGCGATGACCACCGAAAGCAAGCTCCATGCAAACAGTATGTCGGCGAGCGGTGAGATCGCGGTGTAGAACAGCTGGAATATCCAGACGTTCGGCATGGCGATCATTCCCAGTGCCCCATATTTGGGTCGGAAAGTGATCTTCTTGTGCTTCCACACAGACTGCAGTGTTCCGAACGACCACCGGAACCGTTGCCGGATGAGTGTGCGCAGCGTGTCGGGAGCCTCGGTGTAGGCAATGGCGTCGTCCGCGTACGTGACGCGCACGCCTTCCTCGCCGAGAGCCCATGTGAGATCCTGGTCTTCGGCCAGTGTATCGTCGCTGAATCCACCGACCGCCTGCACATACGACTTTCGCCACGCTCCGACGGCGCCGGGAACAATGGTTATTGCGTTCAGTACTGCGAACGCGCGCCGTTCGAGATTCTGACTCGTCACGTACTCCAGCGCCTGCCACCGCGTCACCATGTTGTGACGATTGCCGACCTTCGCGTTGCCAGCCACCGCTCCAACTTTCGGATCGTACATCGGCGCTACGAGGTTTGTGACGGTGTTCGGCGTGAACTGTGTATCGGCATCGAGACAGACGATGATCTCGCCGCGCGCGCGCGCGATGCCGAAGTTGAGCGCGCTCGCCTTGCCGCCGTTTTCCTTGCGAAGCACCGTTACGCGGGGATCGTCACCGAACTCGCGCGACGCAATGTTGAACGTCTCGTCCGGCGAGCCGTCATCGACGATGACTATGTTGAGATCACCGCCGTATACCTGGTTGAGCAGGCTGCGCACCGTCGAGACGATGACCCGCTCCTCATTGTATGCAGGCACGATGATGGTCACCGACGGCGTGTATATCGGCTTGGGCTTCCGCGAATGGTAACGCTGGTAGCCGGCGAGCAGAATTATCACCACGAGCCGGATCCCGCCGACCACCACCGCAATGAAGAACAGCCAGTAAAGCCCCCACTCCACTCCGCTGAAAAACGAGAACGTGGCGAGCTCGATCTCGCGCGTGAGCGCGCTCCGAGGAGGAAGCGGCGGAATCGCATCGTTCTTCGAGATTCCCGCCAGCTCGGATAGCGGCACGATCGTGTCGCCATGCGCGCGAATCGAATCGATGATCGGGCCCAGCGCGCGTACGGTCTGCGCGCGGTTGCCTCCGCCATCGTGCAACAGTATCACGTTCCCGCCTGCACGCAGGCCGCCGGACGTCACGACACCGCCATAATAGCGCTGATCCATCACGTTCTTGATGATCTGTGCCGCGGAAATCGGCTGCCAGTCTTCTGCATCGATGTGCAGACCGACGGTGACATAACCGCGCTTGCTCGCTATGTCCACCGGCACCAGTTCGTCCGTAGTAGTCGGCTCAGCGTCGCCGAAATACGGCGGCCGGAAGAAGAACGAGCGTCTATCCAGAATCGCCTCGAGAAGACGCTGATTGGCGTCGATCTCGAGCTTGGTCACCCAGTCAGGCGTTATCGCGAGATTGGGATGCGTGAAGGTATGATTGCCGAAAAGATTTCCTTCGCGCACGATCCTGCGCATCAGGGGAATGTGCGCCTCGACGTTGCGACCGATCACGAAAAATGTCGCCGTCACGTTGCGTGATTTCAACGTGTCCAGGATCGGCCCGGTCCATGTCCCGTCGGGTCCGTCGTCGAACGTGAGCGCAATCTCGTGCTTCGATTCGCCGTACTTGCGAACGATATACGGTGACGGGTACGCAACGATCCGCTCACCGGTAATCACACCGCGAGCGGTGTCGGCTGTTACGATGCGGCTGCCGCTTCGCGGAGACGCAACGATCTGGAGGATCTCTCCGTCGCCGATGAATTCGGTCTCGTAGCCCGGAGGGATGTCCGAGAGTGTCGCAGCGGCGTCCGCGGCTTTGTCCGTCTCGACAGCTTTCCAGAGCGCAGGATCTTCGGCGCCGAGCCGCCAGACGGCATAGCCGGCGCCACCGAGTGCGCGCTCCGCACGCACCTGGTTGTACGCGCTGGCGCCGTCGAGATACCATACCAGGTGGTCCGTGGAATCCGGATCGGTCCACGTCATGTAGGGATTCAGCGACTCCTTGTCGAATCCCATGTGCGAGCTTCCCGGATTGTCGCGTCCCTTTGCGAGCACCTCCTGAAAGGTGTACGCGTCGCCGGAGTTGGCCGGTCCCGCATCGTTCCAGTCGTATCCGTACGCGCCCAGTGCGAAAATCGCCTTCTTCGCTGGGACGCTCTTCAACATCTCGCGCGCGCGATCGACGTACCACTTCTGGCTTGCTACGGGACCCGGATCTCCCTTTCCGTAGTGCTCGTCGTACAGCATCAGAAACAGGTAATCGTTGACGGCAGAGTACGCCTTGAGGTCTTCCGGCGCGGTGTTCACCCCAACAGTCTGTGTGAGCAGCAGCCCATGGGGGTGCAGCAACGCGCGGAGATCAGCATCGAACTGAACGAGATTGCCCGTCATGCCGGGAGGCACGTTTTCGAAGTCGATCGCAGCGCCGGCAAACTTGTAATGCAATACCGCCGCGACGATCTCCCGTTCCACCTTGGCGCGCAGTGCGGGAGTTCCGAGCATCACCGTTACGCCGGCAGCGGTGAACTGCTGCGTTTTCCTGTCGACGTTGTTGATGAGCAGCAGAACCTTCGGGTGCGACGGAATCGAGTCGTACACGCCGAAGAAGCTCGTGTCCTTCTGGATCATGCTGACGTCGACACTGTCGCCGCCCGGCGACAGATACCCCCACTCGGAGACTATCCAGTCCAGGTCATCGTAGTTTCGCTGGAACGACGCGAGCGAGTTGTCGGCCCACCAGACATAGAATCCTGCGCGGATCTGCTGAGCGTTCGGCGATCCAGTCAGCTCGCGCTCGATCGCCGCCGCCGCTCGGCGAATCGAGCGCGCCGTCGTCTGCACCTGCAGTGCGGCGTACAACTCGCCGCGCTTGGTGCGACGGAGTCTGTTTTCCCGCGGCCCAACGAAACGCGGCGCAATACTCTGTGCCGCCGGGTGAAATGCAGGCAGCGCCGGTGGCGCCAGTAACAGAATGAGCGTCAGCGACAGAAAGAAGAGAGTCGTAGCTGCGCCGACAAGCGTCGCCAATCGGCGAACGCGCGGCCACCTGCGACCGGTACGGTCGAGAAAGACGGGGCCTCTCGCATCCTCGTCATCCGGATATTGATCGCTAAGAGACTGATCGCTCACGCGTGCCTTAGAATGTCGAGGGCGACGGTCCGCACACCCTCGATGATGAACTGAACACCAATTACCATGATCAGCAGACCCATCAAGCGCGTCATGACGTTCATGCCGGTTCGCCCGACTCGCTTGACGATGAATGGCGACACTGCGAGCACCACCCACGAAACCACCATCACAGCGACTATCGCGCCATACAGCCCCATCAGCTCGATGCGATTGTCCGCCTGTGCAGTGAGCGTGATCACCGTGGTGATCGAGCCGGGTCCCGCGAGCGTCGGAATTCCGAGCGGAATGATTCCAACTTCGGATTTCTGCTCCGCCGCCTCCTGCTCACCGCGTGTGGTTCGATCGCGCGATCGCCGTGCCTTGAGCATGTCGCTGCCGATGCCGAGAAAAATCAGTCCGCCGGCGATGCGGAACGCATACGTGGTGATGCCAAAGAAGCGAAGGATGTACGTTCCCGCGAGTCCAAACGCCACGAGCGCGATGATCCCAGTCGCGGCTGCGAGACGGAGCGTCGATGCACGCTGCTGATCGTTGAGCTCCGCTGTCGACGTCACGTACAGCGGCACGGCGCTCAGCGGATTCACGATCGCAAGCAGCGACGTGAAGGCCAGCGTGGTGAACGCTACGGCAGATTGATTCACCAAACCGCGCTATCCCGCTAGATGATCGCCGGAATCGCACGGAGCGATTCCACGTGACGCAGCAGATCTTCACGGGTTCGCGACCGCACCGTCACGTGACCCAGCTTGCGGCCGGGCCGCTCAGTCTTGCCGTACAGATGAAGATGCGCATCCGGCACCGCGAGGACGCGCCGAATATCAGGATGCACGCCGATCAAATTGAACATCGCGGAGTATCCGAGCGGCGTGCAATCGCCCAACGGGAGGCCACAGACTGCACGCATGTGGTTTTCGAACTGGCTCGTTTCGGCGCCCTCGATCGTCCAGTGTCCCGAATTGTGTACCCGCGGCGCCATCTCGTTGGCCACGAGACCCGTCGCGGTGTCGAACATCTCGATAGCGAAAACGCCGACGTAGCCAAAACCAGTCAGCAGCGCACGAGCATGACCTTCCGCCTGATGTCGCTTCACGTCCGGGAGCTTGTCCGCCGGCGCAATCGAGGTTCGAAGGATCCCGTCCCTGTGATGGTTCTCGGCGACCGGATAGCATAGCGTCGTGCCGTCTTCCGAGCGCACAGCGATCACCGAGAGCTCCCGGTGAAAATCCACATGGCCCTCATAGATCAGCGGTGCGGGACCGATCGAGTTCCACGCAGACTCGGCGTCCCCGCGCGCGCGAATTCGGACTTGCCCCTTGCCGTCGTAGCCGAACCTGCGCGTCTTCAGAATTCCCGGCAGACCGATGTCACGAATCGCAGCCTCCAAATCCGTCAGCGAATCCACGAGCTGGTACGGCGCCACCGGAATCCCCAGTCGCTCGAACTGCCGCTTCTCGAGTGCGCGATCCTGAGACGTGACCAGGGCCGCGCGCGGTGGGAAGACCGGACAAACCTGCTCGATCTCGGCCACAGCATCGGCCGACACATTCTCGAACTCGTAGGTGACCACGTCAACGCCCTTCGCAAATTCGCGCAGCGCACTCGCATCCTCGTACTCTCCGATCACAACCTGACCAACAGCATCCGCAGCGGCGCTGGGCGTCGGCGAGAAGAAATCGAATCGCATCCCCAGTGGAATACCCGCGAGCGCGAGCATTTGACCCAGCTGGCCCGCGCCGAGGATTCCGACACGCACGTCAGCACCCTTCCGCTGAGACGTGGAGTTCACGGAATCAGCCAACCAACCAGCCACCTCAGAACGCGGCGGACGAGCCAGGCCATCAGACGCTCCCGCGCGGCTCTGGCGCGTCGAGCACCTTCTGCGTCTGCTCCGCACGGAAGCGGGCCAGTGCGTCGCGATACTCCGCATGCCGATTCGCTACGATCGCTGCCGCGAGCAATGCTGCGTTGATCGCGCCCGATCGTCCGATCGCAAGTGCACCCACCGGCACTCCGGCCGGCATCTGCACGATCGAAAGGAGCGAATCCATTCCATGCAGTGCCTTTGATTCGACGGGCACCCCTAGCACTGGAAGCAGAGTCTTCGACGCGCACATACCGGGAAGATGCGCAGCACCGCCAGCGCCCGCGACAATCACTTCGAGTCCGCGTGTGGCGGCGGTCGACGCATATTCGAACAGCAGATCTGGCGTTCGATGCGCGCTGACGACGCGTTTCTCGAACGGGATACCGAGACGCTCAAGGGTAGTCGCGGCGTGGGACATTGTTTCCCAGTCCGACTGCGAGCCCATGATGACGCCGATTAGCGGAGTTGAAGCTGACACTGTGCGACGGGCCCGAAGCTCTTGCGGTGGTGGACGGTCGGTCCCGCTGAGGTGAGAGCCGACAGGTGCGCCGATGTGCTGTAGCCTACATTGCGCTCCCAAAGATACGCGGGATAGCGCCGCGCGAGCGAGACCATGAGCCGATCGCGCGTCACCTTTGCGACTATCGAAGCGCAGGCGATGCTGTAGCAGGTGGCGTCTCCGCCGACGATGGCGCGGTGCTCGACCTCGAGCGCCCGGATGGGATTCCCATCGATAAGCACATGATTCGGCACGACGCGGAGCTTCCCGATTGCGCGCCGGATGGCGAGGGTGCTTGCGTGATAGATATTGAGCCGGTCGATCTCCCGCACGGAAGCGGCGCCGAGCCCGAAGCAGATCGCGCGCGCGAGGATCTTTATCGCCAGCTCGCGGCGTTCTGCGGCCCCGACCGTCTTGGAATCGGCGACACCGTTGATTGTCGGGGCGGCGGGGTCCATGACGACGGCACATGCGACAACGGGGCCCGCGAGAGGGCCCCGTCCGACTTCATCAACTCCAGCCAGAAGGAGGCCGCCGGCGGAGCGTAACTCACGCTCCACAGGGCCCCACCGCATCAGCCGTTGGCGGCCGTTGCGGTTGCGGCTGGCTTGGCCTTGCGCTCCTTGATGCGCGTTGCCTTGCCGGTGAGCGCCCGCAGGTAGAAGAGCTTGGCGCGACGGACTCGGCCGCGGCGAACCACGGAGACATCGGCCAGCATCGGCGAGTGGAGCGGGAAAATGCGCTCGACGCCCACGCCGTTGGAGATCTTGCGAACCGTGAAGCTTGCCGAAACGCCAGCGCCGCGGCGGGCGATGCAGACGCCCTCGAAGGCCTGGACGCGCTCCTTGTCACCTTCTTTGACCCGAACGTTCACGCGCACGGTGTCGCCGGCCCTGAAGGGGGGAACATCTGTACGGAGCCACTCTTTCTGGGTTTCGCTAAAGGCGTGCATGGGATTCTCGACGTTTTCGGGGACAGTCTCAAAACATAGCCGGTCGGGGCAACAGGCGGAAGGGCCCTGAAGGTACGTCGACGGGTCGAAGGCCAGCCCAGTGCCACGTTCAGTTGCTTTCCGCACCCTGGGCCTCCGAGGCCTTCTACCGCTCCTGGATTTTCTTCCACTTGGCGATTTTCGCATGATCCCCGGATAGCAGGATTTCGGGCACCCTGTGCCCTCTGTACTCCGGCGGTCTCGTATAACTCGGCGCCGAGATCCCGCGGCCATCGTAGAACGAATCGCCGTATGCGCTCTCGAGGTCGGACATCGCGCCTTGAAGCAGTCGTACGGTCGCGTCGATAACGGCGAGCGCCGCGATCTCGCCGCCGCTTACGACGAAATCGCCAAGCGACAGCTCCTCCGTTGCGAGATGATCCGCGACGCGCTGGTCCACGTCCTTGTAGTGTCCGCACAATAGCGTGAGCTGCGCACCGCTGGCGAAACGCACCGCGTCAGCCTGCTCGAAACGCCGCCCTCGCGGAGACAACAGAACTATTGGTGCGGTTGCACCGAGCGCGTCGACGGCCTCGAAGAACGGATCGGGCTTCATCACCATGCCGGGACCGCCGCCGTACGGATAGTCATCGACGGTGCGATGGCGATCGTGCGTGTAATCGCGGAGATCGACAACGTTGTACGTGACGCTTCCCGCGGCCGCCGCGCGCGATGGAATACTCAGCGCGAGCGGAGTAGTGAAAAAGTCCGGGAATATCGTCACGACGTTTATCGTCAACATCCGATTCTCTGACTCGCGGCTATTCGAACAGACCCGACGACATCTCGACCAGCACCACGCGCTCGTCGAGATCGACTTCACGCACCACCGATGGCCGATATGGCACGAGTACGTCGCCGCCTTCCCGCTTGACTTCGAGAGTCAGCCCCTGCGGCAGCTCGTAGAATCCGGTGACCTCACCCAGCTCGGTACCGTCGTCGCCTCGTACGCGCATGCCGATGAGATCGTGCATGAAGACCTCGTCTTCGGCTGGAGGGGTGATCTCATCTGCCGGCACGAGCAGATATCGCTGACGCCACATCTCTGCTTCGGTGCGATCTACGATCTCCTCGAACTTCACGATGAGACCGCCGCGATACGGCGAGATGTGATCGACGTGCAGTTCCTGTCTGCTCATCGGATTGGAGCGGTCGGCAGGATGGCGTGCGATGTCGCCCGCCGTCGTGCCTGCAATTACACGCTTACCGGCCGCGAAGAAGCGGCCGGGCTCGTCGGTGAGGAGCTCGACGGTGACCTCTCCGCGAATACCTTGCGGCTTGCGGATGCGTCCGACGATTGCGAATTGGGATTCCTGCATCATTGAAAAAAGTAAGGCCGGCACTTGGGCCGGCCCGACAATTTGTGCACGCGGAGGAGTCTACGCTTCGGCTGCCGAGTCTTCCGAGATCGGAATGACGTTGGACAGGTCGGGCTGTTCCTCGGCCGGAGCCGCCTTCGAGGTGACGACGCGCCCGGTGAGCGTTTCGTGGCGACGCTTGAGCACGCCAGCACGCCGGAGCAGTGAGCGAACCGTGTCGCTCGGCTGAGCGCCGACGTTCATCCAGTAATTTGCGCGCTCTTCATCGACGTTCAAGCCGCCCTCGGACTGACGCGGAGCATACTGACCAATGATCTCGATGAACTTGCCATCGCGCGGGCTCTGCGAGTCGGCGACGACTATGCGATACACCGGCGCCTTCTTGCGTCCGATGCGGCGGAGACGGATACGAACCATCTGAATACTCCAGCTTGAGGTTGCGGGTGGAACGCCGGACTTCTCGCGTCCACGGTGTCTCCGCGGCGCATCCGGTATAGCCAGAGAAATTTAACGGGGTCAAGGGTCGGGCGGGAGGTGTAACGGGCATCACATCACCTAGCGTAAGGGCGACGCGGTGGGGAGTCCGTCTCCGCTCCGCCCCTCAGCGCCGCATCATGGGCATGCCAGGCAGCGAGGGCCCTCGCCCGCCGCCCTTTGTTCCCATCTTTTTCATCATCTTCTGCATCTCGCGGAACTGCTCCAGGAGCCGGTTCACCTCCTGAATCGTGCGACCGGATCCACGCGCGATCCGCGCTCGCCGCGAACCATTGAGCAGAGCGGGGTCGCGGCGCTCCGCTGGCGTCATGGACAGGATCATCGCCTCGACGTGCTTCAGGCGCTTGGGCTCGCTCTTCACCTGCTTGAGCATTTTCGTATTGACACCCGGAAGCATCTTGAGGATCCCCTCGAGCGGCCCGAGCTTCTCGATCTGCTTCATCGCGGTAAGAAAGTCGCTCAGGTCCATCCCCTCCTTGCGAACTTTCTTTTCGAGCTTCTTCGCTTCAGCCTCATCGAACGCGCCCTGCGCCTTCTCGACGAGCGTGAGCACGTCACCCTGCTGAAGGATGCGGCCGGCCATTCGGTCGGGGTAGAAATCCTCGAGCGCATCCGACTTCTCGCCGACACCGACGTACTTGATCGGCTTCTTCGTTACGCCATAGATGGAGAGTGCGGCGCCGCCCCGCGCGTCGCCGTCCATCTTCGTAAGAATCACGCCGGTGACGTTCAGCGCCTTGTCGAACCCCTCGGCGATGCGCACCGCGTCCTGACCGGTCATGCCGTCAGCCACCAGCAGGATCTCAGTCGGCGAGATCTCCTTCTTGAGTCGCTGCAGCTCCTGCATCATCGACTCGTCGATCTGCAGACGGCCCGCGGTGTCGATGATCACGACGCGATCCCGATCGCGCTTGGCTTCCTCGATACCGGCCTTCGCTATGCGCACCACGTCCTTCGTGGAACGGTCGGAGTACACCGGAACGTCGAGCTGCTTGCCGAGTGTCTCGAGCTGATCGATTGCGGCGGGACGATACACGTCGGCGGCGACGAGTCGTGTCGCGCGCCCTTCCTTCTTGAGCTTGAGCGCGAGCTTGCCGGCGGTGGTCGTCTTGCCGGACCCCTGCAGCCCGACGAGCATCACGACAGTCGGCGGGATCGACGAGAGCTTGAGTCCTTCGCGTCGCTCGCCCAACATCGCGGTCAGCTCTTCGTAGACAACCTTGACGAGCTGCTGCGCCGGAGAAACGCTCTTGAGCTGCGTGATGCCAACGGCCTTGGCCTCGACGCGCTCGAGAAATTCGCGTGTGAGCGCAAAGGAAACGTCAGCTTCGAGAAGGACGCGGCGTACCTCACGGAGTCCTTCCTTGATATCGGCTTCGGTGAGAACGCCGCGTCCGCGCAGCTTGGCGAAGGCGTTCTCGAGTTTGTCGGATAGTTCTTCGAACATTCACGAAAGATAAGCGGGCGGACGATCCGGATCGTCCGCCCGCTGGAAGGCACCAATTTCACCTCATTTGGCGCTATTTCCCAGGCGCGGTGCGGCTGGTATTTCCGGTGATCCCAAGGTCGCGGTAGAAAGCGTCGTAATTGAGTGGCCGTCCGAGGAATGACTCAAGCAGAGCGTCGGGCTCACGCGCGCCGCCGGGCTCGAGTATGTCGTGGCGATATGCCATTCCGGCGGATGTGCTCATCACACCGTCCTTCTCGAACCGCGTGAACAGATCCTGGGCATACGCTTTGGACCAGAGGTAGCCGTAGTATCCGGCGTCGTAGCCGCCCATGAGATGGCCGAAGCTCGCGGCCGGATAATCGCCAGTGAACGCGACTCCCGGCAGCATGCGCGCCTGGAGCGAATCCCAGGTGACCTTGGTATCGAGCGGGACGGTCGACGAGTGCAAGCGCATGTCGTACATGGCGAGAAAGGCCTGTGCGGAGTTGCCGTAGCCGGCGCCGAGCTGACGCAATGCGATCATTCGCTCGATCAGGTCCGCTGGGAGCGGCTTGCCCGTGTTGACATTGCTCGATACTCGCGCGAGCACCGACGGCTGCCACATCCAGTTCTCCAGCATCTGTGAAGGAGCTTCGACAAAATCCTGCCGGAGACCTGTCAGCGTGGGATATGGCGCGCTCACGATCGTAGCGGCCATCAGATGACCGAACTCGTGGAAGAACGTTATGACGTCGCCGTGCGTGAGAAGAGACGGCTTGCCTGGTGCTGCGGTGGGCCAGTTGCCGATGATCGCGGAGACAGGACGGTCGAGAGTGCCGTCTGCCCAGTGTACACTCGTGCGGATGGGAAACGTCGCAAAGTGTTCGTACTTGTTGGGGCGCGGAAAAAGATCGAGGAAGATCCAGCCGAGGGGCTTCTTGGTCGCGGCGTCGGACACGGCAAACTCGCGCACACCAGGTGCCCACGCGTCGGCCGGAGTTATCTCGTCGAACTTCACGCCAAGCAGCTGTTCGTAGATGCCGAACACACCGCTGACGACATGATCCACAGGGAAGTACTGGCGGATCTCCTCGTTGTCGACTTTGTATTTCGTGCGCCGCAGCATCGCGTTGTAGTAGCCGATATCGGAGCCGACGAGCGGAGTGCTATCGCCGTCCGCGCGCTTGACGGCTGCGAGATTGGCGATTTCGGTCTTCGTCTTGGCGTAGAGCTGCGTGTCGATCTGATCCAGGAATGCGATGACCCGCGCAGGATCCTTCACCATGTGCGTGTCGAGCTGATACGACGCCCAGTTCGGAAATCCAAACAGGTGCGCAAGCGTGTCGCGTATTGCCAGTGCCTGCTCGAGGCGTCTGACATTCCCCGCTCCGCCACGCCGGAAGTTTGCTGCTGCAAAGCGTGCACGGGCAACGGACGACGCGTCGGTCTGCAGGAACGGTCCGCTGGTCGATTCGTTGACCGGCACGATGTATCCGCCACCGGCCGCGGGCTTCAGATTCGCCAGCAGCTGAGGCGCTATGCCTCTCGCCTCGGCGGCAGAGACCGTGATCGTGGTGGAGTCCGCTGCAATGGTGACGGCGTAGTCGCGTTGCAGATCATTCAATCGGTTGAACAATCCCTTCACGCGCTCGCGCGTCGCCGAGTCCAGTCCGGCGCCCGCGTGTCTTCCCTGCTCGATGTAAAGCTGCGTGACCTTGAGCTCAGCGGGGTTTTTCAGTGCGCCAGATTTCGTCAGCGCGACGGCGTCGGCATACAGCCTGGCGTCAGCTCCGACATCGACCGCGAACTTGGATAGCTGCTGCGAGCACATCTGCGATGCCTGGCGAACATCCGAGTCGGGCGAAACCGCGAACAGAAACGCGTATGACGCAACGGAGTCGCTGAGCGTTGCAGTCGCATGCTCGGCGTGACCGATCGTGTTGGCGAAGGTTCTCTGTGTGTCGCTAACCGAGTCGATCGAGCGCAAGTCGGCGCGCCCCTGCTTGATGGCGGCCTTGCAGCCGCTCAGCAGCACTGCAGCGGTTGGACGAAAATTGAGTCCGGTCGACGCAGGCAGAGGCGCAACCTGTGCGAAGAGGGCCGCTGGCAGCATGACAATACCGATCGATCCGAGCTTGGCGATGAGCCGGGTGCGGGGCATTTGTGTGGGGTAAGAGTGCACAACTATGTCAGGGCGATACTTCTGCCGCAAGAGACCAGTTGATACTATAAGGTTCGGCCTTTCAAGCCTCGGCGACATGTACTGATGTCTGAAGGAGCCGCGACCACAAACAGACGGAAGCGACAAGTGACGAAGCAGATGCACGTCGATACTCCGATTTTCGAGCTGCCGCCCTCCTACAGCGCATCGGGGAAGCGATTGCTGCTCAAGATGGACGCGCTGCAGCCCTCCGGAAGCTTCAAGTTGCGCGGCATCGGGCTCCGCTGTGTGCGCGCAGTGGAGGCTGGCGCGGAGGAGCTCGTTTGCGCGTCTGGCGGAAACGCTGGCTTCTCCGCTCTCTACGCAGCGCGTGAACTCGGGGTTTCGATAACGATAGTCGTTCCCGAAACGACGGCGGCGGAAGTGCGGAACGCAATGACGTCGCGCGGTGCAACAGTTCACGTTCACGGTGCCGCCTTCGACGATGCAGACGCATACGCCCGCGCACTGTGCGCCGAGCGAAGATCGGCGACGTACATCCATCCGTTCGACGATGAAGTGGTGTGGGAAGGGCATGCGACGCTGATCGACGAGATCGTCCAGGCCGGGGCAACCTTCGACTGCGTGATCACGAGTGTGGGTGGTGGTGGACTGCTTGCCGGCATTGCGATGGGGCTTCGTCGCAACGGGCTTTCTGACGTGACGATAATCGCGGTGGAGACCGATGGAGCAGCAAGCCTTGCAGCGAGCGTTGCGGCGGGCCGGCTCGTGACGCTCCCCGGCATCACCTCCATCGCCAGCTCGCTTGGTGCACGACGAGTCGCCCAGCACGCGCTCGACCTGACGAGCTCGCAGCCGGTGGTCTGCACGACTGTAAGCGACGCGCAGGCGGTCGCGGCGTGCCTGAAGTTCGCCGACGCTGTTCGGGTCCTCGTGGAGCCCGCGTGCGGCGCCGCTCTGGCCGTCGCGGACGTCCATCCGGAATTGATGGAGCGGTTCACGCAACCACTCATCGAGGTCTGCGGCGGAATCGGGACTTCGTTTCAGCGATTGCAGGACTGGAAGCGCAGCTTCGAACTGTGAGCGTGGCGCCACGTGTAGCTGTGGCCGTCTCACCCACTGCCGAGTCGCCATGGATTTCTTCTTGCCGCTTATTCAGTCGGGCGGGTCGCGAGTCGAGCATTCCGCGTTAAATGAGACGACGACGCGGTATTTATTCGCTACACCGCCCCGTCGCGGGCTACGAGCGCGACGTTAGGCCTTGCCCAAATTGCGGGGGTTGACTGATTGCAATATGGTTCCCATATTGGAAACTATCCCCGCACGCAGGAAAGACACACGATGCGCATCGTCACGCGGGCGAGATTGGCGGCATTTGGGCAGCAGCATGCAGATGCGGCGGCTCAGCTCCGGGAATGGGTGCGCATCATACAGAGAAAGCGATACACCGAGCATCTCCAAGTCAGATCGGACTTTCCAACTGCCGATTTTATCGGTCCTCGAAAGGTTGTTTTCAATATCTGTGGGAACGCATATCGATTAGTGGTCGACATGCGATACGATCTCGGGCGTGTTTATATCAGACATGTCGTGACGCACGCAGAGTATGATCGACTTATTCGGCGAAAGCTGCTCTGAGCGAGGTAATGGCAATGGCGACGATACTGGATTTCGCAAAACCACACGTACTCCGCAACGTTCGCGAGTACAAAGCCGCGGTGAGCGAGATCGACAGGCTATTGGACAAGAATCCAGAGCGTGGTTCAGACGCGTACAATCGTCTCGAGTTCCTGTCGGTGCTCGTCGAAGCGTATGAGGACGAGCACTACGCTATCGATGAGGCGCAAGGGACGCCGCAGAGCGTTGTTGCGTTCATGCTCGAACAGCGCGAGATGACGCGCTCGGATCTGGCACCCCTCATGGGGGGTAAGGCGCGCGTCTCCGAGTTTTTCGCCGGTAAGCGCCGGCTGTCCGTGGAACAGGTCCGGGCGCTCCGCGGTGCGCTGGGCATTCCGGCAGACCTGCTTATCGCATAGCAAAGGGCCGCGCTCGACAAACAGCGCCGCCCACAAGTGAAACAGTCGGGTGCGGATATATCCGTGCCCTACCTCTGCGCGTCTCGCGCCCTAGATTCCCTGTATGCCCAAGCCGCAACGCAAGGAAGAGATCCTTCGCTCGGAGCTGCCGCCGACGCTACCGCTCATGGCGCTCCGCTCGACCATCGTCTACCCACTCGGCACCATCGCCGTGCAGATGGGCGCACCTGAGAATCTTGCTCTGTTGAAGGCGCACGAAGAGCCAGGGCTCATCGTCGCCCTTGTGGTCGCGACCGGGCGATCATGACCAGGATGCGGATCTGGCGCGCTTCGTTGGAAGAGTGGGCGTTGCAGCGCGCATCCATGAGCGAATCAATCTTCCCGGCGACACGGTTCAGATCACGCTGCAGGGCCTTCGCCGCATCGTGATCGACAACATCGTACAGACCGAGCCGTACCCGGAAGCGCACGTGAAGCCGGCGCGCGAGGTCGCGCCGGACACGATCGAAGTGGACGATCTCGTATCGCGTGTGGTGTCCGCATCGGAGACGCTCGCCGAATTGATCGACCGCATTCCGGACGAGGTTCCGGCGATCCTCAAGATGAACATCTCCGATCCGGGCCGTTTCGCGGATCTTGCGGCGACGAATATGAACTTCCGCATCGCCGACAAGGACGAAGTGCTTCAACGGCTCGACATCGGTCAGCGACTGCGCTTCATCCTCACGCGTCTGGAGCGGGAGGTCGCGCGCGCAAGGGTCGTCGAGGACGTCAAACGCCAGACCGAGATAAAGATCGAGCAGCACCAGCGCGAGTTCTATCTGCGCCAGCAGCTCCGCGCTATCCAGGCAGAGCTCGGCGAAGCGGATCCGGGCGAAAAGGAATCGTCGCAGCTGCTGCGACGCGTCGAGGAAGCCAATCTTCCCGAGCGGGCTCTCGCCGAAGCAAAGCGCGAGACCGAGCGACTGCGCATGCTGTCGCCGGCTTCGAGCGAGTATCAGGTGATCCGTACATACCTCGACTGGATTCTGTCGCTGCCGTGGAACGCGTGCACGGGTGCGAATCAGATCGAGCTCAAGGCTGTGGAAGAAGCGCTCGATTCACGCCATTACGGATTGAGTGACGCGAAGGAGCGCATCATCGAGTATCTCGCGGTGCGCAAGCTGCGCGGCGGCGAGCAGCACGGCCCGATCCTGTGCTTCGTGGGGCCTCCGGGCACCGGCAAGACGTCGCTCGGCGAAGCCATCGCAACGTCGATCGGGCGGCAGTTCTACCGCATTTCCGTTGGTGGCGTACGTGACGAGGCGGAGATCCGTGGACATCGTCGCACGTACGTCGGCGCAATGCCGGGACTAATAATACAGGCACTGCGCCGCGTTGCCGTGCGCGATCCGGTAATGATGATCGACGAGATCGACAAGATGACGCAGGGGGGCCCGTCTGGTGATCCTACCGCCGCGATGCTCGAGGTGCTGGATCCGTCGCAGAACAAGACGTTCGTCGATCACTATCTCAATCTTCCGTTCGATCTGTCGTCGATCCTGTTCATCTGCACCGCGAACAACCTGTTCGACATTCCGCCCGCGCTGCGCGACAGGATGGAGATCATCCGCATCTCCGGCTATACGGTCGAGGAGAAAGTGGAGATTGCGTGGCGGTATCTGCTGCCGCGATTGTTGGAGGATCACGGCATCAGTGACAAGGACATCCAGTTCACCGATGAGACGCTCGCTTTCATCGCGAATCGCTATTCGCGAGAGGCAGGCTTGCGCAACTTCGAGCGCAATCTCGCCGCCGTGATGCGCAAGCGCGCGCGACGCAAGGCCGAAGGCGAAGAAGGCGCGTGGATAGTCGATATTCCAATGGTCAACGAGGTGCTCGGCGTTCCGCGCTACACGGTCGAGGAAGCGGAGATGGAGCCCGAGATCGGCGCCGTTACGGGACTCGCGTGGACGGCGACCGGCGGCGATCTCATGCAGATCGAGGCGCTCAGAATGCCCGGGACCGGACGACTCATCGTCACCGGTCAGCTTGGAGACGTGATGCGCGAGTCAGTCGATGCAGCTTATTCTTACGTTCGTGCACGCGGGAAGGAGCTTGGAATTCCCGCAGAAGACTTCAAGGACACCGACGTTCACATCCACTTTCCAGCCGGTGCGATTCCCAAGGACGGTCCGAGTGCGGGAGCGGCGGTTACGCTTGCAATCGCAAGTGTGCTGAGCAGGCGTCCTGTGCGGCGCGACCTTGCGATGACGGGCGAGGTGACATTGCGCGGGAAGGTGCTGGAAATCGGCGGCGTCAAGGAAAAAGTGCTCGCCGCATATCGTGCGGGGTTGCGCGAGGTGATGATGCCGCGCGCCAACGAAAAGGACCTGCGCGACATTCCCGACGAAGTACGCAACTCGATGAAATTCACATTCGTGAAGGACATGGACGACGTACTGCGCGAGGCGTTGCTGCCGAACCCTGCATCGCCGTTCATCGATGCGATCTCGGAGCCGGACGCACCTGCCGGTCTTGCCGACGTTGCAACTATCGAGGCAATGCACGAAGCGTAGTCCATCGTGTCATCCGCGCGAAGTGCGGGCTGACCCGTTACAGCGCTCGCGTGAGTGCGTACAGTGCGAGTCCAACCATCCCACCGACGATGGTTCCGTTGATCCGGACGAACTGAAGGTCGCGACCGATCTGAAGCTCGATGCGGCGTGACGTTTCCTGTGGATCCCAGGCGCTGACGGTGCCGGAGATCAGTTGCGCGATCTCGTCGCGCGAAACGTCGACAGTAGCAAGCACAGCCTGATCGATCCATCCATTCAACTTGTCGGAGAGAACTGGATCGGCAAGCGCATTGTGCGCGAGTGACGCGATCGCGGCCTCGAGCTTCCCGCCGGCGAACTCCCTGTCCTCCGTGAGAGCGGTGTAATCGCGAAGCTTCCGCTTGATGTCGGTCCAGACTGTGCCGAGAAATTCACGTGTCGCTGAATCGGCGAGCAGTTCCTCCTTCCATGCTTCGGCGCGCGCTATCGTTTCGGGCGATGACTGCAGCCGGTCGATGAAGCTACGCACCGCCTCGTCGAACTTGTGCCGCAGCGGATGATCGGGATCCGAGCTCACTTCCGCGAGCGTGCGGCCGATACCACTCACGACCCGGTCGGAGATGCGGCGATCGACAGCGTTCGGTACCCACCACGGCGTCTGCTCCTGAACTTTCTCGCGAATCAGTGCATCATTCGCTTCGGTTGCGCGCGCAGCGAGCCGAAGCGCCTCGTCGAGCAGTTCCTGATGTCTGTTGTCGGCGGTGAGCAGCCGCAGCGCGCGACCAAGCAGTGGAGCGACATGCACACTTCTCAGCCTCTCTCCAGCAGTTCGCTCGAGGAACGACTGTACGTCCTCGTCACGCAGCACGTTCGCCGCTGACGAGAGCGCGTGCGCCGTGGCGCGCGTGACGGTTCGGGCGTTGGTCGGCTCCGAAAGCCACGCTGCCGCTCGATCGCCGAGACGAAGCGCGGCGAGCTTGTGCGCGACGACAGCGCGATCGAGAAAGTTCTGTTGGACGAAGTTTCCGAGCGCTCGACCGATGCGATCCTTTCGCGCGGGAACGATAGCGGTGTGCGGGATCGGAATACCGAGCGGATGGCGAAACAGCGCGGTCACCGCGAACCAGTCGGCCACGCCGCCGACCACCGACGCTTCTGCCGCAGCGCGAACGTAGCCGAGCCAGACCCAGCCGTAAATGCGCTCCAGGATGAGCGCGACGATGAAGACGACTGCGGCGCAGATGAGCAGAAGGAGCGCCAGTCGCTTCATTCGGACCAGACGATCGCGCTTCAGCGCCTCGTCTGCGATCGGTGGCGCTGCAAGCCGGAGCGGCGCGTTTCCCGGAACCGGAGCGGACAGGCTCGGAGGCTGAGACGGCTCGTGCGTAGTCACTTCTGAATCATAACTCCGGGCCCAATCGATCCGACATCACATTTATTGACAGTCGACGAAAAGTGAAGCGGCAGGCGGTTGCGACGTCGTTCGGCGGACGCGCGAAGGCCGCCGTGCGGCGTCCTCCTGTGCGTTACTGACCGTGGCAGAGGGCTTGCACTAATCGCGACGAACTGATGATGTTCGCGGCTATACGATTGTATCCGCGGCTAATCGCCGGCCACGAGAAATGTCGGACGTACTCGTTCAATTCGACGAGCCTCAGCTCAGTGCTGACGGCCGGATGTTCATCGCTGAGGTCCGTGGTAACCGTCTTCCGACTGGCTTGTGGGAGGCGTGGATCGAGTTTCAGCCGCGCATCGGAGGCGACCCCATTCGCACCGCACGGGAAACAGAACAGTTGTCGCGCGGCGACTTGCGCTTCTGGGCTGCCGGGATCACCCGAGATCATCTGAAGGCCGCTCTCATAGCGGCGCTGGCCACGAAGGACACCCCGCCCCAGCCAAAGCACAGCCGCGCCCCGGATGGCTCGAAGTACGTGGATCAGGCGCTCCTGGATACGGATCTACTCCGCGCTGGTGACGCCGTGCTCGATCCCCTGGCGGTGTACAAGCAGTCCGGCGAGTACGTCCTTCGGCAGGAATTGCGCGCGCTCGACGCCAGACAGTTGGCCGAGATCATCACCGCGTACGATATCCGCGACATGGACGTGACCGATCTCGCTCGTACCTACGAAGATGCTCTGGCTGAAAGAATTGTTGCGGGCGTGCAACACAATGTTGGTACGGGGCAGACAATCTCAGAGACGTCCGAGCTCCCGGCGCGCGACTGATCCCGGCCGGCCGGCGTTTTCCGGCCGTTCTGCTACATACTCCGGCGTCGCAGTTTTCCACAACCGGCGGACTCATCCGGTCCGTCGGACGCACAGGATACTTACCGCGGCGTGCCGATTCTGACGTCTGCCACAGAGATCGGCGGTGCAACTCCGGCTGGTGTATCGACCAGAAGGACGATCGGTCGTCCATCGACCTCGCCCGTGGTGATCTGCTCCGCCCGTCCGCTCTTCGCCGGCTCGCGAGCGCTTGCAACGCGCTGCATCGATGCGTAGAAGCGCAGCGGCCGCCGCCGGACTCCGCCAGACCGATGCCCAGGCGATGGCCGGTCCGTGCGGGGTGTTGAACGTGATGTACCAATCACCGCCCCATCCCGAAGCGTCACGTGACGCTTCGGCCGCGTCGTTCAGATGCTGATACAGGTACAGACGGGTCTCGAACTCGCCAAGATCGTTCTGATACGTGGGCGTCACACCGGCGACGTGCGCGAATGAGACAGGCGTCGGAGCTACGCGCTTCCCAAAAAAATCATCCGGATGAAGCACCTGCGATGTGGAAACCGGCAAATCCGTGAATGGCGCGCGGTTGGGCTCATGCGCGCGAAAGTCCTTTACGAATTCGGCGCCGCTCAGATACGGGAAGAGCAGCGTCTCCTGAATCACCATGGGCGCACTCGCGTAGACCGGCATCGCGGATTGATTGTTGCGAATCGTCTGGCGTACGCGATCCCAGCCGCCAGGCATCTCTACCGCTATGTTCCCGGGCCCGAGCATCGCGTGGACCTGCTCGTACACGGCCTCTCCCTCGAACACAGCCTGCGCAGCGGCCTCGCGGTCATTGTCGTTGGTGAGCTTCTGCAGTGAGTCGAGATTGATGTACTGGTCCTGAAGCGCGTGCACGAGCTCGTGCGTCACGATGAGCTGCGCGGACTCCTTGGGCGATCCTTGCACTATGTACAACACTTTCGTCTCTGGATCGTAGAAGCCGACGATCTGCTCCTCCAGGAGCTTTGTCATCAACGCGGGAAGATCGAGCGTGTCAGGAATCATCCCCAACAGCTTGTAGGCCACCGACTGACCGGTGATCTCGCGCATTGTGCTCGTATCCCTGATCTGCTTCAGCACGTAATCGCGCACCTGCTCCTTTGTACGAACTTCGATCTTTGGCGGACGCTTGAACGGGAGGCCGACGGCTTTTTCCACCGCCGGGATCGCCTGTGCGACGATCTCGCCGTAAGGCCCACCGGTTGTCGCGGGCGGCCGACGACACGACCACAGTGCGCCGAGTACGAGCAGTGGTGCGACCGATCGGGCCAACCGGGATGCGGATGAGACGCGCGATGTCATGAGACGATGAAGCGGGAGATGTACCAGTGGATCATGGTATCGCCGTAGAAGAGGGCGACGACGGCCGCCGGCGCAAGGAAAACGCCGAATGGCACGAGCGGAAGCGACGGCGATTCCGTTCCTTCAACAGTAGTCGAGCGCACACGCAATCGCGTTGCCGGCAACACCGCGCAGACAAATACGACGACGCCTATCGCCGCGCCGATGAAAATCGTGAGGAGTGCGCGCTGCGGTCCGACGGCGGCGCCCACCACAGCCATGAGCGTGACGTCGCCGAAGCCCATCGCCTCGCGCTTGAGCGCGGCCTCGCCGAGCCAACCTGCGATCGCGACGGCACCGGCGCCGGCGAGCGCTCCCATTATCGCGTCGTACGGCGTCGCGAAGGCCGACTCCGAGCGCAGAAATACTGCGGCGAACGCCGTGACGAGCACCCAGGTCAAACCCGGAATGGTGAAACCATCGGGTATCACGTAGTGCAGCGCGTCGGTTATCGCAATTCCGATCATGAGCGTGACGAACACTGCAACGCGCAGAGCGAGAAACGTCGGGCCAAAAATCATCGCCGCGGCGAGCCACACGAGCGCAACGAGCAGCTCTACAAGCGGATACTGAGCGGAGATGTGCGACTTGCAACCGGCACAGCGTCCACGCAGCGCGATCCAGCCGAAGATCGGCACGTTCTCGTAGGACCGGATCGGTCTCTCGCACTCTGGACAACGCGACGGCGGTCTTACGACCGACATTCCAGCCGGCCATCGGCCGATGCATACGTTGAGGAACGAGCCGAAGCAGGCGCCGAGGAGAAATGCAAAGATGTCGACGACTACTTCATTCATGCTGTTGTGAGTGCATAGAGGAGTATTCCGGTCGCGACCGCGACATTGAGCGACTCGACCCCGGTTATCGGGATCGCAATTGTCCTTACGGCTGCATTGACGAGCTCGGCGGACACGCCGCCAGCTTCATTCCCTACGACGATCGCGACCGCCTCGCCGACACCGAGGCGCGCCACCGGTTGCCCGACGGCACTGGTCGCCAATAGCGGAATGCCTCTGCGACGCAGATGTTGCAGAGTCGCATCTACCTCCGCGTGGAATGCATGCTGGGAGAACAGCGCGCCCATCGCGGAGCGCACAACCTTGGGATTCCAGAGATCCACGGTTCCAGGCAGCGCGACCGTGGCGGCGATGCCGAATGCCTGCGCCGTCCGAAGGATCGTACCGACGTTTCCGGGGTCCTGAATCCCGTCCAGCAAAAGGATCGTTCCGGGAACCGGAACGTTTTCGAACGAGCGTTCAGGCCTGGCACCTATAGCGACGACGCCCTGAGGTGTATCCGTGCTCGCGGCGGCGTCCAGCTCAGAGTCGGTGGTTTCCGCGAACTCGAATCCGCGTGACGCGGCCGCGGTGCGCAGGGCCGATTCCAGATCCTCGCCGCGGGTGGTCTGACGCAGCGCGGGCGAGATCAGCACCGCGCGCAGGGTGAGCGGCGATGACAGCAGTTCCTCGACACAGCGCACGCCTTCAGCGACAAAGAGACCGGTGCGCTCGCGCGCGCGCCTGCGCTTGAGATCGCGGGCGACTGAAAGCGGCTTCACGAGTGTGCTTTCGGGGGTTGTCGGTGTATATGCATGGAATAGCTTTTGCCTTTGATAGGCCGGAAATCTACCGCGAGACCGTGAATGAAACGAATACTGATACTGGCGGCCACAGTTGTTCTCAGTGCCTGCGCGGTAAGCCAGCAGCAGGAAGTTCAAATGGGGAGCCAGTACGCCGCGCAGATCGCTCAACAGCTGCCGCTGATCACCGATCCCGAAGTGGTGCGATACATCAACGTGCTTGGAGATTCGATTGCGCACGTGACGAGCCGAAGCGATCTCGACTGGCACTTCTACGTTGTCAACAGCTCCGAGGTCAACGCGTTCGCGGTGCCGGGCGGATACGTGTATGTCAATCGTGGCCTGATCGAGCGCGCCAATCAGATGGACGAGCTTGCGGGAGTCCTGGGACACGAGATCGGGCACGTCGTTCTGCGGCACAGCATCAAGCAGATGCAGCAGCAGCAAGGGGCGAGCATCGGGGTGACTCTTGCATGCATCCTGACTGGAGTGTGCAGCAACCCGGCGAGCAACGAAGCTATCAACGTCGGTGCCGGCGCGCTCTTCGCGAAGTTCAGTCGCACGGACGAAGCGCAGGCTGACGAGCAGGGATTCAAGAACGTCGTGCGTGCAGGCATCTCACCGGAGGGACTGGTTACGATGTTTCAGACACTCATCGATGAGCGGAAGTCGGCGCCTGGCGCTGTCGATGCATGGTTCGCGACCCACCCACTCGAGGAAGACCGCATAGCCGACGTCCAGAAATTGATCAACACGCTGCCTCCGTCCGAACTCGCGTCGTTGACCAAGGACACGCCGAACTTCCACGCCTTCAAGAACCGTCTCGCCTCGCTGCCGGCGCCGCCTCCGACGCGCTCGCAGTGACCGCGCGATATGCGTCGCTATAACCCGGCGACGAACGCGCGGACAAGCGCCTGGAATTTCGTAGCGACACGGGCTGTGGTATCGAGTACGTCCTGGTGATCGAGCGGCGCCGCCTGGATACCGGCTGCGAGATTCGTTATGCAGCTCACGCCGGCGACGCGCATGCCGAGCATTCTTGCCACGGTTACTTCGGGAACAGTCGACATGCCGACGGCGTCGGCGCCAAGCGCGCGCAGCATCCGAACTTCCGCTGGTGTCTCGTACGCCGGACCAGCGAGCATGGCGTACACACCGTCGCGCAACGCGATTCCGAGCGCGTCGCCGGCAAGGTGCAACATCGCACGTAATTCCCGATCGTACGCGTTGGACATGTCCGGAAAGCGCGTTTCGCCAACCTCTGCAGAACCGGTGAGTGGAGAGGAGAACGTGAGATTGAGGTGATCTTCGATCACCATGAGATCTCCGCCTGCGAAGCTCGTGTTGACGCCACCTGCAGCGTTGGATACAAAGAGAGTGTGTGCACCAAGCGCGTGCGCGAGGCGCGCAGGAAACGCCGTAAGCTGCAGCGGGTGGCCCTCGTACGCATGGAAACGCCCGGCAAATATGACAACGGACTTTCCTTCGAGCGATCCAAATACAAGCTGGCCTGCGTGCCCTTGAACGCTCACTCCAGGCAGCGCCGGAATGTCACCGTACGGAATCGTCACGCGGCCCGTGACGTCGCTCACCAGGCCGCCGAGCCCGGAGCCGAGTATGATGGCGACAGTTGGACTTGCACCGGCGGCGCGCGGAGTGATGGCTGCGGCCGCCTCGAGTGCCGCTTCGCGACCATAGGGCCTCACGCCTCGTATCCCCAGTCGCGAGCGAGCTCCGCGCCGATGCTCGTGACAAGTTGCATGCGCTCTGCATATGGCAGAAACGAAGCTTCGCACGCATTGAGAACACAGCGACACAACTCCGACACAGTCAGGCCCAGCTCGTTGACGACGCGCGCGTACTCGTCGGTAAGTGTGACGCCGCTGATGAGGCGATTGTCGGTATTGATCGTCGTGACGATTCCGGACTCGAGATACCGCTTGAGAGGATGCTGCGCGTAGCTCGGCACGGCGTGTGTCTGCTCGTTGCTGGTCGGACACATCTCGAGAGGGATACCTGCGTCACGGATATAATCGAGCAGATCCGGATCCTCCGCCGATCTTACACCGTGTCCGATCCTCGAGGCATTGCAATCGAACAACGCCTGCTTCACGGATTCCGGTCCAGCTGCCTCGCCTGCATGGCAGGTCACGCGTAGAAAGTGCTTGCGCGCATAGTCGAATGCCGCGGCGTGATCGGCGGCAGCGAATTCCGCTTCGGCGCCGGCGAGATCGAAACCGACCACGCCGGAGCTCTTGTGCCGAACCGCCGCCTCCGCCGCTTCGAGTGAGCGCCGAGGGTCCCAGTGCCGCAGCGAGCAGGTTATGAAGCGCGCAATCGTTCCGAAGTCACGCTCCCCGCGAGAGAGACCGCGCATCGTCGCGGCTATGACTTCATCGACCGAAAGTCCGCCGCGAATGTTGAGGTGAGGCGCGTTACGGACCTCGATGTAACGCAATCCGTCGCGGCTGGCGTCCTCGATCAACTCGTACGCGACGCGTTCGAGCGCAGCCGAGGTCTGAAGGATCGAGATCGTGGTATCGAAGCGATGCAGATAATCCGCGAGACCACCCACGTTATCCGCACACATGTAGTTCCGAAGCGCGTCCGGATCCTGACGGGGAAGCGTGATCCCCGCCTCACGCGCCAGATCGAGCATCGTTTCCGGACGCAGCGAGCCGTCCAGGTGACAGTGCAGCTCGACCTTCGGCATGCGGCGCAGATCGTCAACGGTGACGCGATTCACTTGGTGTTGGTCCGTGGTGGGAGATGTCACTCTGTAGACGACTCGTCGGTTGCGCGGAACTGTCGGCGGCTCACGACCCGGAAAATAGCGCCCGCAACAGCGGAGGAAGCCGGATCGGCAGGAAGGCCGCGGCTGTCGGTGAGAATGCGGGTATCATCACCGAGCGACGCCGCGGTTTCGGGGCGCCACGCAGCAATCGCATCGAGAATGGTCTGGCCAGTCCGTGCAGAGACTGGCGTGCCGTCGACAAAGATGAGAAACGGAGAGATCACGGTTTTCCCGTCGGCCTTACGAACGACCAGTTTCTTGCGTCGTAATCGGACTCCCGCAGCGCGTGCAGCCGACGCACCTCGTCGATGAGCAGATCGCGGATTTCCTGCTGCTTGTCGTACACTACCGGAGCATCGCGCAACATCGAGTATCCCCCACCCCCCGTCTGGCGATAGTTGTTGATAGCCATGATGAAAGTATCAGACGGCATCACAGACTTGCCACGGTAGGTGAGCATTGTGACGCGTTGGCCCACAGGCAGCCGCACATCGATGGAGTAATGAACGCCGCTGACCATGTCGAAATTGTATCCCGCGACCGAGGGATCTACAACCAACGCTCCATCAGTCTGGGTCGTGTAATATCGGCTGCTGTATTCCAGATACGACTTGAGCTGTGCTCCGGTAATTCGGATCGCACGGAGTGTATTGTCGTATGGATATAGCTGCGCGATCTGAGCGACCGTGATCGGACCCGGCCCAAGATGCGCATGGAGATCGAAGGCGGAGGCCGTCGCGATATCGGCTTTGGTGGCGCGAAGCTCGGTATCGAGGATCAGGTTGAGGAGCGGAGTCGGCCCCATGCGCGACGAATCGCCGCGCCAGCTGTCCGGAGTGGTTCCGATCACAGAGTTCGCATAAGCCAGCGTTTCGTCGTGAACCTGCTTCACCGCACTGACTACCACTGGGTCCTCCGCATGACCCCTGCTCTGCACGATAACACCAGTCGCGGGTGAGGCAGACCATTCTCTCTCGGCGCTGCAGCTCACCGGAAGTGTGACGACGGCGACACTCGCCGCCCAGTTCTTCGGTTGAATTAGAAACGTCCGGCCGATCATCTGCCCCACGTTCTCCCGGTGCGTATGACCGTAAACGACGACGTCGATGCCCGGAACGTCAGTGGCGACACGTGCTGCTACGTTCTCGCTCGCACCGCCGGTGCTGGCGGTATCGTAGCTCGACGGGCCGTCGAGCCCGGAATGCAATACGACTACGATGACGCGCGCTCCCCTGCCGCGCGCTTCGCTAACGGCCGCGCGCACTGCCGGCACGATCGCGCTGACGTGCATTCTCGCAGCGTCGAGATTGGAGGCGTCCCACAGATCAGAGCCGGGCGTGGTGGCTCCGATGATTCCGACGTCGACGCCGGCGCGGCGTACAATCGCGTACGAGGCGTAGCCATGCGGCTGTTTGCCGCGTGAGACGTTTGCCGCGAGCATCGGGAATTCCGCCTGAGCGACGGCGCTGTCAAGATACGGGACTCCATAATTGAATTCGTGATTTCCGATCGCGGCCGCGTCGTAGTGCATCGCGTTCATTGCGGCTATGATCGGGTTGTGTCGATCGCTCGACATTCGCGCAGCGACGTAGGCGAGCGGCGTACCTTCCAGCAGATCACCTGCGTCGACCAGGACGACGCGCCCAGGATTTGCACCGCGCACAGAATCCACGATGGTTGCAGTCCGCGTCAACCCGAGGTCGGGATCGACGCGGTTGGCGTAGTAATCCCATCCGCGGATGTGGCCGTGAACGTCGGTTGTTGCCACTATCTTGAGGCTGAGCGAATCTCCGGCATTGCAGGCGGCGTATCGCTCCGGCTGTTTCGTTAACGCTGGACGTGCAATTACAGCGGTGGCAAGGAAAGGGAGCGCGGAGCGTCTAAGTCGCAACATCACAATAAGTTATCGACTCTCGTGCGGCCGGCTAGCCGCCAGTTGGTACCCGTTTGTGACAATCCGGCGCTCCCACTCGGAGCGCCGGACGGCCAACTTTCCCCACGATCATGCAAGCTGCCGACGACGCAAGCGGACGGATGAAGGAGCGGATACTCGTCGTCGACGATGAGCCGGATATCGTGGCACTTGTGGCCTATCATCTCGCGCGCGCTGGGTACGGGGTATCGACGGCGAGCACAGGACCCGAGGCACTCGCGAAAGCGACCGCGGAATTACCGGCACTCGTCGTACTTGACCTCATGCTACCCGGCATCTCCGGATTCGAGGTGCTCGAGCGAATTCGCGCGGAACCGGCTACCGCGAACATCGCGGTGCTGACGCTCACTGCGCGTCGCGAAGAGGCCGACCGCGTACGGGGGCTCACGCTCGGCGCGGACGACTATCTCACCAAGCCGTTCTCACCACAGGAGCTGACGCTGCGCGTCGGCGCAATCCTGCGACGGCTCCGCGCCCCAGCCTCGGTTCAGGGCGACGTCGTAAAGATCGGTCCGGTGCGCATTGATCGGGCGGCGCACGAGGTACGCGTTGATGGAGAGCTCGTGGATCTCACGCCGACTGAGTACAAACTCCTCCTTACCCTCGCGGAACGCCGCGGGCGCGTGCTCGCGCGAACTCTTCTCCTCGAGACCGTGTGGGAAGCAGCGCCGGACATTCAGACGCGCACAGTCGACATGCATGTGCAGAGATTACGCGGAAAGCTCGGGCACGCCGGCGACATGATCGAGACCGTACGCGGCTTTGGTTACAGACTCAACACCGGGATAGCGAAGGATATGTGAGTCGGAGATCTCGCTTTAGATGAGGCTCGCGAACAGATTGCTCCTCTCTTCGCTGGCGGTGATTCTCGCGCTGACGGTGACGGTATCGCTGATACTAGATCGTCAGCTGCATCGGAGGATTGCAAACGAGAGCACATCCGAACTGAGCCGCGAGGCGCAGCTGGTTGCGACGCAATGGACAGCATCGGTGAACCCCGATGTCTTCGCTCATGTCGCCGGCAGCGCGCTTGGACATCGAGTAACACTGATCCGTCGCGATGGTCTTGTGTTGGGCGATTCGCACTTTGATTCGATCAGCGTCGAGGGGCTTCAAAACCACTCGACGCGTCCTGAAGTCGTCGCGGCCCTGAGTGGGCGCATCGGCGTCTCGCGCAGGTCAAGCGCGTCGGAGGGCACAAGCGAGGTATATGTAGCAGTTCCGGCGCGCCTGGGAATCGCTCGTGTTTCTCAGAGCACGGCTTCTGTGGATGCGATATTCGACGACGCGCTTGGCGACGTCGGTGTTCGCTGGAGTTGCAGCGGCGCTCGTCGCATTGTTGCTTGCGGTGGTATTCGCAAGGACCGTGTCGCGCCCGGTGGTTGAGCTCAGAGACGCAGCCCGGTCGATAGCAAACGGCGATCTATCCGTGCGGCCGGCCATCTCCGCGCCGGGCGAGATAGGTGATCTTGCTCGTGCGCTTTACCAACTGTCGGAGCAGCTCGGCGCGCGACTCAACGCGCTTGAGCACGACGAGGCGCTAGTCTCGGCCGTCGTGGAATCGTTGAGCGAGGGAGTGCTTGCGATAAGCTCGCGACGTGCGGTGCTTCGGATAAACAGTGCCGCGCGCGCAATGCTTGGTCTGAGAGAACAGGTTCCATTTTCGACAGACCACATTCCACGCGACAGTGCTCTCCTCAGGGCGATCGACTCTGCGCTGAATGGAGCGACGGTGGATGACGGCGCGGCGGAGATCGGCGGGCGAATGATTGCCGTGGCGGCACGCCCCCTCCCGGACGGCGGAGCCGTGCTCGCGTTGACGGATCTCACCCGTACTCGGCGCCTCGAGGCGACGCGGCGCGATTTTGTCGCGAATGTCTCGCACGAACTGAGAACTCCGCTCACAGTAATCGCCGGCTTCGCCGAAACGCTGGGTGAGCCGAGTGTTCCGGACGCGGATCGAACGCGATTCGCGGGAGTGATCCAGTCGAATACGTCGCGCATGCAGCGCATCGTCGATGAGCTGCTGGATCTGTCACGCATCGAATCAGGCGGCTGGGTTCCACACCCCGTCAACGTCGACGTTGCCGCCGTCGCTGCCGAGGCGCTGGCATCGAGCGCGAATATCGCACGATCGAACGGGGTGATAACCGAGGCGCAGGTGCCACGCGACGCTCGGTGGGTGTATGCGGATCGGACCGCACTCCGGCAGGTGATATCGAATCTGGTCGAGAACGCCGTGCGCCACACTGCGCATGGAACGGTGACCGTTTTCGCCAATCGTGACGACGATGGCTATACATGGGTCGGAGTACGCGACTCCGGAGTCGGCATTGCACCAGCGCACCTTCCGCGCATCTTCGAGCGCTTCTATCGCGCGGACTCTTCACGCTCGCGCGAGAATGGCGGAACGGGACTCGGTCTGGCGATCGTCAAACACCTGGTCGAAGCGCACGGCGGCCAGGTGCGCGCCGAGAGCACGCTCGGTCGCGGAACGACCGTGAGCGCGTCGTTTCCGCCGGCCGTATCATCACCGCGAGATCCGTGACATAGCCGTTACCAAACAGCGGTGAATTCCGTGATGTGATCGTTTGATCATTCGGTGTTGGTTCAAACTCTCTCACGGAGCAAACTTTGATTCGACCTGTCCGTATTGTCGCGCTCCTCACGACAATGTCAGGCGCACTTCTCTCTACAGCCAACGCGCAAGCGACCGATCTGACTGGCGCCGGATCGAGTTTCGCGTATCCGATTTACTCCAAGTGGGCTGCGATGTACGCGGCAAAGACCGGAGTAAAGGTCAACTATCAGTCCATCGGCTCCAGTGGCGGAATTCGTCAGCTATCAGACCAGATCGTAGACTTCGGCGCGACCGACGGTCCGATGACCAACGAGCAGCTCGCGAGCGCCAAGGGTGGCGCGATTCTGCACTTCCCGACCGTTCTTGGCGGAGTAGCGGTGACCTACAACCTGCCCGGTGTGACGCAACCGCTCAAGCTCACCGGTCAGGCCATCGCCGAGATCTTTCTCGGCCAGATCACAAAGTGGAACGACAACCGCATCGCCGCTCTCAACCCAGGTGTCAAGCTGCCATCGAGCGACGTGATCGTCGTTCATCGCGCAGACGGAAGCGGCACGACCTACATCTTCAGCGACTATCTCGCGACCGTGAGTGGTGCGTGGTCGAGCGCGGTCGGTCGCGGGCAGAGTCTCAACTGGCCAGTCGGGCTGGGCGGCAAGGGCAGCGAGGGCGTCACGGGGCAGATCAAGCAACTACCCGGCGCCGTCGGCTACGTCGAGCTATCGTACGCAAAGCAGAACCGGCTGCCAGTGGCGCTGATAAAGAACGCCGCCGGCTCGTGGGTCGCGCCAACGCTGGAATCCGTCACCGCTGCTGCCTCGGGGGCTGCGGCCAAGCTGGCGCCGAATACCGATTATCGCATATCGATCGTGAATGCGCCTGGAAAGGATGCGTATCCCATTTCGTCCTTCACGTGGATCCTCGTCTATCAGCATCCCAAGGATGCAGCCAAGGGCAAGGCACTCACAGAATTCCTTCAGTGGGCCTACGCGAACGGTGAGTCCGTCGCGTCGTCGCTGGACTATGCACCACTACCAAAGTCGATGATCACAAGACTCGACGCACGTCTCAAATCCCTCGGCGGACGCTGATTACCATGATCAAGAACACGCTTGCAACACGCTTCCAGATGAAGTCCACCGGGTTGCCTCTGGTGCTATCGCTGTTGCTACCGTTGCTGCTCGGTGCACAGACCGCAGCCCTAGGCCGCCCCGCAATCGCGTCGGAGCGGCTGCACACCGATTCCACGGGCAACACGACGTCGGGCGCAGCTCCGGGCACCAAGGACAGCGTTGGTCCCTCGGCTTTGCAGTACAAGGGTGTCACCATCACTCCCGTGGGCTTCTTTGCGATGGAGGCGCTTTGGCGACAGCGCAACGAGACCGCGGATGTGGGTTCCTCGTTTAACGCAATACCTTTCAACAACTCGACGAACGGACAGCTCAGCGAGTTTCGCGCATCGGCGCGCCAGTCACGCCTGGGCCTGGCGGTTCAGGGCAAGCTCAACGACGTGACAATGAGCGGCTACTGGGAGTCGGATTTTCTTTCGGCAGGTGTCACGTCGAACTCCAACGAGAGCAACAGCTACACGTTTCGCGTTCGGCAGTTCTTTGGACAAGCACTGTTCTCGAACGGCGTTGGCGTCAGCGCCGGTCAGATGTGGAGTCTCATTACGCCTGACAAGAGTGGAGTGCTTCCGCGCTCGGAGTACAGCCCCGGAACCATCGATGCGCAGTATGCAGTCGGATACGACTGGGCGCGCCAGCCCAGCTTGCGGCTCTCACAGAAGCTGAACGACGTCATATCGCTCGCAGCGTCGCTCGAGGGCTCGCAGATGACCTACGCCGCACGCAACGCACCTGCGAACGTCTTTATCGGTAACACTGGCGGGAGTCTGCTCAACCCTACCACGAACTACTCGACCGACGTCGCCCCTGACGTCATCGGGAAGATTGCTTTCGACGGCAAGGGAGTGGGCCATTTCGAGGTCAAGGCTGTTGGGCGGATCTTCCGCGACCGATTCGTGGATCCCACGGACGCGGCGGGGGGCACCCATACCAACACCGCGTTCGGCGGCGGCGTCGGCGCTTCCGCCTTCCTCAATTTCACCAAGACATTCGACCTCGGTATCAACGCGCTCGTGGGCAGGGGAATCGGCCGTTACGGCACGTCGCAACTCCCGGACGTAACGATCAAGCCGGATGGTTCACTTGCTCCCATCAAGGCGGCGCACGCACTCGTTACGCTCGACGTGCATGCGACGCCGCAGCTCGATGTGTATGGCTACGGCGGTGTCGAGTATGCAGATCGTACGGCTGACACGAGCAGCGCGGGCAAGGGTGTCGGCTACGGCTCGCCCCTGCTCTCCAATGCCGGATGCGATGCAGAATACGTCCCTACGGGCCCGTATGCGGTAGGTGCTCCCGGCGGGGCGAACCCGGCGTGCAACGCCGACACGCGCTCGGTCTACCAAGGCAACCTGGGATTCTGGTACCGGTTCTATCGCGGTCCCGCCGGAACGTTCCAGTGGGGAGCGCAGTACTCGTACACCGCACGTACACCATGGTCCGGAGCCGGTTTCCAGCCCAAGGCGGTGGAGAACATGGTATTCAGCTCAGTACGCTATTACCTGCCGTAAGCCGTGCAACCAGCTCCTTCACAAACCGGCGGCGCAGATTGCGCCGCCGGTGTTTTTGTGTGGTGTTGTTGTATGACGCATATCCAGCCAGCGGATTCCGTCGCGAGCCGAATCGCCGTATCATTGGCACGTCGGATCTCTCTCCTACGATATCATGTCCCAGAGCCTGACTGTAAGGCGCACCGTGGCCCTTTGCGCGATCGCCGTAGCGCTGCCGGCCGCAGCTCATGCGCAGGAAGTGCGCGTCCGGGCGCGTGCGCTCGGGGTTGCGCCTGGAATCTTTGCACCTGGCGCGTTGAACGCTATCACCGATGTCGCCGGCGTGCTCGTCGGACAGTCCACCGTCGTCATCGGTGATTCGGTGCACACTGGTGTCACAGCTATTCTCCCGCACCCTGGCAACATGTTCTTCGACCGCGTTCCCGCTGCGATATTCGTGGGGAATGCGTTCGGTAAGCTCGTGGGTGCTACGCAGGTCAAGGAGTTGGGCGAGCTCGAGACGCCGATTCTGCTTACGTGTACGCTGTGCGTGTGGCGCGCTGCCGACGCGCTTACCGGTGAGCTGCTCGCAATGCCGGGGATGGAAAATGTCCGCTCGCTCAACCCGGTCGTGGGAGAGACGAACGACGGGACGCTGAACGCAATCCGATCGAGACCAATTACCGCAGCCGACGTGCACAACGCGCTTGCGTCCGCGTCCAGCGGTCCAGTCGCTGAGGGAAGCGTTGGGGCTGGCGCCGGGACTATCGCTTTCCAGTGGAAGGGTGGAATAGGTACATCTTCGCGCGTGCTGCCGGCGCCCCTGGGTGGTTGGACGGTAGGCGTTCTCGTGCAGACCAATTTCGGCGGCGTACTGCAGGTCATGGGAGCACCTGTCGGACGCGAGCTCGGCAAGTTCGCATACAAAAATTACGTGTCCACGGAGCGCGGCGACGGATCGGTCATGATCGTGGTCGCGACCAACGCACCGATCTCCGACCGGAATCTGGAGCGCCTCGCGGCGCGGGCCATGATGGGTATCGCCCGAACCGGCTCCGATGCTTCCAACGGCTCCGGAGACTATGTCATCGCATTCTCGACCTCGGATCAGGTCCGCCGCCGCATGCCTTCGCCGGTCCGAGGGACCGAAATCCCGGCACCCACTCCGCGACCGACCGCAGATCTATCCAACGATGACATGTCACCTCTGTTCGAGGCTGTCATCGAGTCCACTGAAGAAGCCGTCTACAACTCGCTCTTCATGGCTACCTCGGTAACAAGCGAGGGGCGCACCGTGAACGCGATACCGTTGGATAAGGTTCGTCAGATCCTCTCCAAGTACAACGTGGGGCACCGATGACGCAGGCGCTGGGAAAAGGTCCCGGTTGGTCGATGCCTCAGTTGGTCGCTGCAGCGGCTCATGGAACCAAGCGTTTCGTCGGACGCGTCTCTGGCGCCTAGGCCGATTTAGCGGCATACTGGAGGTCTTCCGAGGGAAATTCGCGCCTGTGGCTGCGCTGCTAGAAAACTTACGGTCTGCGATTGGCGACCAATACTTAGTCGAGCGAGAGGTCGGTCAGGGTGGCATGGCCACCGTGTATCTCGCCCGGGACCTCGCGCACGACCGCGACGTAGCAGTCAAGGTCCTCACCTCAGACGTGTCCATCGTCCTCGGCGTCGAACGCTTCCGACGCGAGATCGAGGTTACTACTGCCCTCGACCATCCGCACATACTTCCGATTCTGGATTCGGGACAGGCAGGAAACTCCCTGTACTACGTGATGCCGTACGTGGATGGCGAATCGTTGCGCGCGCGCCTCGATCGCGAGCGCAGCCTTTCGCTTGAAGATTCTATTCGCATCACCGGTGAGATCGGCGATGCGCTCGAATACGCGCACAAACACGGAATAGTGCATCGCGACATCAAGCCCGAAAACATTCTGATGGATGGCGATCGTGCGGTTCTCGCAGATTTCGGGATCGCGCACGCGATGGCGGCCGTCGATGAGCAGCGCCTCACGCAGACGGGAATTTCGCTCGGCACCCCTACATACATGAGTCCCGAGCAAGCGTCCGCCGAGCGCGCCATCGACGGAAGAAGCGACGTGTACAGCCTTGCCTGTGTCGCATACGAGATGATCGGTGGACAGCCGCCATTCACCGGGCCGTCCGCGCAGGCCGTGATCGCGCGGCACATGCTCGAAAACGTTCCATCTCTTACGAT
Organism: uncultured Gemmatimonadales bacterium; assembly: GCA_963731305.1. Taxonomy (GTDB): domain Bacteria; phylum Gemmatimonadota; class Gemmatimonadetes; order Gemmatimonadales; family Gemmatimonadaceae; genus Fen-1247. Next base: position 18,324 of record CAVSUQ010000004.1, on the reverse strand, counting down.
TATTCGAAGTACAGTACCACCGCAGATTGAAGCCATTCTGGTCAAGGCGCTCTCCAAGGTACCCGCAGATCGCTATCAGAGCTCGGGAGAATTCACGAGCGCGTTGCGACATCCCGAAACGCAATTCTTTCCGCGGCCCGCGCAGCCAAAGCAGTACGTTGGCGAAACAAGGTGGAACTGGGGTCGCTACGTCATCGCTGGCATCGCCGCTCTCGGAATCGCTGCGGGCTGCGTCGTAGCGTGGCGAGCAACACACGCCGGCAGTGGGGTCGCTGCCATCGCCGGCCCCGACCCGCGGCGAGTCGCCGTGCTCTACTTCGCTGACGAGAGCGACGGCAAGCGCCTCGGCTATCTCGCGAGCGGCCTGACCGAAGGTCTGATTGACCGACTGTCCGCGATTCCCGAGCTCGAGATAACGTCGAGGAACGGCGCCGCGCTATTCCAGGGCAAGGACGTCCCGCGCGATAGTATTGCGCGGGCGCTGAACGTGGGAACGCTGGTCGACGGGAGTGTCGAACAGCACGGCAACAAGGTCAGCGTCAGCGTCAAGCTCAAGGATGCAAGCGGGACCGACTTTCAGCGCGCGACGTTCGAGGCTGCAGTGTCCAATCCGCTGGCTCTCCGGGATACGTTGGCCGAGCGAGTCACGACTTTCCTGCGGGAGCGCCTTGGGCAGGAAATTCATTTGCGTGAAGAGCGCGCCGGCACGTCCAACCCTGACGCATGGGCACTCCTTCAGCAGGCCAAGCTCAAGGAACGTGCTGGAGAGGATGCCGCGAGGATCAACGACACTTCCGCTGTCGTCAGGGATTTCGCGCAGGCAGATACGACGTTGATTCAGGCGCAGGCGATTGATCCGCAATGGGTGCAACTGCCGATCTGGCGGGGAACAATTGCATACCACGCGTCGCGATTCTTCGGCCACGACCAGCTGCGCGCGAGCAAGTGGATAGATGCTGGCCTGGCCCAGGCTCAGCAAGCAATCGCGATCGCACCCAAAGATGCGAGTGCGCTCGAGTTGCGCGGCACGCTTCGCTACTGGCGCTGGCTTCTCGCGCTGGAGACCGATCCGGTCAAGTCGAGGGCGCTGCTCGACAGCGCGCGCAAAGATCTCGAAACGTCGACTCAGACCTCGTCCGCCGAACCGGAAGCGTGGGCGGTGCTGAGTCATCTCTACTATCAGTACAACGACGTGGTGAGCGCCAAGCTCGCCGCGCGGCGCGCGTACGAGGGAGACGCGTACCTCCGCGACGCTGATAAAATAATCTGGCGGTTATTCACTTCGTCTTATGATCTTGAACAGTTTCCAGATGCAATTCAGTGGTGCAACGTTGGCGTGGCGCGATTTTCAGGTAACCCGCTGCTTGCAACGTGCAAGCTGTTGCTGATGGGGACGCCGGCGGTTACCCCCGACATTCCCGAAGCGTGGCGGCTCGCCCGAACGCTGGTTGAGGTGACGCCGCCCTCTGATCGCGCGCTTGCCACGCTGAATGGGGACGTTCTCGTTGCGACAGCGCTCGCACGCGCTGGCCTCAGAGACAGTAGCGAGCACGTTCTGAGCCGCGTCACCGATCCGGTCGATGTCGATCCAACGAAGGACATCACACAGTCCGAGGCCTTCGCGTGGCTATTGCTGGGCGACAAGGACAGGGCGATAAAGGCCCTGGCGCTGTATCTTAGTGCGAATCCAGCCCGGGCGGTCGGGTTCGATGATGAGCACAACTGGGAGTGGCGCAGCATACACGACGATCCACGCTTCCAGGCACTCGTTGTAAAAGCGAAAAGGTGATTCTTCCTTCTCGGGCAGTCTGGATCAGTATCAACCTTCACGGGGAATCAGATGCTTCGCGAATTTCGGATGTCGGCGCGTGTGAGTGTTATCGCTTCCTGTCTGCTCGTCCTCTCCGCATGCTCGAGTGATCACTCGGCGATGCCCACCGCAGTCGACCCGACCGTCAGCGCAAGCAGAGGAATTACATCACCGGGCGCGCGGTGTCAGGTCGCGTCCGAACTACAGATCATCTCCCTGTTCATGCCAAGGGATCTGGGACCCGCACTTCGCAACCTGGCGCAGATCGACGCTGCTCTGCTGACGCGTAAGCAGGCAGATGCGGTCACCAACATGTACCATGAGTGGCAGTACACGCTCGACACATATTACGCCGGCAAATTGCGCGGCGGCACCTCGAGCGCCACTCAGAATGCGACTCTTGCATTTGGCCGCTCGCTGTACTGCCTTGTCGGACTCGACGGCTCTGCTCTCACGCTTGGCGTCACCCCACTGGACACGAACAGCGTGGTGCAGGTCGTCTTCCCCTCAGGCAGTGATCAGACTGTAGTTACCGGCGATCAGCACGCCGGTTTGATGATCCCGGCCGGGACACTGACTCAGCCGGTGACGATATCGATAACTCCCGTCACGGGGAACTTCACGTTCCCAGCCGGACCACTCAATACGAAGCTCGATCAGTACGGTCCGTTCTTCGATTTCAAGGTCATTCCTGAGCAAGCGTTCGCGACGCCGGTTCTTGCGGCGGGTTGCATCCAGAACGCATCTGGCGGACCACCACCCTCCAGCGTGGACATCGCGCACAACGTTGGCACCGGAATACAGATCCTGCCGACAGTTCCCGCCCCATTCCTGGTCTGCAGTCCTACAGGAGAGTCATTGCGGCAGCCGAGTGAAATGCAACTGGCGCGCAACGGCGACTACGCACGCGCGTTGCGGAGGATAGCTTCTGCAACGCTGAAGCTGTTCGCGCCGGAGCCAGCGTACGCTCTTGTGGGGAGCGGCGTCGGCGGCAAGACGACGTCATTCAGTCCGTTCGGTGGCGTCGACACTGCCGTGGTGGTGAAGCTGCCGTCTGGCTTCCCTGCTCAGTCGCAAATGGCGCCAGCCGGCTCAGCCGTTGCAGCAGCGCCGGCGGTAGTCGTGCAGACGGTGAATGGTCACACGCCGCTTGGCGGTGCGACCGTAGTCTTCACCATCGCGGCGGGCGGCGGAAGCCTGGGACCATCCAGCAGCTCGTCAGTGCAGACCGCGACTACACTCACAACTGACAATACCACCGGTATTGCCGCTGTCCCCAGCTGGACGCTCGGCGCTGGAGCTGCGAACACCATGAACGCCACCGCCAGCTTCGCGTTGCCAACAAGCATCTCCGGATTTCCGACGAGCGCAGCAGGAGCCGGCGCCGCAATAGCGTTCTCCGGCAGTCCGCTGGCATTCTCCGCAACCAGCACAGACGTGATACCCTACCAGGCTAGCGGCTACCTGTATCTGGCGGGTACCGACGGACTCGCGCCCGGATTCGAGAGTCCCACGTATCAGGCCACGGCGCAGAATGGATGGCAGACTGGGAAGGGCGCCTTTGCAAGCTCCAACCTCGGTACAGCGTGCCCCTCACTCGTGCCGACAGTCGCTACCACGTGGGTGAATGTGCCCGGCGGCACGCCGAATACAGACATGCTCCTGCGCAAGACATTTACGTTGCCCGCATGGTGGACGTCTGGCTTTACGGTCGGGATGGCGATCGACAACGATTTCCAGATCTTCATCGATGGCGTGAATGTCACGCCGACCAATGTAGCTGGATACGACCCGAGTTCAGGTTATGTCAGGCATGAGAATTGTGCGACGATAGATAGTTACACGTTTCCAGTTTCGATTGGCGGTGGCTCGCACGTTCTTGCAATCCGTGCGCGCGATCGCGGCGACGCAGCCTATGTCGATACGCGGCTGAGCCCCAAGCCTTAGGCGTTGTCGAAGTGCGCATGCTCCATGCAGGGTGCATGCGCACTTCGACAAGCTCGAACCAATCGGTGCGTTCTCGTATAGTAGTTCCGTAGTTGCATTGGATCCGGCATAGTGATCTTCCACTGGCTCGCTGGCGGCCTGGTCGTATTCCACGCCGCATTCGTGGCATTCGTCGTGGTCGGCGGGTTTCTGGCGCTGAAATGGCGGTGGCTCGCGTGGTTACATGTGCCGTCGGTGATCTGGGCTGTATTGCTCGAATACAACGGATGGATCTGCCCGCTGACGCCGCTTGAGAACGCCCTCCGCGCACGCGCCGGCCTGGCCGGTTATTCCGGAGGCTTCATCGAACACTACGTTCTCCATGGTCTTTATCCGGACCACCTGACGAGCACTCTTCGCTGGACGCTTGGAACTTTCGCGCTTGTCGTGAATATCGTGGCATACGCTCTCATCATCCACAAGGCGATCGATCGTAGCGGCCAATCGAGAGGCAGCACATGACGTTCAAGCGGAAAACCTGGAAGCTCCTTCTGCCATTATGCGCGATCTACTGGGCGTTGGTAGTTCTTTTCACTTTTGGGGCACCGGTCATCGCGGGCTGGCGTGTCACGCGACCCAGTGCAGGACACGGCGCGATCTCAGCCAGCCTCACCAACGCAACGCTCCAGATAAAGATGAGCGCCGCAAACACGGCGGGATGGTCCGGAACGATCGATCTCGGAATATTTCTCCTCTGGCTCGCTGTCCCTCCCTTGCTGTTCTGGCTCGCGTGGCTGTCTCGCAGCTCGCGGGACGAAGTGGATCCACGGGTTACGAACGAGCTTCACCGTTTGTGACAATGCCGTTACACGCCAGAGGACATCCGACAAGGAGCTGCATCTAGCTTTCAGTGCAACATGGACGGCATTCGCAGTATTCGTGGGGTCGGCACCCTCGAGGGAGAAGAACGAGGCTCCGCGTCCATTGTCGCCACTGACATCGGTGATCGTGCCTATTCGCTGATCACCATGGCATTCGCGGTTTGTATTCCTCTCCTGCTCCTCGCGATCGCGGTCGAGATCGGCCGCGCCGCGTGGCCGGCGCTTCACCAATTCGGTTTCGGCTTCCTGACGTCAAGCGAGTGGAACGTACCCGCGGGCAAGTTCGGCGCGGCTCCAGCGATATTCGGAACGATCGTCTCCTCGATGCTCGCGCTGATCATCGCGACTCCGCTCGCTCTCGGCGTCGCGATCTTCCTTTCCGAGTTCGCGCCGCGCTGGCTGCGCCAGCCGATCGCGTTCCTCGTCGATCTGCTCGCTGCAATTCCGAGCGTCGTCTACGGGCTGTGGGGAATCTTCGTCATGATTCCGCTGCTGCGGGAAGACGTCGTACCGTTCCTGCGCGATACGATGCACCTCGGCGCGACGCGCTTCTTCAGCGGGCCCGCATACGGACCAAGCATGCTCGCCGCAGGAATCATTCTCGCGATCATGGCGCTTCCATACATCTCTGCGGTCTCCCGTGAAGTACTGCGCGCGGTGCCGCGCTCGCAGCGCGAAGCCGCGCTCGCGCTAGGCGCAACGCGCTGGGAAGTGATTCGCGATGCGGTGCTCCCCAACGCCCGATCGGGTATCATCGGCGGCGTCATCCTCGGACTCGGCCGCGCACTTGGCGAAACGATGGCCGTGACGATGGTGATCGGCAATCGCGCCGAGATTTCGGCGTCGCTGCTCGCGCCTGGATATACGATGGCATCACTCATCGCCAACGAGTTCAGCGAGGCCACCAGTGATTTGCATCTGTCCGCTCTCATGGCGGTGGGCGCAGTGTTGTTTCTCATCACCATCGTAGTGAATGGGCTCGCGCGCTGGCTGGTGTGGTCCGTCGCGATGAAGGCGGAAGCTTGACGCCGCGCATTCCGCGCTCGACTTCGGCGAACCGCACGAGGCGTCGGGTGGTGAGCGGCGCAATGGTTGCGCTCACGTATCTCGCCGCGACTCTCGCCATACTTCCTCTCATATTCATTGTTGCACACATAGCGAGAGCCGGCGCCGGCTCGATCAGTCTCGATCTTTTCACGAAGATGCCGCAGCCGGTGGGCACGCAGGGCGGCGGGATGGCGAACGCGATCACCGGCACGCTTATCCTCGTTGGTATCGCCACGGCCACTGGCGTGCCGATCGGAGTTGGCGCAGGACTCTATCTCGCGGAGCACAGAACTTCCCTGCTGGCGAATACCGTGCGCTTCCTGTCGGACGTGCTCAACGGCATTCCATCGATCGTGATGGGAATATTCGCGTGGCAGCTGCTCGTCCGGCCCGTCGGGCATTTCTCCGCACTGTCGGGGGGAATTGCGCTTGGCGCAATGATGATTCCTCTCGTCACGAGGACGACCGAGGAGATGATCCTGCTCGTACCCAATGCCTTGCGCGAAGCCGCGCTCGCGTTGGGCTATCAGCGTTGGCGCACGTCGCTCGCCATAGCTCTGCGCACGGCGATGCCTGGCATCGTGACCGGAGCGCTGGTGGCAATCGCGCGAATCGCCGGCGAGACCGCTCCGCTGCTCTTCACCGCTTTCGGCAATCAATTCTGGTCGACGTCGCTCAAGGCGCCGATCGCGGCATTACCACTTCAGATCTTCACCTACGCAATAAGTCCGTATGACGATTGGCATGCACTCGCATGGGCGGGAGCCCTCGTCCTGATCGGTATCGTTCTGGTAATAAGCATCGCAGCAAGATTCGCCACGCGGCCAAGGTTCGGAGCAGCGGTTGACTGACCTGGGCGCGACCGGATCGATGACGGGCTCGAGTGGAAGGGAAACATGGAGCACAGTGTGCCCTCCAGTCCCACTGGCCACCCGCCATTATCTGTTATAACACGCATTACCCCGAAGGATACCGGACGTACCGCCGAGACAGCGATCGGCGAGCCCGTCCCCTGCCTCGTCGCAAGCAATCTCGACGCGTATTTCAGACAGCGCCACGCGGTAAGGAACGTTACGCTTTCGCTCGGCTTGAAGAGCGTCACGGCGATAATCGGCCCCTCCGGCTGCGGAAAATCGACGCTTCTCCGCTGTCTCAACCGAATGCACGAGACGGTTCCAGGTGCACGGGTCACCGGAAGTGTGACGCTGGACGGCGAGCGACTGTACGGCAATGGAACGAGCGCGATTGTCGTTCGGCGTCACATCGGCATGGTGTTCCAGCGCCCAACGCCGTTTCCGACGATGTCGATTCGCGACAACGTCGCCGCGGGGCTACGCACGCGAGCCACCGGACTGCCGTCGCGCTCTGAGCTCGACGCGATAGTCGAGGACGCACTGCGCCATGCGGCACTCTGGGATGAAGTGAAGGACCGTCTGACTGCAAGCGCAGTAGCGTTGTCGGGTGGCCAGCAACAGCGACTCTGCATCGCCCGCGCCCTCGCCACGAAGCCACGGGTGCTGCTACTGGACGAGCCCACGGCGTCGCTCGATCCCGCCAGTACGCAACGCATCGAGGAGCTCGTGTATGAGCTCCGCTCAACGCTGACGGTCGGAATTGTCACTCATAACATGCAGCAGGCGGCCCGCGTCTCGGATCGGACGGCGTTCATGCTCGACGGCGACCTCATCGAGGTCGCGCCGACCAACACGCTCTTCACCGCGCCTCGCGACCCACGCACTGAAGCTTATATCACAGGGAGATTTGGATGACTGCGCCGGCACCAGCGCTCGACTCGGCACCGCAGGCAATCGGTGCGATCGAAGCAAACAACTTCTCGGTTTTTCTATGGCAGGAAGCAGGCGCTCTTCGATGTCTCGCTCGCCATTCAACCCAACAGCATCACGGCGCTGATAGGCCCTTCCGGCTGCGGCAAATCGACTTTCCTTCGCTCGATAAACCGGATGAACGATACCATCCCGGGCACCCGCCAGACGGGAGAGATGCTGCTTGATGGAGTCGATCTCTATGCGCGCGGTACCGACGTCGTCGCGCTCCGTCAGCGCGTCGGCATGGTGTTCCAGCGCTGGAACCCTTTTCCGGCGTCCGTCTACGACAACGTTGTGTACGGCCCGCGGATCAACGGAGTCTCGTCACGCTCCGAGCTCGACGAGATCGCTGAAGATGCACTTCGGCGGGCGGCGCTGTGGGACGAAGTGAAGGATCGCCTGCGCCGCAGTGCGACCGGCCTCTCGGGCGGTCAGCAACAACGGCTGTGCATCGCGCGCGCGCTGGCGAATCGGCCGGAGATTCTCCTCCTCGACGAGCCGGCCAGCGCGCTCGATCCCCTCGCGACGCGAAAGATCGAGCAGCTGTTGCACGAGCTGAAGTCCGAGCTGACCATCGTCATAGTCACTCACAATCTGCAGCAGGCCGCTCGTCTCTCGACCCGCACCGCGTTCTTCTTTCTTGGCCACCTGGTCGAGGCAGACATTACCGACAGAATGTTCACACGCCCGCGTGAGGAGCGAACCGAGTCGTACATCACAGGGAGGTTCGGATGACCGCCATCCAGGACGCGCCAGCAGGATTTCGTCATTTTCACGATCAGATCGCCGAGCTCAAGGCACGCCTGCTCGCAATGTCGACACGCGCCGAGGAGATGATCGAGCAGGCGGTCGACGCTCTGCTGCACAATGACCATGGAATCGCCGAGCTCGTACTGGCGAGCGACGCTGATCTGAACGCGCTGGAAGTCGAGATCGAGCAGCGTGCCGTCGATCTTCTCGCGCTGCAGCAACCGATGGCGCGCGACCTCCGCTTCATCGTCGCTGCAATAAGAGTCTCCAACGACCTCGAGCGCATCGGCGATCACGCTGTTAATATCGCGCAATCGTCGTTGCGGCTGATCGAGCAACGCACCAATCTCGTTCCCGATCCGGAGATTGAAGACATGGCGCGCCGCGCGCGGATCATGTTGAGCGACTCTCTCGACGCATTCCTCCGCAGCGACGGCGCACTCGGCCGCCGCGTCTGCCAGGCGGACGATGCGGTGGACGCGCTGCACAACTCGATTTTCCGGATACTGCTCACGCACATGATGGCGGACGCCCGGACGATCACGCCGTCGCTCGAGCTGCTTCTCGTGAGTCGCAACCTCGAGCGCGTCGCAGATCTGGCCACGAATATTGGAGAGAATGCGGTATATCTGGCTGAGGGAAAACAGATCAAACATCACTTCGAAGACTGATCCCAGCCCTGGCGTTAAATTTCCCGCATGACCTGGCGGGACTTGTAAATGCCGGTTGAGCCCGTTCGCTCTTTACCGAATGCGCCCCCGGGCCGCCCCGCGCCACGCGCAGACGACGTCCGCATCGCCGCAATCGGCATAGGGTCCAACTCCATCCGGCAGATCGTCGCCGACGTTTCGCCCAATGGCGAGATTCGCGTGATCGATGAGATGAAAGCCGCGCCGCGGCTTGGCGAGGGAGTCGACGAAACGGGACGCCTCGGCGAAGCTGCCGTGCGCAATGCACTCGATGCGCTGCTGCGAATGGCGACGCTTACTCGTCAGATGGGTGCGGTCCGCACGGAAGCCGTCGCAACCAGCGCTGTACGTGACGCGGAGAACCGTGCCGAGTTCATCGCCGCTGTCCGCGACACGACCGGACTGTCGGTACGCATCCTGGATGGCGACGAGGAAGCGCTGCTCTCCTATCGGAGCGCGCTCGCGCATTTTGATCTTGCGGCGGGTCGAGCCGTGGTGATGGACATCGGCGGTGGCTCCCTCGAGCTCGCGCTCAGCGCCGATGGACTGCTCGACGGCCTCGTGTCATTCCCGTTCGGCGCGATTCGGCTCACCGAGCGGTTCTTTGGCAAGAGTCGCACGCGTAGCGATCTCGAGATATTACGATCGTTTGTTCGCAAGGAGCTGCGCGCTGTTGTATCGCGTCGCGACTGGCATGGCGCGCAGCTTATCGGCTCCGGTGGGACGTTTACCAACCTTGCGGGGATGATCCTGGCGCGTCAGGGCATGGGGCGCGCGTCGAGCGTGCACGGAACCATAGTCACGCGCGCCGAGCTCGAGCATGTGCTCGACCTGTTGCAGGGTATGTCGCCAGCAGAGCGGCAATCAGTTCCGGGACTGTCGCCGGCGCGCGCGGACATTATCGTTGCGGGTCTCGCCGTCGCCGCTGAAGTGATGGCGCGCATCGAGGCACGCGAGATGGTCGTCTCTGCATTCGGAATTCGTGAAGGCCTGTTGCTCGAAGCAGCGCGTGTGACTCCGGTGGTCGCTGATCCTGGTGAAGCGCGAATGCGCTCGGTCATGCAGCTCGCAGAACGGTCGCACTACGAGGAGTCACACGCGCGGCAGGTGCAGCGCCTCGCGCTCAAGATATTCGACGTTCTTGCGGGCCGGCTCGAGCTTGGCTCGAGTGATCGCGCAGTCCTTTCGGACGCAGCACTGCTTCACGACATCGGATACCACATCAACTTCGAAGCACACCACAAGCACTCCTACCATCTTATCGTGCACGCCGAGCTGCTCGGTATGACGCCCGCCGAGCGCGTAATGGTCGCCAACGTTGCGCGCTACCACAGAGGCCCGTCGCCGAAGCGGGAGCATCGCCCGTATGCTGGCCTCGACCGGCAGCTGCGCCGCAGAATCAAGCGTCTCGCCGCGATTCTGCGAGTCGCCGACGGACTCGACCGCGGCCATTCCGGTGCCGTCGAGGACATCCAGATGAAGCTTACCCGATCCGAATTCGAGATTCGCGTGATCCCTGCCGTCGATTCATATGATCTCCGTCTGGAGCTCTGGGGCGCGACGCGCAAGTCGGACCTGCTGGCAGTGGTGCTCGGCGTACCGGTCAGGATCGAGCCGGTCTAGAGACTCGTTCCAATTGGGAAGCCTCTCGGTGACTGTCATCCTATATTTCAGGAGTGACCAGACATTCTATACTTGAAGATTTCGGCCCCGTCGACCGGGTCGGAATCGATGAGCGGGTTGCCAAGTTCACCACCCGCAGCATCAAGAAAAACTCCAAGCTATGGGGCCTCCTTACAGCCGTGTCGATGGTCGATCTGACGACGCTGGAAGGCAAGGACACGCCTGGAAAGGTTGCTTCCTTGTGTCAGAAAGCCCGGCAGCCGAGCGATGATGGCAGCATTCCGTCCGTCGCCGCCGTGTGCATATATCCATCGCTGATCAAGGAGGCGCGCAAATACCTCGCCGACTCGCCGATCAAGATCGCGTCCGTCGCGACCGCGTTTCCCTCGGGCCAGAGCTCACTCAAGGTGCGACTTCAGGAAGTGAAGTACGCCGTGAACGCTGGCGCTGACGAGATCGACATGGTGATCAATCGCGGGCTGTTCCTCTCCGGCGAATACGACGCGGTGCAGGACGAGATCGCCGCAGTGGTCGATGCGTGTGGCGACGCGACGCTCAAGGTGATCCTCGAAGTTTCAGAGCTCGAGACCTACGACAACATCCGCGCCGCGTCCTTCATCGCGATGCAGGTGCTGCGTCAGGGAGACTTCATCAAGACGAGCACCGGCAAGGCCGGCGGGAGCGCGACGCTCGCGAACACGCAGGTGATGCTCGAAGCGATCCGCGATTTCTATCTCGATACCGGTATCGCGATCGGTATGAAACCCGCCGGTGGGATCAGGACAGCCAAACAAGCACTGCACTACCTCGTCGCCGTCAAGGAAACGCTCGGCGACGCATGGCTCAACTCGTCGCGGTATCGGTTCGGCGCGAGCTCGCTCTTGAATGATCTGCTGCGTCAGATTCACAAGGCGAAGCACGGCGCGTACCAGGCGCCGTATTACTTCTCCGAAGCCACTGAGAGCTACTGACCATGGCAACCGCACTGGATCCATCGGAACACGAGCCCGCGCCGACCGATCATAAGAAGAAAAGCAATCGTAAACATGGCGTACCCACGTTGATCTTTGGCGATCTGTGGGAATACGACCCCGCGCCCGAGACGGCGGACCCGCGCCTTCGTGCGCGCTACGATCTCTTCATCGGCGGCCGATTCGTCACGCCGCAGTCTGGCGAGTATTTCGAGTCGATCAACCCGGCTACTGAGCAGCCGGTGACCGAGATCGCTCGCGCAAATTCCGCCGACGTCGATTCAGCGTACGTTGCGGCGCAGATGGCGTATGAAACCGTCTGGCGCACGATGCCAGGCCGCGAGCGCGGCAAGTACATCTATCGCATCGCGCGCCTGCTGCAGGACCGCGCAAGAGAGTTCGCAGTCGCCGAGACGATCGACGGCGGCAAGCCGATCCGCGAGTCGCGCGACTTCGACGTTCCGATGGCCGCCGCGCACTTCTTCTATCACGCGGGATGGGCCGACAAGCTCGCTTATGTCGCACCCGGCCGCACGGTCGCGCCGATCGGCGTCGTTGGACAGGTAATTCCGTGGAATTTTCCGCTGCTCATGCTCGCGTGGAAGATCGCCCCTGCGCTCGCCGCCGGAAACTGTGTGGTGCTCAAGCCCGCCGAAACGACCTCTGCAACTGCGATGAAATTCGCAGAGCTGCTGCAGGAAGCGGAGCTGCCCGATGGCGTTGTGAACATCGTCACAGGCGCCGGCGAAACGGGCGCGGCGCTGACCGGCCATCCAGCAGCCAAGAAAATCGCCTTCACCGGCTCGACCGAAGTCGGCAAGCTCATCATGCGCCAGCTCGCGGAGCGCGGCACACGCATGACGATGGAGCTCGGCGGCAAGGCCGCAAATGTGGTGTTCGAGGATTCGCCGATCGATCAGGCAGTCGAAGGTGTGGTCAACGGAATCTTCTTCAATCAGGGGCACGTCTGCTGCGCGGGTAGCCGACTGCTGGTTCAGGAATCGATAGCCAGCAGCTTCGTGCACAAGCTGCAACAGCGCATGTCGAGCCTTCGCGTCGGTGATCCGCTCGACAAGAACACCGACATCGGCGCCATCAACTCGCGCGAGCAGCTCAATCGCATCTGCGAGCTCGTCGAGAGCGGTATCGCTGAAGGTGCGAAACTGTATCAACCTTCGTGCGCACTTCCGTCGCGCGGCTTTTTCTTCCGTCCGACGCTGTTCACCGAAGTGACCCAGAGTCACCGCATCGCGCGCGAGGAGATCTTCGGCCCAGTGCTGAGCATTCTCACCTTCCGCACGATGGACGAAGCGATAGAGAAGGCCAACAACACGATGTACGGATTGTCTGCTGGCGTGTGGACCGACAAGGGTTCGCGGATCCTTCGCATGGCCGCGGAGCTGAAGGCCGGCGTCGTATGGGCCAACACCTTCAACAAGTTCGATCCCGCTTCGCCGTTCGGCGGCTACAAGGAATCGGGTTTCGGACGCGAGGGCGGCCGTCAGGGACTGCTCGATTACGTGGAGCTATCGTGACTGCGCGCATTCCCGTAATCAAGACGCCCAAGGTGTATGTCGGCGGCGCATTCATACGCTCGGAGAGCGGACGCACATTTCCGATCTACGACAACAACAGCCAGTTCGTCGCCAATGTGCCGCAATGCACGCGCAAGGACCTGCGCAATGCCGTCGAGGCCGCCGCGAAGGCGGGCCCGGCATGGTCAGCGCGCACTCCGTACAATCGCGGTCAGATCATCTACAGACTCGCGGAGATGCTGGAGTCGCGCGCTGACGAGATGACGAGCGTGCTTCGCCAGTTCTCACCAGCGTGGACGTCGGCAGCGGAGCGCGAGGTCGCCGAGGCCGTCGATCGCCTCGTGCATTACGCTGGTTGGGCCGACAAGTACGAGCAGGTACTCGGCAGTGCCAACCCGGTCGCCGCACCATTTTTCAATTTCACGATTACGGAGCCCGTCGGAGTGATCGGCATCATTGCATCCGACGCAGCGCCACTGCTGGGACTCGTAACGCAAATAGCAGCCGCAATCGTGAGCGGCAACACCATCGTCGCGCTCGCGTCTGAGTCGACGCCGTACCCCGCGATTACGCTCGGCGAGATGCTTGCGACGTCGGATCTCCCCGCCGGGGTCGTCAACATCCTTACAGGCTATCGCAAGGAATTGATCCCGACCTTTGCCACGCACACCCACATACGCGGGGTCGATGCGGTAGCAATGGGCGAGGACGCCACTGCGCTCCGCCGCGGAGCTGCCGACAGTGTGAAGCGCGTCAAAGTGCGCCAGCCAGACATCGACTGGTCGTCAGATCGCGTCGAGAGCGTTTACGAGATACGGAACTTCGTGGAATTCAAGACGGTGTGGCACCCGATAGGAGCGTAGCGTCAGCGAGTCGCCACGCATGAGTTACGACGTCAGTCGATGCCCTTCCGCGGTCGACGGATCCATGATCGATGTGATCTCCTGCACGCTGTTCGCCGGAAATCCGCCGCGGCGAGCATGTTCCCTCACGAGTTCCTCATTCTGGGCGAAGTAGACGCACGTTAGCTTGTCGCCGGTAACGTAGGTCTGTATCCACTGCAATTGGGGGCCCATTTCGGTCAGCACATCGCACGAGCGGTGCGCGATCGATTGCAGGTCGGCTGGCGATAGCTTCCCCGCGCCTGGAACTTCGCGCTCGATCAAGTACTTCGGCATGGCTGCACACCTGGTTTGGGGAGACTGCCTCTTCCGATTCGAGTCGGAACGCTGCGGACCTTGAATGTGGAACCGACCCAGGAGCATGTCAACGACAGACAGCCGTGTGTACGTTTGCGACGCAACTAGTCGCGCTTCGCCGATGCCACCGCATGAAAATCGGGTTCGACCTCCGAGTGCATCCCCCACGGATCGCGCAGAAATATCTCCTGCGTCGCGCGCACCGGCTCCCCATCCGGCCGTCGTTGCGTATATGTCCCGTCGGGGCCGAGATCCCACGCTTCGCGATTGTCGCTGAGCGACGTCATCAGCAGCGCGTGCAGCTTCTCGTGCAGCAATACGTCGTCCACCGGAACGATCGCCTCCACACGCCGATCGAAGTTACGCGTCATCCAGTCCGCCGAGCCGATGTAGTATTCCGGCTCCGTGTCGTTCCCGAAATAGAACAGTCTGGAGTGCTCGAGGAATCGTCCGATCACGCTCATCACGCGTATGCGCTCGCTCGCGCCGCGGACACCCGGCCGCAGGCAGCAGATACCACGAACTATCAGATCGATCTCGACCCCTGCACGAGACGCGTCGTACAGCGCTTCAATGATCTGCTCGTCTACGATCGAATTCATCTTCGCGATTATGCGACCCGATTTGCCGGCGCGAGCCAGCTCCGCTTCGCGCCGGATCATCTCCAGCACCCTGTCGCGCATGTTCGCCGGAGCGACGAGGATCTTGCGGTATAGCCGTTGCCTCGAGAAACCGGTGAGGGCGTTGAACAGATCGGTGATGTCGGCGCCGATCGATCGGCTCACAGTGAACAAACCGATATCCGTGTAGAGCCGCGCGGTCTTCGAGTTGTAGTTTCCGGTCCCGACATGCACGTATCTGCGAATTCCATCGGGCTCACGCCGCACGACGAGCGTCGTTTTCGCATGCGTCTTGAGGCCGGGCAGACCGTACGCCACGTGCACGCCGTAATCTTCCAGCGTACGCGCCCAGGTTATGTTGTTCGCCTCGTCGAACCGCGCCTGTAATTCCACCAGCACTGCAACCTGCTTTCCACGTTCGGCGGCGTCGGTAAGCGCACGCACGATCGGCGTGTCACCTGAAGTACGGTACAACGTCATCTTGATCGCGAGCACGTCCGGGTCTACCGCCGCCGCCTGGACGAATTGCTCCACGCTCGCGGTGAACGACTCGTACGGGTGATGTACCAGGAGATCGCGCTCCTTGATCACATCGAAGATCGAGCGCGTCGTGTCGCGGAGGCGTGCTGGCGTGACTGGTGCAAATGGCGGATCGCGCAGCTCCGGAATGTCCAGCATCGCGAGCGTCATCAGGTCGCCAAGCTCGAGCAGTGTGCCACCATCGACGACATCATCGGGCGTCAGCGCGAACTCCGGCGTCTGCTCCTCGCGCAGCTCATCGACGAGAATCGCGCGAATCTCGTCCGGCACTCCCGTTTGTACTTCGACGCGCACGACTTCAGTAAATCTGCGCTGGAATACCTGCTCCTCGATCGCCGTGAGGAGGTCCTCCGCGTCGTCCGACGCCTTCACCTCGAGATCCGAATATCGTGTGACGCGAAATGCCCAGCTCCCCAGAATCTCCATGCCCGGAAACAGCGCTCCCAGATTCGCGCTGATCACCTGTTCGAGGGGGACGAAGTGATTCGCGCGCCCGATCGAAACCCATCGCGGCAGACTCTTCGGAACCTTGATGCGCGCGAAACGCTCGACCTTGTTGTCTGGATCGTACAGCTGGACGGCGAGCGACAGCGAGAGGTTCGAGATGTACGGAAATGGATGGGTCGGGTCGACGGCGAGTGGCGTGAGCACGGGGAAAATATCCGACTCGAAAAAGTCGTCCACCGTCTGCCAGTCGCTGGCGTCAAGCTCGCTCATGGTCAGCAGGCGAATGTCGTGCTCTTCCAGTGCCGGAAGGAGAAGCTCGTGCAGACAGCGCTGCTGCAGCCCGACGAGCTCGAGTATGCGCGCGCGAATCGCGCTTACCAGTTCGGCCGGCGTCATCCCATCAGGCCCGGTGGGCGCCGTGACACCCGCGAGCAGCTGCCTCCGCAGCCCCGCTACACGAACCATGTAGAACTCGTCGAGGTTCGTGCTGAATATCGATAGAAACTTGAGCCGTTCGAGCAGCGGATTGCGCTCGTCGAATGCCTCGTTCAGCACGCGCGCGTCGAATGCGAGCCAGCTCAGCTCACGGTTGAGGAACAGCTCGGGATCTGCCGCCATCTACATTTTGACGATCGAGGCTAATACCCAGTAAGACACCGCCGCCATGACTCCAGCTGCCGGGATCGTAACGATCCACGCCCAGACTATTCGCCGCGCCAGTCCCCAGCGCACGGCAGAGAGCCGCGTCGTCGCGCCAACTCCTACGATGGAGCCGGTGATCGTGTGAGTGGTGCTCACCGGAATCCCGAGCGCGGTCGCGCCAAGAATCGCGATCGCGCCCGCTGTCTCGGCCGCGAATCCACCCACTGGCCGCAGCTTGGTGATGCGCCGGCCCATCGTCGCAACTATGCGCCAGCCGCCGAACAAGGTGCCGAGTGAGATCGCCGTGTAGGCGGTTACCTCGACCCAGAAAGGAACACCGTTGGCGTTGTCGACGTGCAGATATCCGAGCAGTCCGGTCTGGTGCGCCGTGAGAGCCCGCGCCGACACAAGCAGGCCGACGATGATTCCCATCGTTTTCTGCGCGTCGTTGCCACCGTGGGCGAGCGAAAGCAGCGCCGAGCTTCCCATCTGCATCACCCTGAACAACCTGTCGACCCTTCCGGGATTCGATCTACGGAAAATCCAGTAGATAGCGGTCATTATCGTGAGACCGACTACAAGACCCACGATCGGTGAAATCACGATGAACGACAGCGTCTCGACCCACTTGCTTCCCCACACTATCGCCGCCCATCCGGCACGCGCGATCGCAGCACCGGCGTAACCGCCGATCAGTGCGTGCGACGAGCTCGATGGTATTCCGTAGGACCACGTTATGATGTTCCACGCGATTGCACCGAGGAGCGCAGCCAGCACCACGTTCGGGTTCACGATCGACACGTCGATCATGCCGCTGCCGACCGTTTTCGCGACCGCCGTTCCGACGGTGAACAGTGCAAGGAAATTGAACGACGCCGCCCAGACCACCGCCGCAACCGGACTTAAAACCCGCGTGCCAACTATCGTGGCAATCGAGTTCGCGGAATCGTGAAAGCCGTTGCTGAAATCGAAGACGAACGCGACAACTATAATCGCGACGACGTAACCAATCACACGCTATCCGTTCTTGAGTGCGATCGACTGCAGAACGTTCGCGACGTCTTCTGCCTGATCCAGTGCGTCCTCGACCTTGTCGTACAGCTCCTTCCACTTGATGACTTCGATGGCGTCGAGCGCGCCGTCGAACAGTGCACCCATCGACTCGTGGTAGATGGCGTCGCCTTCTTCCTCCAGCTTCTTGAGCTCCTGCGCTTTGGCGTTCACTACCTTGGGGTCCTTCATTCCGCGCACCGCAGCTTCCACCTGCACCGCTGCGCGCACCATCACTTCCGACAGCGTAACCGCTGCCTGATGGACGGTCGTTATCCGGAAGATCTCGACTCGGCGCGCCGCTCCATCCAGCAGATCGACGACCTCGTCAAGCGCCGAGGCGAGCTGGTGGATGTCTTCGCGGTCGAATGGCGTGATGAAGGTTCGATCCAACCGGTCTATGATCTCGCGCGTGATCTCGTCGGCCTCGTGCTCCGCGGCCTTTATCGCCTGAACGTGCTCGGCGCGACGCTCAGGCTCCTTGAAAAGCTGATTCAGCAGGCGCGACGCGAGCGATAGTCGTTCGGCGAGCTGAGTGAATAATTCGTAAAACTGCTCGTCGCGGGGTATCAGCCGCACACTTCTCTCCGAATTTATGGGTGACGCATGCGTCACCCGTACGCACGTCGCCCGTATGCAGGTCGCACGTGCGCACGTACGCGCGTCGCACGTACGAAGTTAGCCTCTCACTACCGGCACAGCCACCGCACCGCGCGAAGCGAAGAACTTGATGAGTACCAATCCAGTGACGAATCCGCCGACGTGGGC
>CAVSUQ010000003.1:0-146409 GCA_963731305.1 uncultured Gemmatimonadales bacterium | reverse complement strand
GGCGGACTCACGCGCGCGAATGGCGACCGGTTCAGGAAGATGATCCTGTCACGGGGGAATACTGGCGACCTCGCCGAGATGTACAGAGAGTTCCGCGGCCGCGATCCGCGCATCGAGCCGATGCTCGAAGGCCGCGGGCTTCTCAAGTGACGGCGGTGAGTCGGGGTGGATCCGATCGGCGATCATGAGTTCCGGACTTTGGCGATCAGGCGCGTCTTAAGGCGTCGCTCTCGCAGCTCGTAACTGGACTGCCGCGCTCCGGAATTCTGCAGGTTGCCGCCGACGTTCGAGCGCGCGTTGAGGCGGGTGTCAGGATCGTGGATCTCACTGTCGGAGATTTCGATCCGCGCTACTTTCCGATCCCTGCCAAGTTGACGCGCGAAATTCAGGACGCACTCGGCGCCGGCGCGACGAATTATCCTCGCCGCCATTTGGCCTGATGGCGCTCCGGCAGGCCGTTCGCGATTACGTCGAGCGCGCATCGGGGTGCGGTATCCCGTCGAATCGATTCTGATCGCGAGCGGCGGACGGCCGATTCTGTTCGGTGCGTACGGCTAGCGTCGTGTCACGGGTGACGAGGTCGTCTATTCCGTTCCATCGTGGCAGAACGAAGCGTACATCTGCCTGACCGACGCCCGCGCAGTGATACTCGAGGCCAAGAGCAGGAATGGATTTCAGCCGACGCTCGACGAGCTCGCGCCGCACCTGAGCACCGCGCGGCTGATCTGTCTCTGCTCGCCGGGAAACCCAACCGGGACGGCGATCGATCCGGAGATGTTGCGCTCCATTCTGGAAGCGGTCGTCGAGGAAAACGATCGCAGGATCACGCGCGGCAACGACCGCCCGCTGTTCGTGCTGTACGATCAGATCTATGGCGCACTGCGCGTTCACAACGCCAAGCATCGTTACGCTGCGGCGCTGGTTCCTGAATCCGCGCCATACGTGATGTCGATGGACGGCGCATCGAAGGCGTTCGCCGGCACGGGGCTCAGAGTTGCGTGGCTGCTGGCGGCGCCGGCGATCGCGGCGAAGATGGGCGAGCTTCTGACACATGTTGGAACGTGGGCTCCGCATGCGGAACAGGTAGGTCTCGCGAAATTTCTCGCCGATGCGGACGCGGTGAGCGCATATCGGCGCGAGATGGACGACAGTATCCACGAACGTCTGGATGCGATCTACAATGGCTTTGTGGCGATGCGCGAGGCTGGATTGCCTGTCGACTGCATCTATCCGGAAGGCGCGATCTACGTTTCGCTGCAGCTCAAGCTCATCGGCAAGCGCGTCGATGGGCGCGTGATCGAGGACAACGATACGATTCGTCTGCTGCTCCTCGACAAGGCTGGCGTTGCGGTGGTGCCGTTTCAGGCGTTCGGGCTCGAGCGTGAGACGGGCTGGTTCAGGTTGTCGGTTGGCGCGGTGTCGATGCAGGATATCGCGGAGATGTTTCCCCGGATCAGAGCGATGCTGGAGTTGGTGTCGTAGGGGACGGGCGTCCGCGATTCGAAAAAGAACGTTGCACCGTCACGTCGCACGCGTAATTGTGCGTGACGTGTCGTAGGGCGCGGATTTATCCGCGCCGCCAACCCCAAATACGCGACCGACGTCTGGAAGCCGTGACGCAACGCCGTGAACGTCGAACGCCATTTTACCGTAACGCCGCATACCGTCTTTCCCATAGGAATCGCCGGCGGGTCGCGCCCTGCGTAGGGCGGGGATTTATCCCCGCCGCCCACCCGAAATGCGATCGACGATCATTGGAAACGGGTAACGGCGTTGGACGATGGACGAGGCGGCGGTATTACGATGCGGGTATCATCGCGAATTCACGATCCCATGTCATGGTCCCATGTGCAAGATACACGATCATGCACGGATCCATGCACGTGCATGACAGGATGTGCACCGGTTTTCCAATACCCCTCGTCGCACATTTGAGAGAGCGGCGGGGATAAATCCCCGCCCCACGCAGGGCGCGACCCGCCGGCGTTTCCTATGGATAGGTATCGGGGCGAAGCGCGCCAGTTTGGGCGCGGCCCGCGGCGTTTCCGGTGGATCGGTGGTGAGCGAAGTGGGTCCGGCGAGGCCGATGATGGCGTTCGACGTGCACGGTGTTGCCCGTGGGTCGTCGGTCGTGTATTTGGAGCTTGGCGGCGCGGATGAATCCGCGCCCTACGCCGGCGCGCCGCCGCCAACCGTGTGCGCAATTGCGCGCGCGGTCTTGTTGGCGCGCGCTTCGTCGCGCGGAACCTGCACCGCATCTTCGGGCGCGACTTCGACCGTCTCCGGCAGCTTGCGCTGCACCAGTGTCAGGATCGTGTACACTGCTACCGGCTCGTCCGCCTGGTTGAACACTTCCACATCCCACGCGACGACGCCCTGCGGTACCTCGCCCTCGCGCAGATCCTTGGCGGTCTTCTGCTTGCAGGTGAGGCGCGCGCGGATCGTGTCGCCGATGTACACCGGCTTCACGAATCGCAGACTTTCCAGGCCGTAGTTGGCGAGCACCGGTCCGGGCGCCGGATCGACGAACAGTCCTGCAGCGGCTGACAGGACGAAGTATCCGTGCGCGACGCGCGCGCCGAACAGTGAGTCCTTCGCCGCGATGTCGTCCAGTGTGCGCGTAGAAGTTGTCGCCGCTCACGCCCGCGAAGTTGACGATGTCGGCTTCGGTGACCGTACGACGATGCGTGAGAAGCGTCTCGCCGATCTCGAGCTCGTCGAAGTACTTCCTGAATGGATGCACTCTGTCCGACGGCTCCGATGCGCCGCGCACCCATTCGTTCGCGATGCGTGTGAGTGTCTGCGGCGATCCCTGCACCGCCGTGCGCTGCATGTAGTGCAGCGCACCGCGGATTCCGCCCATCTCCTCGCCGCCGCCTGCGCGACCCGGCCCGCCGTGCACCAGCTGCGGGAGCGGCGAGCCGTGGCCGGTCGACGCCTTGGCGCTGTGACGGTTGAGAACCATCAGGCGGCCGTGATATGCCGCGACGCCGAGTACCACATCGCGCGCGGTCTCGTCGTTCGCGGTGAACAGCGAGCCTACGAGACTCCCGCGGCCCATCTTCACCAGCTCGATCGCTTCGTCCATCGAGCTGTACGGCATCACCGTGTTCACCGGTCCGAACGCCTCGACGCTGTGCGGCTCGGTGCGCGCCAGTGGATCGTTGCAGTACAGCAGCAGTCGTCGGAAAGAACGCGCCCTTGGTTCTGTCGGCGCCGATGACGTCGAAATTGTTCGGATCGCCGTACACGCGCTCCGTCGCGCTCAGCAGCGTGTCGAGACTGCGACCCACCTCGCCGACCTGCGTGCGGCCAGCGAGCGGTCCCATCTTCACGCCTTCGGTGCTCGGATCGCCGATCTTGACGCCGGCGAGACGCTTCTTCACCGCTTCGATCAGATCGCCCACCATCGCTTCAGGCACGATCGTGCGGCGGATCGCGGTGCACTTCTGGCCGGTCTTGGACGTCATCTCGCGCACGACTTCCTTGACGAACAGATCGAACTCGTCCGTGCCAGGCGCCGCATCGGGTGCAAGCATCGAGAAGTTGAGCGAGTCCGCTTCCATGTTGAAGCGAACCGAGTTCTCGGTGATCGCGTGATGCGTCTTGAGCATCTGGCCGGTCTTCGCCGAGCCGGTGAACGTCACCACGTCCTGACAGTCCAGATGCTCGAACAGATCGCCAACGCCGCCGACGATGAGCTGCAGCGCGCCTTCCGGCAGAATCCCCGACTCGATCATCGCGCGCACCATCCGCTCGGTGACGAACGACGTCACGGTCGCGGGCTTCACTATCGCGGGCATTCCGGCGAGAAATGTCGGCGCGAGCTTCTCGAGCATCCCCCAGCACGGGAAGTTGAACGCGTTGATGTGCACCGCGGTCCCTTCGAGCGGAACGCAGATGTGCCGGCCGACGAAGGTGCCGTCCTTCGACAATCCTTCGACAGCGCCTTCGACGTGAAACGTCTCGTTCGGAAACTCGCGACGGCCCTTGCTGCGAGTACGCGAAGAACGTCCCGATGCCGCCGTCGACATCCACCCAGCAATCGGCCTTCGTCGCGCCTGTAGCTGCAGACGCCTGATAGAACTCTTCCTTGCGATCCATCAGATACTTCGCCATCTGCTTGAGCAGCGCGGCGCGCTCGTGGAAGGTCATCTTCCTGCAGCTTGCTGCCGCCATTCTTCCGCCCGTACTCGAGCATGGCCTTGAAGTCGAGCCCCTCGCTATTCGCCTCGGCGACTTTCTCACCCGTTACGGCGTGAAACAGCTCGGTGGGCTTTCCGGTTCCTTCGACCCACTCGCCCAGCGCATAGCTGCGCAGCTTCCTGGATCCGTTCGACTTGCTCGCGCCATCACTCATGCTGCTACTCTCCCCGTGGGTCCGATCTCGTTTCGCGCCACGACTTGTACGACGTCTGCTGCGACGCGCGTCCGGGCGGTACTTCGCGCAGTGGCTCGCACGCGCGAAGCGATTTATAAAGCTGACCTGGCAGCGACTGATACAGCGCGGTGCCTTCGGTCTTCCATGCGATCATCTCGTCGCTCACATCCTTCACGATCTTCGCGGGATTCCCCACGACCACCTTGCGCTCGGGAATCTTCATCTCCGCCGGCACGAAGCACAGCGCGCCGACAATGCACTCGGCGCCGACCACTGCGTTGTCCATGATCACGGCGTTCATCCCGATCAGCGCGTTGCGGCAGATGCGCGCGCCATGCACGATCGCGCCATGTCCGATGTGCGCGCTCTCTTCCAGCACGACAGTGACACCCGGGAACATGTGCACGGTGCAGTTCTCCTGCACGTTGCAGCCGTCCTCGATCACAACGCCGCCCCAGTCACCGCGAATCGCAGCGCCAGGTCCGACGTACACGTCGCGCCCGATGATGACGTTCCCGGTCACGGTCGCGTTCGGATGGATGAACGCGCTCTCGTGAATCACCGGACGGAAGCCGTCGAACTCGAAGATGTTTCCGGCCGGCGTCGCTCCCTTTCGCTCGCTCACGCGCGCTCGATGATCGTCGCCATTCCCTGCCCCACTCCCACGCACATCGTGCACAGTGCGTAGCGCTTGCCGGTCCTCTCCAGCTCTCTCGCCGCGGTGAGCAGCAGACGCGCGCCCGACATGCCGAGCGGATGACCGAGTGCGATCGCGCCGCCGTTGGGGTTCACGCGCGGATCGTCGTCCGCAATCTCGAGCTCGCGCAGAACCGCGAGCGACTGCGCGGCGAACGCCTCGTTCAGCTCGATCACATCCATCTGATCCAGCGTGAGTCCGCGTGCGCTCCAGCACCTTCCGCGTCGCCGGCACCGGCCCCATTCCCATGATGCTCGGCCGCACTCCGGCAACGGCGCTGCCGACGTATCGCGCGAGCGGCTTGAGACCGAGATCCTTCACAGCTGATTCCGACGCGATGTACATCGCGCACGCGCCGTCGTTTATCCCTGACGAGTTGCCGGCTGTGACCGAGCCCTTGCCATCGGTACGAAACGCCGGCTTGAGCTTGGCGAGCGCCTCCAGCGACGTGTCGCGCCGAATGAACTCGTCCTTCGCGAACGGAGGCGGCGCCGGCTTGCCGCGACGCGCGGGCGGAAGCGGGACTTCGGCGATCTCGACCGTGAATCGACCGGCGTCATCCGCCGCCGCTGCCTTGCGCTGCGACGCGAGCGCGAACTTGTCCTGATCCTCGCGCGACACGCCGAACTCCTCGGAGACATTCTCCGCCGTCTGGCCCATGGAGTCGATGCCGTAGCGCTCTTCCATCTTCGGATTCACGAAGCGCCAGCCGATGCTCGTGTCGAAGATCTGCACGTTGCGCGCGAACGGCTGCTCCGACTTGGACATGACATACGGTGCGCGCGTCATGCTCTCGACGCCGCCCGCGATGAAGAGGTCGCCGTCGCCGAGTCGCGCGGCGCGGGCCGCGTTGGCAACCGCCGCCATGCCCGAGGCGCAGAGACGGTTGACCGTTTCGCCCGGCACCGACTCGGGGAGGCCCGCCAGCAGCAGCGCCATGCGCGCCACATCGCGGTTGTCCTCGCCGGCCTGGTTGGCGCAGCCCAGGATCACATCCGCGACCCGTGCCGGATCGATGTTGGGATTGCGCTCGACGAGCCTGGCGATGACGTGCGCGGCGAGGTCGTCGGCACGCACGTGCGACAGCGACCCGCCGAAGCTGCCGATCGGAGTGCGAACCCCGTCGACTATATAGGCGTTTGGGATCACAGCTGAAATTTAAGCCATGGCTGGATCGATCAGGCGCCGGCCGCGACCGCCATTCTATAGGTAGGCGCGGAAGTTAAATTCCGCTCTCATGAGCGACCAACTCATCCTGACCGAGACCGACCAGAGCGTCGCGCGCATAACGCTCAATCGGCCGGACGTTCTCAACAGCTTCAACCGCCCGATGGCGATCGCGCTGCGCGACGCCCTCCAGGCCGCCGCCGCCGACCCTGCCGTTCGCGCCATCCTGCTCACCGGCAGCGGCCGAGCCTTCTGCGCCGGGCAGGATCTCGCCGAGCCGATGCCGGTGAATGGCGAGGGGAAGCCGGACCTGGGCGACGCGGTGCGCGAGAGCTACAACCCGGTCATCAAGGCCATACGAACTACTGAAAAACCAGTAGTTTGCGCGGTGAATGGTGTGGCGGCTGGTGCGGGCGCCAATCTGGCGCTGGCGTGCGACATCGTCATCGCATCGAGCGAGGCGTCGTTCATCCAGTCGTTCGCGAAGATCGGGCTCATTCCGGACAGCGGCGGCACGTACTTCCTCCCCCGCCTGGTGGGCCTTCCGCGCGCGACGGCGATGATGATGCTCGGCGAGAAGATCACTGCCGCGCGCGCGCTGGAATTCGGGATGATCTACCAGGTCGCGGAGCCTGCCGCATTGATGGAGACGGCGATGAAGATCGCGACGACGCTCGCCGCGATGCCGACGCGCGGACTTGGCCTCACCAAGCGCGGGCTCAATGCGTCGATCGGTGTATCGCTCGACGCGCAGCTCGACCTGGAAGAAGAGCTGCAGCGACTCGCCGGCCAGACGCGCGACTTCACCGAAGGCGTCAACGCGTTCCGCGAGAAGCGCAAGCCAGTGTTCACCGGAGAGTAAGTGCCACCACTCGGTAAGAACTCCGCGGTCGGCATCATCGGCGCGGGCGCAATGGGAACCGGAATCGCGCAGGTCGCCGCAACGGCCGGTCATCGCGTGATTCTGTTCGACGCAAATGCGGATACCGCCAATCGCGCGGTCGAATCGATCGGTGCGGTGCTCGATCGGCAGGTCGCGAAGAACAAGCTCTCCGCTGACGACGCGCGCGCTATCACCGATCGCTTGAGCGTCGCGAACACCGCGGCCGCTGAAGGCGACTACTCGGTGCTCGCGCAGTGCGACATCGTGATCGAAGCGATCGTCGAAGATCTCGAAGATCAAGCAGCATCTCTTCGCCGACATCGAAGCCGCGGTGCACGCCGATTGCGTCCTCGCGACCAACACGTCGTCGCTCTCGGTGACCGCCATCGCGCGCGGCTGCAAGAATGCGCAGCGCGTGATCGGCATCCACTTCTTCAATCCGGCTCCTCTCCTTCCGCTCGTCGAGATAGTCCCCGGCATCGCGACTTCCGAATCCGTAACGCGCGACGTCCGCGCGCTCGTCGATTCGTGGGGAAAGACGACAGTGCTCGCGAGCGACACGCCGGGCTTCATCGTGAACCGCGTCGCGCGCCCGTTCTACGGCGAGGCGATCCGGATCTACGAGGAGCGCATCGCCGATCCCGCGACGATCGACTGGGCGATGCGCGAGCTCGGCGGTTTCCGCATGGGCCCGTTCGAGCTCATGGACTTCATCGGCCACGACGTCAATTTCGCCACCACCAGCTCGGTGTACGAAGGCACGTTCTACGACCCGCGCTACAAGCCGTCAGTCACGCAGCAGCGTCTGGTGCAGGCTGGTCTGCTCGGCAGAAAGACGGGCCGCGGCTTCTATGATTACTGCCGAAGGCGCGACGAAGCCTGAGCCGAACAAGGACAACGCGCTCGGCCAGCAGATCCTCACGCGCATCCGCGCGATGCTCATCAACGAAGCCGCCGATGCAGTCGCATTCGGCATCGGATCGGTCGACGATGTCGATCTCGCGATGACGAAAGGCGTCAACTATCCCAGAGGCCTGCTCGCGTGGGCCGACGAGATCGGCATCAGGGAAGTTCTCAACACGCTCGAGCAGTTGCAGAGCGACTATGCAGAAGATCGGTATCGACCGAGTCTGCTCCTCAAGCGGATGGCGCGCGAGGGCAACAAGTTTCATCAGTGATCGACGACTAAATCGCACATGAGCAAGACCACGAAATCAACGGCCGCCTCCGCCACCGCTCCTTCTCCCTCCCCCGACTGGCGCCGCATCGCCTACCTCGTCCACGCATCGCGCGCGATGGACGACATCGAGGAGACGACCAACAAGAACCGCACGACGGTGCCCAAGGAGCACCTGGTGCTCTACCAGTTCTCCGCGCGCGGTCACGACGTCGCGCAGGTGATACTCGGCTCGCTCGTCAACCATCGTCACGACGCAGTCGGCGCGTACTATCGCTCGCGCCCGATGCTTCTCACAGTCGGTCTCGACTTCGAAGACGCGCTCGCGAGTCCGCTCGGTCGCGCCGGTGGATTCAGCGACGGCCGAGACATCGGCGTCGTCTGCAATCTCCCAAACAGAAACGGACCGATCGTTCTGCCGATGGCCGGCGACGTCGGCTCGCAGTACACACCAGCCGCCGGCTGGGCGCAGTCGGTTCTCTACCACCGCGACGTACTCGGCGACAAATCGTACGAAGGCGCGATGAGCGTCGTGCTCGGCGGCGAAGCGTCGGTCGCGACGAACGGATTCTGGTCCGCGCTGACGATGGCGACGACGCTCAAGCTGCCGATGCTGTTCTACGTCGAGGACAACGGGATCGGGATCTCGGTGCGCAAGGAGATGCAGACACCGGGCGGCAACATCGCCGACAACCTCGCGTCGTTCGGGAATCTGTTCATTCGCGATGGTGACGGATGCGATCCCGCCGAGTCGCAGAGACTGCTGCAGGAATGCGTGACGCACGTGCGGAGTGGCAAGGGTCCCGCGCTGGTGCATCTCACGGTGCCGCGTCTGTGCAGTCACTCGGGGCCGGACAACCAGCTCGGCTATCGTACCACTGAAGAGATCGCCGAGGATGAGAAGCGCGATCCGCTTCCGAAGCTGCATGCGTACCTCGTGCCGAAGATCATCACGGAAAAGGCGTGGAAGGAGATCGAGAGCAAGGCGCGCGGTGATGTGGAGAAAGCAGTCGACGCTGCGCGCGCGCGACCGGTGCCGGATCCGGCCGGGATCAAGAAGTATGTGTACGCCGAGAGTGGCGAGAGCGATGCGTACGGTGGACTGACGCGTGCTGAGCGTGAGAAGCTCGACGGATCGGAGAAGATCGTCGAGGACGGCGACATGCTGCGGTTTGCGGAGGCTGTGCGCAGGACGTTGAAGCGCGAGCTCGAGGTGAATCCGAAGGCGCTGGTGTTTGGCGAGGATGTCGGCCGGAAGGGCGGCGTGCATCTGGCTACTGAAGGACTGCAGAAGGAGTTCAGCGCGGCGCGGGTGTTCGATACGAGTCTTTCGGAAGAAGGGATCATCGGGCGCGCTGTCGGTATGGCGATCTCTGGTCTGATGCCTGTCACGGAGATCCAGTTCCGCAAGTATGCGGATCCCGCGACGGAGCAGCTCAACAACTGCGGGACGATGCGGTGGCGTACGGCGAACAGGTTCGCGGCGCCGATAGTCGTGCGGATGCCTGGCGGGTTTGGAAAGGACGTCGGCGATCCGTGGCACAGTCTGTCGAGCGAAGTGACGTTTGCGCACGCGATTGGTTGGCAGGTTTGCATGCCGTCCAACGCGGCCGACGCTGTCGGACTGCTACGCGCGGCGATGCGGAGTCCGAATCCGACGATCTTTTTCGAGCACAGATCGTTGTTGATGACGAGTGATGGGAGTGCGCGGTATCCTGGGGATGACTACGTACTTCCGCTCGGTAAAGCAAACACGTTACGTACGGGCACCGACATCACTGTCGTGACTTGGGGCGCGCTCGTGCGACGGTGTGCGGATGCGGCTGAGCGGTTTGGCGAGCGTGTCGAGTTGATAGATCTGCGCACGATTGCGCCTTGGGATCGGGCTTGCGTGCTCGAGTCAGTCGCGAAGACGGGTCGGTGTTTGATCGTGCACGAGGATACGATGACAGCCGGGTTTGGTGCGGAGATCGCGGCTACGGTTGCGGCGGAGTGTTTCTGGCAGCTCGATGCGCCGGTGGAGAGGTTGGCGGTGGAGGATGTGCCGATGCCGTATCATCAGGTTTTGCTTGCGGCGGTGCTGCCGGATGCGGAGAGGATTGCGGAGAGGATCGAGGGGTTGCTCGCTGTGTGAGGCGATTGATCGATCTGCAAGGAGAGCTACGTAGGCGCACGTTTCTGGGACCTGATCCCATTGCAGAGGACTGCGAGCCCTAGGACGCGAGCACGACCCGCCCATGCTCGGGGATACAGTATAAGTACTGCCCGGCCGCTAGGCTGAACCACCCTGAAGCCCATGCCTCGCGCATTGAAATGTTCATTGCAATCCCATCGGAACTCGGCATCTTATTGCATAGCCATGCCCTTTTGCACCGGATTCTTGCACTATGGTGCCACATCCTACCGCAATATCCGTCTATAGGGGAGATTATGGCCGTCCGAGAGTTTCAGCTATTTCCACGGCGCAGTGCTCACCAAGCTTGTCCGCTCTGCAGACAAGCCTTGACGCTCCGGATGATCGAGACGCAGAGCAGGCGAATCTTGGTCCACCTACAGAATCAACGACGAGGTCCGCCTTCTTCTCAAACACAGCGTTATTAGCCGTTCTCTCGCGCGGACAATTCTCGTGCCTGGCAGTTTGTCTTCAGCTCCCGATCCAGACCAGCTCAGCTCTCCACTCGCGAATACGTGGTGCGCGCTTGTTTGCGGGAGCAAGGCAGTAGGCGATGCCAAGATGGAAATCGCTCTACCATTCATCGCCAACTCGCTACGCTCCTTAATGTCTCTTCGCGTGCGCCGCAGTCTCTAATGATCAAGCGACTTGAAGGAAAGAGTCTTCGCGTTCTCGAGCGTACGCACGACCGACCTGGTGATCGCCAGGAATCGCCTTGATCTCTGGACCGTACCTGGGCAGCTGAGTCGTACTATTCGGCTTCTGTGTTATGTAGCGGCGTCAGCTGCGTATCGCGCGCTTATCGAGATATCAGTGCATCGTGTCCGCGCGTTGACTTGCGGTCATTCAATGCTTGTGCATTTTATCGGCGATGCTCGCAATGCCTTTGAAGCAGAGTTCACGGAGTGTCACGCGTCTAATAACAGCGTGTATCTGTGATACGCTTTTGCAGTTGCACATTCTGGCGAAACTGGCCAGATTGGAAGCGATCACTGGGAGATCTTTAGACGAGGACAGACTCTCTATTCGCCGCAGTCGAACGGGGAGTAAGACCAATCTTGCCACCTGGCAACCCGAAGACTGGGCGCCTTCGGCGCAACACCGAGCAGCGACGGCTTTTCAGCTTAAGAATAGGTGTTATTCGACCGGAGCACTGTGTCGAGTAGCAAATACAGACGTTATCACCCTATACCGCCGGTACGCGCGCAATTTGTGCAGACCAAGGCGGCATAACAACCAGATCGTAAATTCGCACAACATGGACAGGCAGAAATTCCATCGCATCGCAGAGTCACTCCGCCAATACAGGCGCGCCGACCTAGGTGACTTTGAGGCTGAAGTCGGCCCCGATCCCGTCGAAGCGACGTACGTAGATCCACTTCCAGACAATGCTGTACTGCAGATCGCCTTGTCGAGCAGTACAACGTTTCTTCTCGGGCGCAAAGGAACCGGTAAGAGCACGATCTTCGCTCGTGCTCAGTCAGAGATTCGGCGCCAGAACAAAAACATGTCGGTGTATGTTGACGTGAAAAGCCTCAATGAAGTTCTCGCGTCCGAAGAGGCGGGAGTATCAGCAATTAATGACGCCAACATTCAGCCAGCTGTGCTTTACGCACACCGTCTTCGTAAGACCTTTCTTGGAGCGGTTCTGGCGGACCTCATTGATGAGGTGGATAAATCGTTTGACCGACTCTCGCTCTATGATCGCTGGCTAGGCAAGCGGCGAGAGTATAGCGATGTGCGCGAGAGTCTCCAACTCAACTCAGGGCCGAAGTTAAAGCCGGGAAGATGTCTACTTCGAGATACCGATTCTCCGCGTGATCTCGACAAATACGAAGGATCGGTCCCAGCGGGCGGACGGAGAGGAGCGCACACGCGGTATCACCGGCAAATTGAAAGCGACGAATCCTTCGATCGCCGTACACGCGAAGGATAAAACATTTGAAGAAACACTCACGGACAATGAGGTTTACCACGCGTATTCCGAGGCGGTCCTTAGGTCGTTTCCCTATACTGAGCTGATTGCTGAGGTCCGTGACTTACTAGAAGAAATCGACATGCGGCGGCTTGTCGTGTTCTTCGACGATTTTTCATACTTGTTTGCTCAACCAACGTCTCTTTGTTGACGTGATTCTCGCTCCGCTCAACAATGCGAGTGGAGAATACATCAAGCTTAAGGTAGCTGCCTATCCCGGACGTGTCTATTACGGGGCCATCGACCCAGCAAAAAGGACAGACGGTAAATCTTGACTTCGATGTTCTGTACAAAAATCAAGATCTACAAGCGACGGAGGCGGCAGCGGTTGATGTATACAACACGACTCCTTCAACAGCGATTTAAAGCGTTTAGTCTCGATGTCTCCGATTATCTCGATCGGAGCTTGCCGATCAGTGAATTTATGCGGCTTATGTTCGAGACCACCTTTATGTGCCCCGGCTGATGGGTTACATACTGCACTATTGTTACCTCGACCGTGTGTCGCAAGGCCTTTCCATTACAGCACCGGCGGTCCGCCTCGCATCGCAGAAGTACTATGAACAGGTATTGATCAAATACTTCGACCGGATGAATCGCTATGCGCTTGAACCCTTTGAAGCGGAAACTCGACCGTCAAAACCAGTACGATCTCCTCCGCGCAATTGTCGATGAAGCCAAGCTCGTTCGTCGGAAGATTAACGCTGGTGAGATTGGTGGTGAATACTTCAAGGGTTTACGCAATCCACCGGTGAGTCACTTCGCAATCAGTCCGGCGCTTGAAAAGTTGACTAGGTCTTGAATCAACTTCGTGGTTGAAGTATCACAGTCTTCGAGACAAGGATCGGAAGGAAGTATCGATTTATGCTTTACATTATGGCTTGACAGAAGCTGAGCGGCTGGGATGGGGAAATCCGCGCGAGCGCCGTCTTGACCGGAATTACTTTATCCAGCGCGCCTTCAATTTCAACGCGACGATTCACCAGTTTCTTTCTAAAACGACAGACAATCCGATGTCCGGACTGTCAGGCATCGTTTGGGATGGAGGAACAAAAGAGCTTCGAGCGGTACGATTGGCTTTGCCCAGAATGCAAAATTGGTCACTGCACCATCATCAATGTTGGCGATAGCATCAATGGCGAGTTTGAGGATCTCGATAAGACTGTCATGCTCCCGCCCGTTGACCTAGACATACTGACTGCGCTCGAACTCGAACAGCGTCCAATGCGAGCCGGAGAAATCGCAGCTTTAATTGACTTTGACTATCGATGGGTTGGCAGAAAAACGAGCAAGTTGCGTGATGGAGGCCTTGTTCGCAAGGAGGATCTCGGTGGTGCCATGCAGAATTCGATAACGCCGAAGGCAGAATCGATCTACTTCGGAGGCGAACCGGAAGTTGTAGATGCCGACACCTCAGATCAACCAGAGACGCCCGATGATTCGTAAGCAGGGAGGTTTAGCGTTACGGGAGATTCGGAAAGATCCTCGTACTGACGACGACGAGCGACATCGGGATGGTGATCGCGATGGAACGGCCGTGCCGGCTGAGGCTGATAGCACTCTAGGCGACTGAGCTCTTACAATATCTAGTTGACCAAGACGGAATGTTTTGCCGCGTGCGTCCGCACGATGCCTACCTTAATCAACGCGGGATTGCGGGTGATCTAAGGAGGATGGGCAACGGACACACGCAACCGATTCTCGGCACTCGACTTTAGAGCAATAGAGTATGTCGCTCCTGCTTTGCCCCTGAGTTCGACGTGTATACACGAGATGACCGTCCTCGTGCCGAAACGATCGTACGAAACTGATCAAAGTCCTGCAAGCACGTGCGGAGACGCGGAGGCAGTAACGTATCGTTATAGTGGAACGCTCGGAGCATGGCCTCAGCGCCTACGCCAGTTGCATCAAGCAGAGCCGAGTGGTCGTGGTCGGGAGTTTTCATCATCTCGGCGGTCGTACAAGCTGTTCCATTGCCGTCTGGCGAAACGCGAACTAGCTGCCCAAGTTTGGAGTGGGCATCCCTCTGCCTAGCTGCACTCGTCGTCGCTCCTAACGTCGCCTAGTCTTCGCCCCACTGCCATCTCGATGGCCATCAAGAAATCCGACCTCTATTCCTCCCTCTGGGCCTCCTGCGATGAGCTGCGCGGCGGCATGGATGCCAGCCAGTACAAGGACTACGTCCTGTTCATGCTGTTCATCAAGTACATCAGCGACAAGTACGGCAACAGCGACGACTTCGCCCCGCCGGTCACGATCCCGAAGGGCGCGAGCTTCAAGGACATGATCGCGCTCAAGGGCAAGACGCGACATCGGCGACAAGATCAACACGCAGATCATCCAGCCGCTGATCGACGCCAACGCCCGCCTCGCCCGCAGCGACTTCCCCGACTTCAACGATCCCGAACAAGCTCGGCGAAGGCCAGGCGATGGTGGAGCGCCTGACGCAACCTCATCGGCATCTTCCAGAAGCCCGAGCTCGACTTCTCGCAGAACCGCGCCGAGCACGACGACATCCTCGGCGACGCCTACGAGTACCTGATGCGGCACTTCGCCACCGAGAGCGGCAAGAGCAAGGGCCAGTTCTACACGCCCGCCGAGGTCAGCCGCGTCATCGCCAAGGTGATCGGCATCTCGCCGGAGAACACCAAGGCATCCACGACCGCCTACGACCCGACCTGCGGCTCGGGCTCGCTGCTGCTCAAAGTCGCCGCGCAGGCGGGCAAGCACATCACGCTCGAAGGGCAGGAGAAGGACGTGACCACCGCCGGTCTCGCCCGCATGAACATGATCCTGCACGACTTTCCCACGGCCAACATCCTCCCGGGCAACACGCTGGCCGCACCCAAGTTCAAGGACGGCGAGCAACTCCGCACCTACGACTACGTCGTCGCCAATCCGCCGTTCTCCGACAAGACCTGGAGCACCGGCCTCACGCCGTCGAACGACCCGTATCCAGCGCTTCGCCTGGGGCGAGCCGCCGGCCAAGCAGGGCGACTACGCCTACCTGCTGCACATCATCCGCTCGATGAAGAGCACGGGCAAAGCCGCCTGCATCCTGCCGCACGGCGTGCTCTTTCGCGGCAACGCCGAGGCCGTGATCCGCCAGCAGCTCGTGCGCTCCGGCATTCTCAAGGGCATCATCGGCCTGCCCGCGAACCTCTTCTACGGCACCGGCATCCCGGCGTGCATCGTGGTGCTCGACAAGGAGAACGCCGACAGCCCGCAAGGGCGTGTTCATGATCGACGCCTGCCAAGGGCTTCATCAAGGACGGCAACAAGAACCGCCTGCGCGAGCAGGACATCCACCGCATCGTCGACACCTTCACGCAAGCAGACCGACGTCCCGCGCTACGCGCGCATGGTGCCGCTCGACGAGATCGCCGACCCGAAGAACGACTTCAACCTCAACCTGCCGCGCTACATCGACAGCACGCGAGCCCGAGGACCTTCAGGACATCGACGGCCACCTGCGCGGCGGCATCCCGGAGCGCGACCTCGACGCGCTCGACGCGTACTGGCAGGTGCTGCCCAGCGTGCGCGCCGCGCTGTTCGAGTCCGCTGGCCGCCCCGGCTATGCGCAGCCTCAAGCTGCCGATCACCGAGGTGAAGTCCGCGATCTTCGGCCATCCCGAGTTCGCCGCGTTCCAGCAGATCGGCGACGCAAGCTCTTCGACGACTGGCGCGCGGTCGCCACGCACGCAGCTCACGGCGTTCGACAAGGACGGCCATCCCAAGGCGCTGATCGAGACCATCGCCGAGGAGCTGCTCGACGCCTTCGCCAGCGCCGCTGCTCGACGCATACGACTGTATCAGCACCTGATGGACTACTGGGCCGAGACGATGCAGGACGACGCCTACCTGATCGCCGCCGACGGCTGGGTGGCGAAGCACGGCGCGCATCGTCGAGACCGACAAGAAGGGCAAGCGCAAGGACAAGGGCTGGGCCTGCGACCTGATTCCCAAGCCGATTGATTGTCGCGCGCTACTTCGCGAAGGAGCAGGCGGCGCTCGATGCGAAGCAAGCCGAGCTGGAAGCCACGACCGCCAGCATTGCCGAGCTGGAGGAAGAACACGGCGGCGAGGAAGGGCTCCTCGGCGCGCTCGACAAGGTCGCCAAGGGCGAGGTCAGCGCGCGGCTCAAGGAGATCAAGGACGACAAGGAGGCGAAGGACGAGGCCGCCGTACTCCGGCGTGGCTGGAACTATCGGAGACGCGAGACCGAGCTCAAACGCACGTACAGGAGCAGGAGGCCGCGCTCGATAAGCTCGCCTACGAGAAGTACCCGACGCTCACCGAAGCCGAGATCAAGACGCTGGTGGTGGACGACAAGTGGATGGCGCGACTGTCGGCCGCCGTGCAGGGCGAGCTGGAGCGCGTCTCGCAGACGCTCACCGGCCGCATCCGCGAGCTGGCCGAACGCTACGCCACGCCGCTGCCGCAGCTCACCGACGAGGTGGCGACGCTCTGCGGCGCGGGTGGAGGAACACCTCGAAGCGGATGGGGGCGTCGTGGAAGTGAGGCCCGGATACAAGCAGACGGAGGTGGGAGTGATTCCGGACGGACTGGGATGTCGTGCAGCATTCGGACGCAGCTTGGTAACGCGTTGCAAGTGGCGCGTGACGCGAGACAATCGAAGCACCGCACTCGTTGGATCGCGACGATTCGGTGGATTACATCCGATGACGTGACTCTCGATCTAGGACGGTATCATGTCGCAGTACAGGTCAAGTTCGCCGACGAGAGCTGGCGCGCTCGAACGCGAACGAACTGTCGTCCAGCGGACGTTGTGCATCTCCGATATGGAGCGATCGCGCATGCTGCGCAATCACGAGACGAGCTGGCTTTCGATCAAGCATGTCATCGCGGTTCGAGTCGCCAGCGAGTCTGATCGTCGATTACCTGTTCCATGTGCTTACAGCTTCGGCAGCAGATCACTGGTCGCACTGCATGGCGACGGTCGATCAGCCAAACTTGCAGCGGGCGACATTCAAGGCAAGTTCGAATCCCGCTGCCTCGCGACCGAAGCCGAACAACGCGCCATCGCGACGGCGTTGAGCGATGTGGATGCGCTGCTGGACGGGCTGGACCGGCTCATCGCCAAGAAGCGCGACCTCAAGCAGGCCGCCATGCAACAACTCCTCACCGGCCAGACCCGCCTTCCCGGATTCCACGGGGAGTGGGAGGTGAAGCAGTTGGGGGATGTATGCAGAGATTCGTGAGGGAGGCAACGCCAAGACCAGGAATCCAGACTTACTGGGATGGCGACGTCCGTGGATCGCAGCGACGAGTGAATTCACACGTCACCGGCAAGACTCGACGAACGATCAACTGCGCGATCTCGCCAAGCGTCGGACTACTACACCAGTGCGGCGAGATGTCTGCTCGTGGCGATTTACTGGCTCGTAGCCGAGCGACGATCGGCGTATGTGCAATCGTCGCGAGCGATGAGTCCATGTACGAATCAGGCCTGCAAGCGCTTGTCTCCAGTCGAATCGCTGGACAACTGAGTTTCTCTACTACAAGCTGCTCATCGACAAAGCACGGAACTGGTCGAGCGTGTCATAGGCTCGACGCATCGGAGACTTGAACGCGAAGCTGTCGCGGATCTGAAGTCTCCCTTCCTCACGCACGCACGAACAAACCGCCATCGCCGCCGTCCTCTCCGACATGGACGCCGAGCTCGCCGCCCTCGAAGCCCGTCGCGACAAAACCCGCGACACTCAAGCAAGCAATGATGCAGGAGCTGCTCACAGGACGCATCCGGCTGGTATGAAGCCGCTGCGCATCTTCCTGAGCAGCGTCCAGAAGGAGTTCGCCGAAGAACGGGCTGCTTGCGGGACTACCTGCGGGGCGATGCGCTGATGCGCCGCTGCTTCGAAGTCTTCCTGTTCGAGGAAGTGCCAGCCGCCGATCGCCGTGCGGATTCGCTCTACCTCGATGAGCTGGATCATTCCGACCTGTACCTCGGCCTCTTCGGCAACAAGTACGGTTTCGAGGATGCCGAAGGCATCTCACCGACGCAACGCGAGTTCGAGCACGCGACGCAGCGCAGCATTCCGCGCTTCATCTTCGTCAAGGGCGAAGAGGATGACTGCAGACATCCGCACATGCTCGCGCTCATCCGCCAGGCTGGCAACGAGCTGATCCGCCGGCGATTCGGAACGACCGCCGAGCTGCTCGCGGCGGTGTATGCAGCGCTGGTCGGCTTTCTGGAGGAGCGCGATCTGATCCGGACAGGACCGTTTGACGCAGCGTTATGTCCACACGCATCGTTGGACGATCTCGATCCGGAGCGCATGCGCTGGTTCATCCGCGAGGCTCGACGCGCGCGCGGATTTCCACTGGCCGAAACGGCTGAGCCCACGGAGTTACTCACGCATCTGAGTCTGCTCGTCGATGGCCAGCCTACGAACGCAGCCGTACTGTTGTTCGGCAAACAGCCGCAGCGATTCCTGATAGCGTCGGAGGTCAAGTGCGCACACTTCCATGGTATCGAAGTGGCCAAGCCGATCCCGTCGTATCAGGTTTACAAGGGCACCGTCTTCGCGCTGGTCGACCAGGCGGTGGACTTCGTCATGTCCAAGATCAATCTGCACGTCGGCACCCGCGCGCTCGGCCCGCAGGCGGACGTCAGTTACGAGATCCCTCGTGAGGTCGTGACCGAGGCCATCGTCAACGCGGTGGCGCACAGAGATTACACGAGCCATGGAAGCGTGCAGGTAATGCTCTTTGCCAATCGGCTGGAAGTCTGGAACCCCGGCAGGCTGCCCCAGTCGCTCACGCTCGACATGCTGCGCGAGCCGCACGGCTCGGTGCCGGGCAACCCCCTCCTTGCCGAGCCGCTGTACCTGGTCAAGTACATCGAGCGGATGGGTACGGGAACCCGCGATATGATCCGGCTGTCCCGGGCAGCGGGACTCCGGGACCCGGAATATTCCCAGAAGGATGGATTTGTGACGACCGTCTGGAGGGCGGCGCCAGAGTCGCAGCCAGAGTCGCGGCTAAGGTCTCGGCCGTGGTCGCAGCCAGAGTCACAGCCAGAGTCACAGCCAGAGTCACAGCCAGAGTCGCAGCCAGAGTCACTGGAATCCCGGACCCTGAAGTTGTTGGTAAATGGCCCGAAGTCCAAGGCCGATCTATCGCGTAGCCTGGGTCAACGGGAGATTTCCGGACAACTCAACAAGGTCGTCCGCCTGATGCTGGCAGAGCAGTACGTCGAGTACACGATCCCGGACAAACCCGCCAGTCGACTCCAGAAATACAGGTTGACGGCGAGAGGAGAGGCATACCTCAAGGGAATACAGTCCGGACCCGCGCTACCATGACGCTGGCACGCTCCGAACGCCGCACGCAGAACCGCGTCGTCGCCCTGTTCACGGACCCCACTCGGCCCGACTGTCTCGGCTACCGCTATCTCGGCGAGTGGAGCAAGCGCGAGAACAACCGCCCCATCGAAACGGCGCTCCTGCGCAACAACCTCACGAAACGCGGCTACTCCGACGCCCACATCTCCGCCGCCCTGCAGAAGCTGGAGACCGCCGCCGACTCGACCGGCATCACGCTCTATCAGGCCAACCTGCGCACCTACCAGCTCCTGCGCTACGGCGTGCCGGTGCAGATCGCCGCCGGGCAGGCGCACGAGACGGTGCATCTGATCGACTGGGAGCACCCGGAGAAGAACGACTTCGCGCTGGCCGAGGAGGTGACGCTGCAAGGGCGGCTACGAGCGGCGGCCCGACATCGTCCTCTACCTCAACGGCATCGCCATCGCGGTGATCGAGCTGAAGCGCAGCTCGGTGGAAGTGGGCGACGGCGTGCGCCAGCTCATCACCAACCAGGAAGAGATCTTCAACAAGGGCTTCTTCAGCACGGTGCAGCTTGTGCTTGCGGGCAGCGACTCGCAGGGGCTGCGCTACGGCACCACCGGCACACCGGAGCAGTTCTTCGTCGAATGGAAGGACGAGGCGCCGGACGAGCGGCGCGCCGACCGCCGGCGCGCTGCTCGACCGGCCGCTCGCGCAGCTGTGCGACAAGGCCCGGCTGCTCGACCTGATCCGCAACTTCATCATCTTCGACGCGGGTCAGAAGAAGGTGCCGCGGCCGCACCAGTTCTTCGGCGTGAAGGCGGCGCAGGAACGCATCGCCAAGCGCGAGGGCGGCGTCATCTGGCACACCCAGGGCAGCGGCAAGAGCATCCTGATGGTGCTGCTCGCCAAGTGGCTGCTGGAGCACGACCCCGAGGCCCGCATCCTCATCGTCACCGACCGCGACGAGCTGGACAAGCAGATCGAGGGCGTGATGAAGAACGCCGGGGTCATCGGCGACGAACTCGCCTTCGCCGCGCATCACCTCGCGGGCGGAGTTCGTCGCAGAAGCTCGGCGCCGCCACGCCGCGGCTGCTGTGCGCGCTCATCCACAAGTTCGACCCGGCCGACCTCAAGGGCCAGCCGCCGCCCGTGCACGGGCGCTTCTACGTCTTCGTGGATGAGTGCCACCGCACCCAGGGCGGCGACATGAACAAGCAGATGAAGCGCTGGCTGGAGAACGCGATCTTCATCGGCTTCACCGGCACGCCGCTGCTGCGCAAGGACAAGCAGATGACGCGCGATGTCTTCGGCACCTACATCCACACCTACAAGTTCCACGAGGGCGTGGCCGACGAGGTCATCCTCGACCTGAAATACGAGGCCCGCGACGTGCCGCAGCGGCTCACCTCGCAGGCGGCCATCGACGCGTGGTTCGAGCAGAAGACCAAAGGGCTCAACAACTTCCAGAAGGCCGTCCTCCGCAAGCGCTGGGCGACGATGGAAGAGCTGATGAGCGCCGGCGAGCGCAAGCAGCGCATCATCGCCAGCATCATCGAGGACTTCAGCCTCAAGCCGCGCCTGAACAACGACCGCGGCACCGCCATCCTGGTGGCGGCATCGATCTACGACGCCTGCCACTACTTCCGGCTGTTCCAGAACACGACCTTCGGCCACTACTGCGGGATCATCACGTCCTACGAGCCGAACCACAACGCGATCTCGCGCGAGCCGCCGAACAGCGACGAGCGCTACAAGTTCGACACCTACACGCAGCACGTCCTGAAGAACGGCCAGACCACCAAGCAGTACGAGGACGAGGCCAAGCGGCGGTTCATCGAGGAGCCGGCCAATCTGAAGCTGCTGATCGTGGTCAGCAAGCTGCTGACCGGCTTCGACGCGCCGAGCTGCACCTACATCTACCTCGACAACGAGCTGCGCGACCACAACCTCTTCCAGGCCATCTGCCGCAC
Source organism: uncultured Gemmatimonadales bacterium (assembly GCA_963731305.1). Lineage (GTDB taxonomy): Bacteria > Gemmatimonadota > Gemmatimonadetes > Gemmatimonadales > Gemmatimonadaceae > Fen-1247. The sequence goes on along the minus strand of CAVSUQ010000003.1, from coordinate 124,676 downwards.
CAACCGGCTCGACGGCGACGACAAGGACTACGGCTACATCGTCGACTTCAAGGAGCTGTTCGGCGACGTGCAGGAGGCCATCGCCGTCTACAGCTCCGACGAGCTGGACATCGACGAGGGCGGCGGCGGCGACAACAACGTCCACCTCAAGGACTGGCTGGAGGAGGGCAAGAAGACAGCTCGACGAGGCCCGCGAGGCGCTCCACTATCTGTGCGAGCCGGTGCCGCCGCCGCGCGAGGTGGAGCAGTTTCTGCACTACTTCTGCGGCGACGCCAGCCAACCCGAACGCGCTGAACGAGACCGAGCCGCTGCGGATTTCGTTCTACAAGGCCGTGGCCACTTTCGTCCGCGCCTTCGCCGCCATCGCCCAGAATCTTGACCGAGGCGGGCTACTCCGACGCCGAGGCCGCGGCGCTGCAGAAGGAAGTCGAGTTCTACAGCGACATCCGCGCCGCCATCAAGAAGCACTCGGGCGAGGAGCTGGACATCAAGCCCTACGAGGCGGACATGCGCCACCTCCTCAACACCTACGTCCAGGCCGATCCGGCGGCCGACCTGGGCAACCTGAGTTCGCTGTCGCTGACCGAGCTGATCGTCGAGACCGGCATCCACGATGCCATCGCCCGAAAGCTCAACGAGAAGGGCAAGCTCTCGCGGAACGCCATCGCCGAAGGCATCATCAACAACGTCCGCAAGACCATCATCCGCGACCAGCTCACCGACCCGCGGTTCTACGAGCAGATGTCGAAGCTGCTCGACGACCTCATCAAGCAGAGCCGGGCCGACACGGCGGCCTACGAGGAATTTCTGCGAAGGCGGAGGAGCTGGTGAAGCGCCTCGCTGCGAAGAGCGCGCACGACGGCGTACCTGCGGCGCTGCACGGCAAGCCGGAGGCGATGGTCGATCTATCAACAACCTGCCGCGAGATTCTCGCGGCTGCCAGCCGAGGCTTTCGCGGTGGCTGGAACCTCGGCCGACGATAGTCGACGAGCGCGTCAAGCTGGCGCTCGAGATCGATCGCACCATGCGCGAGCAGGCCCCGGCGGGCTGGAAGGGCGACCAGGCGCGGGAGACGCAGGTGCTCAACGCGCTCTTCCCGCTGCTCGACCGCAACCGGCAGGCGACGCAGGCGCTCTTCGAGATCATCAAGAACCAGCCGGGCTACTGATGAGCGAGACGATCCGACTCGGCGAGATCGCCGATCGCGGTGACGCGCAAGGACATCAAGCACGTCCATCTGTCCGTGCATCCGCCGGACGGCCGGGTCACGCTCGTGCGCCGATGGACACGCGGCTGGAAGTCGCCCGAGCCTACGCGATCTCGAAGCTCGGCTGGATTCGGGACAGCAGGCGAAGCTGCGCAGCCAGGCGCGCGAGCCGCCGCGCGATTCGTGACGCGCGAGAGCCATTACCTCTGGGGCAAGCGGCATCTGTTGGTCGTGGCGGAGCAGGACGCCAAAGCCCAGTGTGCGACTCGACCACCGGCGGATCAGGCTGACCGTGCGGCCGGGCAGCGACCGGAGGCGCGCGGCAGTACGGTGCACGAGTGGCACAAGTCGCTGCTTCACGGGAGTCCCGCGCTGATCAGAACAGTGGGAGGCGAGGCTGAGCGTCGAGGTCGCGGCGTACTTTCTCCAGCGGATGAAGACGAAGTGGGGGAGCTGCAATCATCGCGCACGACAATATCCGCCTCAACACCGAACTGGTGAAGAAGCCGAAGGATCTGCTGGAATACGTGGTCGTGCACGAGATGGTGCATTTACGCGTGCCGACGCATAGTCAACGGTTTGCGGAACTGATGAGCGAACACTATCCGGGATGGAAGGAGGCGCGAGAGGAGCTGAATGCGCTGCCGATTGCGGATGAGCGGTGGGGTTAGAGGGAGATTTGTCCACTGACCGCCTTTATAGGATGGGCCGCGAAGGGGTACCGATCCAATGGGGTCCACCGGCCGCTCGTCTCCGGATTTCGAACGCTCGTGCCGGTATCGAATGAACACGTACCCGACTGCCTCGGCTCGACCGCGACCTAGCTCCGGGCCCGCTTCGACGATTGGAGTTGAGCGGTATACACTTATCAAAGCCGCGTTTCAGCATGCCCAACGTGCGCTCCACCATCGGCACTACCTGGAGGCTATCACCCTCTTGGAGAGCATACTCGCCGACCGGCTCGGCAGCCTAATACATGGCTCCCTGGGAGCCGAGGTTACCCTGCGTCACACACTCGGCGGGTTGCTCAAGGTCGCGGAGAAGAACGTCGTTCAGCCGCGAACACCGGAAGAACTCGCCCAGAAACGCAGCAGACGCGACAAGCTGCCGAAGGATCTCCTCGATTTTCTCGCAACGCGCGCCATCAACTGGTGGGGACTCCGCAACCACGCAGTCCACGGTATGGCAAAGTTACTCAAGGCACATGATGCGACGTTCGCGGAACGGTGCGACGCCCTGGAAGCCGTCGCGCTGGAGGGCTTCGTCGTGCTTTTGCAGCTGGACGCGTTCGATCGTCGCGAGCGAAGTGCACACGGAGCCAAACGACCCGCCACGGCGCCAGATGCTCTCGCACCAGATCGCCGACTCATGAAAGCCCTAGATACCTACCGCGCTCAGTCAAGCACACACCACAAGTGATAACTCGAAGGCTACTATAAAGAAAGGAAATGGGGTCAGAGTGACTTTCCTCGCGTCAACAAATCGCCTTTTTCGCGAAAAGTGCACTCTGACCTCGCTTTTGCACGGATATCTGCACAATACTCCTTGCAGCTGACAACAATTTATGGAAGTGCGAATCGCGCGGACGGGGATGACTCGCTCGCAGTATAACTTTTGACTTAGGTAGCACCCCCCCACCATCTCATTGCGAATGCCAAAACGACTGCGAAGTAGTTCTGCGAAGGGAAAGAGTTTTCGGAACAGTGCCGCCTTTGGAAAGCGAATCGAATACTGGATCGTCGGCCGAATGCTCAAGGAGGGAATGGATGTCTACATCCCGCTCGTAGACGACCATGCCGTGGACGCGATCGTACGGCGCTCCAACGGTTCGACCGCCCTCATTCAGATCAAGGCACGGTCGCGCGACGTGGTCATAGGTGACGCTGCGCTATTCGCCGCGATTGAGCACGACCATCGCGAGGAATATTGGTTTGTCTTCTACTCAGAGCGGCTCGATTTGGTGTGGCTCATGACCTCTGAAGAATTCCTTGCTGATTCAGTGCAGAACAAGACCGGCAAGAATGCCGGTAAGCGAAGTGTTTGGTTCAATGGCAAGCGTCGCAATAAGGTTACGGGGGAACATGAGGAATACTGCAAACCGCAGTGGGAAAAATATCTCGCGGTCGACTTTTCACGAATAAGCGCCGTGGCACCGAAGCCGCGTAGTCGGAAATGACGGACCAAATCGAACGAGAGTTTCATTCCGCGATGCTCCGGATTTATAAGGACGCCAAGTCTCTCGCAGGCTACAATGCTACGCGTTTTCTATCGATGGTTAGCGAAAATGGTGGCCTCTCAACAGCGCGAACATTGCTGCATGCGTCGAGCGTCTCAGAAGGGTATACTGCACTCTGGGAGCGCGGTCACTTGGAGTTGACTGTTGAGGCAGAGATGCTTGATCCGAAATGGCATTCGCTGTTCACCGCCGACGATCGTGAAATCGCTCGTAAACGACTGTTGGAGTATGGGTACACTGGCCCGCTCGGGGTCGGATGATCGCCGAGTGTTATCTCCCGAGCGTTGCACTGTAAATCGAGCTACCGCGTTAGCCCGGCGATACGTGCTGCGCAACGTTCGCCCCGGATTTGATTCGTGTTCCGGCCGTTGCAGAGGGGTGGCAAAATCTGGTATCGACCAGGAATTTGATGACAAACGACCACCCTGAGCTGGCGCGGTTGAACCGCACAATAAAGCATTGGCACTACATGGTCGGTAAGCGTCTGCTCCGACTGCTCGCTTCGATATATAAGGAATGTGCGGTCATACAGCGGGATCCGCTTACGGCGACTGGAACGCACTCTACCGTCGCCGATCTCATTAAGCGTCGAACTCGACCACAAGCGGTGCGTGGTCCGAGATCCCCTCTTCGCGAACGCCGCGGATGTAACGCGCCTCCCGTATCCGCTTCACAACATCTCGCGAAACTAACGCATGGTCGAGTCGGAATCCAACCGGCTTCGTCTTGCTCCGTGAATACCAGGAATACTCGGCATCGGATCGGTGACCTTCGCGCCACGCATCCACAAGGCAGTTCGTCGGACCGTTGCCAACGAGGTCTGAGTAATAGTCAGAACAGAACAGGTTCGCAGGACCATCGACCATCTTTTCGCCGGTATTCAAGTCGCCAGCCACGATGAGCGACCTGTCCGCGCGTTTCCTGATAGCGCTTCCTGCAGCCTTCCAGAATCCCTTGTAGTCCTCTCCTTTGAGAGGACATACAGTCCTACGACGCTCACACCTGCCGCCGGAATCTCTCGCTCAACCCAACGCTCTCGCGATACGGGAGACGCCGGAGCCTCGACTGTGACAGGCTTCATCGGCAGACGAGACAAGAGCGCGATCGCGCCGCATTCGACTTGCTTGCCGTTGAACTCACGGTGAGCGATGCAAGTGATCGGGTCGCCATAGCCAATCGATCGAAGCCTGTCATAAAGGTTCTGCGACGACTTACGTACCTCTGATAGCACGAGTATGTCGGCGCTGGATCCTATAATCACGGCGGCAATACGCGGGATCCGCGATTTGCCACCAGCCTGAATGTTCCACGCGAGCAACCTCATTGGTCAGCCTCGGCTGTAATGGACGAGAGCGCACTCCTGCATTTCTCAAGTTTGACAGGCAGCAATATATCGCCCACGAATTCAGTCGCTTGGCTCCTCGCTGCCAGGGGGGCGTTGTTTCAAGAATACAACAACGACGGCTGGCGTAGACGCAGTTGCGCCGGAAGGCAGGTACGCCAGCGCTGCGGCAATGCAACTTGAACCGATTAATGATATTTTGTTGTGCAAACCAGGGGCTGTAGCGCGATGATTACTCGCGAGGAGACACACGACTTGCCGAAGGTATTATCGCGACCAAGTGTAGGAACAGGAGTCAGAGTGCACTTCTTTCAGTCAGTTCCAATCCGTCAGATCAGGAAACTGGACTCTGACCACGCTTTTAAAAATCTGACACCGCTTGTAAACTACGACGCACGCTCCGATTACTTCGTGCGATGCGCCTAGAACGCACCGACGAGCTCAACCGTCACACTCGCATGTTTCTTCCCTTTGCGTCTCGGCCCGATCTGGATACGAATTCCATGTCGAGCGCGTTTAGAAATCGCTCGAGCCGTTCCTGACTGAAGCGCGCGAGTTTGCCGCGTACGAGGTCCGACATGTCGGGAGGAGCAATGCCGAGGACCTCTGCGGTCTGCCGCTGTGTCCAGCCCTTTCAGCGACGATCTTGCGGATCACGCGTGCCAATTCCGCTTTCGCTACCGGCTCGCTGCATCCGGAAGTCCCAGATCTTCGAAAACATTGCCAGTGCTCGACTCTATCTCGATGGCTTCGCGATTTTCACCCGCTTCGGTTTGGTCGCCATTATCTCTCTCCGGGCTTTCCGTAGGTTTCGTCGTGGTGCCGCTTTGCAGCATTGAACCGCTCGCGAACACGATCTTTATCCATCTTCGGTGTTGCGATTCCAGACTTCGATTTCTTCATGAAGACTCGAGCACGTACACGACTTCGGGAAACGTTGCTGTATATACCGCTCTATAGGTGTTGCCGTCGGAATCCTCGACGATTTTCCAGATCTCGCGTGGTAAACCCTCGCCAAAAGGTTTGGCACCAACTGGCGTATCGCCGTACTGAACGTCGAGTAGCGCCGCTCCGAACACGTCCTTCACATCTTCCGGAACACCGTCCAGGTTTTTCTTGCTACCGCCGATCCATTTAAGCAGCCGCCGGGGTGGTTTAACCGATGTCGGCATAGTGCATGTTAGCAAAACTGCTAACTACCGTCAAGGCCGGAACGGTCCCGGGTCGCCAGTATCGGATACCGCAACCGCGGCCGTCCATCGACGGTACGCAATATTTGCCGTCTTATTCCGGGGCAATCGGGGTCAGAGTCGACTTTCCTGCGTCAACAGATCGCCCTTTCCACGAAAAGTGCACTCTGACCCCGCTTTTGCACGCGCGCACCATTGGTACGGGCCCGGAATATCCGTTACCACCGTTCCGGTATTCACACATGATATTGATGGCACGCTCCCGTACCGCGTCGGCCTCAATCCATCATTCAACTTGTCATCCTCTACCAGATTTCAGCACACAAAAGGAGATTCTCCCATGTTGCTGGAGCTGACTGCGGTGTTTCGGAAGGCACCGGAGGGCGGGTATGTCGCTTTCGTCGAAGAGCTGCCGGGTGCGAATACGGAAGCACCACTATCGATGAGGCTCGCGCGAATCTCCGCGAAGCGGTTGAGTTGGTACTGGAGGCGAATCGCGAACTGTCCGAGCAGGAGCTGGCAGGGGCCGACGTGATCCGTGAACGTCTCACTGCATAGCCTCTGGTTGTACCGATGAACGAATCGACCTGATTCGACGTCTGGAGGCGAACGGGTGCCGTTTGCTCAGAGAGGGCGCCAACTGCGGAGTCCGTCCCTACTCCGTCCCCTTCAGTAGTGATACCGCGCCTGAAGAAACTCCACGCGATCCTCGAACACCTCGTAGACCAGTCGATCTGCTTCCGTCACGCGGCGAGACCACACGTTCCCGCCCATGTGCTTCAGATGCTCCGGCTTTCCGATCCCGTCGTACGGATCGCGCATGGCGGCGTCCATGAGGTCGAGTACGCGGAGAGCAAGCTTCCGGTTCGCATCGACCCAGTGCCGGAGATCTTCGCGACACTCGTCCTGCAGCACTGCACTACGCTTCTTCTTTCCCGCCATTATTCCGGTATCGGCGACGTGCCTGTTTACTCGCCGAGCCCGAGTTGAGCTCGCAGTTCGGCCAGATCCTGAGGCTTGGTCGAACCCTTCCGCGCACGCGCCAACGCTGAGAGCAGCCTGGCCGCGTTCGCCGGCGACCGCAGCAGATACGCGGTCTCTCGCAGACTTGCCAGCTCATCGGCGGGTATGAGTGCCATATCCTCATGCCCCCGACGCTGGATGATGGCCGCGTCGCGGTGTCTTCGACTTCATTCCAGATCTCAGCCAAATGCTCGCGTGCATGGCTGTAGCTCACTGAACCGTACATACCCCGACCTCCGTATTGTACAGATAATCTGTACAGGTACGCGTGGCCTGTCAATGACACCGCCAGACTCGTCGAGCTTAATGTTCGGAACTGTGGTCGTTGGCGGCGCGCCAACGGAGAAGGGCCGCCCCCCGTTTCCGCGATATCTTTGTCTCCGCCCGTCCCGACTCCTTCGCACGGATTCTCACCGGCGGGCAGGAGAGCAACAATCAAATCGACAACTTCCTGCCGACAGGGTATAGGAACGTGATGGGCATGTACCACGAGAGCCGTTTCACGCCTGGCCGCACGGTCGCGCGACTCGCAACCCGTGCGATCCTCTGCGCGGCCGCACTGCTTCCTCTCCCTGCCTCCGCTCAAACCACTACGCAGCGAATCACCGCCAAGGTAGTCGCTCCTCCAGCCAAACCCGCACCGTCATCAGCATCACCACCCGCAGCCCCGCCAGCCCCAGCACCGTCGCCTCCATCCGCTGACGCCGTTCTGCGCCACCTCCGCGAAACTGTCTCGTGGTATCACACCATCGAAACGATCGCGCAGAACAGCGACCTCTCCGACGGCACCCGTACCCGCGACGGAATGCGGGCCTCGGCGCTCGCCGCCCTCCGGTCTGCCTTCGACTTTGCTCGCGCCGCCGCGCGCATGGTGGACGCGACGCCGCACGGCGCCGCTCCAGACGCGAGCACGAGCGACACGTCGGACGACGCCGCCCGTCTCGATCGCGCTGCGACTCGACTCGGCGCGCGGATGGATACGATCCAGAAACGCATCGCCGCGATCGACTCGTCGCTCGCACACGCAACACCCGCGGCGCGACAAACGCTCACCGCGCAACGTGCCGAAGCCGTAGCCGCACTGGATCTCGCGCGGGAAGTTCAAAAGACCGTCACCCAGCTCCAGCAGTTCGCCGTTTCCGCAGCGGCACACGGCGGCGGCACAGGCGGAACGCTGACGTCGCAGGTCGAGGAGATCGAGCACACTGTACCGGAGCTGCGCGACAATACCAGCGGCGCCTCCGGTGCCAACGACAGCGCGTCACCAGGCGCCAGCACCGCCACTGGCCACCACGAAGTCACGAACGACACCGCCGCTTCGGCCGCGACCGCTCCACCAGCGCCAGCGCTATCCGAAATCAGCGTACAACAATCTTCAGGACTGGTCGCACTCGTTGGAGAGTGGCTCGCCCTCCAACGGATCCGCCACGCGTTCGATGCGGCAATCCGTCAAACCGATAACCTCGGCGGCGAGCTCGACAGCTTGCGCACGCGCGTCTCGGCGCAGGTGCGCACGCTCATGCGGCTGCACGCGAATCCGCTGGACAGCGCGTCGACGGATCCGCAACAGCTGCTCGCAACCCAGCTTCAACTCCAGAACGCAACCGCGCAATTCAAGCAACTTGCCACGCTGGTCGTGCCGCTGAGCGAGCAGGACATCTCCACCGACGACGCTCGCAACTCGCTGGTGTTGTTGCGCGAAACGTTCGACGCACGCGCCGCCACCGTGCGCGACGCCCTGCTCTGGCGGCTGGGTCTCCTCATCGCGTCGGTCCTGCTGGTGCTCGTGATTTCGGAAGCGTGGCGCAGAGCGACCTTCCGCTATCTGCGCGACACTCGCAGACGCAGACAGTTCCTGCTGCTTCGACGCATCGTCGTCGTGGTCGCTCTCCTGCTCATCATCGTGATGGGCTTCGTATCACAGATGGGATCGCTCGCCACGTACGTCGGCTTCCTCACCGCCGGACTTGCACTCGCGCTGCAGAACGTCATTCTCGCCGTGGTCGGCTACTTCTACCTGATCGGCCGATACGGCGTGCGCACGGGTGATCGAATCACTCTGGCCGGTGTCACCGGTCGCGTGATCGACATCGGGCTCGTTCGCATCTATCTCATGGAGCTGTCGGGTCCGGAATTGCAGTCGACCGGACGCATTGTAGTGCTTTCCAATTCCGTCCTGTTTCAACCGCAGGCGTTGTTCAAGCAGATTCCAGGTGCGGACTACATCTGGCACAGCGTGACTCTTGCACTGCCGCCGACGACCGAGGTGCACTCCACACAGGCACGTCTGGCAGAAGTCGCTGCCTCCATATACGCAACCTATCGGCAGCCGATCGACGAGCAGCACGCACTGGTCCAGAAGCTGATCGATTTCGATACGTCGCGACCGGAGCCGCAGGTGGACGTGCACTTCACGGAGCGCGCCCTGGAGTTCGTGGTGCGATACCCCGTTCTCCCCGATCACGCAGCGATGAACGATCAGCTCATGACCCGCGCACTGCACGAGGCTACGGGCCAGGGCGCAATGCCCGATGCAAAGCTCGTGACGGAGGAACCGATTCCCGGCGCTGTCTCTCAGTAGTGATACCGCGCCTGGAGAAATTCTACGCGATCGTCGAACACCTCGTAGACCAGCCGATCCGCCTCCGTCACGCGGCGAGACCATACGTTCCCGCCCATGTGCTTCAGATGCTCCGGCTTTCCGATTCCGTCGTACGGATCGCGCATGACGGCGTCCATGAGGTCGAGTACACGGAGGGCAAGCTTCCGGTTCGTATCGACCCAGTGTCGGAGATCTTCGCGACACTCGTCCTGCAGCACTGCACTACGCTTCTTCCTTCCCGCCATTATCCGGGTACCGGGAACCTGCCGGTTTACTCCTCAAGCCCGAATTGAGCTCGCAGCTCGGCCAGATCCTGCGGCTTGGTCGAACCCTTCCGCGCACGAGCCAACGCCGAGAGCAGCCTGGCCGCGTTGGCCGGCGACCGCAGCAGATATGCGGTTTCTCGCAGACTCGCCAGTTCATCGGCGGGGATGAGGGCCATATCCTCATGCCCGCGACGCTGGATGACCGCCGCGTCGCGCGTGTCTTCGACTTCATTCCAGATCTCAGCCAGATGCTCGCGCGCATGGCTATAGCTTACCGAGCCGTACATGCTCCAACCTCCATATTGTACAGATAATCTGTACAAGTGTACGGGATGTGTCAATGGGAAGTTGCCACCCAGGCAAACCTCCGACCGCAACACTCTGGCACGCGGCCCCAACGGGCGATCCGAGCGTCATCGCATATGACTGGCAGGAGACTGGGAGAACCTGCTTGACAGAGCGCAGCTTCCCGTCCAATATCGGCAACGCCGCGAATGGTTTGTGGGTAGCGGCCTTCCGTTGCTGGAGCGACCCCATGAGCGAGCAGGTACCAGCCCCACCAAAATCCAGTCACAAAGCCGCCGCGATCGCACTGTGGCTCGTGTCGACTGTAGTCGCGATCGGGATATACAACACTTACAGTCCGTCGCAACAGCGACTGAGGCAGTGCGTCGACATGGGCGGCAGCGGCGGCACTCGGCAGTGCGACCTGCCGGCGCTGGCGATCGCAGCCATCTTCATCGTGCTTTTTCTGGGGTGGGGCGCGGCCGCGCGCGCATGGCGTAACGACTGAAGCGCATGCGCACATCGCTCCGGTTCGCCTTGGGCTGCATCGCGAGTGGCGTCGCGCAGATGGTAACACCCGCTTTCGCGCGAGCACAGTCACTCGCCACTCCGCAGGACATCGCGCGGTCCGATGCCGACATGCGCGCCGCGACCGTTGCGATCGACGCAGCCGCGACTCGCATCTTTCGCACGGCCGGTGAGCGCTACACATCGCCGCGCGTGGTAGGGTATCAGGATTCGATTCGCACCGCCTGCGGCGTACTCCAGCCGGAGAATGCGTACGCGTGCCGGCTTGACGGCAGCATCTACTACGACCGTGCGTTCATTGCATACCTCATGCGGCGCGCGGCGAACAGGAGCGGGAGCGACGGAAGCATCGCCGTGATATTCCCCATCGCTCATGAATGGGGACACGCACTTCAATACATGCTGGGCCTCGACTACACCAGCAAGGACAGGTCGGAGCACGACGCTGACTGTCTGGCGGGCGTCCTCATCTCCGCGTCGCGCGGCGGCGCGCCGCTCACGTCAGGCGAGCTCGCGGACGCCGGCTACACGATGCAACTTCTCGGCGACCCGCCGATGGTTACTGGCGAGTGGGCGCGCGTCATGGAAAACATGAATGCGCGCAGCCACGGCGGATTTTCGAATGCACTCGGAGTGCATGGGAACTCGGCGGAGCGGCTGCAGACGTTCCGCGACGGTCTGAGTTCCGACGTCCGTGAATGCGTCGGCAACGTCGTACGATTCGGACGAACGGTCGCGTCCAGCCGGACGACCTCGCAAGCACCAGCCGAAGCGCCAGTGGCGATTCACTGGTTCGTCAACGACACGCAAGGCGCGTACGCACTCGCCCTGGCGCAGCACAAGCCACTCATTCTCGCTACAGGTGGTTTCGACGCGCCCTACTTCCAGCGCCTCAAGGCGGGAGTGTTTACCTCGCCCGAGCTCGCGCAGCTGGCACCGTACGCGATCTTCGCATACGCTGACCCGAGCAAGGACCTGGCGGCGAAGAACATCGGCGCCCTGCTTCATTACGACAAGTGGCCCGACATCTCACTGCTCGCGCCAGATGCGAACGCGCTCGACGAAGAAGCGCGCGTTGTGGGGTGGTTCGACGCCAGCACAGTAACGACTCAGCTCTCGAAACACATGCGCGACAACGGCTGGCTGCCATCGGCTACCACGCACTCGACGTCGAGGCCACCCTGGATGCCGCCTCTGCCGACTGTGCCGCGGTGACGTTGGGTCAGCCAGCGATGCGCGCGAGCGAAGCGAAAGCCAAATACGAAAGCGAGCACACCATGAGCGAACGAAGCAGGGTGTAGCCGCCGTACTGATTCGTCGGTATCGTAATGAGAGAATCCCGCTGGTCATTCTCGTGGCGTGGCTCGACTGCATTTCCACGCTGCTGCCTGTCGGGTTGCGATTGATACCGCATTCTTCTGCACGAAGGATCATCAAAATGAACGACAATGGAATTGTCACGCGCCGAAGCCGCCATGACTTCGATGAAACCGTTTCACGTCTCACGGCACTGATCGAACAAAAGGGCGCGAAGATCTTCGCTGTCATCGATCACGCCGGCGAAGCAGCCGCGGCCGGACTTTCCATGCGTCCCACCAAGCTCCTCGTGTTCGGCAGTCCCAAAGCTGGCACCCCTCTCATGATTGCCGCACCCACGCTCGCCATCGATCTGCCGTTGAAGATCCTTGTTCTGCAAAATGACGATGGCACGGCGTCGATGGTCTACAACACCGCCGAGTACATGGCCGAGCGGCACGGATTGGACGGAAGCCATTCAGCGGCGCTCGGCGCCAGCGATTCCCTGACCGCGGCACTCGCACTGCCGTGACCGCGGCTTGCGGCGTGCAAGGCGACGTGCGGTCATGGAATCGATGAGATCGTTGGCCCTCTGAAACCACTTCCCTGAGTTGCCGAGAAACAGGGGTCGGAGTGCACTTCTTTCAGTCGGTCCCAACGCTCGGCCGTGAAAACTTTACTCTGACCCCGTTTGGCTTAACGCCGTACATTCTCCCCACGGTACCCAGCGTCTAACGTCGCACCATCCACCATACGGAGTACTCGATGCCGCTCTCCCGCCGCGGGTTTCTCTCGTCGCTAGGAGCCGGAAGCGCCGGCCTCCTCCTCTCGCCCATGATTTCGGGCCGCGGCACAGAAGCGCTCTTCGCGCTCGGCCGTCCTGAATCGACACAGCTCAACGGCATCGTGCGATTGGACAGCAACGAGAACCCCAACGGACCAGGTGACCGCGTGCTCGCCGCGATCCAGGGCTGCTTCGGCGTCGACAACCGGTATCCGCGCGACGAGGAGCGCGCGGCCATCAGCGCAATCGCGACCGCGCGCGGCGTGCCGCCCGATCACCTCCTGCTCGGCTGCGGCTCTACCGAGATACTGCATGTTGCAACGGGCGCATTCGCCGGCCCGGGACGCGCGCTCGTGCAGGCATCTCCCACGTTCGAAGTGATGGGGCGGTTCGCGCCAGTCATCGGCGCGGAGGTGCGCAATGTGCCGGTGGATGCCAGACTGCGGCTCGATCTTGATGCGATGGCGGACGCAGCCAGGGGAGCCGGCGTCGTGTATCTGTGCAATCCCAACAATCCCACCGCCACGGTGCTCGGATCCGCCGCCGTGAAGGATTTCGTTGAGCACGTGGGACGCGTATCGCCCGATACGATGTTCCTCATAGATGAAGCATACCACGAATACGTGGACGATCCGGCGTATGCCACCGCGATCCCGCTGGCGCTCGACAATCCGAACGTGGTAGTCGCGCGCACATTTTCAAAAGTGTACGGAATGGCGGGACTGCGGCTGGGATATGCGATCGCGCGTCCCGAGACACTCAAGCGAATGCAACCCTGGCTGCTCGACACCAACACCAACCAGCCGTCGCTGGCGGCGGCGAGTGCCACCGTCGCAGACACCGCGCGCATCGCCGAGCAGCAGCGCCTGAATCGCGAGGCGCGCGCGTTCACGCTGGATTACTTCCGCCGCAACGGCTACGTACCAGCCGATTGCCAGGCGAATTTCGTCATGGTGGATATCAAGCGCGACGTGAAAGCGTTCCGCGCCGAGTGTCTGAAGCAGGGCGTGTCGTTGGGTCGGCCCTTCCCGCCGCTTACCACGCATCTGCGCGTCACCGTCGGAACGATGCCGGAGATGCAGCGCGCGCTCGACGTGATCCACCGCGCACTCGCCTGAACTGAAAAGACAGGGGTCAGAGTGCAGTTTCCGCTGCGTCCAAGCGCGGGAAACTGCACTCTGACCCCTGTTTGCCCGTTGACACCATTGTGGGATAATGGTATAGTGGTATTATACCACAAAGGAACGACAAGTACCCGCCGAGCCCGAAACATGACCCAGACAATTGGCTGCCTTACGATCGATCCCAAGGGACGGACCACCCTTCCGCGTGAAATGCGGGACGCTCTGGGCTTGTCGCCCGATACGCTATTGCGGGTGGATCGGACGGATAGCGGAACCTTTGAGCTGGTTCCTGTGGAGCTGGTCCCTAGAGACCAGATGTGGTTTCATGCGCCCGAAACGCAGTCTCGCATTACCGCCGCAGAAGAAGACTTCCGAGCGGGTCGCTTCACTCATACGAAAGGAAGCGCAGAAACACAGCGTTACCTGGACTCCCTGAAAGCAAGGAGCAGCGCCGGTTCGAAAAAGCGCTGACCGCTGATGGCGCCGAAAAGATCATTCTTCGATGCCAAGTTTTCGGCGCAATGGGAGAAGAGCTACAGGGGATTGCAGGCGCAGGAGAAAAAAGGGACCGACAAAGTCATCATTGCGCTCCTGTCAGACGATCCAACACCCGGCATGCGAGTAAAGCCCATCGAGCCCGACAAGTACTACAATGAGGCACGGTGTACCGATGGAGACAGAGTCCTGTACCGAATGGAGAGCGGGACAATCCTGTTCGAAGATATTATCCCGCATGACCACATAGACAGATACGGACGCAGACCCAAGTAGTAACCGGGGTCAGAGTGCACTCTTGGAACTGCACTCTGACCCCGATGTCGCATCAGCTGCCATGCCTCAGCACGGACGACAGCAGATCCAGCCAATCCTTGAGCGGCCCTTCGAATTTGAGAAGAGGTAGCACGGTAGCCACGGAGCCGATTGTGGCTCCAAGAAGCTGGGTCGCCGACTTCAAGTCGAACGGCACCACGCGCATATGTCCGATACGGTCGAACACGCCGCTCAGGTTGTTCATGCTCGCGAGCCATGCACTGTCCGAACCCGCCCCGACGCTGAGACCCTCGCTCAAATCCTCGCTGAGTGACCGCGCCTCGAAAGCGAGAGACCGGCGGAGGAGCTGCGCGCGACACAGCGCCATCGCGCGACGCTTCGTGCGTGAGAGCTGCTTGGTGAACATCAGCAGCGGCACGGTGAACAGGAGCGGCGCGCATACGATGAATCCGATCGCTGGACCCCACACAGGCATCAGTGAAAGTGGCGCGTGCTCGATTGCCACCTTGTACGCGATTACCGCAGCGACGTTGCTCACGCCGTAGGCGAAGATGATCAGGGCAAACGTGGACTGCACCTCGCTGACGAATCCGATGCCACCCGTGCTGTCGGGGTGCGATGCGACCAGAACGAGCCTGAGCCTCGACATCCTGTAGAGATATCGCGTCCAGACGATGATCTTCCAGGCGATTCTGATCCACCAGTAGTTGAGAATCGGCAATGCTACGAGCAGTGCCCACGCACCGGGCGCAGTCAGGCCGAAGAGCGTGTGAAGATTTCCTGTCGGACCGGCCCCGCTGTGCCACGTGAGCATCGACTGCGTCGCGAGCTCTGGCAGGATCGTCGCACCCGCAGTGACATAAGCGAGCGTTATACAAACTGCTTCCGCCACACGCGACATGCGGAGTCGCTCCACTTCTGCATGGCTCGCGCTCACAATCGGCAGGTCTTCGACACTGACTACACCCGTGTCCACGAAATCCATGTCCGCCTGGCGGGTGCTGCGCGATACGATCCGCTCGCCGACAATGAAAAGCGGAATGGCGATAAGGAATTGCGCATAAGCGGCATAGTCGGCGAAGAAGTTTCGCGCGACGATGTGGGGGCTGTACAGATGCTGCGAGTACGCGAGTACCGCCATCGGAACCCATGTGATCCCGATCACGATGAGCGCTCGAGCGGTAAGATCACTCACGTGTCTGCTGTCCAGCCCGATCCGGCTGAACGTCCTGTTCAGCAGATCGCCGTCGAAAAGCGAAAATGGCGGGATGCGGAGTGTCGCCGATTCCATCGAACCCAAGAGTGGTGGCTCCGGCGCAGGGCGTCAAGGCATCCGCTGAAGCACTCTGACCCGGGTTTCTCGGGTTTCTCCAGAAACCCGGGGCAGAGCGCAGTTTCAAGTCTGAGTATAGCGACATGAAAAAAGCGCACTCTGCCCCCGGTTTCGACTATGGCGAATATGAATCGCGAGTCGTATGAGACGCGGTCGCGCCTCAGTGGGACGAAGCAAGGCTGCGCCTGTCAGCCTCAGAACAAAGAATCCTGGACGTGCTGCTCGAACACGTACCGACGGGTGCGAATGTCCTGGATCTTGGTTGCGGCAGCTGCATAATTCCAGACGGCCCTAACTGAAGGGCATCAGCTTTTCCGCTTGACACCCCAATCCCTTTCGTATTATCCTTCCACTCACCTGATGACTGGAAGCCAGATGAAGCGTACACCTCCCGAGATGTTGCAAGGTACTGTCGACATCCTCATCCTCCGCACCCTCGCGTGGCAGTCGATGCATGGCTACGCCATCTCGCGCTGGCTCGATGCACGCAGCGATGGCATGCTGTCAGTCGAAGGCGCGGCACTGTATCAAGCGCTCCACCGCCTCGAGCGGAAGAAGTGGATCGACTCCGAGTGGGGACTTTCCGAGAACAATCGCAAGGCCAAGTACTACCTGCTCACCACCGCCGGCCGTGCGCAGCTCCGCGTCGAGACGGCGATGTGGAAGGCGTACGCCGAGGCGGTTTACAAAGTGCTGAGCCCCGCGTAGCGGGAAGGGAGAGCGCGATCATGAGCACACGCCGACGGCTGTTCAGGTTCCCAGGGCGTTCAGGGACGAGCATCGCGCGCGACGTCGACGACGAGCTCTCATTTCACTTCGACATGCGCATCGCGGAGCTGCGGTCGAGTGGCCTGAGCGAGGAAGCCGCGCAACAACAGGCGCGCACCGAGTTCGGAGATCTGGAATTCACACGCAAGTATTGCCGCAACCAGGATGAGTCTGCAGCGCGCGGCGATCGGCGCGCGGATCTGTTGGCAGAGTGGCGGCAGGACGTGGTGTATGCGGTGCGCACGCTGCGTCGCAGCCCGTCGTTCGCAGCCGTCTCGCTGCTCACGCTCGCGATTGCGATCGGCGCAAACACTGCTGTCTTTGCGGTGTCACGCTCCGTACTGCTTCAGCCGCTGCCGTACAGGGACGCGAACAGTCTCTATCGCATCGGATCCAGCAGGCCCGCGCATCCGAACGAAGACATCCAACTCTCGCCCGCCGACTTCGCCGACCTTGCAAAGGAGCAGACCGCATTCACCGGCGTCGGCGCCATAAGTCAGCCGACGCAGCTCATCTGGCGCCCCGAGTCCGGCGACCCGAAGTCTCTCAACGCGCTCGTCGTAGGCGCAAATATCTTCAACGTGCTCGGCACGCCCGCGCTCCACGGTCGCACGCTCGTTCCGAGCGACGGCGCGCCCGGTAACGACAACCGAGTCCTGCTCTCCTACACCGCCTGGCAGCGTGATTTCGGTGGCGATCCCGGTGTGATCGGCCGCTCCATTCGACTGGACGGTACCTCGTATCTCGTCGTCGGCGTGATGCCGCGCGGCTTTCTCATCGGACGGAACGAGGAGATGTGGATTCCCTTCGACGAGACGACCACGGTCGCGGATGTCACCCGCGCGCGCAAGCAGCACTACATCTACGCTGTTGGCCGGCTCAGGGCGGGCATCACTCAAGCGCGTGCACTCGCCGATGTTCGGCTGATCGCCGCCCAGCTTGCGCGGCAGTATCCGGAAGCCGACAGCGCGCGCACCATGGACATCCATCCCCTTCGCGAGGTCATCACGGGCAATCTCCGTCCGGCGCTCCTGCTGCTGCAGGCCGCGGCCGCGCTCGTGCTGCTCATCGCCTGCGCGAACCTCGCCAACCTCGCGCTCTCGCGCACGATGGGACGCCGGCGTGAGCTGGCCACGCGCACGGCACTCGGTGCGCGTCGCAGCCGGCTGCTGCAGCAGCTCGTAACCGAATCTCTCGTGCTGTCGGTTGCCGGCGGCGCGATCGGCATCGGGCTCGCCATCGTAGGAACGCGCTGGCTCCTCTCGCTCAATCCGATGACGCTGCCTCCGGTGTTCGATGTCACGGTGAACAGTGGCGTGCTCGCCTTCAGCGTCATCGTCTCACTCGCCACGGGCATCGTCTTCGGCCTGCCACCAGCGCTCGGCGCGTCGGGCGGCAATCTTCAGGATTCTTTGAAGGAAGGCGGCAGGGGTACGAGCGGCGGGCGCGCGAGCGGAACAGCGCGGCGCGCGCTCGTCGTCGCACAGATAGCACTCGCGCTCATGCTCCTCATCGGCGCAGGACTCCTCATGCGCAGCTTTTCCCAGCTCTCGCACGTCGCCCTCGGCTACGACCCGACCGGCGTTGTGGTGGCGGACGTCAACGTGGCAGGCGACCGATATAGCGATCCTGCGCGCATCGACGCGTTGTACAAAGGTGTCATCGACCAGTTGTCGCGGACACCCGGCATCGCCGCCGTGGGCGCCGTGAGCAATCTGCCGACGCAGGGCACCGCAAGCACGTCGCTTCGCATCGTAGGCGAACAGAACGACGAGGCGCGCCTTCCCGATCTCACATTTCTCGACGTCAACGGCAACTTCTTCAAGGCGATGCGCATACCGATCATCGCAGGCCGCGCGTACGATGAGAGCGACAGTCCCGATCGCCCCGAGACCGCGATCATCAACGAGACGGCCGCCAAACGCTTCTTCCCCAAGGGCGACGCCCTCGGGCGCAGAATCAGCATCGGCCCGGATCCCAACGCGACTCCGATGACGATTGTCGGCGTCGCGGGAGACATACACTCGGGCACGCTCGACACGCCCGTCACACCAACGCTGTATGCGAATCACCGCAAGGAGTCGTGGATGCGGTCACTCTCGCTCGTCGTGCGCACATCCATGAGCACGACGGGGGCTGAAGCACTCATCCGCCGAGCGGTGCGCGAGCAGGATCCCACGCTGGCAGTGAGCAACGTGCGAGCTCTGAACGACGTCATCGGCAGCAGCCTCGGCGCGCGTCGTTTCGCACTCCGGCTCGCGATGAGCTTTGCGCTGATCGCGCTGGTGCTGGCAGCAGTTGGCATCTACGGCGTGCTCGCCTACACCGTCGCCAGCCGCACGCGCGAATTCGGCATCCGCATCGCACTCGGCGCATCGTCGCGGCGGGTGATGTCGCTGGTGCTGGGGCAGGCGCTCGTGACGTCGCTCGCCGGAATTGCGATTGGTCTTGGCGGCGCGGTGCTGGGTGCGCGAGTCCTCAACGGAATGCTGTTCGGCGTAACCGCGCTCGACGCGGGTACGTACGCCGTGGTTGTGATGATGCTGCTCGTCGTGGCTGTGGGCGCATGCGCGGTGCCCGCGTGGCGCGCGACGCAGGTGGATCCTCTGATAAGCATGCGGGCGGAGTAAGACTGCACTCTGACCCCGGTTTCTTCCCGTTTCTTGCACCGGGCCCCGCTCTGCGCCACATTGGCATCGTCGCTAAATACTCCGTCATCCCCGATTGCTCATGCGCGCTGCCCGCTACGCCCTCGTGGCTTCCGTCGTTACCGCCCTCGTCGCCTCCGCCCCTGCTGCACTCCGCGCCCAGCGCGCTGCCGCGCAGCCCGCAACCGCCCAGCCCGCGCACAGCATCGCGTCGCAGACCGCGGGCATGGAGCGGCACGACGGGTTCATTCCGTTCTACTACGACGAGCACACAGGCAAGCTTCTCCTCGAGGTGCAGCGGCTCGGCCAGGACTTTCTGTACCTGCCCACGCTCGCCACTGGCCTGGGGTCGAACGACCTCGGGCTCGATCGCGGGACGACGGGCGACGAAGGGATTGTGCGCTTCGAGCGCTTCGGCCCGCGCGTGCTGCTCATTCGTCGGAACACGCGTTATCGCGCGACGGCCGACTCGCTCCAGGCTCACGCCGTCGAGGAGTCCTTCGCCACGTCGACGCTCGCGGGGATGCCGATCGTGGCCGAGGAAGGTGGGCGGCTGCTGGTGGACGCCACGGACTTTGCGCTGCAGGACATGATGGGCGTTACCTCGACGATCCAGCGGCAGAAGCAGGGCACGTATCGGCTGGACCGCAATCGCAGCGCGATCTACATGCCGCACACCAAGGCGTTTCCGAAGAACACTGAAATCGAGACGCTGCTCACTTTCGAGAGCGACGCACCGGGTCGCGAAGTCGCACGTCATGCGCCGGATCCGGGCGCGGTTACTCTGCGCGAGCACTTCTCGTTCGTCGAGCTGCCCGATTCCAACTTCAAGCCGCGCGCGTTCGATCCGCGCGTCGGAATCTTCGCGGTGACCTACGACGACTTCTCGCGCCCGTTCACCGAGAAGCCGGAGACTCGCTGGATCAACCGCTGGCGTCTCGAGAAGAAGGATCCGTCGGCCGCGATCTCCGAGCCGGTAAAACCCATCGTCTACTACCTCGATCCAGGTATCCCGGAGCCGTATCGCACGGCATTCCGTCAGGGCGCGTCGTGGTGGACCAGGACGTTCGAGGCGGCCGGATTCAAGAACGCATTCCGCGTCGAGGATCTGCCCCCCGGCGTCGATCCGATGGACGCGCGCTATTCAGTAATTCAGTGGGTGCACCGGAGTGATCCCGGCTTCTCCGTAGGCCAGTCGTTCGTCGATCCACGCACTGGCGAGATCATCAAGGCGCTGCTCAAGATGGACACGTATCGCTCGATCACCGACTACAACATCTTCGCCGGCATGACGCCGGCAATGGACGGAGAAGGCACTGACTGGATGGCGTCGCTCGATCCCAACGTCAACGGCACCGAGTTCGCAATGTCGCGCCGCCGCCAGCATGTCGCTCACGAGATCGGCCACACGCTCGGCCTCGCCCACAACTACATCTCGCATGCGTATGGTCGAGCAAGTGTGATGGACTATCCAGGGCCGCTGGTGACATTGCGGCCCAACGGCACGATCGACGTGTCGCACGCCTGGGCAACTGGCACGGGCGCGTACGATACGCTGGCTATTCGATTCGACTACACGCAGTATCCAAACGCCGCAGCAGAGAGCGCGGGTCAGGAAGCGCTCGCACGTCAGGCCATCGCCGGCGGAGCGCGCTTCCTGACCGATCGCGACGCGTCGGCCGGCGTGTACCCTGAGGTAACACGCTGGTTGAACGGCGACGACGCGGTGAAGGAGCTCGCGCGCGAGAGCGCGGTGCGCGACGTGCTCATCTCCAAGTTCAACGAATCGGTGATCCCGGTCGGTGATCCGATGTGGATGATCAACGAACGCTTCGTGCCTGTCTATCTACATCATCGCTACGCGATCGAAGCGGCGACGAAGGCGATCGGCGGCATGGAATACACGTTTGCGCTGCGGGGCGATGGACAGACGCCCGCGACCGTCGTCGCACCGGCGAAGCAGCGGGAAGCGCTGCGCGAGCTTATCGCGACGATTCAGCCGCGCGAGCTCGCGGTGCCGGAGCGCATAGTGAAGATGATACCGCCTTCGCCCTACGGATATGGCGGCGGCTGGGGTTTCGAGACGACGCCAGCGGGAATCGTCTACGATCCGTTGGCCATCGCGCGCGCGCTGGCGGGCAACGTTGCGGATGGAATCCTGCAGCCCGATCGTATGGAGCGCGTGATGTCGTTTCACGCACGCGACGCAGCGTCGCCGTCGGCCGACGAAGTGATCGGTCAGATGATCGACGGCGTCTACACGAATGCAGTGGCGACGACGGCGTACGAGCGCGGAGTCCGCCGCCAGGCGAGGCGTGCGGTGGTGGATGCGCTGTTCGCGCTGGCCGCCGACCAGCGTTCCACGGCAGACGTGCAGGCAGCGGCCAACGATCGTCTGAGTCGCCTGGCGACGAGCCTCGCGGCTGCGAAGACGACGGACACTGAGGATCGTGCGGCGAACGCGGAAGTCGTTCGCAACGTGCGGAACTGGCTGGATCGCCACATCGCACCGCCGCGTCCGGCGGATGTGATTCCGCTGCCGCCGGGAACGCCGATCGGGGACTAGGTAGCGGTGAGCGCGAGAGCGCACGGTGTCACGTCTTGCTCCGTGCCCTCGTCACCCCTAGCTCTCTTTCTGCAACCTCGTCGCCACGCGCTCGGCCTGCTCCATCACGCGCAACAGATTCCCGCCCCAGAGCTGCGCGATCTGCGGCTCCGTATATCCGCGCCGCACGAGCTCGATCGTCACATTCGGCGCCTCGGCTGCACAATTGAATCCTTCGATCCCGCCACCACCGTCGAAGTCGGATGCGATGCCGACGTGATCGATCCCCATCACCTTGACTGCATAGTCGATCGCATTGACGAGATCCTTCACGTTCGCGCGGCGCACCGGCGCTGGTGCGGGATACTGCGTGTCGATCGCGTCGCGCTGCGCCTGGTAACGCGTACGTGTCGCGTCATCCATGGCGGCGAACGGATTCGCGCGTGGTGCCCGCGCGACGGGTTGCGGCTCCGACGTGGGATCACCAATGGAGCAAGCTGCAGAACGTGCGATTGCGCTCCGCCCTTCGCCAAAACCGCCTGCACCCGGACCACTGCCGCGAGTCACGAGTGCGACCGGCAGATTGTACTCCTTGGCAAGCGCTTCGAGCGCCGTCGTTCGTTCCTGCGGGATTGCGTTCGCGCACACGAGAAACTCCGACACCGCCACTGTCTGCATCACACCGCCGTTCTTCTTCAGCGCGAGCAGCTGCTCATCGTCAAGATCACGGGGCTGCGTGGGACACAACGCGCGGACTGCGGAATGCGATGCGATGACTGGTGCCTTGCTGTTGGCCATCACCCACATGTTCGATTCCTTCGACGGATGCGATATGTCGAGCAGTATCCCCCACTTGTTCGCCTCGGCAACGACCTGCTTGCCGAGCGGGCTCACGCCGTGCCACATCCACACGTTGTCGAGCTCGCCGGTGTTCGAATCGGACAACTGATTGTTGCCGTTGTGCGCGAGTGAGAGATAGCGCGCGCCGCGATCGGCGAATTCCTTCACGCGGGTGATGTCGGTGCCTATTCCATAACCGTTCTCCACGCCCATCAAGGCAACGAGCTTCCCGCTCTTCACGATGCGGCGCACGTCGGCGGCAGTGCGCGCGATCTCGATCTGGTCGGGCGCCATCTTCTCCGCCAGCTTGTGCACCGCGTCGAACTTGGCGACGTCCGCCTCGTACGCGCGCTGGTATCCGTCCGGCGTCAGCTCGCCCTGTCCCACGTAGATCGAGAAGAAGATGCCGTTGTAGCCGGCCCTCATCTTGGGCAGATCGACCTGGTTGTGGAGTCCCGTCACGTAGTTGGGCGGCGTGTCGCTCATGAACGACGGATTGAAGTCCACATGCGTGTCGAGCTTGATCACCCGCTTGTGGATCGCGAGCGCCTTCGCGACGAGGGCGTCGTCCTGCGCGTGGATTGTCGGTGCGGCGGTCATCAAGCAGAGTGCCGCGAGGGACAGGCTGACGCGTAGTGACATGGCTGTCTCAGAAATGAGTGGGGTGGTGGTGAGGCAGAAGATACCGCCGAGCCCCGGCACTGTCGAATTGGGGTCGGAGTGGAGCTTCCTGGCGCCAGCGCGTTTGCAGAATGAAGTGCACTCCGACCCTGGTTTCGCGTTTTGACGGGACCTCGCCCGGGACGGACCGGCGTAACGTACATTATCCCCCACATGCCCGAGTCAGCTCCCGACCAGCTGTCAGCGCGTCTCCAGCCGTCCATGGACGGCAGATACCGCATCGAGCGCGAGCTCGGTGCAGGCGGCATGGCGACTGTATATCTCGCCGAAGATCTCAAGCATCACCGCAAGGTCGCGATCAAGGTGCTGCACGCCGAGCTCTCTGCGATCCTCGGCCCCGAAAGGTTTCTGAAGGAGATCGAGCTCACCGCCAACCTGCAGCACCCGCACATCCTGCCGCTGTTCGACAGTGGAAGCGCTGATGGTTTGCTCTTTTACGTCATGCCGTACGTGGAAGGTGAGACTCTGCGCGGACGGCTCACGCGCGACAAGCAGCTTCCGATTGCCGACGCAGTTCGCATCGCGAGCGAGGCAGCAGACGCACTCGCGTACGCCCATGGACGCGGCATCGTGCACCGCGACATCAAGCCGGAGAACATCCTCCTGCAGAACGGGCACGCGCTCGTGGCGGACTTTGGAATTGCGCTCGCCGTTCAACAGGCTGGTGGACAGCGAATGACGCAGACCGGCCTCTCACTCGGCACTCCGCAGTACATGTCACCCGAGCAGGCGATGGGTGAGCGCGACATCGGACCTCGCTCCGACATCTACTCGCTCGGCGCGGTCACGTACGAGATGTTGAGCGGCGATCCGCCATTCACCGGATCTACTGCACAGGCGATCGTCGCACAGGTGATCACGACGGAGCCGCGCTCGCTCGTCGCGCAACGCAAGAGCATTCCAGCGTACGTCGATGATGCGGTGATGACCGCGCTGGAGAAGCTCCCCGCTGATCGTTTGCATCGGCCACCGAGTTTTCTCATGCGCTCGCCGGCCCGCGCTGGCTCCGCTGACGCGAGCGACGCACGCGGCCTCCGCAGGCACGGATAGCACTCAGGCTGGCAGCGCTGGCTGCCGTGGAGCGTCGCGGCGCTCATGACGGCGATCGCACTCGCGGCTCTCGCCGTGTCGCTGCGTGGACGCCGAGCGTGGCACTGCTCCGCTGGTGGTGTCGTCGCTGCTTCCGCCCGACGGACAGGAATTCAGCGAGCGATCCAGCTTCGGCGCGCTCTCACCCGATGGACAACGCTTCGCGTTCGTGCTGCTTTCGCCGCATGGCGAATCGCATCTCTGGCTGCGACGCCTCGACTCGCTCACCGCCGTCGCCCTTCCAGGTACCGACGGCGCGGCGGCACCATTCTGGTCGCCGGACGGACAATCGATCGCATTCTTCGCCCACGACCAGCTCTGGCGGTTCGATCTCACGGGCGGCCTTCGCGGGCTTTGCAAGATCGAGGGCGGCATGAATGGAAGTTGGGCAGACGACGGCACCATCCTCCTCGCGAGCTCCCGCGGTATCGAGCGCACGACCGCCAACGGCGGCGCCGTGCACGATCGCCGTCCCGATGCACACGTCGACATCCGGCGCGGCGGAGCTGCTGGAGCATCCCGTCCTGCTTCCGGACGGCAAACACGTGCTCTTCTCCGTCCGATTCGGATCTGATCCGCCCTGGAGTTTATGTGGCAGACATGAACGGAGGTACCTGGCGCCAGCTCGTGACTCGGGCCTCGGATCCCACATTGGTACCTCCTGACATCCTGCTATACGGCGTGTTCCCGGGGGCCGGGATGCCGTCGCGCCTTGTCGCACAACGTTTCGACGCGGGCAGAGCGACTCTCAGCGGTGATCGCGTGCTCATCGCGGATGGCGTGCGCTCGGCAGGCGCGACGTTCTCGTACTCGGTTTCGGCGACTGGTGCGCTGGCGTATCTGCCGTCGCAAGGCGATCTGGAGAAGCTCGTCGCTGATCGCAAGGGGCAGATCATCGACACGGTACCGGTGCTCGGCACATGGACGCACCAGATTGCGCGAAGCAAGTCACTGGTCGCGCTAGGCGGCTTCGACCACGTGAACATCTACGACATGGCTCGAAAAACACTCACAGTTGTCGCGAGCCTCGCAACCTCTCCTGTCTGGGGACCCGGAGACTCGGTGCTGGCCGGCTTTGGCGCCGGTGCGCCAGGGAGCGGGTTAGCCGGAATTCATCGCGTCGATCTCGCGACGGGCCGGGACACATTCCTCATGGCCGGCACGCGCGGGACACCGCTTCCCACCGACTGGTCACGCGACGGACGCTATCTCCTGATGACGCGCGTTGCGTCGAATGCCGACACCCTCGCGCGGTCGGAGCTATGGGCGTACGACTTCACCGCAGGCCGGCCCGTTCGCATACTGGGCAGCGGTGGAAATGTCGCCGACGGAGCGCTCTCGCCGGACGGACGATCGCTGGCATACACGTCGGACGAGTCCGGTGCGACCGAGATCTACGTGCGGCCCTTCCTCCGATCCGGCGAGGCAGCGCGCATCTCGGTGAACGGCGGGCGTCGTCCGCGCTGGCGCAATGACGGGCGCGAAATGTACTTCGAGACACCCGACGGCCGCATGATGAGCACGTCCGTTACGCCAGGGACGACGCTCGCGTTCGGGACACCACAGATGCTCTTTCGAGTGCCGAGCTGGTTGCGCGGAATGTTCTTCGATCCAGGAGTGCCGTACGACGTGAACGGAGACGGGACGCGCTTCGTGCTGCGCATGTCGCCGGCGTCGAACGCCGCAGTGTTGGTCGAGAACTGGCCGGCGTTACTGCGCAAATGAGGAACCGTGAGGAACCGGGGTCAGAGTGCACTTTGCTGGCATGGGCAGTTCGCGTTTACCAGGAAAGTGCACTCTGACCCTGGTTTAACACGGGCACCGTCGCATCCCACCGGCGACCGTTACGGTTCGACGACCAAACCATTTGACTCCGGTTTCAATCCGCGGGATCAGACACTCTCGGCGGGAGGAGCCTTCACTATGTACTTCTCCACGAATCCGACCGCTCCCAGGATGATCAGAAGATCTGCGAGCCCGATAGGTAGCATGGCGTATGCGGGGAGCCAGCCGTGGAAGCCATCCGGCCATCGAAAGCGAAATACCAACGGAACATGAAGCAGCAACACCAAGACGATAATCGCCCAGAACCACAAGTGCTTCCGCAGATCCCAGCGAACTCTGATCGCAAGCAGCACCATTCCAAGAACGAGTGATACCGATCTACCAAGCTCCTCCTGTCCCAGAAAATAGAAGGCCAGGTAGACGGGTAGAAGAAGTACCACAATAATGAGGCCGGTATAGTCGGTAGGCTTCTTTTGAGCACCTGTTGTCATGGAGGAACGGAATTAGAGTCATGGCACGGTGACGAACCCTTCGCGCTGCGCAGCCGCATTTAGACGTTGATCGAATGAAACGAACTGTCCTTCCGGTGGAGATCCGCTCCATTCGAGCGCAGCTGCAAGCTGCATTGCATCGGCGGCGCGGAGCGGATGCAACCGAAGACCCTGAGCGCCTGCTCACGGATCGCATCGCCGGCCTGTACCTCGAACCAGCTCGCCCTCAGTGTAGTCAGCAGGTCACGCGCCTGCGCCTCTTCGGCTGCAGTGAGTTGACCCTCGCGATGCAGGCGCGCAATTGCAGAGGCGCATTCGATCGAGGACGCCCACCAGACCACCAGCTCAGGATCCTGCGTATGGAGCTGCCGAGCCTGGGCGGTGCGCGGTTGATCGAGAACCAGCGTTACCAGCGCCGAGGAGTCCCAGAACCTCACCAGCCCTCGGCTCGCTCGTCCAGCAATGCCGAGAGCGAGCGCCCTTGCGTGTCGCTGGGGCGCGGCGTGGTCCAGAAGCTTTTGGGGAGGCGGGCTGTGGCAGGCCGGATTCGCCCGCTCCGGATGAGCGCGTCCCGCCGGCTGTTGTCCGACGCACCTCCCGTGACCGGAGCCAGGCGGGCGATGACTCGCCCACGATCGGTCACCAGCACTTCGTCTCCCTGGCGAACGATGTCCAGATAGGCGCTGAGGCGCGCCTTCAATTCGGATATTGAGGTCGTCGTCATATGACTAAAATAGTCACATGGGGACTTAACGGCAAGAACAGGGGTCGGAGTGCACTTTCCTGACGCCGATGGTTCGCGTTGACCGAAGGAAAGTGCACTCCGACCCCGGTTACCCCTTTGAGTGCAGCAGCGCCGCTATTTGCTTCCGGACGTCGTTGACGCGCGGCTGCAGCTCGGGGTCGGCGTTTTTCCAGAGGTCGACGTACTCGCTGTAATACATGATGGCGCGCTTCGTGTCGCCGGCATCGCGGTACAACTCTCCCAGCCGGTAGAGCGTCGGCGCGAGGTAGTACGGATCTATGGTGACGCGACCACCACTTTGCATGTCGACATACTCGGTCAGGTACTTGCGCGCGGAGTCGGCACGCCGCCCCTGATCGTACGCAATCCCGATGAGGTACGGTGTACAGGCGGCACAGTTGTTGGTTGGAAGTCCGTCCGCCTCCACATCGCCCTGGCGAAAATATGCGACAGCGC
The DNA here is from genome assembly GCA_963731305.1 of uncultured Gemmatimonadales bacterium. Lineage (GTDB taxonomy): Bacteria > Gemmatimonadota > Gemmatimonadetes > Gemmatimonadales > Gemmatimonadaceae > Fen-1247. Next base: position 96,640 of record CAVSUQ010000003.1, on the reverse strand, counting down.
TGTCGGTCTTTCCTTCCGCCATGGCGATCGCACCACGATCGCGCGCAATGTAGACGGCGTCGTGGCGACGCCCTGCGGAGTCGAGCCTTGCCTCGTACTGGCGCAACGCGTCGCGCGCCTTCGCAGCGGAGCCGACTTGCGCGTAGGTCACAATGGCCAGAGACAGACCGTGGAGCGTCGCGACGGGCGCCGACGCCACTGGATAAGCGCGGACCGTCGAATCGAGTTCAGCAATCGCCAGCGAAGCGTTTCCGCGAATCACGCCGTCGCGCGTCGCGCGAGCGGAGACCGTCGTGTACGGATCTGCGCTGCGACCGTTCGTGCGAGCCAGTGCCGCATTCGCTTGCGTGGAGAGGCGGTCAGCCTCGTGTAGCCGGCCGCGCAGCTGCACGATGTTCACGAGCACCCCGAGCGCACGGGCGGCGTGCACCGCGTCGGCGCTGTCTACCATGCCCCGCGCTAGTTTCTCCGCCGCGTCGTACTTATTCTGACTCCAGAGCTCCCCGAAGCGCGTCGGTCCAGTGGGAAACGGAACGTGTCGGCTGGCGAACAGCGCCTGCACCGAATCGGCCTCCCGATACCGACCCATCGCGACATACGCGCCGGCCAGGTTGTTGAGAATCGTGCCGTCGGCCGAGTCATTGGCGAGCGCAAGCTTGTACATTTGCACGGCCGTCGTGTCCCGCGCGCTGGCCAGCGTGACGGCGAGCGAATTGACCGCGTCGATGTTGGTTGAATCGAGTTGCACGGCTCGGCGGAACGCCGTGATTGCCCGTGGACGATCGCGCGCCACAAATGTGTAGTACGCGCCCTGAACGTTGTACAGCTCACTTTCCGGAAGGCGATCGCTGAGGTGGAACGCCTTCGTGAGCTCTATGTTGGCTTGCGCGAGGTTCGTCGCACCGCCCAGCGACTGCAACGTGAACGCCAGCTCCACGTGGGCCATGGCAAACGTACTGTCCTGGCGGATGGCATCCTGATAGTCCTGGATCGCGGCCGGATAGTTCGCCTGGACGTCGTTGGCGAAGTTGCCAGCGGCGTAGCTGCGGAGCGCGCCCAGCGACGCAGTCGTGACCTGATCGAGAGGCGGTGCATCACGCACCGTCTTGAGCGACTCTCCGATCTTTCGCCGCAGCGACTTGGTGACGCGATCGACAGCGGGAATGAGATCGCCGGCATCCTTCGCTGATTCGCTGAAGGATGCGAGATCGTTGCCCGTCTGCGCACCAACCAGTCTTACCGTGATGATGTAACCCGCGCCGGCGGGCACGACGCTTCCCCCCACCACAGCCTTCGCGCCGCTGCGTTGCGCGATCTCGCGCGCGGTGGTGAAGTCGACGCGCGCCGTGTCGGGACGCCGCATCTGCTCGAGTGCAGCGACTATGGATGTGGTTGGAAGAACGCGCACTGCGCGGCTCTGCGACAGGTCTGTTTTCACAGCCTCGGCGATGGTCGAGCCGAGCGATGAGTCAGCGCCCGGTGCGTCGAATGCGGCGACCACGACGTTGTCATTCGCGGCGAGCGTTCCCGCGGCGAACAGCGATCCCGCCGGTCCGATGCCGAGCACCCGGAGCAGCATGTAGCCCGCAATCAGCAGCACGAACAAGCTTACGGCCGCGATGCCGCCGCGAGCGGTGCGCCGCCACGATACGTGCGGGCTCGCCTTGATGGCGATGGTCGCCATGGTGCCGTGGCCAGCGAGCGATCGCGTACCGCCATCCGTGTACACCGGCGTCGCCGTCGCAGCTCGGCGCGCGATGTACTGCGTGTACGCGGTGAACAGCACGACGGGCAAACCCAGCGCCATGACTACCAGTGCGCCGGAAAAGACCCAGTCGGGCAATCCGATCGCAATGATCGCCGCACGGGCCACGATCGCGACGCCGATGAACGCGGCAACGTAGATCCCGAGCGCGCGCCAGAGCATCGGACGTCCGCCGATCAGTATCCCGGGCATCACGGCACCGGCGCCCGACGTGGTGGTGTCCAGGCGCTGCAACAGCTCGGTGGCACTTGCCGGCCGCGCGGCGGGAGACTTCGCCAGGCACTGCATCACCAGCGACGCAAGAGCGGGTGGGCAATCCAGTCGCAGCTCGCTGATCGGCGTGGGTATCTCCGTCATGTGCGCGACCAGCAACTTGTGTGGCGCGAGGTCGGGAAATACTGCTCGCCCGGCGAGCAGCTCGTACGCCATGCAGCCAAAGGCGTAGATGTCGGCGCGGTGATCGGTGGCCGGGTCGCCCGCCGCCTGCTCCGGCGCCATGTAGGCCGGCGTTCCCACGGCGGTGCCTAATTGCGTGAGCGTCGCGCCTGCGGGACCTTCGGCCGCGGCCGCGATCGCCTTCGCGATTCCGAAGTCGGTGACTACGGCGGTGTGTCCCGAGAGGAGAACGTTGTCCGGCTTGATGTCGCGATGCACCACTCCGCGCTCATGCGCGTATGCGAGCGCGCGTGCGACATCGCGAAGTATGCTGAGCACTTCAGAGATGGCGAGTGGCTCGCGGCCCAGTCGCGCGCGGAGACTCTCGCCCTCCACGTACGGCATCGTGTAGTAGGGAATGCCGTCGATGTCGCCGGCCGCGAGCACCGGTACGATGTTGGCCTGCTGCAGCGACGCGGCCACGCGGATTTCACGCTCGAATCGCGGCACCGACATCGCCGCCGCCAGCTCGGTCGACAGAACCTTGACGACTACCCGTCGGCCGAGGCGGTCTTCGCTGGCCACGAACACGCGCGACATTCCGCCGCCGCCGAGCTCGCGCTCGAGAGTGTAGGTGCCAGACAACGACTGCTCGACACGGGATCGAAGATCCGCCAAGGCGCCTGCTGGTTATGGGTCGAAAGACTCAGGAATATAGGGTTTGGCGGGAGAATGGGCGAGAAGAAACCGGGGTCAGAGCGGACTTTCTTGATGCAAACAGATCGCGTTTCCAGGAGAACTGCACTCTGACCCCGGTTTCACGCTACTTCGCCATCTTCTGCAGCCACGTGATCACCGCGCTCTCGAGTGCGATGCGCTGATCGGAATACGCGTGATCGGTAGGCAGGTGCACTGTGGTGATGCGCTTGTTGCCACGCGCGCGCACCGCCGCGACCAGGGCGTCGTTCGTTGGAGCGAGTCCGTCGTTGGATGTGACGACGAGCAGCGGCACTGCGGCCAGACCGGCGTATGAGTTCGCGAATGTCCAGCTGTCCCTGTGCGCGATCAGCTCGTCGGCCATCTGCTCCGGCGTGGTGCTCGCGAGCGTCTCCATGTCGCTGGCCATGCCAGCGACGACCTTCGCACGCGGCTGGCTCGCCAGTGTCGCCATGTCCGCCGCCGAAATCAGCACTGCGCCGAGCAGGTGATGATCGTGCGCCGCGGTATGTACCGTCACCCAGCCGCCCATGCTGTGGCCGGCGAGCACGAGCCGAGTGGTATCGACACCGAGTTTTTTCGCGGTGGCCGGATCGCGCAGGAACGCGAGTACCGCATCGGCATCCTGCATGTTGTTCGCGAACCGGAAAGTGCCCGGGCTGCCCCAGGAGCCGCGGAAGTTGAACGTTATCGCGTTCCAGCCTGCGCGGCGCACGGCCTGCGCGAGATCGAGGTTCTTCTCGTTTCCCGGAAGCCCGTGCAGCAATACGAAGGTCGGATGCACACCGGTGCCTGGCACCAGATACGCGACACCGTTGATCTTCACGCCGCCTGACGGAATGTGCAGCACCTCCATTCGTGCCGGATGCTGCGCGTCGCGCGGTGGATCGGTGTAGATCGCGGCCGGCACCTTCTGCGCGTGAAGTGGCAGAGCGGCGAGCGCCAGTGCGGCAAACACGGTGAGTGAACGAGTGTGCATGATCCTGATCCCGTGGGGTTCGTTTTCGGGTTGTCGAGTGGCCACAAGCGTAGAGGTTCCGGAATCGCGCCGCAAGGAGATGGTGCACCGCAAGTCACCTCTGCCCGTGGCGTGAGACGCGGAGCCTCCCTGGGAAACCGGGGTCAGAGTGCACTTTCTCGTGCGTTCACGAGAAAGTGCACTCTGACCCCGGTTTTCTCCCCGAGCTTGACACGTCAAGCGCCATCGCATTATCCTTCCACTCACCTGATGACTGGAAGCCAGATGAAGCGTACACCGCCCGAGATGTTGCAGGGTACCGTAGACATCCTCATACTCCGCACCCTCGCGTGGCAGTCGATGCATGGCTACGCCATATCGCGCTGGCTCGATGCGCGCAGCGACGGCATGCTGTCCGTCGAAGGCGCGGCACTCTATCAAGCGCTCCACCGCCTCGAGCGGAAGAAGTGGATCGACTCGGAGTGGGGACTCTCCGAGAACAACCGCAAGGCCAAGTACTATCTGCTAACAACCACCGGCCGCGCGCAGCTCCGCGTAGAGACGGCGATGTGGAAGGCGTATGCCGAAGCAGTCTACAAAGTGCTGAGTCCCGCGTAGCGGAAGGGGAGAACGCGATCATGAGCACACGCCGACGGCTGTTCAGGTTCCCGGGCCGCTCAGGGACGAGCATCGCACGCGACGTCGACGACGAGCTCTCCTTTCACTTCGACATGCGCATCGCGGAGCTGCGATCGAGCGGGCTGAGCGAGGACGCCGCGCAACAGCAGGCGCGCACCGAATTCGGAGATCTGGAATTCACACGCAGCTACTGCCGGAACCAGGACGAATCAGCGGCGCGCGACGATCGGCGCGCGGATCTGTTCGCCGAGTGGCGGCAGGATGTGTTGTATGCGGTGCGCACGCTGCGTCGCAGTCCGTCGTTCGCGACTGTCTCGCTGCTGACGCTCGCGATCGCGATCGGCGCGAACACCGCTGTCTTCGCCGTTTCGCGCTCCGTCCTGCTGCAGCCGCTGCCTTACAACGATGCGAACAGTCTCTACCGAATCGGATCTACCGCACCCGCTCATCCGAACGAAGACCAGCCCCTCTCGCCCGCCGACTTCGCCGACATTGCGAAAGCGCAAACGGTGTTCACCGATGTCGGCGCCATCAGTCAGCCCACGCAGCTCATCTGGCGTCCCGCGTCCGGCGATCCGAAATCTCTCACCGCGCGCGTCGTCGGTGCGAATATCTTCAGCGTGCTGGGAACGCCTGCGCTACTCGGCCGCACGCTTGTTGCGAGCGACGGCGCGCCCGGTAACGACAGCAGAGTCCTGCTTTCCTACACCGCCTGGCAGCGCGATTTCGGTGGCGATCCCGGCGTGGTCGGCCGCTCCATTCGACTGGACGGTAGCTCGTATCTGGTCGTCGGCGTGATGCCACGCGGCTTTCTGATCGGACAGAACGAGGAGATGTGGATTCCGTTCGACGAGACGACTACGATCGCGGACGTCACCCGCGCGCGCAAGCAGCACTACATCTACGCGGTTGGCCGGCTCAAGCCTGGCGTGACACAGGCGCGTGCACTGGCCGATGTTCGGCTGATCGCCGCCCAACTTGCACGGCAGTATCCGGAGGCCGACAGCGCGCGCAGCGCGAGCATCCATCCACTTCGCGATATCATCACGGGCAATCTCCGGCCGGCGCTCCTGCTGCTGCAGGCCGCGGCCGCTCTGGTGCTGCTCATCGCGTGCGCGAACCTCGCCAATCTCGCACTCTCGCGCACGATGGGGCGCCGGCGCGAGCTGGCCACGCGCGCGGCACTCGGTGCGCGCCGCAGCCGGCTGCTGCAGCAGCTCGTGACGGAATCTCTGGTGCTGTCGGTTGCCGGTGGTGTGATCGGCATTGCACTCGCCATCGTCGGTACGCGCTGGCTCCTCTCGCTCAATCCCATGACGCTGCCACCGGTCTTCGATGTCACGGTGAATGGAGGCGTGCTCGCCTTCAGCGTAGTCGTCTCGCTCGTAACCGGTATCATCTTCGGTCTGCCACCAGCGCTCGGCGCGTCGGGGGGCAACCTCCAGGATTCTCTGAAGGAGGGCGGCAGGGGTACGAGTGGGGGACGCGCGAGCGGAGCAGCGCGGCGCGCTCTCGTCGTCGCACAGATTGCGCTCGCACTCATGCTCCTCGTCGGCGCAGGACTCCTCATGCGCAGTTTTTCCCAGCTGTCGCACGTCACGCTCGGCTACGACGCCGACGGTGTGGTTGTGGCGGATCTCAACGTAGCGGGTGACCAATACAATGATTCCACGCGCGTGAATGCGTTGTACAAGGGTGTCATCGACCAGTTGTCACGGACGCCCGGCATCACTGCTGTCGGCGCGGTGAGCAATCTGCCGACACAGGGAACCGCGAGTACATCGCTTCGCATCGAGGGCCAGCAGAACGACGAGGCGCGCCTTCCCGATCTCACATTTCTCGACATCAACGGCAACTTCTTCAAGGCGATGCACATACCGATCATCGCCGGCCGCGCGTACGATGCGAGCGACAGCCCCGATCGACCCGAGACCGCGATCATCAACCAGACCGCCGCCAAACGCTTCTTCCCCAATGGCGACGCCATCGGGCACAGAATCAGCATCGGTCCGAATCCCAACGGCACTCCGATGACGATCGTCGGAGTCGCGGGAGACATTCACTCGGGCACACCCGACACGCCCGTCACGCCAACTCTCTACGCGAATCACCGCAAGGAGTCGTGGATGCACTCGCTATCGCTCGTAGTGCGCACATCCATGAGCACAACGGGCGCTGAAGCACTCATCCGCCGGGCGGTGCGCGAGCAGGATCCCACGCTGGCGGTGAGCAACGTGCAACCTCTGAACGACGTCATCGGCAGCAGCCTCGGCTCGCGTCGCTTCGCCCTCCGGCTCGCGATGAGCTTTGCACTCATCGCGCTGGTGCTGGCAGCCGTCGGCATCTACGGCGTGCTCGCCTACACCGTCGCCAGCCGCACGCGCGAATTCGGCATTCGCATCGCACTCGGCGCTTCGTCGCGGCGGGTGATGTCTCTGGTGGTGGGACAGGCGCTTGCAACGTCGCTCGCCGGAATCGCAATCGGTCTCGGAGGCGCGGTGCTCGGCGCGCGGGTGCTGGATGGAATGCTGTTCGGCGTAACGGCACTCGATGCCGGGACTTACGCCGTGGTCGTGATGCTGCTGCTCGCCGTTGCCGTGGCTGCATGTGCGGTTCCGGCCTGGCGCGCGACGCAGGTGGATCCGCTCGTAAGCATGCGGGCCGAGTGACGCTCGGGTCGCAGAGTCTTGTAGATCGTTGTGCACGTCACGTATTGCCCCGTGCTATCGATTTAGGGCACGAGGCAAAACCTGACACCAATCGCCGTTAGAACGTCGTCGGGCCAGGCACCTGGAGAGCCTGTTCCGGTCCACCCATGGTCATTCTGCAGCGCCACTCGTTGAACTGTGTGTGCCAACACGCACCCTGGCCCACCTGGCCGCCGTACGATTTCTGGCAGTTCTTCCCCTGGCTTATTGCATTCACCGGGGTGCACACATAACCTACCGACGATCCACGCAGAGGGTACACCCGCGACGACGGATCGATGTCATCCCAGTGATCGTCCACGGCCGGATCGTATGCTCGTGGCGAACCCAGCTCGAGCGCGACGTTGGTGGCGAGGAAAAAGATTGGTGTCGACCCGCTCGTGCGGCTTGAAGACTCATATTCGCACTGTGCCATGACGGCAGCTTCGGCGGCGCTCGGCACGTGCGTTACCTTGGCGCAGGTGCGGGGATTGCGTGCGCGAAACATCGCATTCAACGTTGGAGCGGCTGGGGAAATGCCGCCCGCTGTGCGCTGGCCACCCGCGACGAGAGGAATGCAGACGGCGCAGATGCTGATCACCGCGCGGCTTACGAACCGAAACTGCGACATGAGCGAAATCTCCTGTAATAGAGCGATTGCACGTCGGCATGCAATCCGGCCGCGCACTCCGTGGTGCGGTGTGCGACAGAATATATCGATTACTGGAAACAGGGGTCAGAGTGGAGTTTATTCAATGGTTGCCAGGTTGCCGCCCGGAAAACAGTCGCCGGCCCAGTCGCCCCCTTCCATCTCCGCGGCCGGCGGTGCCTCACATACTGATTCCCAGTGTAGATTTTTTGCCTGGAGACCCGCGCCTATGCCAGAGCATCCGAAGCCCACGACCATCGATGATTACCTCGCATCGCTTCCACGCGATTCGCGACTCATTCTCGAAGAGATTCGACGGGTCGTGAAGGCCAGTGTTCCAGCGGCGACTGAAACCATCAGTTATAGGATGCCTGCGTTCAAGCTGGATGGAGTATTCATGTACTTCGCTGCGTTCAGGAAGCACGTTGGGATCTACCCGCCGGTGAAGGGTGATAGCAGTCTGCAGAAGGCACTGCTTCCATTTCGCGGTGAGAAAGGCAACCTCAAGTTCGCCCTGAACAAGCCAATTCCTTACGACCTAATAGCGCGCGTCGCCGTGGCTTTGTCGCGCGAACGCTCAGAGCTATGAGATTGCGTATCGCGCACCACATGTCACGTCTGATTCTCCAACCGACAGATCTCGCGCAGGGAACGCCCGTGACACTGCAGCGATCGCACCTCCAGCCAGAGCCGAGGGGCGTGGGCGCTGCAACTTCTGTTGCCTTGGGTAGCGTGGCGCGGAATCTGGCGATTCGCGGAACACATCGATCGGTGCGAATATTGGTGCGTTGCCGCGTCGTCGCGAACTCCTACCGTTGCCGCCTGGACCGTGAACCAATCCCTGATCCGCTGTTTCCAATCCGCGCTGGTAGTCGCCACCGTGGCCTGTGCGAGACACACACCGCCAGCGCTCAACAGCGCCGACCGAGGCCCGGCTCGATACTTGTTCGCATGGACAGGAGATGAGGATCGCCAGGACAGTGATTTTCTCGCAGTTATCGACCTTGCTCGGGATGGCGACCGGTACGGAACCATCGTCGCGACGGTTCCGATCGGCGAAACGGGAACCTGGCCGCATCATACGGAGCATGAACTCGGTCCAGGCAAGATGCTGTTCGCCAACGGGTTCGCGGGTAATCGCAATGTGCTGTTCGATCTTCACGATCCGCTGCATCCAAAGGTGGTGGAGCGCTTCAATGGCGCCGGTGATCTGAGCTTTCTGCACAGCTTCGCGCGGCTTCCCGACGGCAACGTTCTGGCGACGTTCCAGGGACACGGCCCAAACAACGAAGCTCCAGGAGGTATCGCCGAGCTGGACGAACGAGGGCGGGTCGTGCGCTGGCGCTCCGCTGCAGATTCGAGCGCGGACCAGACAGCGTTGCGCCCTTACAGCCTTGCGGTCGTTCCATCGCTCGATCGTGTCGTCGTTGCGCTTACGTACATGCCCATTCCGAGCTGGCATCCGCTGCGCTCGTCGATTGCGCACGACCATGCCGGCGATCAGGTGCAGGTGTATCGGCTGTCCGATCTCACGCTGGTCAAGACGATAAGACTCGCGTCGAGCGATGGACCGAACGAGCCGCGCGTGCTGCAGGATGGTCGCACGGTTCTCGTGAATACCGTTGCGTGCAGCCTGTATCGCGTCACCGGGCTCGATGGCGGCGATCCGCATCTCGAGCTGGTTCATCACGAGGATCACAGCGGATGCGCAACGCCGGTGGTGGTGGGCAACTACTGGGTTCAGGCGAATGCTGCGACTCATAGCGTCTTCTCGCTCGACGTGCGCGACCCGACGAACGTTCGTAACGTTTCGTCGGTGACGTTCGACGATCGTCAGCGGCCGCACTGGCTGGCGACGGACGGATCACGCATCGTCGTCGTGAATGAGCCAGGGCCCACAGCTGAGCGTCGAATGTGGATGCTCAAGATCGATCGTGCGACGGGCAGGCTCGCGCTCGACAGCGCGTTTCGCGATGCAGGATCAACCCGTCCTGGAATCGCGTTCGATCGCGCGACCTGGCCGCATGGTGCAACCGGAACCGCGATTCCACACGGTACCGTGTTCGGCTGGTAGGGCAGAGACTGGTCTTCATGTCGGCATACCTACGCACTCCGACATGCATGCCTGATCCCGTCGTCTTCTCTACGTCCCGCTTTCCGCGCCCTCGCCCCTGTACACCACTCCGCCCTTCATCACGAACTGCACGCGCTCAAGCGCCGTGATGTCCTGCAGTGGATTTCCCGGAACCGCGACGACATCGGCGAGATAGCCGGCCTTCAGCTGGCCCACGCGGTTCTCCCACATCAGAATGCGTGCACCATTCAGATAATCGGCTTCGAGCACTGCGAGTGGGGTCATGCCGTACTTCACCATCAGCTCGAACTCCTGCGCCTGCGTTCCGTGCGGAAACGGTCCCACATCCGAGCCCACAGCCATCGGAACACCCGCTGCCACCTGTCGCTTGAACTCGTGAATCTTGTAGTCGAGCATCTCATATTCGCGTGCGGCCGCTGCAGAATCGGGCGCGTGATCGGCGAAGTACTTGAAGATGACGAACGTCGGCACCGCGGGGATGTTCCTCTCCTTCATCAGAGTCATCGTGCCCTGACTGAGCTGCGTCGCGTGATCGATGGCAGACACCCCCGCCTCCACGGCGAACCGCGCTGCCGGCTCCCCCTGACAGTGCACACCGATATTGGTGTTCAGCCGCGCCGCCTCGCGCGACAGCTGCCTTGATCTCGTCCTCGCTGTACTGGTAGGTGGTGTGGAAATTCCAGAATTCGGGATCGCCTGCCTGCTCGCCAATCCCCAGCTGCGCGCAGACCGGATTTCCGAGACAGGGTGCAGAGCCGGCGGGCACCATCTGGTCCGGTCCGGTCACGTAGATCTTGAAGAAACTCGCCCCTTCCTTGCGCTGCGCCCGAATGGTTTCGATCAACTGTTCGGTATTGTTGGCGTAGTCGGCGTTACCCAGTACGTGCTGCTCGGGATTGAAGCCGATGGCATCCTCGTGGCCGCCCAGTATCGAGATCGCCATTCCGCTTATACGCAGCCGCGGGCCAGGGATCTCGCCGCGGTCGATCGCGTCGCGCACGGCAGCGTCCGCCGGCCCCGCGCCTTCTGTCCCCATGTCGCGTTCGGAAGTGAAGCCGGCGAGCAGGTCGGCCTTTGCTGCGAGCACTGCCTCGATGGTCCGCTGCGGTGCTGACTCATCCACTGTCTGCATCCCTTCCGACGGAGGAGCGGGATGCAGGAAGAGGTGCACGTGAGCGTCGATGAGACCCGGCATGAGCGTCGTGTTGCCCAGGTCGATCACCCTCGCACCTGCGGGATGCGGCACCGATGTGCCGGCGGCCTGGATGCGGCCGCCTTCCACGAGCACCTCGCCGGGACTCACGATCCTGCCCGGCACCACCTCGAACAGCCGCGCCGCGTGCAGCACGATGGCCTGTCCGCTGGTCGTCGATGCAGATCGGACCGACTGCGCCGGTGCTAACTGCCGCCGAGAGAGAGCAATCACCATTGCCGCTGTCAGACACGTCGATCTCCTCATGCAACCTCCCTTCAGGTTCGTCGCGACGTTGATCGTCGTCGCGAAATTCATCAGTGTGCCTGCGGCGCCGAGTACACCACCTTGCCGCCCACAATCGTGTAGAGAACCTTGGTGCCGAGTATCGAGTCGTCCGGTGCAGTCATGATGTTACGGGAAAGAACCGTGATGTCGGCCCACTTGCCGGGCTTGAGCGATCCAGTCTGATGCTCGTGGAACTCGACGTACGCACCATTTGTCGTATAAGTCTGGAGCGCCTGCTCGCGGCTGAAGCTTCTGCGCGGGGAAGAACGCCGAATCGGTGCCGACCATATCGCGTGTCACGCTGCAGTGGAACGACGCTATCGGACTGATCTCCTCAACGGGAACGTCGGTGCCATTCGTAACGATGGCGCCGGTCTTCCACAACGATTGCCATACATACGCGCCTTCCTGCGCGCGCTGCATGCCGAGTCGCGGGAGCACGTACGGTGCGTCGGAGCAGGCGTGGATTCCCTGCATCGAAGCGACGACTCCCATCTTCGCGAAGCGCGGGATGTCCGACGGATTGAGGTGCTGCGCGTGCTCGATGCGCCACCGCAGCGTATCGCTCTTCACGTGATGCTCGTTGAAGACCGACTCATACGTATCGAGCGTCTCGCGGTTGGCGCGATCGCCGATGGCGTGCACCGAAATCTGGAATCCGTGCGCGATACCGATCTCGGCGATCTCCTTGATTCGCGGCATCGGCGTGACGTTGAGGCCGGTGTTCTTCGGATCGTCGTCGTAGGGCTTGAGCATCCAGGCGCTTCTGGAGCCGAGCGCGCCGTCTGATGTGATCTCTCCGATGGCGCGCACCGTGAGGTGGCCGTTGCCGTCGTCTATGATGCGATGCGCTGTGAGCGAATCGACGTCGTCGGGACGCACTTCGTCCTGGCTCACCAGGATGTAGAGACGGAGCGGCATATCACCCGCCTCCACCATCTTCCTGATACCGTCGATCGCCGCGAACGACTCGCCCATGTCCTGAAACGTCGTCACACCATTCGCGAGCGCGTTCTGCGATGCGAGGTGGATCTGATGCGTGAAGTCGGCACGCGCCTCTTCCGGCGATCGCGCCGCAAGACTTTTGGCGATTGCAGATTCCATCAGCGACAGCGCACCGTCGACGAGAACGCCGGTTGGATTGCCGCTCGCGTCCTTGATGATTCGGCCGCCGGGCGGGTTGGGCGTCGAGGGGCCGATTCCCGCAAGCTTGAGCGCCGCTGCGTTGGCGATCAGTGCATGCCCGCTGGCGTGTCCCAGTACGACCGGATTGTTCGGCGCGGCCTGGTTGATCAGATCGTTGGTCTGAAATCCTTCGACGACACGTCCCGGGGAGCGGTTCCACTTTTCCTGATGCCACCCCTCGCCACGGATCCACGCGCCTGGTTTCGCCGTCTTAGCGGCGTCGCTCACCATGGTGGCGATCTGCTGCCACGACGGTACGCCCAGGAGATCCAGCTCAGTGAGCCCCTGCCCAAGTCCGGTGAAGTGGCCGTGAGACTCGATGAAGCCGGGAATCGCGAGGTGACCCTGGAGGTCGACGACCCTGGTTTTGGGGCCCACGTAGCGCTGAATCGCGCTGTCCGACCCCACCGCCATGATCGTGTCGCTCGAGATGGCGATCGCTTCGCCCCCGGGTGTGGTAGAATCCATGGTCACGACGTGGCCATTGCGAAGCACCATGTCGGCGGGCGCGACTACCTGCCGGTTACATCCGGCGATCGCCAGTGTCGAAATGAAGAAGGCGGAAGCGTTCATCGCCGTGGATCGGCGTCCAGATTTCATCAGTACAGTCCTCGGTTGCTCGGCGTACGTATTACTAGGAAGAGTTGATAATATAGGATCAGAGGCTGCGGGATGCGCCCGACTCAAGGGCGCCTCCTTCAGGACACCACTCCAACAAACGCATCGAATGCAGACCGTAATTGCAGAGCTGAATCGTCTCGTGCGTACGATGTCACCAGTCCTGAATCCCGGCGTGTTCGTCTTCGCCACACTGGCAGACGAGTCGGTAGTCGATCTGCGGACTGTCGTGGCCTGCATACGCGAGCGTGAGGGCCTATCCGTCGTTCTCGCCGAAGCAGACGCGATTCGCCTGAACATCCCGATAGTTTTTCGGGCCGCGTGGCTGACGCTGAGCGTGCACTCCGATCTGAACGCCGTGGGACTCACTGCAGCCGTTGCCGCGACACTCGCACGGGCCGGAATCAGCTGCAACGTTATTGCGGGAACTCAGCACGACCACGTATTCGTACCGTACGAGCAGGCGGACGCTGCAATGACCGCACTGCTCGAGTTGCAGGACGGTACCGCGCGTTGACGCAGGGAAACCGGGAAACTGCACTCTGACCCCGGGTTTTCCCTGCTTAACACATGCGCCTGTGCGAACACCACGCATCTGGTGACGTAGAGACTCCACTGCCACAGTCGATTGCCGACCAGCTCAAGGGAGGCCACACCAATGAATGACGTGTACGGGCGACCTCTGACACATCTCCCATCGCACTAGATTGTTGCGCAGTTCCCGGAGACGACGTCGCCGCCTCTCTTACAGCGCCGGGAGTATTTCTCGCCACGTTTCGGGCTAGAGCGGCAACGTCCCCACGGCCACGGACCGATTCATACTCGTACGCAGCGACGCGGAGGTTCTGGCTGGGGACTGCGGGTGGCCGCTACTCCAAGCTCCGTCTGGACCCGGTGTGGGTCACTCAGCGTCTCGCGCCGGCGGGTCTTTCAGTGAAGCGCAGCCCGGCCCGCGCAAGAATGACGCGGATCATACCGGTGGGCATTTGCCTCGTTGATCATAAGCGTACGACCGTTCCCTGCCTTGGATACGCCGCTGGCTGCCGGTTCCCCGCAGTTGATGACGACACGCAGTAGCCTACTGCAGGTCGCGCCCTGCAGGCGCTCGCGCGATACACCTCATATCCTGTCAACGATGCTTCGTCGCAACATTTGTATGATTGGGTTGACCGTCCTTGCGTTCGGGGAGGCAGCACGCGCACAATCGGCGCCACCGAAGGCCGGAGAAACGACACTCGATGCGAGTCCCGCGATTATCGCACCGGGCGTCATCTCGACACCGGCAAACGAGTTCAGGGCCACCGTCTCGCCCGACAACAATGTCCTCGTCTACGTGGTGACGGATAATTCTTTCCGCCACATGACACTCGTGCAGGCGGAAAGGCGTGGCGGCGCATGGTCCGAGCCGGAAGTCGTGGGGTTCTCCGGGATCTGGCGAGACGGCGATCCGGCGTTCGCGCCAGATGGTCGTACGCTCTACTTCATCTCGAACCGGGCGATGCCTGGAGAGGCTGGCCCGCGAAGAGATTACAACATCTGGCGCGTCGCACGCCGGCCAGATGGAACTTGGGGTGCGCCGACGCCACTTGGGCCGGACATCAACACCAGCGCTCAGGAGATGTCGCCGTCGATCACCCGTGGCGGAACTCTGTATTTCTCGCGCGGTGACACGATCATGCGCGCCGAAAAACGCGGGGATGACTTCGCGGCGCCTGTCGCAGTGACGCTGGGCCAGAAGAGTGCCGGGGACCCGGCGATTGCTCCCGATGAGAGTTTCATCGTCTTCGACGGCGACGGAATTACGGCCGGCGACGCGGATCTCTACGTGAGTTGCCGGACGAGTGCTGGATGGACAGCACCGAGCCGGTTCGCGGAGCCCGTCAATTCATCATCCGAGGAAGGTGATCCGTTCGTGTCTGCCGACGGACGTACACTCTATTTCTTCAGTCGGCGGGTGATCTCGACGTCGGACAGAGCTCCGCGCGCGCAGCGCGCCACCTACGCCGAAATCCACCGCGAGGCAGTCGACGACGTATATAATGGCTCGCGCAATCTTTACGAGGTCGACCTGTTGCACTTCGCGTGTCGCGGCCCGTAATGGTTCGGTACTTCGTCTCGGTCAACTTCGGTTGAGCTCGGCGCGGATGAGCGTCCAGCGTGCGATCGAGTCGGAACTTCGGGGATTGCATCACGATCTTCGCGCGCCCTGAACCCGAGAACGGTGCGAGCGTCGCTGCTCAAGTGGAACGCACGCCACCGTGAAGCGGTATCGCGACGCGGAGTGCGGCATCAACAGCGGGGCGCCGTCTTCTACTCGTCGCTACTCGCGTTCCGTCGTTCAGGATCACCACGCGATTGCGTAGTTCGCGCACCCGGGTGCAATTGACTATCGTCGACCGATGAACCCGCACGAACCGGCCGGCCGGGAGGCGCGTTTCGAGTGATGCGAGCGATTCACGTAACAGATACCGCTTGGTGCCGATGTGCAGCACGGCGTAATAATCGTCCGCACTTATCCAATCGATCTCCAGTGGATCGATCCGGAGCATCCCCCTCGCCGTAGGGACTACGAGTGGCGGCTCATGTGGCAGCATCGCCGGCTTCAGTGTAGCAAGAAGCGACTGCAGGTCAGCAATCCGGCGAGCGGCCGCGTCGCCCGACTGACGCTCACGCACGTGCTGCATTGCACGCGCGAATCGCTCGGGTCCCACCGGCTTCATCAGATAATCCACCGCCGACGCCTCGAATGCGCGAACGGCGAACTCCTCATACGCCGTCACGAATACCACGGCAGGCATCCGATCGGCGCCAACACATCTGACAACTTCGAAGCCATCCACTTCCGGCATCTGTACGTCGAGGAAGACCAGATCCGGCGCATGCTCACCGATGGCGGCGATCGCCTCCGTTCCGTTCGCGCACTCCGCAACGATCTCGACGTCGCTGTGATCGGCCAGGAGCTGCTGGATCCCACGCCGCGCGAGTGGCTCGTCATCGACAGTTATGGCTCGCATCATCCGGCGGATGTCATCCTGTCGCTGTCCCCGATGCCCTTGTGGTCGTCTGGCATGGCGGAGGGAGCTGCGCTGGCGGATGAAAAGGGCACGCGCACAAGGGATACGACTCCGCCGCCATCTCGCGAGCGGATCTCAAGTGATCCGCTCGCGCCGTAGAGCGTCGCTATGCGCATTCTCGTTGCGGAGATACCGGTACGACTGTCGGCACGGTCGCGCCAATCGGCGGCGAGTCCCGGACCATCGTCCTCGACAGCGAGCTCCAGCACATTATCGATCGCGCGTGCGCCGCGAATCAGTCGCGCACTGATTCGTAGCGTCACGAGACCTGAAGTCTGTGCGACGGCATGCCGCACCGCGTTCTCGGCCAGGGGTTGAAGAACCAGTGCCGGCACGCTCGCACGGAGCGCTGGCTCCTCCACGTTCACCACGACCGTCAACCTATCGGAGAACCGCACGAGCTCTATCTCGAGGTACTGCTGCAACAGCGCCAGTTCTGTCTCGAACGGGATGATCTGCGGCAGCGATCCATCGAGCATGCGGCGGAGAATGCCGCCGAGCAGCTCGAGCATCCGTGTTGATCGCGAGACGTCCCCGTCGCGAACGAGCACGGTGATCGTGTTGAGCGTGTTGTAGAGAAAGTGCGGGTGTAGTCTCCCCTGCAACACGGCAAGTCGGGCATCTGCGAGTTGCGCGGCGAGATCGAGCGCGGCCTCGCGTTGGCGCTGTGCCTCGCGAAAGTACGTCATCGCGTGCGCCACGCCCACGACCGCGAAGTACGATAGCATGGCCGCCGGCAGGTCGCCGAAGAACCACGACGCGAATATTCTACCTGCACTCTCCGCGCGAAGCGCAGGTGGATCTGCGGCGGAAATGGTGGAGAGCATGACCACCGTGCCCAGGAGTGCCGACGCCGCACCCACCGTAATCGCGCCGCAGAAATGCAGCAGTACGTGGCGCGGGAGCATTGGTGGCCGCAGCGAGAATCGTTTGGCGAAACTGAACACCAGCGGCGCGAACGCGGCGTATGTCAGCCACGTGGTGCTCTCGCGCAGCGCCATGAGTGCCAGCGAAATGGGTCGCCCGGCCATCCGGGCGAACGTGTAGCTCTCCGTGATAGCGACCGCGGCGGGAATCACCCAGGCTACGACCAGCAGAAAAGTTATCCTCTTCCGATGATCGCTCGACGGGAGATCGATGATGTCGCTCCCGAACAGTGGGGCGGACGTGGCGCGGGCGATGTCGGTATCGCGCGACGACGCGGGTGTCGCGATGCTTTCCACCCCATGAGTTATCAAGCGCGAAGTCCGGCGAAAATCGCTTGCGTCACTGATAACGCCATCCGGCGGACCGCAGCTTCCGAGCTGGTTCCCCTTGCCTGACCATTTATGACCAGCTGGGCCAGGCCGTGGACCGCTGATAGAGCGGCCATCGCGACCTCTCCCCGTGCAGCGTCGGGGCGCACCGACCCCTCGCGTTGGCACCGCTGAACAGCTGTGGTGAGGTACCGAAAAACCGTTCTTGCGGCGGCCGCCATTTCGGGATACGCCTCCCTTGCGGTGGCGCCCAGCGCGTACATGGCGCGAAAGAAAAAGGGGGCTCGGTGCGCGAACAACACGTACGTGACAGCCACGGTACGAAATCGTTCCCGCCTATTCATGCGCTCGTCCGGCAATGCGAGCTCGAACTGGGCGCCGAGCCGCTCGAAGCCTTCCGTCGCGACCGCGGAAACCAGTGCGGCCTTATCCGGGAAGTGCCGGTACACTGCGGCGTGTGTGACGCCAGTGCGACGCGCTACCTCTCGAACGGAAAGGGCATCTGCGCCGCCGCTGGTGATCAGCAAGGCTGCCGAGCGGAGGAGAGCGGGCTTGAGATCTCCATGATGATACGCGCGCCGCTTGCCTCTGCGGGACCCGTTGCTGTCCTCCGTGGCACGGGTGCTGCGACGGCCGCGCCCTTCGTCAGGTGGTGGGATGGCAGGGGCGGGTTTGAGGTGTCGGCGCTTTCGAGCAACGCTGGACGCGCTTCGATCTTGTGTCAACGGAAGTCGTCGAGAGTGGGGCACGTCAAGAATCCACGAGGTGATGAACCCTCAAAGATCGGCCTCGAAAGGCGGTGCTGAAAAGAGATGCCTACATCAAGGTATTGCACGTGCGACGATGTTGTCGGTGGCAACATACACCGATTGTCGCTGTGGTTGGATGAATGATCACGAGCCTACCCAACCCGCCTTCCGAGAAGCCCGGATTGGATCGGCGGCTTCCCGTAGTGACCCGTGGCTGTTCGCCGTATCTTCCCTCTCCTCATCTTATGCAACGGGCACTGGCCGTCCCGCTCGCGAGCTGGCTCGCACCCATGCAGTTAATCCGCTCCCTCCACAC
Source organism: uncultured Gemmatimonadales bacterium (assembly GCA_963731305.1). Classification (GTDB taxonomy): domain Bacteria; phylum Gemmatimonadota; class Gemmatimonadetes; order Gemmatimonadales; family Gemmatimonadaceae; genus Fen-1247. The sequence goes on along the minus strand of CAVSUQ010000003.1, from coordinate 78,077 downwards.
CCGCTTCGCCAGTCCGTTAACGGGTCAGCGGGACGGCGCGAGTGCTTCTACCTTGCTCCATTGCGAGAGCGGCAGGTGCTCTGCCGCGACCTGGACCGGGTGCAGGTGCTCGCGCGCAGTCGCACGCCACACTTCATCGAGATACGTGGTGGGGGCGTCGAGCGTCTGCACGAAGTCGCTCGCCCAGAGGAATCTTTCGGACTCGACGTAGACGGCCAGAGCTACTTCACTCGATGCTCCATCTATTGGAAAGATCCGGATCGCGCCTCCGGCGACGGTCATGGCGTTGGAAACGGGCACAAAGTGAAACGTCACGTGCCGGCGCTCTCGCTCGAGCAGATCGGGTGACAGAGTCCACCGGCGATCGACGACGCGCTGCAGGAAATCGCGTGCAGCGCGATGCGAGATCACGGTCGCGCCGCGCGCCACCCAGAATCTCAGGCCTCCGACGTGCGGCCACGCGATGTCCGTGACGATCAGCGCAACTGGATGGCGTCCTGGAAACAGCTCGGCAATCCACCCGGAGTCGAGTCGCGCGCGTGCTTCGGCCTGGCTCGAGTCGAAAATGTACACCGTGTCGTGCGCGAGGGTGACGACGCCGGAGTAACCCTGGTTTCTCAGAATGAATGTCCGGGGACCGACACGGATCGTGTCCGGGCGCGTCGGATCCAGAAAACCCGGCAGCGTGCGTTTCACCATTGCTGGCGAGGCCGGAAGCGCAACTTGCGCTGCGCTGTCGACTGCGACGAATCGCTGCGAACCGGGGAGGCGCTCTACCTCGGTCGAGCCATCGACCACCCGAAAGCTCTCACCTGGCAGATATCCATCGGTTACACGCTGCCAGGTGGAGTACACGTACTCCACGTGCACCTGTCCCCAGAGATAGTGCGGCTCAATGCGATCGAGCTTGATCGGGAAGCCGCTCTTCGGATCCAGATAGAGACGTTCGGGGCCGTCCGGCGTCGGTCGCTCGAGCACGATCCTGTCGTAATCACGATATCTGCACTGTTGCTCGACTATCACGTGCGACGCACCGAGCCAGTCGTGCAACACGGCCAGAACGTCGAGCGGGCGGAGCGCATACATGGAATAAGCAGCTGCGCCGCTGGGCTTCGCCACAGAATCCCGGACGACGAACGTGGCGCTGCCGTTGCTGAGAAACGCCGCCCCCGGATACGTCTGCCCGGTGAACGAGACGCTCCTCCGGGCAATGGATTCCACTCCATTGGCCGGATTGAACCAGGCGTCGACGGGCGTTATATCCGACAGGTAAGGTGGATAGGTGCGATCTGATTCGTGCGGGTGACTGGTGATGTCGAAGCCCGTCCAGTGCAGCGCGACACTGGACCTGTTCGACGGTCCCACAACCGACGCTGCGTGGCGCAGAAGCGAATCAGCATTACCCTGCGCTGGTCTGCAACTGACGATACTCATAAGCGCCGTGGCCATGTAGAGTGTCAGCATGCAGGTTCACCGTTGACACCGCCGCTACCTGCACCGCAACCGGCACGCGCCAACCATGGCGCAAGTGATACTCGCCAGATGTTCGCAAGACCATTGTCCCACGCTTCCATCTGCGCGAGCCGCTCACGGGCAGTACGCATGTCGCCGGGCTGAGGCATGGAAGTCACGCGCGTCGTGGAGAAGTAGAGCGTGTGTCGATCCGGCCCGAGTCGCGCCTCGATGTTGCTCGAGCCGGGCGCACTGACTGTATCACCCATGTACACCGGATTGCTCCACTTTCCATTCGTGTGGAATGCTATGAAGAGCGAAGTCCCTTTGTCGGGGAGTCGCGCAGACGAAAAGACGATGAAAGATTCGTCCGGCGCGACCGCAGGATCGAAATCGCCTACGTCATCGCTCGCGCTGATCGGTAGCTCCACCGGCGTGGTGAACGCACCCTGAGAATACTGTGCACGAAACAGGTGGAACCGCGTCCTGGCCCCGGCTGGTTTCATGAAGTAAAGACTGCCATCGCCCGCGATGCTTGGCGAGAAGATCGAGGAATCGCTATTGATGATCTCGGGAAGCCTGCGTGGCTCACTCCAACCAGACGAGGTTCGATCCACTCGCCAGAGGTTCCCGCCCTTTCCGCTCTGCACTGCGCCGTTGTAGAAGGCGTCGAGCCCTGTGCCATAAGCTCGCAACGGTCGATTGGATGCGAATATCATGTATGACCCGTCCGGCGCCATCGTCGGCTCGAGATCGCGCCACTCACCAGAAAACGGTGCGATCTCCGGCCTGGACCAGCCGCCTCCGCTCAGGTGCGAGACGAGGATCACCGACTGGACAGCGTTCGCGCGCGTGAAGAACACGGTTCGGCCGTCCGGCGAAAAGGCTGGCGACAGATCGTTTGCTGGTCCGGAGATCACACCAGGCGCGAAGATCTCCGGCTTCGTATCCTGTGCGGATGCGCTACCATCCAGGCCGAACAGTGCGATGAACGCAATCGCCGGACCGATCGCAACGCGTGCTGTTCTGCTGATATGCGCGCGCAGCTGTCGATGGACGACCGACCGCGATGCGCTAGTCGCGCGCTCGCGCAAGCGACAGTACGAAGAAGTAATACACGAAGAATCAGTTGACACTGTAGGAGAGTCCGATGGAATGATTACTCCGGCTGCCGAGTTGCTTGCCCGGATGCGCTCCGGGAGGTTTTGAGGCTGCGGGAGCTACACCGGGTGTTCGGCTGTCGGTTGAGGACCTGCTGACCGCACACCTCACTCTAGGCAATTTGGCTCGGCGAGCAATGGTCGTGCAGCCAGCGGTGTCCCGACATCAGCGAACGGCGCGCGCCGGACGGAGCAGCCGGCCGACTTCGCCTCGCCATCGACCGCGAGTGATGAACCGTGCGTTAGCAACGTGGACCACGCCGGCCATGCGGCGCTCCCGTGCTCGGGGAAACGGTCCGAGCTGCGCTGCGGGATCAACAGAGCAGTGTATCCCGCTCACAAAGCGCAAGGCGCTGGCCGCCCGATCATCGCGTTCTTTCCGACGCCCTGCATAATGTTGTCGCGCCCTCGATCCAAGGACGCGCGGAACACAGCGAGTCCGGACGGCCATGATCCTGGGTATTCGTTGGTCACCCAGTCACCATTCAGCCGCCTGTTACATACGCAGGAGATGCACTACATGCCAGTATCACGAAGCGAATCTGGTTGTTGGCGTTCGGGCCCTTGTACTGGCCGGACAGGCGCCCGGGCAGAATTCGTCGCCGACAAGCGGGCAGCCCCTGATAGAACGCAGCCGCCCACTGCTGCGTAGTAGCTACTGCGGCACTCTATCAAGCGCTCCACCGCCTCGAGCGGAAGAAGTGGATCGACTCGGAGTGGGGACTCTCCCCTCGAGAACAACCGCAAGGCCAAGTACTATCTGCTAACAACCACCGGCCGTCTCTGAAGGAGGGCGGCAGGGGTACGAGTGGGGGACGCGCGAGCGGAGCAGCGCGGCGCACTCTCGTCGTCGCACAGATTGCGCTCGCACTCATGCTCCTCGTCGGCGCAGGACTCCTCGGCCTGGCCGTGCTTTCGACATCGTGCGCTTACATCCTCTTCTCTCTATCTGATCGAGCAGGTGGGACCAGTGAAAAACGTACAGTGTAACGTACCTCATCCCGTTCTTCGCAATGGCGTGGGGTGTGTTGTTCCTTGGAGAAACGGTATCGCGCGGTATGCTGCTCGGCTTCGGCTGTATTCTCGTGAGCGTGCTGCTGGTGAACGACGTGCACGCTCCGCGGGCTGTTCTGATCCGTGCGGTTCAGATGCGCGCGGTCGTCGCTCGGTGCTGTATACCGTTGATCATCTGGCATGGTTGCGTTGACTAAGCGCGTCCGGGGGGCGCGGCAGCTGTCCTCTTCCTTGGGACAGCGTTCCTGACAAGTTCGACTAGTGCGCGTGCGCAACGAATCAATGAGAATCCGGTGACGGCGGCGGAAGATGAGTTCGGAATCAGCGTTGGTGGCGCTGGAATCGGCCTATATCAACCGGATCAAGTCCGTGCCTTCAGTCCTGCTGCCGCGGGCAATATACGTTTGGAAGGCCTGTATTTCGATCAACAAGCGGAGTTCACGTCGCATCTCGTGAGCCGAAGCAGGATCCGCGTGGGCATCTCGGCTGAAGGGTATCCATTTCCCGCCCAGACCGGTATCGCTGACTACAAGCTGCGTCTGCCCAGTGATAACAGTAGCGATAGTCACAGCAACGGCCGTGTCGTCAGCGTCGTCACGAACGCCGACTCGTTTGGCGGTTTACTCACCGAGACAGATGCTCAGTTTCAGCTCGCCAATGGTCCGATCATGCATGGAGACGTGGGTCTTGCGGTGGGTGCCTACTTCTTCTTCCTCAAGATCTGCGCTGCTTCCACGGTTTTCCGCGAAGAATCTATTTTTTTTGTCCCTTCTTTGTCAGCGTCTTGTTGACGCCGTCCTCGACGCCGCGGCTGCTAGGCGAAGAAAGCGTGGCAATTTCCTGCTTTAGGACTTTTAGATTGGCATCGAGAAAACTCTCTATGAGCTGGAGTTCACTTGTCGAATACCGGGACACGAGCCTTCCCATTGCCGCTCCGATACTCTCGTAGAGCTTTGTAAGTTTCGAGCCCGTCCTCGGTACCAGTTTGACAAAGACCTTGCGGCGATCATTGGAATCGCGGACTCGCTTAACGAAACCGGCTCGCTCCAATCGGTCCAGAATTCCGGTGACGGCACCGGTTGTTAATCCTGTCGCCTTGGTGAGGGCGCCAGCAGTGATTGGAGTTGTTCCTGAACGCGCCAGGATCTCGAGACAACGGGTGTCCGTGGCGTTTAAGCCGAGCCTGGTTGCAATAAGCGTGTGCAAGAACACATTGCTAGTTGTAAGTTCTCGCCCGAGTTCTTGCCCTACGCGCTTCAGAAGACGCTCTCTCTCATTTTTTTCCTCCATGCAATCTCTCTCCCTCCGGCGCGCTATGATTTCTCTCGCAAATTCGGATACCTGATGCAATTCACAATCATATGTGCAAGAAACCTATGACCGTTACATAGCAAACATAGCGACTGGCCGCATTCATTTATTCTGAACTTGAGCGAGATGCTGTCCTCAAATATCGACGCCGGCCTGCGATTGCAGACGCTCAGCGGTAGCCGTGCATGAGGAGGTATTTCGCGCCAGCCTCCAAGGCGTCGGGACAAGGTACGAAGAACCCGAAGGCGTCGGCCAACCGGCCGATCCCATTGAACGAGAAACAGACCGCGAGCGCATCCTCGATCTGTGGGGGCGAAGCGCCGGCAGCGAGCACGGTTTTCATGTCAGCCGCATCGACCGTATGGTTGCGCGTCAGTTTGCCCAGCATGAGCAGCGTTGCCCGCAACGGCTCATCGATGGCTGCGGTATCCAGGTCGGACAACACCTTGGAGACAATTCTCCCATCACCCTATGCACGCTGCGCCACTGCTGTATGCGCTTTCGTACAGAACTCGCACCGGTTGGTCTTCGCGATGAACGCGGCCATCAACTCGCGATCACCGACAGACCAGCGGGAGGATTCGCGCACGGCCTCCTGGGTCACCGCCGACACCGGTGCACCGTGGAAATCAGGCCGGTACTTCACCAGCTTGACGACGTCGAGCACCGAGTGGCGCGAAGCAGTTCGAATGAGTGCGAAAAGCGTCATGGTACCGAGAGAGTGACCGCTATCGAGGATTCGAAGCCGCATACTTAATCCGTCGCAACTGCAAGGGCCGCAAGCGCCGGGTCGTGCTGCCGACCCGCTTGCCCTATAGCAGCGCACACCGCGAGCTCGAAGATCTGGTTCTCGCTGAAGCCTGATGCCCTCGCGGCGGCTATGTCCTCGTCGGTGACCCGGTCGGCACGTCTGGCGACATTATCGATCAGCGCACCTGCTGGTCCGGCGAGCCCGCTGTTGTCGAACGCGGCCCTTCGCTCGGAGGGCGACGCCTTTCCGTCTCCTTCTAGGGTTCGCTTCGTCAGCGCCTCTCGCGTCTGTCTGACATCCGACATGCGTTGTCCTCTCTAGATCGTAGCGATGTGAGTAAATGCCTCCTCAGCGGCGTGATCGAGCGACCGACCCCTTGATAATTGGACTCTTACCATTGCGGAGGTTCATCGGATTGCCCAATCGCTAAGATCCATCTTCGGACGGGTTCTGACGAAACCAACCACAAGTACGATGAGAAGGCCGAGCGCGAATATCGCATTGCCCACTCGCGTAATTGCACTCGTATTTCCCAGAGCTGGTGTCTGCACGAAAGCGTGCCAAGCGTACGCCATCGCTGCTCCAGCAGCAAGAGCCAGCCGGTGCCTTGCATGCCATCCCCGACATCCCGTCCATATCCAGATGAGCACGAGTGCCAATACATCAAGCGATAAATATGCAAATACTGCCCTCCATCCCCATGAACTGGGAATCAGCAGGAAAGCCGAGGCAAGCGCAAACGAGACGATGCCGGCAATCCAGGGACTCGGCGCAAGTCTAGCTCTCCGCACGGCGGTTGATCTCGGAAGCACGAAAGCAGATGCAATTAGCAGAAATATGATGACCGCCGACCAAGCGAGCTGCGCATGCGATGCAACGAAATGGTCGGGGCTTGTTCGGACAGTAAAAGAATAGATTGCTATACAAGCCAGTGTAAAAACCACGGTCACGATCGCAAAGGCCACGTTGCTCAGCCACGGAGATTCCGCGTGCTCTGTATCTAGTGCTTCCATTAGCGCAATCGGCACCGGAATGCTCCAAACTGTGTGAAGCGTAATCACGAAGAGTGTGTACCAAGCTCCGATTCCGAATTCGGAGATAAATGCAGGCTGGAGCAGATGAAGGTTTTTCCCGAGATAATTTGGATTGAAGATCGACTCAGTAAGGACAGTTTCTTCGAGGACTCCATATGCGAGGGACATCAGGAAGATGCTGGGCCAACCTCGACCGGCCCTTCGAACGCATTCACGAATGAGGATTGCTCCACCGCCATACAGCGGCGCTAAAACTGCGAGCAAACCAAGATGCGTGATGGACATGTTGCCCAGCAGGAATTCGGCGACTAGCGGAGCAACTACAAACAGCCCTATGGCGGGAAGGATGTGGCGACCGGGTTTTGCATCCCGGGTTCCGGCATCTGGCCTGTGAAGCTGCCCGTGAGGGCCGTGAAAATGGAACGGAATGAATTGACTCTTCATGTTCTTCTCCTCTGCTCCTTCTCCTCGGTAATAGTGGATATGACGCCGTCTGGAATCAGAACTCCAAGTATCCTGATCGACGTGCTACGCATGATTATCTGTGCCAAATCCTTTCCCAGCCCCTTCAGCTCCATACGGCCCTGTATCGATATGCCTCGTCGAACAGATGGTTACCTCGCAAGCGTAGGAAAGTAGACAACATGAAATCCCGGATTTTGGCCGCATTTGGCGGTATCGCATGCTTACCTTCGCCTCGTTTGCGGGCTTCTGCAACGATCTTCTCCACTCGCGTTTTACGGTCTCCCTGATAGGCCGAAAAGGCTTCGTCGTATTCGTATCTACGAAGGTGATTCGCAAGGCATATGGCGTCTTCGAGCGCAAGCGAGGCGCCTTGGCCTGCATGGGGGCTGATGGCATGAGCCGCGTCTCCTATGAGAACCACACGACCCTTTGACCAGGCGGCGAGATTTTTCAGGTCATGCACCGGCCCCCACAATATGCGATGCGTGCTTTTCAGGATGGTTGCGACGGGTTCAGCCCATCCCTGGTGGTGATCGATAATTTTTTTTCGCAGCACTTCAGTTTCCATGCGGCGCACTTCCTCTCTCGATGGCTCCTCGGTACGCTGCAAATGACTCCACCACATCACGGCGGACGGCTTTGCTCGGTCGTAATAGCAATAGCCGAAGAAGCCGTTCAAACCGAACATCAGATGCGCGCGGGTTTGGTGATCGGCATCGCATGGTGCGAGAGCACGATCTTCCGCAAATCCGCCAACCGTAATCAGCCCTGTGTAGTAGGGAGGAGGCGCATCAGGAAAAATGATTTGGCGGGCTCGAGAGTGAATGCCGTCTGCGCCAACCAGAATGGTCCCCGCTTCAGTCGAACCATCAGCGAATCCTGCGATAACGTGATCATCTCCCGAAACGATCGTCTGAAGCCGCTTCGAATAGTGAATGGGAATCTCTTGTCGCTGCAACTCGTTCAGCAACGTTCTGTGCAATAAAGCGCGGCTGATGTGTATCGCTGGAGTCTCATAGCGCCACGCTGGACCATTGGGGATACAAGCCAACTTCTTTCCGAACTGGTTTTCAAAAACAGAATTCAGCGCTTTCCGTGCCCGATTCAAGCAGTCCCTCTGAGAGATCAAGCTGCTTGAGTATGCCCATCCCATTGGGAGCGATCTGCAGACCGCCGCCGATGTCCGAGGCGCATTCACCTGCCTCAAAAACAGTGGGTTGAAAACCGGCTTTCTTAAGAAAGAGGGCTATTGCCGGACCGCCAATTCCACCCCCGATCACCAACACAGCTTTGTCTGTCATGCGCTTTCCTCCGATCTGTGTCTTCACCACTCAATCAAACCATCTCGTGATGTAATTATCTTAGTTACTAAGATAATAAGCAAAAAAATACGATAGTCAAGACTTCCTGGGCGCGTGGTTGAGGATCGCATGGGGCTACCCTCGATCAGATCGGACACTCCCCCCCCATCGCCATTGCATCAATGGAGCTGTCTGAGAGCTTTTTGGGCGGCATCACGTTGGAACGCCATTGGCGCGGTCTGTGCCTGGGCCTGGATCTCCGCGCGGAATTCGTTCAAGTCATACCTACCGATCAATCGTTCTCCCGCTTGCTGAATTGAGATGAACGGATCGCACAACGCTGCACGTACGACGTCAGATAGTGTCTGCCTGTCGCTTTTTGCCCCTGCTCCCGGGCCGCGGATTTGTGCAAGAGCTTCTAGTGCGCTGAGCCTAATCTGCTCAGGCACGCCAGCTCGCGCATAGCTGAGCAAAACGTGCCCGGCACGGGGATCCTGGGTGGCCACCAGACCAGCAAATACCCCTGCCATCACGTGCACATCCGACTCACTCGCTGCCGACCCCTGTAGTACAGAGGATGCCCCGGGGAGTCCCGAAGTCCCTAATCCCTCTGCCGCGGCGGCCTCCACCGCGTAGCTGGGATCATTGTGCAATGCATGCACGAGAGCCGCATAGACCGATTGATCCCTGCGGAATCCCGCCAGTGCTTGCACTCCGGCAACGCGCACACGGTTGTCCGGTTGCTGCAACGCTGTAAGCAGTGCAGCCTTCGCGGCATTTCCGCCGATCTCGCCAAGACTTGCCGCAGCAGTGCTACGCACGCCGTAAAACACGTCTTTGCCGAGTATCTGCGTCAATGCTGCTACAGCGACATCCGAGTCGGCGCCCTTGACGTGCCCAAGCTGCTTGACAGCAGAGAATCGACTCATCATCGCCGGGTCCATCTCAGCCTTACCGACCAGCGCATCCAGCGGTTGGTCGAAATCCACAGTCTTGTCGATGATGTCATCCGGGTCGAAATCCACCCAGCGAGGCTTGAAACCAATGGGGATAACGAAAAGCTGCGTGCGCTGGTTGTCGCGGACCTGGATGTGTCTTGATTCTCCATCGGCGCCGTAAAACGCAAACTCAATCGGCATGTCAAAGACCGGAGTGAGCGCACTCGTATGTTGGGTCTGTAAGACAGTTATTTCCTCACGCTGCTTATCCGGATCATACCTTGCCTGGACTTTATAGTCCGGGTTGCCGGCCATGAATACCCATTCACGGAAAAACCAGTCGAGGTTCTTTCCGGTTGCCATTTCAATTGTCTTGATCAGATCCGCCGTCTCGACAGCTTGGCCCCGATAGGTTGTCAGGTAGGCTTTCAACGCTTTGAACAGCGCTTCGCTTTGCGAGGCCGGTTTCGAGGCGGATCGAGTGCCGTCCAGCAGATTGCGCAACATGTCCAGTACCACTGCGCCCTTCTCATGAGTGATGTTGTCGAACATCTGCAGCGGATCGGCGTAGCGGTTATACACAATTGGACGGGGAAAGTCCTGTCGATCTTGTCGCTGCGCCGCAAGCTGGTCGTTCATGATCTCAAAGCGGAACGCCTCGTTGCCTTCGCGATACTGCGTATAGAGTGCCTCCATGTAGGTAGCGAAGCCTTCGTTTAGCCAGATGTCACCCCAGTCACGTCCCTGCACCAGATCACCGAACCAGTGTTGCCCCAATTCATGCGCTACCAACGCCTGGCTCGGATAATCCGAGTCGGCGCGTTCATCAATGCAGTGTCCCGTCAGTCAGCGTGGTGGCGCTGACGTTTTCCTGACCCTCCAAAGATGAAATTGCTGACCGTCGTCTGCTGCGTACTGTTCGTACGGATAGTCTACCCCGGTTGCGCGTGAAAAGAATCCAAGCATGTCCGGGGTCAGACGAAAAGCACGTTGCGCAGTGGTCTCGTCCACATACTCGGGGACATCGTCGTCAACCGGTTATATCCTTATAGCGGTCACTGATTTTTCTCCACGGCCCGACCGCAATCGATCTCAGATCAGGAGCTGTGCGGTACGCTTTCGACCCAGTCATAGGTAGTGTGGCCTGCATGGTGCGCCACTCCGATCAACTTGCCGTTCGAGACCACACTTCGTCCGTCCAGAACAGTCGCGACTATTTCGCTGGTGGACATGTCGTCGGGGTAGTCCCAGCATGGGAACCAATAATAATTGAATTCAGGTTCTCCCTGAGACCAGATCTCTTTGGGCCATCTGGGGTAATTCGCGTTCGGGTTCACAAAGAACAAACCGGTACGTGGGAAGCCGCGGTAGATGACACGTACGCGTAGGGCTTCAGTCGGAGTGTAGGGGCGATCTAAGGTGATCCATAGACGATTAATTCCGGCCTTGAATTTCAGTGGGACGAATTTACCATCTGACGGCTCGAGATCCACTGAGTCGATTTTCAGTTCCGAGGCGTCCAGATAAAATACGCGTGAAACGCGCTGTCCGTGGCCGAAGCGTCACCAACTCATCGCCGAAAACCTCTCCTTTTGACTGCGCGAAATGCAGAGTCAATTTATAGTTCTCGACATGATAGGCCTGGCTTGGCGTCCGCTGGTTAATCTGTTGATCGCCGACCCCATGGGAATTCGAGCCTGGCGCAGGCGCTTGTACAAGAACGACACTGCCGAGAGCAGGTGCTATTGGAGGAACCGTGATGCTTTGCGCCGCACATGGCGACGCAATCGCTAACAGTACAACTGCAACAACTATCTTGTGTCGCGTCAGGTCCACCCGTTTCGCTCACGCAACGCAGTAATGTGCGCGGTATGATTGCCGCCCATGCCACGCGTACAGTGCGGCAACTCTTCATGCAGTGGGACTCTGCGGTTGTGGTCAGGATGGATGTAGCCGCGCTCGAAGTCGGCGTCCGACATTGCACGCAGTAGTCCAACCCAGCGCTGGTGGAGGGCATCCAGCAGGTTCAGCGATACATCCACAGGCACCTTGCCCACATCGGGCAGCTTCGCCCGCACCGGTTCGTCGGTAAGGCTTGATCTGCGGCGTATCCTCGCCCAGAGCGAGCTTGCAGCGTAAGTATGCGTTCATGTGGCTATTATCAGCCACGTGATGAACCACCTCACGGGGTGTCCAACCACCCTCGCGGTACGGTGTGTTCATCTGAGCATCGTCCAGGCCGGCAATCGATTCGCGGAGCTGTCGCTGCAGCGATGCGATCGTTGTGATTGACGCATTGATCGCTCGTCTGGACGAATCGCCGTCGTACGGGAAGTGTCCGATTGGATATCTGTCGTCTTGATTCATCGGTGTCATCGAGGATTGCCTCGTTCCGTGCGTATGGCAGAGTTAACAAGGGCTACGTACCGCTGGGCGTCCGCTGGGTCAAACGAGCTCAGAGCACGATGTCCGCTCTGTGTCGCGTTCTCGAATGCCATGCTCCTGCCATTGCGGTACGCAAACTTGATGCTCCCGTCACTGTACGTGGCGCTGTCCAGGTCGGCTAGCGGGTACTTGAGCTTCGTCCGTAGTGCCATGCTCACACTTTTCTTGACGAACATGTGATGAGCCTGCCGTTCGTTGCATTTCCCTTTATTCCAGTCGGATTCGGAACAATTTCGAGCGAACAACCCAATCAACGTTCATAAAGGTGTAGATACCGGGATTCTGGTTCAAAGCCGAAGCTATCAAGTCGGCGAGCACGCCTATCGGTGTTGGTGATGGCGAAATGAGGCCGAAATAGCCGGGATGGCCAACATGCGTACTGTATGGTAGAACTTTGGCCGCGACTTCGCCCAGTACATCATCTGCACAGGTTCGGTCCAGCGGTAGCGGGTCCGCGAACAGCTTGTCCAGCTGTCGCGGTTTCGCATTGGAGGCGATGGTTCGTGATTCGATTCTCTCTAATAATCTGCAAGCAAATCGATCACGCCAGGGCCTACATCACGGAATTCGTTTGGATCTACGAAAGTCGTTCCGTAGTTCTTATGCTGGCACTTACCTCCAATTATTGCTGCGGGCATGTGGCCTCACTTCGGGAGTTCACACGGCAAACGCAAGTTGATACAGTTTCAACGCTAACCCGACTGTCGGCCAACGATTGGACCGATCGGTGGGGAACGTAGCCTCAACAGCCAACTTGAGTGCAGTAGTCACGCTAGCTGGTCAGTGTTTTGTTATCACCTGGATCACCCCGCCCATATGCCCGCTTCCAAACTTGTACTGGTGCCTCGTACGACTGGTAGAATCGGATCTCCGAGATCTACCGGGCGCTGATCTCGCGCAGTGAGTTGACGTCGTCGGAGTAGTATGTGTCATCCACAAAAACGTGCACCGAGATCGGAGGCACGCTGGGATCCAGCGATTCTCGGCCGCGACTATGGAAGAAATCCCCATGAGTCTGCGCCACGATGTCGATAGGCATCGGTGACGCGGAGAAGGGCGATCTGATCCTCGTTAACCACTCGTTGCTTCACCGCCCGGGGCGACGGCGGTATGCGATGGACGCATCCAGATGCTGGCATGATTGACGCTAGGACTATGCAGAGGGTAACCGCGGTAACGGGCTAGCGAGACGTCCACGTGGTAAACCATCACTCTCTCCGAGTTGTGTGCGGTATCACGATTTAGGCGAGCCTGATGCGAGATCGGGATACTGCTAGTTGTTGACGCTGCACGGAGGGGTCCGGTTGCTCGGGCCCCTCCGTCTTTTGAGCTGCCCGCACTAAATTGAACTCTACGGTACTGGAGTGATGTTGCCGCTGCGTGCATTCACCTCATTCTGTGGGATTGGCAACGCCGACACCAGAGCATCGTTCGCACCAGCCGACGGCATTCCGGGCTGAGAGACGTACGCCAGATTGAACATGCCATACTCCAGCAACGCATCCATGTGCTGCGGACCAATGTAATAAAAGTGTAGCGAAGCTCGTACAGCAACGCCGGATCGCGTCCGCCGAAGTGGTGAAGGTGGCGTAAGGTGCCAGCCCACCTTCTACGGTGTGCGTAGCATTGATATCCCTGGTTGCGCCGACCAGGTCGCCAGTCGCGATCTCCGCCTGCGCGCGCAGGAGGATAAACTCTGCGTTGCGTATCATTGGAAGCGGTGCGGAAAGAAGCGCCGAGTTGGTTGGATCGGTGATCTTCAAGCGATGCGACCCCGTGAATCCATCCACGGTCGCCTTGGGTGCGGGAATGACGTTCGCTGCGCGTGTATCACCGGGCATGAACGAGTTCACGAAGTTATCGGTGACATAGCTGGAAGTGATTGCGCTATTTTCTGGATTAGAGAGGCTCTCCGGAGACGATGGATTGTACTGATACCACGGTCCGGTGTTCAGGTATTCCTCCGTGACCGGTGATGGCTCACCAGCCAGCGCGATGTTCAGCGCCGTAATGGCCGCCGCGGCACTGGCTGCGTTCGGAGCAACGGGATCCAGGGCCCGCATGACCTCTGCCTTACCCTTCAATCCGCGATTCAGCAGAATCAGGTTGGCTGTCTGGCTGTAATCCCGTGAAGGGAATAGCCCGAAGGCAGCTTGAACGGTACTACCGCCGAACCCGCGTTCAGGTCCGCTAGCGCAGAATCGAGCAACGCCGAGGCGTATGCCAGGACAACCTGCTTGGTGCGAATCGGATCCTGCTTAGTTGCATCAGGCCCCTGGATCACCGCGCCGTTCTGTTCGCGGTTCTCCACTTCCCTGATGTAGGTTTGAGCTTCCAGGGTGTGCAGAAACCCACGCGTTGCCGCCTGGTCCGCTGCACTGAGCGCCGTATAGGACGGATCCTTGAGAAGGATCTGAACGGAGCGAATCATCGAGTAGTAGGTGGTCCAATCGGCCGCTCCGATAAAGTCGCTCGGGTCGGGCTTCGTTACGTAAAACTCAGTGACCCAGCGGGCTTCATTGGGTGTCGGAATGATGGCGTCCCGGGCCATTACACTTCCAAAGATCCAATAGCCGTTGCCGGCGGCGAAGACGGCCCGATCTGACGCCGTGATGCCCGTCACCAGCGATTGCAGTGTCTGCGGCGATCCAGCAACGACGTTGTCCCGACTGGGTGCGGCCGGGTTGTCCGGCAGGCACCCGCCAGCACTAGAGTGCTGGTGAGTGCTGCAGCTATGTATTTCTTCATTTAAGTGCGTTCCCCGAGATTAGAATGTGGCGTTGAGCGAGAGGAAGTACTGTCGGCTTGGCGGATACGGCGTCACGTCCTGTGTACGGCCGATTGCTGCATTGCTGAAGTTCGACACCTCGGGGTCATAGCCAGTGTAGTTGCGTCCAGGTGAAGAGGTTGTGGCCGCTGGCCTCGAGTCGGAGATCCTTCGCGCGGTTACCGAACATCTTGTGCGCGAACGATTCGCCCAGATCATACGACAGCGTCAACTCGCGAAGCTTGGCGAAGCTGGCAGTGCTCCACGTACACGGCTGACCAGCGAGGAACGCCATTCCGCGCTTCTGCGCCGCCAACGTATCGGCGAGGTTACTGCCCGGCAGGTTGAAGTCGAAATAGTTGTTGGTGAGGTTGACGACATAGCCACCCTTGCGCCAATCGAGCAGGCTGGAAAGAGTCAGCTTGCCGAGCGTGAAGTCGTTGGAGAAACCCATCTGGAAATCAGGGTTCTGATCGCCAATGCTGATCTCCTTGCGCGTACCGTCAGCGTTGAATCCGTCGAACACGACGATCTGAGTCGCAGAGTATCCGACCTCGATCTTGTAGTCGCCAAAGCGCTCGCTGAATCCAGAGCCAGTCGTGAATGCAGGGACGGGAAGGCTCAACACCTTGTTCTTGTTGCGAGAGAACGTGGTGTTCGACGTCCAGCTGAACATGCCAGTCTGGATCGGAATCAGGTTCAACCCGAGCTCCGTGCCCGACGTTCTGCATCGAGCCTCCGTTGATCACCTTGGTCGAAAATCCGGTCGACGAAGCGAGGCCGGACGTCAGCACGAGACCTGTTGTCTTCTTGGTGTACTCGGTGGCCTCCAGTCCGGCGCGGCCACCGAAGAACGTCGCGTCGAACCCGCCCTCGAGTTCGGTCGTCTGCTTCGGGCTTGATCGTGCTGAGACCGATCGTGGAACTCTGACGGAGTCCGTTCACTCCGTCCTCCAGAAGAGGCGTGAGGAACGTGTACTTGAAGTTCACCGGAACCCGGTTACCGGCCTCTCCCCACGCAAGACGAAGCTTGAAGTTGTCCGCCTTGGGCGGTAGCCATGGAAGCTTGTACGAGATCGACGCCTTGGGTATGCGTAGAACGTGTTCGGGTCGCCGTTGGTGCTCGACCGCTCGGCGTTGACAGCACCAGTGAGAAGCAGGCGCTCGTCAGCGGTCAGCATCTCTTCCTGGGCGTAGTACGAGAACGTCTTGGTCAGAGACTGGCTCTGCGCGACGGCAGTCTGGGTGGCAGTCGCGATATTCGTAACGACCAGGAAACAGTCCCTGTCCCTGATTGAACAGGTTGTCCACCTGCGACCGCTCCTGACGCAAGCCCGCCGACGTCGTCGCGGTGAATGGCGACAGGATGAGCTTGTGCGTGAAGTTGAGGTTCAAGTTCGCGTTGACGACGTTCGTGTTGCCGTTTGCAACCGTTCCCGGAAACGGGCTGATGAGTCCTGACTGTTCAAGGAAAGTCGTCGGCGGAGAGTAGACGAGAGCCTGATCGGAGTAGCTATCGACGCCGCCGAGCAGCGAGACATCGAGCGTCTGACGTGCGGACGCAAGCACCGACCATCCGGCCTGCGCACTTCCGATTAGTCGGTACACATTCTCAGGCGTCTGGATCGCTTGCTGATCCTGCAGGATGTTCGCGTTGCTCGCCACGAACGGATCAGGCGTGTACTGCCCGTTCACCTTGCTCGAGAAGTCGAAAAAAGTCGGGGTTGCCGAGACGACGTCCAGCGGGTTGATGGCGTTGTTGTCGTTGCCCGAGATGCCGCGCTTGGTGAGAGTGTGCAGCACTTCGCTGTTCGCGCGGAGATTGATCCTGGGCCGAACTGCTGCGTCAGGTTGACGCGCAGATCCTGCTTGTCATAGCCATCGGTCGAGGTGATCGCTGCATCGTGCTTGACGCCAGCCGAGGCGAAATAGGTCGTATTGCCGTCGCCAGTGCCGCCACGAAGCGATGCCGAGGTCTCGTAGGAGAGGCCGGTGTTACCGTAGAGCTGCTGCTGCGGATCGGTGCAGCCTGCGTACGGGTTTGCAGCGAAGTAATCTGTCGCGCCCTTGTAGCCAGTCGGCGGATTCGCGTTGATGTAATCTGTCGCCTGCGCCTGGGTGAAGCAGCGCAGATCCAGCAGATTCGAAAGCTGCGCCGTTCCAAAACGCTGGACGACGTCGAGTGACGGCGTACCTGCGCGGCCGCGCTTGGTCGTGATGATGACCACGCCGTTTGCACCACGTGATCCGTAGATCGCGCCGGCCGACGGCCCCTTCAGGACTTCGATCGACTCGATGTCTTCCGGGTTCAAGTCGGCGATACGGTTGACCTGCTGGTCCTGGTTTGTCGAGATGCCCGTGCCAGCACCCGTGATGCTGTTGAGGCCGTTACCGAATGAAGAGTTATCCACGATGACGCCGTCGACGACGTACAGCGGCTGGTAATTACCGTTGATGGTGTTGGTACCGCGCAGCTGCAGCTGGATACCACCGCCTGGTGCGCCGGAGTTGGACGTGATCACGGCACCTGGCACCTTGCCCTGGAGCGCGCTCTCGATGTTCTGCTGCGGAACCTTGTTGAGCTGCTCGGTGTTGACGACCGTTACAGCGTTCGCAGCGTTGGCGCGAGAGACCGTCGTGGCCTGACCGGTGATGACCTGCGCCTCCAGCTGAAGGACGTCGCGCGCGAGCGACACGCTGACCGTGTTGTCGTTGGCGCCTGAGGGAACGACCTTGGCCGCGAAACCGATGCGGCGGATGCGAAGCTGGTGTGCGCCTGCTGGCACGCTGATGTTGAAGTTACCGGCGTCGTCCGCCGCTCCACCAAGTGTGGTACCTACTACCTGAACGGTTGCACCGGGGATGGCTTCAGTGCCCCCCTCAACGGTGACGTGGCCGCTCACTCGGCGCGTCTGAGCATTCGCAGTTACAGACACTCCCACGAGCAGGAACGCGATGGTGCACGCTACGCGTACGCAAACGGCTCGTGCGTCGGCCAACGGCGTCGAACCAGTACTGCTCCTACGGATGATTCTCATATCTCCCTCTTGGGCTCGCCTGCGGTGGCAGCGAAGGGTCGCGAGATCATGCGCGTAACAGATGCAGCACGTTGCTGCAGCCTGTCGATGCGCTTTCTGCGGGGGCGTCGTCGCGGACATCCCTTTGCCGATACGAGGAATGTGCATGCAGTAAACGCCGCGAACAGGCTATTGCACGTGCCGTTACTGTATTCTAAACGACACATTGTTTGCGACATTGCCTTCGTCAGCTATTCAGGTATTCATCCTGTGTAATCAGGTAGCCATTCGTCGCACAATGTCGTTGCCGTTTGCGGCACGTCGACATTGTCGGCGCAGTGCAACATCGCGCAGCTGCATCACACGCCGACTGAATATCTCGAGGGAGTTCTGTCCGGCGTCGTTGACCAGCCTGATTCGGAGACAACTCACGTCAGTGAGTTCGCGAAACGACTACAGTCGTTTCACCCCGTCCCTACAGAGCAGGCCATATGCTTGACTCTTCTCGAACGGGGAGCTGGAGCGATGAATCGGAATCAGGCCATTCGCAATTACGACTGGCGTTCGCTGCATCTGCGCGTACGCCAATGGTACGACGCCAGGAATCTCCGGTTTGAAGAGGAGCCGGTAGTGGATATCGATCGGAATTTCGGCGTCAAATATTTCGTTCCGCGCACGAGCACTCTGGTGGTCAAGCTGCGGCACGATGCTGAAACGACTTTTGCGATTGTAGTAACGCCAGCAACCTTGCGAGCGGATCTCACGTCGATTCGCAAAATGTATCGTGCGTCCACAGCGTGGATGGCGACGGTCGGTGAAATTCAGTACCTGACCCACTCCGTGCCCGGATGCGTACCGGCGTTCGGATCTCTGTTCGGCCTGTCCGTGGTTGTGGATGCGCGACTGCGTGACGTGCCTGAGATATTCACAGCGTCCGGACGGCCAGGGTTTGCGGTGCGCGTTCCGATGTGCGTTTATACTGCCAGCGAGAACCCGCAACTCTTCGGTTCGTGCCGCGAATCGGTCGCCGCACCGGATCCCGCGAATCGCCGGGATATCGCGCTGGAAGCGGCCGTGTAGCTCGGCTGCGATGCTGGCGCAGCCAGGCGGACGTGCCGGCGTCCACCGAGGTATCAGGACACTCTGACTGGTGCCGTCGTCTCGATATGTATGCGTTGTGTATGTTAGGATAGCCGGCGCACATATGGCTTGACAGTCGACGACGCTGGCGCGAGCGTTCCGTGTCATGGATTGTGCTGGCACAGGCGTCCGACCATCGTAACCGCTAATCGTCAACGGCATATGATCAGTCATCCCGGGGCGAAATATCGATGGCGGTATCGCTGGCTCTTGCTCGGAAGCGCAATCGCCGTCATGATCGCCGGCGCAGTGATAGCGACCGTGCGCTCGTATAACGCGTCGAGAGAGCAGTTGCGCACAGCAACGCGGATGCTGCAGGACTATGCCGTATTCGCCAGCTTCAGCTACTCCCAGAACGCCACTTCAGACGCGCACGATAGAGCGTCGAGCGCTTATGCGGGACTCATGGGCTTCACGCCGCAGGCTTCGAGCCAGCTACCGCCCGAAACAATCGTCCTCCCACCGAGCGAATCGTGCAGGCCACCAGATAGAAGCGGTCAGTACCGATTCCGCCTGGACCTTCCATCGCGCGTGTTACATGTGTCGCGCACCCATGGCCTCGATACCGGGCTCTGGCAGGCGTTGGACCATCTCGAGTCCAGACAGACGGAGAAGCCAGTAATCCTTGGACAGCGCTTCGCCAGCCTCCTCGGCGATACGCTGGCGCATTTGGCAGCGGCGTCTGCAGTGCGCCAAGCCGGTTGGGGTTACATTTTTTTGCGCGAAGGAGACGCTGTGACCGGGTTGTCGTATCACCCGATATACACTGCGTCGGGAGAACCGATTGCCGTATATGGATACGACTCGTGCATCGATCGAGGCGAGTTCGCAAAGTTGTATCAAGACGTCGAACCACTTCCCCCGTCGCTGATTGCATCGATACCGCACGATTCACTTCTACTTCTGCGAGTGAACGGTCCGGATGGAAAGGTGCTGTATTCGAGCGGACCAACCCCGCGGGAAACACGGTACGCCGGCGCAACTGCCGTTCCGCTGCTCGCCGACATCGCCTTCACGGTCACGATTCGACCTGACCTGAGCGCGAGGATCCTCAAGGATGCGGCTTCTCCGTGGCCCACGCGACGTGCTCTGCTGCTCCTCATTCTGACGATTGCTCTTGGTTGTGTTTCACTCGTACTCTTCCGCCGCGAGGTACGCTTCGTCAGCGAAAGAGAGAGCTTCGTGACTGATGTCTCACACGAGCTGCGGACTCCGCTGCAGCAGATACTCCTCTTCGTCCAGCTGCTACGGCTGAATCGACTCCAGAACGAGAACGAGCGCACCCGGTCACTGGCGATCATAGAAACTGAGACACTGCGCCTGATTGCACTTGTCGCCAATATCTTGAACCGGGCGAGCCAGAAACCCGACCAATCCAATACGCGGCCGCTGAATGCCCTCGAGCTGATCCAAGACTGTGTCACGCTCTTCGGGCCGCTCGCTGAGGCACGCCACGCGAAGATAACTGTCTCGGGTGCCGATGCACGGGTGATTACAGATCGCGAGACACTGCACCAGATTCTCACCAACCTGCTCGATAACGCGGTCAAGTACGGGCCACCCGGCCAGACCGTGAGTATCAGCACGGAGGTGTCCGACGAGTGGTTAGTCATTCATGTCGATGATGAAGGTCCGGGAATTCCCGCCCGTGACAGAGACAAGGCGTGGGAGCCATTCGTCAGACTTGGATCGCCAGGGAATTTATCGACCGCTGGTGTAGGTATTGGACTCGCCATCGTGCGAACAGCTGTGCCGCGCATATCGGGCACCATCGCAATCGGGGATGCGCCGTGCGGAGGTGCGCGTTTCACACTCCGGCTCCCGAGAGCGGACGCATGAGGAAACCCATGACCGACTACTACGTCAGCAGATCCAGTCCATGCGATCGATTCTGATAATTGAGGATAACGAGTCGCTTGCCTTCGGCCTGCGAGCGAGCCTTCAGGTCGAAGGACACACCGTCGACGTGGTTGGAGACGGGCGCGAGGCGCTCGAGCGAATCGCCGCGACAGAACCAGACATGATCATACTGGATCTGATGCTACCCAATGTGTCCGGCTTCGAGGTGTTGAGGAAGCTGCACGAAAGCCGCTCGACCGCGGCGATACTCGTGCTCTCCGCGCGCGATCAGGAGGTCGACAAGGTGCAGGTATTTCGACTCGGCGCTGACGACTACGTGGTCAAGCCTGTCGGGGTACTGGAACTCATCGCACGGGTGGACGCATTGTTCAGGCGCCTGACACCTGTGGCTGGGGGCGCCGTCTCGACCTCGCGAAGCGTGGAATATCGCTTCGGAAACATCATCGTCGATAGCGTACGCCGAACGATCCACCGCGGAGACTCGATAGTGGATGTGCGACCGATGGAGTTCGATCTATTGCTGCATCTTCTCGAGGCGGATGGGCGAGTGGTTTCGCGACGAGTGCTGATGCAGAAGGTGTGGCACTACGCGCCCGACGTTGCAACGCGTACAGTGGATCAGCATATTCAGCGTCTTCGTCAACGGCTGGAGGATGACCCGGCAACTCCGCGCCACATACTCACTGTACGCAAATCCGGCTATCGGATCGAGCCGTGACTACGGGTTTCCACGTCCTACGTCTGGTTACTTGGCGGATACCCAGGCAATTCTCGAGATGCCGCACGGACCATCATCTCGTACCACTTGAAGCACTGTGTCTGCCTCGACTTTCAGTTCGATGTGCCCCCACGTTGTGATCGAACCGTATGGCACGTCCGACCAACTCAGCTCGATGTTGGCGCCTTGAACTATACCGTGACCCACCTGCGTCCACATTGCACCCTCCGATCTGTCTCTGGAAGCCCTGTTCATGCCGAGCCAGAAAATCTCCGAGCCTGCACACTGGATCCAGAAATAATTCCCTCCCGGTGTACGCCACCTGCCGGAGCGCAACTGCACCGAGCACGCACGCTTGCTTTCAAACGCGCTTGCCGGCTCGCTTGCGGACGTGGCTCCGGTGACCGGCTGCGGTTTTCGAGCGCCGACGTCGGCGATTAGCAGGGCCGCACTAAAGAATGTGTACCGCGCAATCGTGAATATGCGGGTCATATGTGCCATTCCATTGGCTATTGATTAGTGACGCATTCGCCAAAGAGCTATTGTCTGGACCTGACTGCGCCGACCAATTGGTGATAAACACGATTTTGTGCATAACTGTTATAGATTTCGCAATCGCGTCGAGCGGCAGCCGCGACCGGGCAGGTGGCCGCGAAGCCCCTTTATAACCGGCCAGGTACCTACCGAGACTGTAACATACTAATTAGTATGTTGTCAAGGGGAGACATCCTATGATGAGGCAGAGTGTCGTGAAAAAAGCAGCCCGCCGCGGAAAGGTCCGCAACTTCGAGCAGTCCAGGAAGGAGATTCTGGACGTCGCTTTTACGGAGGTGTTCCACCGCGGCTTTCAAGGCGTCAGTGTCGATGATATCGTGATGAAAACATCGCTGACCAAGGGTGCTTTCTATCATCACTTTCCCACCAAGCTCGATTTAGGGTACGCCTTGGTGGAGGACGTCGTGAGGCCGGCGATTATTGGCCGATGGATCACGCCGCTGAGTCAATATTCAAACCCGCTACAAGGAATCGTCGACCGCACCAGACAGTTGCTCGGCGAAATGGATCAATCGGAACTACGGCTGGGGTGTCCGCTGAACAATCTTGTCCAGGAGATGGCTCCTGTGGACAAGGGGTTCAAGAAACGGCTGCAAGCGACTCTCGTCCTCTGGATCGCTGAACTGGAGGTGCACCTGAATCGAGGGAAGCAGACGGGGTTCGTAAGAAAGGATGTCAACACACGACAGGTCGCGCATTTCGTCGTCATGACGATCGAGGGTATGGCTGGACTTCTCAAGGGCGTCGATGACCCGGGATTGTTCGACGTGCTGTTTGCGTCGTTCAAGAACTACCTGAGAACAATCGAAGCGTAAGAATGCCCGTGGCAAACACCGTTTCGCACTGACATGATCGATGCCGCGCGGGACGACTGCCCCGTTTGTCCAGGATTACGCATTACCGCCGCCAGCCGCCGCCGCTTGCGGAGGCATAACGTACTAATTAGTATGTTGTCAGTCTCCCTTCCGCCCGCTCGCTCAGGTTGAAGCGTGAATTCCCTTACTCGAATCAAGAGGACGACTATGCTAATTCGCGCTCTGACCATCGCCACGCTCACCCTTCTCACGGTCGAGCCCATCAGTGCGCAGCAGAGCCCTGACCCAGCCGCGTTTCTGATAGGCGATCGCGCCGCCGAGGTCGCGTTGGCCCGGACGGCCGCCCCGGCAAACGTTTCAGATTCGGCGACGGTGATGGTGCTTACTCGCAACGGTTTCGTTAAAGCCGAATCAGGTACGAATGGATTCACCTGCCTGGTTCTCCGCTCTTTCGCCAAGCCTGTCGGTGATCCCGATTTCTGGAACGTACGGATCCGCGCTCCGCACTGTCTCAATGCACCGGCGGTGCGTACCGTGCTTCCGGAAATGCTAAAACGCGCGGAGTGGGCTATGAATGGAGTGAGCCCGGCCGAAATCGCGACGCGAACGCAGCACGCCTATGCCTCGCACGAATTCCCGATGCCGGCGGCTGGCGCAATGGCGTTTATGCTCTCGCCTAGCCAGTATCTCGGCGATACTGGCCCGCACTGGCTGCCGCACCTGATGTTCTACTATGACAAATCGATGCCAGCCACAGTCTGGGGCACCGGCGGAGCGACGAACACTCTGATCGATGGGTCAGCTGGCGATGCCGCCTCACCGGTCTTCACTCTTCTCATTCCTGTGCGCGAGTGGTCCGATGGCAAGCCGGCGCCACCGCACGGCAGCAAGTAGGATGCGTTGAGCTAGCAGCAGCGGCGGCATATACACGTACGCTTGAAAAGAGGGAAGTTCTTGCATAGGAATCAACCGCAGCTGAGGATCACCACGCTGAAAATTTCTCGCGCGACACTGATAGCCACGCTGCTCGTCTCAGCTCTACCGGTCGCAAGCCACGCACAGGCCGCGAACTCGTTCGTCGTGTCGACGAATTGGCTTGCGGCGCATCTCGGCAATCCATCGGTCGTCGTGATAGACGTGGGCATGTGGTCGGACACGGGAGTCGACAAGGCTTACGCGGAAGGCCACATTCCCGGCACACGTGTCGTCGAATTCAGTAGTCTTGCCATAGGGCGCGATGGCCTGGACGAAGAGCTGCCCGGCGTCGATCAGATACGCGACGTACTGGAGAGCGCGGGCATCTCCGATTCCACGCTCGTCGTCGTTTACGGCTCGGACGCGCCAGCCGCCTCGCGGGCGCTTTTCACGCTGGATTACATCGGACACCACAATTTTGCCTTTCTCGATGGAGGCATCGCGAAGTGGCGTGCGGAGGGGCGCCCGCTGTCGCGTGATGTCCCCACCTTCACGCGCGGTCACATAACACCGCATCCCAATCCAGCACTCGTCGTCAACTCGGACTGGATCACCGCGCATGCATCAGATCACAACATCGCGCTCATCGATACGCGCACGGATGGTGAATACCTCGGCACCGGCGATCGCCACGGTATGCCAAGCGAAGGGCACATTGCAGGTGCTCGTCAGCTGCAGTGGCAGCAGCTTTTCGAAAGCGACGACATGACGTTGAAAAGCGACGCGGCCCTGAAAAAGCTCTATGCCGATCGAGTCGGTCCTGGCGACACTGTAGTCACTTACTGCTGGGTCGGCTATCGCGCGAGCATGACATACTTCGTGGCCCGATATCTCGGTTATCCAGTCAAGCTGTACGATGGATCATACCAGGATTGGCAGAAGAGAAAGCTGCCCGTCCGCGCCGGTGCGACGCCGTAAATCCGAAAGTTGGATTTGAACTGGAGATAAAATGGTGCGAAACCGGGGTCAGAGTGCAGGTTTTTTGAGTTCAAAAAACCTGCACTCTGACCCCGGTTTTACTTGCTTGACAGGACGCGGCCGCACGTCCATATCTACCATACACCGAACCATCGGCAGCCGCAGCTCTCACCGCACCGGAGTTACAGCATGAGCGAACAGGTACCGGCCGCACGAAAATCCGGCCACAAGGCCGCCGCGATCGCCTTGTGGCTCGTCTCGACGATTGTCGCAATCGGCATCTACAACGCGTTCAGCCCATCGCAGCAGCGTGTGAGAGAGTGCATCGACATGGGGGGCAGCGGCGGCGGCCGCTCGTGCGACCTGCCGGGCTTGGCAACCGCTGCGATCGTTCTGGTGCTATTCCTCGGATGGGGCGCCGCCGCGCGCGCGTGGCGCAACGACTGAATTGCGGGTGAAACGGGGGTCAGAGTGCACTTTCCGACATCGGAATGTGCACTCTGACCCCCGGTTTCACCTGACACCGCTTCTATTTCGGCGTAACGCGAAACAGTCCGCCGGTGCCTGTGTTCTCGATCATCCACAACGCGCCGTCCGGTGCGACTGCAACGTCTCGAATCTGGCGGCCCATGTCCCACCGGTCGACCGCAGTTGCGCCACCGTTGTTGTCGAACGTGATGCGGGCGAGCGTCTTGGTGGACAGACCGCAGATGAACGCCGATCCATCCCACTGCGGAAACATCTTGCCGTTGTAGAACGTCAGACTTCCCGGCGCGATCACCGGGCACCCAGTAGATCACGGGCTTGACCAGATCGGGACGGGTATCCGGGGTAGGGATCGGCACGCCGTCATAGTTCACGCCGTATGAAACGAGTGGCCAGCCGTAGTTCTTGCCGGGCTCGATCAGGTTCAGCTCGTCGCCGCCGCGCGGTCCATGCTCCATCTCCCACAACCGGCCGTCGGGCGCGAACGCGAGGCCGTACGGCGTGCGAAATCCAGTGGCCCAGGTTTCCGACGGCGTGAGGTTTGGCCCGGGAAAGGTGTACGTGTATATCACTGGCGCGGTCTTGGCCAGCTCAGTATTGCGCGGCGGGTTGATCACGGGAAGCGTCGGCGCCCCGATTTTTCCAGCGTACGGATTTCCGGGCGCCGGTTTGCCGTCGAGCGTCAGGCGCAGAATCTTGCCGAGCGGCGAATTGGGATCCTGCGCGGGCGTCATGCGCTGCCGATCGCCGACAGTGAGGAAGAGGAACCGCTTGTCGGGGGAAAACGCGACCGCGCCGCCAAACTGTCCGCCCTTTCCGCCTTCACCGTCGCGCCAGATCACCTTGAGCCCATCAAGACTCGCGGAGCTCGCACCGATCGACAGCTTCGCGCGCGCCAGCGCCAGACTCGAACCGCTATCGTGCGGCTCCGAATAAGTGAGGTAGACGTTATGGTCGGTCTTGTAGTCAGGCGACAGATAGACGCCGAGCATACCTCCCTGCCCTCCCGACAGAACCGCCGGCACATTCTTCACGGGAGTCTTTCCGCCCTGTTGCGTCACCAGCCAGACCGGCCCAACCTTTTCCGTGATGAGCATCCTCCCATCGGGCAGGAATGCAATACGCCACGGCAGGTTGAAGGTCGCCACCTGTGTCATCGTGAACGGCAGGTTCGACTCAACCGTCTGCGTGCCAGCGTTGACCTGCGCGCCGGCGGTGGCGGATACAAACGTCAGAAACAGTGCTGCACTTGCAATAGACTTCATCGAAATTCCTCTGGGTTTTCGGTCGTGACGAAGCTTACCTCATCGATGCTGCATAACCCAGCGCCCAGGTCCAACCAACCGGCAAACGGTGAATACCAGAGTCGTCGCCGTGATGGATCGCACATTGTTGAATGGACGAGAGTGCTTCTTCAACGAATAAGCGAATTCCGTCCTGGCCCTGCGGCGGTCGTGGAATCCGACCCCTGGGTTGACGCCAATTTCGGCGGATGTCTGTGCATCGTGCCCTGCTCGTATGAGTATGCCAGCTTGATCAACTCAGGCTCGCTCCACGCACGACCAAGGAACTGCACGCCCGCCGGCAGAGATCCGTCGCGCGTAAATCCCATGGGTACGGTGATGGCAGGAAAGCCGGTGCTCGGCGAGAACAGCTGGTTGTTGTCGCCAGCAGGAGTATTCAAGTCACCGATCAGGCGCGGTGCGTTGCTCCAGGTGGGGTATACCAGCGCGTCCAGCTTGTTGGTGTCCATGAGCTGCAGCACCGCTGAGCGCAGTCGAGCGCGAAATTCCTGCTGCGCGCGGCAGCCCGGCGATTGGTCCGGCGACTCGGTGACCGCCTGCGCATCCTTCAGTCGCATCTCGATGGAAGGATGGAACTGGCGTGACTTGATGATCTCATCCAGGCTGTGGACGGGCACCTGATCGCCGAGCGCGCTCAGGTACTGGTTGAGGTCGTGCTTGAATGGATTGCATGGTGCATTCGCGATGCGCAGGAGCGCGCTGAGACTGTCCACTGCCACTGGATCCACGATCTGTGCGCCGTGTGCGCGCATGTCGTCGAGCGCAACACTGAACAGTTTCATCACCTCTGGATCCGCAGTCGGTCTGTCATACGCCTGATGGAGCACGCCGATACGCGCACCCTTGAGTCCGTCGCGTACGAGTGACGCGGAGTAGTTGCGCGGAATCCTGCCGGCGCTGTGCAGCGTCACCGTGTCGGCAGAATCAGGACCGGCCATGACCTGGAGCAATGCCACCGCGTCTGCCACGCTGCGCGCCATCGGCCCCGTGACATCCGCGGAGAGGAACAATGGAACTACGCCGGACCGGCTCGTGAGTCCCATGGTGGGTCGGATTCCGACGAGACTGAGGAACGCCGACGGACCGCGGATCGAGTTGCCTGTGTCGGTGCCGAGTCCCACGGCTCCGAAGCTCGCTGATATCGCGGCTGCAGTGCCACCGCTCGATCCAGCCGTGACGCGTGAGAGATCGTATGGGTTGCGTGTGTAGCCTGGCAGGATCGAGCTCACAGTCTCGTAAGGACTGAAGGCGAACTCGTCCATGTTGGATTTCGCGAGCACGATTGCGCCTGCGTCGCGTAATTTGCGAACCACGAACGCGTCGTCTCGTGGTATGAAGCCCTTGAGGGAAAGTGAGCCGGCGGTGGTGCGAAGCCCAGCGGTCTGATAGTTGTCCTTCACGATTATGGGAATGCACTGGAGCGGCTCGGTAATCCCGTCGCGCGCGAAGCGACGATCCAGGTCGGCTGCGGTTGCGAGAGCATCGGGATTCACCAGCACGATCGCATTGACGGCTGGACCCTTCTTGTCGTACGCGTCGATGCGCTGCAGATATTGCTGCACGAGCCCGACACACGTGAGGGAGCCGTCCTGCATCGCGGCATGAATCTGCGCGATGGTCGCTTCCTCGACGCGAAAGGGAGCGGATGCGGTTCGGGCTCGTTGCTGCGCGCCGGCTGGAATCGCGAAGAGCGTCACGGCAACCAATGCAAGAACGCGATCGGCTGTGGCCGCGCTGAACGTTATGCGCATAGGAGAACTGGGGTCAGAGTGCACTTCCAACATGTGGAGCTCAGGAAAGAAACTATACTCTGACCCCGGTTTCCAGTAACAAGACAGCTCCGGTGTCGAGATCTCGACACCGGAGCTGTTTGCAGTTGCTGGTTACCTGTTTCGCGCGCTATCTACTGCTGGCACCGCGCAAACGGGCTGTCGGGCTTCGTCTTGTCCACAACAACGCGGTGATCCAGATTCGCGACACGCTCTGCGATGTCGAACACGAGCTTGTCGACGCGAGCCATGTGCTCGTACTGGATGTACTGCGGCTCGTCCGTCACCTGATGGTAATCCGCGTGGCCACCGGTGGTGAAGAAGATCACCGGAATGCCGTACCGCGCATAGTTCGCGTGATCGCTGCGGCAGTAGATGTTCTGCGGATGCCCGTTCGCGTCCATCGAGTAATCGAACTTGAAGGGGACTCTCTCTGTGCTGTCTACACTTTCGGCGATATCGCCGAGCTCGGTTGAAAGACGACGAGACCCGACGAGCTGTAGATAGCTGTTCCCGCCCTCCAACTCTTCGCCAGCCTTGTTCCTGCCCGTGATGTCCGTCGGAGCACCGCGACCGACCATGTCGAGATTGAGATCGGCGATGATCGAGTCGCGTGGAACCGTCGGATGATTCGTGAACCATTCCGAGCCCCACAATCCCTTCTCCTCACCCATCTGCCAGATGAAGATCAGCGAGCGCTTGGGCTTTACAGGTCCCTGCGCGAACGCCTGCGCGATCTCCAGAATCGAGACAGAGCCCGAGCCATCGTCATCCGCGCCGTTGCTTATCGAGTCGAGCCGCGGTGGATAGATCTTGCGCAGCGAGTCCTTGATTGCATTGATGCGGACCCACTGCTCGGCGGTCGGCTCCGGCGCATTACGAGTGTCTGCACCTTCGACGCGCGCAACTTCGTTGTACGCCTTGAGCGAATCGTGCTCCGCAATGGGACGAACCCCGGAGAGTCCGATGTGATCCGCGTGCGCGCCGATCACGATGTACTCCTTGCTGAGCCTGGGATCGGTACCAGGCAGAATGGCGACGACATTGCGCGTAGGCGCGGCGACGGTCTCGACGTGGATGTCGATCGTCGCCGACGGACCAGCATCGCCACGCGCGGCGCTCTCAATCGATTTGCCAAGTAGTGCGCTCGCAACCTGAGGCGTGACGGTTATGTTGAGGCCCGCGCCACCGGGTCCACCGCGGCCGCGCGCGTTGCCTTCGTTCGGATGGCTTGCTGCATACGCCGCGCGTCCTTCGTTCTGTACGGTGTCGTTCAGCACAGGCTGGAAGCGAGGCGGTGGCAGTACCTCGGCGACAGTGACGATCGCCGCCGCGTCAGCCAGCGGATTGGCGCTGCCTGGCGCGCGACGGAAGAAGCCGCGGCCACCTGCCGGTGCCATCATCACCACGATCTTCCCGCTGGCCTGCTCGGCCGTCAGCTCGTTCGTCGTGTCGCCGAGCGTACCGCCGAAGATGACTGGCGCCGAGACCTTGTGATCAGTGGGCGGAGCTGCGAGAACGAAGTCCCTGTCGGCGTGGAAAGTCCTGCCGCCTGCCATGATCGTCGACGCCGGTGTTACACTGCGCGCTGTCACCGGCATGTTCTGGAAGTAGGTGCCGTTATCGCCGGCCGGCTTGAGACCCAGCTGCCGCACCTGACTCTCGATGTAGTTCGTCGCGTGCATCGCGTTCGGGGTTCCGGCTTCGCGGCCGCGGAGCGAGTCGTCCGAGTAGATGTACAGCCGCGTCATGAGGTCGCACGGAGTTATGGCGGGGACCGTTGGACCGCCGTGATACTTGAGCGGCATGGTCGCACCGGGCTCGACCGCCGGACAGGTCTGCTGCTGCGCAGCGAGCGCTGGCGCGGCGAGCACGAACGCCGCGGACAACACCGCGGCGGCTCGGGGAATGAAGCGTTGGGTCACTGATGTCTCACATACTGAGGTTGAAGGGGATGATGGATGCCCCTTCATCCCATACGTGCAACTGCGAAGCGTCGTTCAGGCGTGCGCTGTCAGATCTTGCGCCGAGCGCCCTCGGCTCGACTCACCGCACCAAAATTTCCAACCCTTGACTTTCTAGGGCAGGTAGCCAATTCTCTATCCTAGACTTTCTAGGACACGGAAAATGGCCGACCTCAAACAGCAGATCCTCCGCGGTACCCTCGACCTCCTGGTACTCAAGGCCGTGAGTACCACACCCGCCCACGGCTACCAGATCGCCCGCTGGGTGGAATCGGCCACCAGCGACGCACTTCATATAGAAGACGGATCGCTCTACCCCGCGCTCTACCGCCTCGAGGAGCGCGGACTCATCGACGCGGAGTGGCGGCTGACCGAAGATCGCCGGCGCGCCAAATACTATGCGCTCACGATCGCTGGCAGGAAGCGCCTGCGCGAGGAAACAGCGAGCTGGACGCGATATGCGCATGCGATCTTCGCCGCGCTGGAAATCCCGATGACGATTCAGCCGGCTGGAGCCTGACCATGAGCCGCAGCGAACCGTTGTGGCGGCGGTACGCGCGATTACTTGGCGCCGATCCTCGCGCCGACGCGGACGACGAGATCGGTTTTCATCTACAGGAGCTCGAGCGCGGCTTTCGTGCAAACGGAATGAGCGCCGACGCCGCCGCGCGCGCAGCGAGGGCACAGTTCGGTAGCGTCGAGAGCACGCGAAAGAAAATGCGGCGCGGCTCCGCCCGAGTGCACCGGCGCACCGAGCGCCTGGTGTGGTGGCGCACGATGGCGTTCGACGCGCGGCTTGCAGCGCGCAAGCTGCTGCACCAACCGGGATTCACAGCTGCGGCAGTGATCACGCTCGCGCTCGGCATCGGCGCCAACTCCGCAGTGTTCAGCGTGGTGAATGCGACACTGCTCCGGCCGCTGCCATACGGCAATCCCACGCGAATCGTGAAACTGTACGAGCGCATCCACGGCCGCGACGACGTGGCGTCGCCGCCAGACTTCGTCGACTGGAATCGTTACACTCACGCGTTCTCGGCCATGGCCGCGATGAACGAGGACACACCGACCCTCACCGGACACGGCGATCCGCTGCCGCTCGCCGGTGCGTACGTGACGCGGGGATTCTTCGATGCGATTGGCGTACATCCCGAACTCGGCTACGCCTTTACCGCCGAACAGACTACCTATGGTCAGACCGACGCGGTGATTCTGAGCGACGGACTCTGGCGCAGACTGTTCGGCGCGCGCACGGACATAATCGGCCAGACGGTGCAGATCGATGGGACGACGCGCCGCGTCACCGGCGTCATGCCGCCGGGCTTTGCGTATCCCGACCGCACGGTATTATGGCTGCCGCTCGCGTTCAGCGACACTGCGTTGAGCACTCAGCGCGGCGCTCATTATCTGGATGTGGTGGCGCGGCTGAAACCAGGTGTATCGATCGATGCGGCGAGCCGAGACATCGATGCACTGGCCAGACGACTGGCCACGACGTATCCCAGAACGAACAAGGACCACGGCGCGAGGGCGATGTCGCTGCGTGAGTCGCTGGTTGGTCCGGCGTCGCGCACCGCACTTCTGATTCTACTTGGTGCTGTGGCACTGGTCGCACTCATCGCGTGCGTGAACGTTGCGAATCTGCTGCTGGCGCGCGGTGCCGCGCGGCAACGGGAATTCGCGGTGCGCACCGCCCTGGGTGCGCGGCCACGCGACCTCGTCGGAATGGCGATGGTTGAGAGCGTGATGATCGCCCTGATGGGCGGTGCTGCCGCGGTTCTGGTGGGGCTCGTCGCAACTCGTGCGATGCACGCGATCCGTCCGCCGTCGCTCGATCAGTTCGGTGCATCCGGTATCGATCTTCGTGTGCTTGGCTTCACGTTTGTACTGAGCGTCGTCACCGGACTGCTGTTCGGCATCGCGCCGGCGATACAATCGGCGCGGCTTTCGGCGGTGAACGGCACGCTGCAGGCTGGCGGTCGCGGCGGCACGATCGGACGCGGCGGATGGAGGGTGCGCGGCGCACTCGTTGCGGGCGAGCTTGCTCTGGCAATGATCCTGCTGGCGGGCGCGGGCCTGCTGA
Organism: uncultured Gemmatimonadales bacterium; assembly: GCA_963731305.1. Taxonomy (GTDB): domain Bacteria; phylum Gemmatimonadota; class Gemmatimonadetes; order Gemmatimonadales; family Gemmatimonadaceae; genus Fen-1247. The sequence continues at coordinate 45,838 of CAVSUQ010000003.1, read as the reverse complement.
TCCGCAGCTTTGCACGACTGCAGCAAGTGCCGACCGGATTCGACGCGTCGCGCGTGGCGGCATTCAGCGTGTCGCTTCCCGATGCGCGCTATCACACTCCGGAGCAGTCGGAGATCTTCGTCGATCGCATGCTCGGCGGATTGCGGCAGACGCCCGGCGTTCGGACTGCGGCAGCGGTTTCCGGACTTCCGCTCTCCGGATACGATTTTTCCATCAGTACACACTCCATCGACGGACAGGCCATTCCCGGCGCGGATCAGCCGTCGACGCAGATTCGGGTGGTAACACCCGACTATTTCAGGACGCTCGGAATCCCGGTGCTGGCGGGACGGACGTTCACGGAGACGGACAGGCACGGTTCTCCGAACGTCGTCGTGGTGAACGAAGCTGCGTCAAGACTGCTGTGGCACGGCGTCGATCCCATTGGTCACACCATCGAGATCGGCACGAGCTTTGGTCTCGGCCGCGGACGTGCGGGAGGCGAAGTAGTCGGTGTGGTGCACGACGTGCACGACGACCAGCTCCAATCGCCACCGCGGCCGACCGTGTACGTAGCGCACGCTCAGTTTCCCGTGACCGACCTCGCTATAGTTGCGAAAACCGCGCCCGGTATCGACCCCGCACATCTCGCAGCGAGCGTTCGGCGGCAACTTCACGACATCGATCCGTATCTTCCCGTTCGCGAATTCACGACGATGGAGCAGATTATGGGTCAGTCGGTGGCCGATCAGCGGTTCGCGATGGTGCTACTGGCATCGTTCGCGGTGCTTGCGCTCGTGCTGGCGGCAATCGGGGTGTTCGGCGTGATGAGCTATGTGGTGGGCCAGCGCACGCGCGAGATCGGCGTGCGGATGGCGCTGGGCGCGAGTGGCTCGACAGTTGTCCGCGAAACCGTGCGCCGAGCCATGCCGGCCGTTGTCGTCGGAGTAACGCTAGGCGTCGCCGGCGCGCTCGTGCTCACGAGACTGATGACTCGATTGCTGTACGACGTCACACCGGCGGACGCAGGTACTTTTGGTGTCATGACGACGGCGCTGATAGTTATCGCCTGTCTTTCGGCGTGGGTGCCTGCCAGGCGTGCAAGCCGCGTGGATCCGGTGATGGCGCTGCGAGCGGAATGACAAGCCGGAAGCACGCTGTGCGCTTGCGCGTTCGGTTTCGCACACAGCGCAAGAGGGGCCTGAATAATGGATATTGCGCGCGTCGATTATCTGCTACAGATTTTCGTCCCGGATTTTCATTTCACCCTCATTGGCCCGGCCAGCATGCTTTCATTTACACGCTTCCCTCGCCCGATTCTCTGCAGCAGCGCCTTCCTGCTCGTCTCCATGTTCAGCGCCGGCACATCGCGTGCGGCAACCCCATTTGGCCCTGGCCCGCTCGCAGCAGACACGCTGCCCGCAGCGGCCGCGCAGGTCGTGAAGCGCGTTGTTATCGCCAACTGTGACGTGGATCCCCACCTCACCGAAACGACGCAGGTCGCGCCGGTGGATCCGAACGGAAAAGTCCGCGGGCACTACGGTCCGGTGCGGGTGATTCCCGTCCGGAGAGAGATCACCGGCACCTGCGCACACCACTCGATCGGCCGCACGGATTTCTACCAGGTACACGCGACGTTCACACTCAACCTTTACCAGGATGGCTTCGGCGTGTGGCAGCACACTCCGGTGACCGGCACGTGCAGCGGCGGACGCACGGCGTATCAGATGGACGGCGGCCCGCGCACGCAGGCGCCACCGGCGGAAGCATCGGGCGGCTGCAGCTTCGCAGAGCTGTCACCGCAATAGACCGATGTCGTCGGCGCGCGAGCACTCGCGCGCCGACGACATCGCTGCTTGTGTCAGATCGCGCCGCTGAACGTGTCGCACGCGTCCGGTCGACCGGACGCATAGCCGCGCTTGAACCACGATGACCGCTGCGCAGCTGTTCCGTGAGTGAACGACTCCGGATGGATGCTGCCGGTCTCCTCTTCCTGAATGCGATCATCACCGACAGCGGATGCAGCCGTGAGCGCTTCGGTGATGTCGCCTTCGTCGAGCAGCTTGCGCTGACTCGTGCTGTTGGCCCACACGCCGGCGTAGCAGTCGGCCTGCAGCTCCACGCGCACGGAGAGATTGTTGGCCTCGTCCGGTCGCGACTCCTGAAGCTGGCGCACGCGCGCGTCGGTGCCGAGCAGATGCTGTACGTGGTGTCCGAGCTCGTGCGCAAGAACGTACGCCTGGGCGAAGTCGCCGGGCGCACCAAAGCGATTCGTCAGCTCGTCGTAGAAACCGAGGTCGATGTAGACCTTCTGGTCGGCGGAACAGTAGAATGGACCCGTCGCCGATTGCGCCACTCCACAGCCTGATTGCACAGCATTGCGGAACAGCACCAGCTTCGCGTCGCGGTACTGATTTCCGTTGTTCGCGAAGATCTTCGCCCATGTGGACTGGACGTCATCGAGCACGAATGAAACGAACTGCACGCGCTGATGCTCCTGCGGGGTCTCTGTTGCGGGCGGTGCATTCGCACTGTCGCCTGCTGTCGCGGCATTGTCGGCGGGAGCGACATCGTTGAAGAAGTTGTGGCCGAAGAGGAGGCTCAATACAAGCAGAATCGCGCCACCACCGAGTCCCATCCCGGCTCGCCCGAACCCGCCGGTCGCGCCCCGCTCATCCTCTATGTTCGAGCTGATCTTTCCAGGAGTCCAGCGCATCGCGTCGTTCCTCGCTCTGTTTGTGGGCGCTCAGACTGGCAGGAAGCGGGCCGCGCGATACTGGCGCGAGACAGACCGCCGACGGATATTTTCCACCCTCCCCCCCAACTCCGGTCGTCATGCGCCCTTCCTTCCGCACGATCGCCCCATCGCTTCTCACAGTGTTGCTGATTGCCCCCTGTGGCCCGCTGGCGGCGCAGAACCCAGGCACCGCCGCTCCGTTCACGTACCAGGAAGTGATGATCCCCGTACGCGATGGCGTGCACCTGCAGACGGTGATTCTCGCACCCGTAAATCAGACCGGACCGCTACCGATTCTCTTCCGCCGTACGCCATACGGTGTGCCCGCCGGTCCGTACCAGGAGATACCCGCAAATCTGCGTGAGCTCGCGAAGGACGGCTACATCTTCGTCATCCAGAACCTGCGCGGCAGATTCAAGTCGGAGGGCGACGTTCCTTCTCTCGTCGCAGGTGGACCTGAACGATCCCAAAGCCACCAACGAGACAACGGACGCATACGACAGCATCGAATGGCTCGTGAAGCACGTGCCGAACAACAACGGCAAGGTGGGGATGTTCGGAGTGTCGTACGACGGTCTCACCGCAGCGCTCGCGCTGCTGCATCCGCATCCTGCGCTCAAGGCGATCAGCGAGCAGGCATCGCCGGTGGACCAGTGGATGAACGACGATGACCACCGCTACGGCGCGCTGCGACTGAGCTACGCATTCGAGTATGCTGTTTACGAACAGGCGGACAAATTCAAGAACACTCATTTCGACTTCGATACGTACGACGGCTATTCCTGGTATCTGAAGCTCGGCCCCATCTCCAACATCAACACGAAGTATCTGCACGGCTCCATTCCGTACTGGAACGATGTCGTCAAGCATCCGGACTACGATGCGTTCTGGAAGCGCGAGGCGTGGGTGAATCAATTGCACGCGTCGACAGTTCCGAACCTGAACGTCGCGGGCTTCTTCGATCAGGAAGATCCGTGGGGTCCGTGGCAGATATTCCGCCATTCGGAGGAGAACGACCCGAACAACACCAACTTCATGGTCGCAGGTCCGTGGTACCACGGCGAGTGGCACACGCCGAAGGCCGACAGCATCGGCGCGATCCCACTCGGCGGCCACGAGACGGCGCTCGAGTTTCGCGAGAACATCGAGGCGCCGTTCTTCCGCTACTACCTGCACGGCGAAGGCGAGAAGCCCGCATGGAAGGCGACGACCTTCCAGTCGGGATCGAATCACTGGCGCACGTATGCGTCGTGGCCGGCGCCGGGAGCGCGAAACCACCAATCTGTATCTGCACTGCGGACGGCACGCTGTCGTTCACTGCACCAGCGCAGGGCGCTGCGACCGTATCGCGAGTACGTCTCCGATCCAGCGAGTCCGGTACCGTACCGCCCGCGCCCCATTTCGCCGACGTATCCCGCAGGCGACTGGCGCACGTGGGAGGTAGCCGACCAGCGGTTCGTCGATGACCGACCCGACGTTCTCACGTTCACGAGCGCGCCGCTCGATCACGATCTCACGATCACGGGTCCGGTCGCGGCCGATCTGTTCGCGTCGACGAGCGGAACCGACGCGGACTTCATCGTCAAGCTGATCGACGTCTTTCCAGAGAACGCGCAGCCGAATGCGTGGAACCCTGACGCCGGCCCTGCGCCACATCAATACGCGCAATCACTGAATGGCTACGAGCTGCCGATTGCGATGGAAGTTCGCCGCGGCCGGTACAACTCGAGCTACGAGCACCCGAGCGCGCTGCCGCCCAACAAGCCGGTGGAATGGCAAATTCCGCTGCGCGATCGCGACCATGTGTTCAAGCAGGGCCATCGACTGATGGTACAGGTGCAGTCCACCTGGTTTCCGCTCATCGACCGGAATCCGCAGCGGTATGTACCGAGTATCTACGGAGCGAAGGAAAGCGATTTTCAGAAGGCGACGCAGCGCGTGTATGCGTCGCCGGCGCTGCCGTCGCACATTGTGCTGCCGGTGGTTGCAGGTGCGCAATAGAATCCGGATCCCGGATTCCAGCGAGCGCGATAGTGCACCAGCGCTGTCAGTTGACGACATCCCGCTCTTTCTCAATGATCCGTCGAAGCATACGATCCGATGACCGTCAGCTCGGTCCGCACTGGATGCCCGCCCTCGATGCGATCATCGATGGCCGCAGTGAATTCCGCAAACGCTGGAATCTTTTGGAGTGTGCTCGTTCCGTCGGCGGCTTCATCGATCACGACGTGCACGAAACTCACGCCGTCCGCGAGTTTGAATGTCGAATAGCGGAGGCCGGCCGGTTTTTCACGCTCGAGTTGCTCGAATACCTTGTTCACAAGCCGTTCGTTCTCGGCCGCGAGTTCGGCTTTCACGCGATAGCGGATCATGGCCGTTCTCATTTCGCTCCTCCGAAGTCCACGGGAATGACCACGACTGCGAACGGAGTTCCAGCGTCGTCGGAAACCTGGGGTGCCAGCCCGCCGAAGGGGTTGTCGCCAAGCATTGCGTTCTTGTAGTATGGCGCGAACACCATCATGTGCGGATGCCAGTGGCCAATCCCCTGTCCCAGCATTTGGCCGTGCGAGAACATGTATGCGAAGCTGACGCCATCGCGCGCGGGCAGGCGCGTGGATGCGTAGGCCGCCTTCACTGCGTCAGCGATCTGCCCGGGAGTCTTTCGCGCCATCCCGAGCCTGGCGCGAAGCTCGTAGTACGGAAGCACATTTTTTACGGCGCCCGGGTCGAAGCAGATCGGAGCGCGAATCGTCGCGTCGTAGACGAAGTCACGGAATTGCGCGGGCGTGTACGTCGGTGCGGACCAGCCACGCATCACGACGCACACGAAGCCGTTGTCGCCGGTGTGGACGAGCTGGTAACCAGTAGGCGTGAGCAGCTTTATGCTGGCTCGGCTCGATACGTTCTCCGGAGCTGCGGTCTTTGCCAGTGCGATCTCGCTGTCGCGTGGCATCAGATAGGCGCTGAGCGGAGGGTAGCCGCGCGCCTGTGCGCGAGCCACCGTGGTCAGCGGTGCGAGAAGCGAGAGTAGAGTGACTATGAGCGTTTTCATGACTGCGTGTTCTCCCATGCGAGGTGAGCCTGCATCGAGTAGTACGGCTCACGACCTGTGCGAGATACGCGCGACGTGATATCTATCCGCCGCCGGTTACGATCACATCGCGCGCCGCATGCAACACCCATGCACAATGCGAGTAGTCGACAATATCGACGATCCGTCCGCGCGTGAGCGAGACGCGAATCACCGACACTGGTTTGACTGCTGACGTTCGTGGATCGAACACGAGGATTGCGGGCTCGCCATCCACACTTCCCACCGTCATCCGCCAGCTCCCTGACATCCGGTCGTAGCGGCTGAGGTATGGCGCGTTGGCGAGCCGACCTGCGAAGCGATCGGCGATGCGCACGCCCGCGTCGGCACTGATCAGTTCGCGCACAGCGGTCCAATCGCGACGATTGAATCGCTCGACGTACTCGTCCAACAGCCGGGTGAGCGTTGCGTCCGCGCGCTCACGCGATGGGGCGCGACCAACAGGCAGCGCCGCCAGCTTGGTCCGGCCACGATTCAACGCCGCCTTCACTCCACCGACCGTCGATCCCACGAGGTCCGCCGTTTCTTCCAGCGAATAATCGAGCACGTCCTTGAGGAGAACGCAGGCGCGCTCCTTCGGTGGGAGCGCGAGCACGAGATACTCGATCGCGCGTCCGACTTCGGGCCCAGCGGGATCGGCCGGTGCGACCCACTCGGGCTCCGCTGCAACCCCCTCCGCGCCCTCTCGAACTTCGCGGCGGCGAAGGAAATCGATGCAGCGGTTGTGCGCGATGCGGAAGAGCCACGGACCAATCGGCCGTGTATCGTCGAAGCTGTCCAGCTTGCGGTACGCCTGAAAGAGCGCGTCCTGCACGACGTCCTCCCCGTCCAGCACTGAGCCCGTCATTCTGGCGCAGTACCGGTGCAGGCTGGGACGCAGATTCGAGATCGTCTCGAGGAACGCCAGATACCTCGCCTCGAACTGACCGTTCGCAACTGGTTGGGCGATGGTTTCCATACAGAGATATACGCTGACGACTGCAGCCAGGATACGCAGGACGGTACGGACCCGAGTTGCTTCTGCAGCACTGGCGCCTATTTTTGACTCGCCGTCGATCAGCCCGACGCGTTGGCCGGTACCCGTCAACCCCAAGTCCATGAATTCGACCTACGCAAACGGCTTCGATCTGGAGCCCGGCGAGAAGCAGCTGTGGACTGGCAGGCCGCGGCAGGGTTTGATGCTGCGGCGCTCCGACGCCCTGTTGATTCCGTTCAGCCTCCTGTGGGGCGGCTTCGCCGTTTTTTGGGAAGTTGGGGTATTGAGCACCCCGGCACCGGGATTCTTCGCAATCTGGGGGATCCCGTTCGTGCTGATGGGAGTCTACATAGTCATCGGACGCTTCTTCGTCGACTCGTGGCGTCGCGGTCGCACCAGTTACGGACTGACGTCGGACCGCGTGATCATTCAATCATCCTCGTCACTGAAGTCGCTGCCGCTTCGCACTCTTACCGACGTTACACTGAGTGAGCGAGCCGACGGCACAGGTACGATCACGTTCGGATCAAATCCATTTTCTGCATTCCCCTTCGGAGGCCCGGGATGGCCCGGGATGCCCCAGACGCCATCGTTTGAACAAATCCCCGATGCGCGACGAGTCTACGCGCAAATACGACAGGCGCAGCAGGCACCTCTGTCACGCGCCAGCTGAGCGGGCGCTAGTGATTCGTTGGTAGGACGGTGTCAGGTCTTGCGCCGTGCGCGAAATCAGGGCGCACGGCGCAAGACCTGACACCGCTTCACTTCCCGATCGTATTGCCATATTGCCATATCGGTGATATGGTTAGCCATATGAAGACCACGCTCAACATCGACGATCAAGTCATGAAGCGACTCCGGCGCGAGGCGGCGCGGCTCGATACCACCATGTCCGAACTGGTCGAGACCGCCCTGCGACGTCTCCTGACGCCGCAGCACTCGGCGGTGCCGCTGCCTCCCCTCCCGACATTTCACGCCGGACGCACTAGAGTGGATGTGGCGAATCGTGATACGCTGTACGATCAGATGGACGATCGCTGAGTGTTCGTTGTCGACACCAACATTCTGATCTATGCGGCAAACGAGGACGCACCGGAGCATGCCCGGTGCCGATCGCGACTGGACGAGTGGCGGTCTCTCGCCGGTGCGTGGTATCTCACATGGGGAATCTGCTACGAATTCCTGCGCGTCACCACGCACCCGCGCGTGATGGAGACGCCGCTTTCGGCGACACAAGCGTGGGGGTTTCTGCAGAGCGTGCTCGCCTCACCCGGAGCCAGCCTGCTGGTCCCGACAGTGCGGCACGGCGCGGTGCTGGCGGAGTTGATAGAACTCGTACCGGAGCTGCGCGGCAATCTCATGCATGACGCGACAACCGCGGCACTCATGCGCGAACACGGAATCCGGAGAATCTATACGCGGGACACGGATTTCCACCGGTTCCCTGACATCGAGCCGATCGACCCGCTCAGATAGCTACGATGCGGGTGAACGGTGAGCGGGGCGAGGCCTTGCGCGGTGCGCCCCCTGTCTCGCGCAAGACCTCACCGCATCCGCTCACCGGCAGCGCGGGAACGCGGGATCGTCCCCGCTGATCACCGGCCGGTTCTGCCGATCCGCCACCGCAAGCGCGATGTCGTGCACGAAGTTGCCGACCTTCGCCATGTGATCGTAATCGGCGTACTGCGGCTCGTCGGTCAGCTGGTGGTAATCGAGCGCGTAGCCGGTGGACACATAGACCACCGGCACCTTGTTCAGGACGTAGTTCACCTGATCGCTGCGGCAGAACCGGTTCCATGGATTCGCAGGCACGTCCCACGACTTGTCGATCGCCATGGCTTCGGGACGGACGGCGTTCACCGAGTCGACCACGTCGCCGAACTCGCGGGAGAGACGGCGAGCGCCGAGCATCTGGACCGAGTTGGGTCCCCCGAACTTCACTTCCCAGACCTTTCCCTTCGCTTCCATGTCCATGTTGATGGCCGCGGCGACGGAGTCGAGCGGAATGGTTGGGTGGTCGGTGAACCACTTGGAGCCGAGCAGCCCTGCTTCCTCCCCGGTGTGCGATACGAAGATGATCGAGCGGTCCGGGTGCTCGCTCGCGAACTTCTCGGCCTCTTCCATGAGGATGACCGTACCCGAACCGTCGTCGTCCGCGCCGTTGTAGATGGAGTCGCGGCGCGGTGGACGGATGCTGCGCGCGTGCGCGATGAGCGAGTCGATCTCGTGCTGCTGAGCGGCCGTCGGGCGACACAGCGGATCGTTCGCGCCCTGGCGGCGGGTGACCATGTTGAAGGCTCGCAGTGAGTCGTGATCCACGCCCTCGCTGCGCATTCCGATGTGATCGTTGTGAGCGCTGATGAGCACGTATTCGCCTGCTCGTGCCGGGTCGCTGCCCGGCCGGATCGCGATGACGTTACGTCCAGGAGTTGGGGAAACACTGAAGGTGTAGCGCCAGTTGGCCGTCACTGTCCCGCCAGCGTCGCCTATTGCCAACTGATTCGGCGATTTTTCGAACAACTGTTCGGCAGTAGCACTGTCTATTGCTGCGCCTGCCGGAGCGGCGATCAACGAATCACTTACCGGCATTCCCACCCGCGGATGCATTACAGCCGCGGCGGCCGAGGCGTCGATTGGCTCGATGAAGAGCACTCCCACCGCGCCTGCGGCGAGCGCGCGCTCATCGCGGCGCCCGAAAGTTCGCACGCCGCGCGCGCGGTTGCGTGCATCATCGGCAATCGCTGCATCGGCGCCGAAGCGGTCCGGCAGAGCGTCGCAACTTGGCAGAGTTCCGGTGCCGCCCTGGCTGTCCGGCACTCGCGGGCCGCCCACGAACACGGCGACCTTGCCGCGGAACCGCGCCGGATCGAGCGTTACCGTATCGCCGAAGCGTCCCGCGAAGACCACCGGCACGTTACGCAGCTCGGCTCTCGCGCCCGTGCCGCTTGCGGCGCTCGGCGCCAACGGAAGCCAACGTGCACCGGCGGCGAGGGTCTTTTTCCCGATCGTGAGCCGCGGCGCCGGACCCTGCAACGCGAACGCGCCGTACGGAAGATCCTGGAAGTACGTACCGTTCTCGCCAGCCGGCTTGAGCCCGAGTCGGCGGAAGACGTCCGCGATGTAGGCCGTCGCCTTGTAGTCGCCACGCGAGCCGATCAGGCGACCTTCCATGGAATCATCGGCGATCTGGTAGAGTCGCGTTCGCAGGTCGTTCGGCGTGATCGCCGACTCGGTTGGACGCGGCGTCCAGGTGCGTGGCCCCTCGTCGGGCCAGACAGGGCGGTCGGAGCCGGCTGAAGACTGCTGCGCCGAAACGGATGCGGCGCTCGTCACGAGGAGCGTGATGAGCGCAGAGAGAGCGAGGCGAGAACGGTCGGTCACGGTGATGGTCCCGGTGCTTGGTGCGTCACTGATGGTAGTTCGCCGCAACGATACTCATTTGACCGCGGCCGGGATAGGGTCGCGCTTCGGCGATTCAGCATTCACGCCCGGGTTTGCGCCGATCGCTATCCCAACATGCCTGCTGATCGCTACCGTACGGAATACTGCTCGACGGTCGGTCTGTATCAGGGCCACCGGGCACAGTCGAGGGGACCCCGGTCCGGGCGGAGGTGTAGTATAGAGAAGGCTTGGTCGTCATCCACGTGACGACACGGAGGCCTCACGCCCGACGGCTTGTCTCGGGCCCGGATCGCGTTCAGGAAACAGCATGGCATCTCGCAACTCCCTAAATCCGCTTTTCACCATGCTCGCCGCGGCGACTGCAGTGGTGTACGTGGGCTCGAACGTCCGGCCCGCGTATTCGGCGTCGCGCGATCATGCGACGCTCGCTGCGCTGCACACGGGGACGGTGAGTGCTGCGATCGGCTCTGTATTCAGCGGCCGCCCGACACCAGCTCTGGTCGCGCACCGGGACGATATCGAAACGAGCACGCACAACGCACTCGGTACGCTCGCCTCTGCAGTGCGCCCGCTCAGCAATCCGAGCGCGCTCTCCGACGCTTTCGAGAGCTACTTCGCGTTCAAGGCGGCGCATCCCGAGCAGGTCCGCAAGCCATATCTGTATTTCGTCGATTACGGTCTCCCGAGTACGACGCCGAGGGGATACGTGTTCGACATGAATGCGCTGTCGATCGTGGACGGACCGTTCATGGTAGCGCACGGTCGCGGATCCGCAGCCAATTCCGCTGGCGTGCCGACTCACTTCTCCAATGCGTTCGGTGCTGCGACGACCTCGCTCGGCCTGTACGTCGCTCAGGAGCTTTACCACTTCACCGGCCATGCTGGCGGACAGCCGTATCACTCTGTGGGCTTGAGGCTCGCAGGTGTGTCGGGCGCATTCAACGACAATGCGCGCGCGCGCGGAGTGGTCGCGCACGGCGCGCCATACGTTACATCCACACGTGCCGGACGCAGCGAGGGCTGTCCGGCGATGGCGACGACACGCGCCCAGCAGCTGCTGCCCAAGCTCGCGAATGGTGGTCTCGTGTTTCTGTTCGCGCCAGACACTACGTGGATGGACCGCGATCCCTGGATCACCGCCGGCTGAACGCGGCTGACGTCCTTACGTTCGCTGGCGAGCTCGCGCCGGACGCGAACCCGGATGAACCGGCCGTCGCTCTATTGGCTAGCATCGCGGCCTGAATTCTGATTACGCAGATCTACAGAGCGCCAGAAAGTTGATGGCCCGGTAGATTATCAGTCAAGACGACGTCGCTAGAACCTCTTGCGTGAGGACTCGCGCTTGAACCGCTGGCTTACATCCGCGACCTGGCTCCTGTTCATCATCACCGCATATCTGCTTCTGAGCGGAATTGTGGGTCCGTGGGTTCATCTTCCCTCTCTGGGGAGCGTTGGGTTCACGCTCGTGCTCACCTTGTTCGCGCTGACGCACTCCACGGCCACACATGGAGCACGGCGCACGCTGCTCTTTTTCGCCCTCACCGCCGTCGTCTCGTACGCGCTGGAGGAAACGGGCGTGCGAACGGGGCTCGTCTATGGACACTACCACTACAGTGACATGCTCGGCGCGAAGCTCGGCGACGTGCCGGTGCTCATCCCGCTCGCCTGGTTCATGATGATCTACCCTTCGTGGATCGTCGCGCGCGCAATTCTTCGCGGAATCGACACGACGACGTGGACCGCCATCATCGCGCAGGCCGTCGTGGCCGCGATCGTGATGACCGCCTGGGATACTGTCATGGATCCCGGGATGTCGGCGGGGGGCAACTGGGTATGGGAGCAGGGCGGTCAGTATTTCGGCGTTCCGCTCCTCAACTATGTCGGTTGGCTGCTCACCACTTTCATCGTGTACTGCGGCGCTGGTCTCCTCTGGCGGGAACAGTCCGGCGTCACGACTGTGGCGAGCGGCTTCGCGATACTCCCGATAATTGTCTACGCGCTTCAGGCGGGAAATTACGTGGTGCCGGCGAGTGTTCCAGCCCTACAGGTGGTCGCTGTGTTCGCGATGGGGCTTCCGGCACTCGTGGCGCTCATCAGAGTAACGCTGCCGGAAGCAGCGACTGCATGTACTACGGTTGCTGCTCCGACGAAATCAGCAGTTTGAACCCGTCGGGATCCCGCAACCGGAACGCGCGCACACCCATCATGTCGGCCGGCTCCGAGTCCAGCGTGCCGCCTTTCTCTCGAATCCGTCTCGCAAGCACGTCGATGTTCTGAGATGTCGTCAGGCGCAGTGAGATTCCCTCGCCCTTCAGCCGGTCCGTTCCGCGGCCGCCGTCGTCCTGAGTCAGCAGGATCGGCACGTCGCCGGCTCTGAGCGACACCGCGCGCAGCTTCCCCTCCCGCTCGAACGTGCGCGCAACGGTGAGCCCGAGCACGTCACGATACCACGCGAGACTCGCCTGAATGTCCCCGGTCGTCAACGACGCGGAGAGCATGTTCGCCTTCAACGGCTCTGATTCGTCGGCGGCTGTGTTTGTACCGACGTCTGGCGTATCTGAATTCATGGGATATCCTGTATAAAGCTGACGACGATCCGCCAGACAACCGCGCGGGGACGTTTCTGGTGCCATCGGTCCGGGAGCTACAAAGTAACAGGCGGCGGCGAGAGTAGTACATGTCAGCGAATGGTCAGAGAACGGTGAGTGAAACCTTGCAGCCGCTGCCGCTCTCCACTCTGTCATTCCTGTCCAACTCGGGTATCGTACAGAGAACACCGACACACCATCTACCGTTACCACCGGCATGCCCAGACTCACACACGCTTCCTTGAATGTCGACAGCCCACGCGAGGGAGACGGTCAGACGGACTCGGTGGCTCCATATTACGTGCCCGCGGGTGACGAGATCGATGTCTTCGCGGCGTGCCACGCGCGCGGCGCTCGCGGTGATGCTGCGCGGACCGACGGGATGCGGCAAGACGCGCTTCGTACAGCACATGGCGTGGCGGCTCGGCAGGCCTCTCGTCACGGTCGCCTGCCACGACGACCTCTCGGCGAGCGATCTCACTGGCCGCTACCTCATCCGCGGCGCCGAGACGGTGTGGACCGACGGGCCACTCACGCGCGCTGCGCGGATCGGCGCGATCTGCTACCTCGATGAAGTCGTCGAGGCGCGGCAGGATACGATCGTCGTCATCCATCCGCTGACCGACGATCGCAAGGTGCTTCCGATCGAGAAGACCGGCGAGCTGATCGAGGCCGCGCCGGGCTTTCAGCTCGTCGCTTCGTACAATCCGGGCTACCAGCATGCGCTCAAGGATCTCAAGCCGAGCACGCGGCAGCGGTTCGTGACGCTGGAATTCGATTTTCCGGCGCCGGCTGCAGAGACCGAGATCGTGATGCACGAGAGCGGCGTGTCACGACCACAAGCGGCCGCGCTGGTCCAGCTCGCGGGTCAGATTCGCAGACTGAAGGAGCGCGGGCTTACGGAAGGACCGGGAACTCGCCTGCTGGTTGCCGCAGCTCGTCTCATTGCATCTGGAGTTACTGCGCAGGCTGCCTGTCGCTCCGCGATCGTGAGCGCGCTCACCGACGATCCGGACCTGCTCGCTGCAATCAGAGACCTCGTCGACGCGACGATGTAACTGGATCATCAGTCAGCGTCGTCCAATTAAATGAAGGCCGGCTTCAGTCCTGCGCGGCGGCGCATCCGCGAGCTCTCCCGCTCGTTGAGCGCGCAGATTGCGCCTGTGCCGAAGTGCGTCGTGACACTCGAATCGATGCATCACAGGCTCGAGCTTCTCGTCACCGCGCTATATGGACGCGCGATCCCGATCCGCGAAGCTAGGGCCGTCGCTCCGGAAGGCTGGCTGCGCAGAGTCCTGGATGCTGTGCTGCCGCAGCGGGAGCGGGAGATATATGCATCGAGTGACGGCGAGTACATGTACCTGCCGCCGCAAATTGCAGGTATCGCTGATATCCGCGATGCACAGGCGCAATACAGATTGCTCGCACTTCAACACGCAGAGCGTGTCGCCCGCGGTGTGTCGCTGCTGCTTCCGGCGGATGACGGCACCGATGCGCGATTGACGCGCGATCTCTATCTGCTTGCGGAAGGCAACGCTATAGACAACGCGATCGTGCAGTCCGCGCCTGGAGTACGACCGGCACTGGAGCGGGCGCGCGCACAGTCGCTGGCACGACGCCCGCGTAACGGAGCACTTACATCGACCGAACAACATGTCGAGCGGATGCTGCGTGCAGTGTTGACTTCTGATTTGCGATCCGGGCAACAGCGTGCGGCTATCCTGCTGCCCTCCAGCGCAACGCCAGCCGATTCGCTCGCGTGGGCACAGGAGACCACTGCGCAGCTGCACACGCAGAGGAGTGGATCGCAATCCCGGTATCGCGGCCTGCCATGCGTGCAGCACTGGGGATCTGTAGCGCCATGGAGTGACAGCTCTGGACACGAGCACTCAGCTGTGACGCTCACGACGGCAGAAGTCGCAGAAGGTTCCCGGAAGACGACGAAGAATCTCCCCCCGCCAACCTCGGGTACTTCGAGTCCCGCGGCGTCGCAGCTGATGAGTCAGGTCCCGGACAGAAATGCGCCGCCTTCGGAAGAGGTCGCGACCACGAACAGTCCCTCGGATATCGCGCTGGAATCGGATGCGGGGACGCTCGAGCTGCCGGATGATTCCGAATCTGCAGAGTCGACGGAGAAGAGTGGATCGGACGCACCGGCGCAGGAAACCAACGAAGGATCTGCGAGTGCAGCTGCAGCCCGCGAAGAGCCGGAAGCGGAGTGCATCACATATGCTGAGTGGGATTACAATCTCGATGCATACCGACCGCGCGCCGTCACCGTGATTCTTCGTTCGCCTGCCGAATCGGATACTCAATGGGCTGCGTCGATGCTCGCGGAGCGCAGCACGTTCGTGCGACAGATTCGCCAGCATTTCGAGCGGCTGCGTGCGCAGCGTGTGCGACTGGTGAGGCAGCAGGATGGCGATGAGCTGGACCTTGCAGCGTGCGTCGGCGCGCTGGTGGACTGGCGCATGGGACGGGCGCCCGACGATCGGCTCTACGCCAGAGTGCTGCCCGCGCGTCAGCCGGTAGCGATCGCACTACTGGTGGACGTGAGCGCCTCGACCAACGCGGCTGCGGAAAAAGGCGCGACCACGGCGCAACACGTAATCGACGTCGAGAAACTCTCGCTCCTTTTCGCCAGCGAGGCGCTCGACGCACTCGGCGATAAATACGCAATTCTGTCGTTTTCCAGCAACGGCGCGTCCAACGTTCGTGTTGCGGCGCTCAAGGACTTCAGTGAACCCAACGGTGAACCCGTTCGTCGGAGAATTTCGGCGATTGCTCCCGAAGGAAATACGCGATTGGGCGCAGCGATCCGGCACGCAACGGCGCTGCTCGCAAAACAGCCCGCTGCGCATCGATTGCTCCTCATTCTCTCCGACGGCAAGCCCAGTGATTCGGATCGGTACTTCGAGGAGTATGGAGCGGAAGATTCACGACAGGCGATTCTCGAGGCGCGCACCGCGGGCGTGTTTCCATTCTGTCTCGCGATCGAGTCCGATCAGCCGTCTGCCTATCTACCGCGTATATTCGGCCCCGATCGATACATCGCTCTTGGCGTGCCCGACGAGCTGCCCGATGCGCTGCTGCGCATGCTCCGCGAGTTGCTGGGCTCGCGCTAGTTTATTCTCTGGTAACGTGTCTGGTAGCAGTACGCATCGGTTCCGCCTGATGCTCAAGAGCTGGGTAGCCAGGGGCTGGGCTGTTACGCCCGGCACCTACACCGTCCGCGACTGGTTCAATGGCCGCGAAGGCAAATCGTCGCAGTTCAAGATCCTGCCGTGACCGACCGACCGCGCATCGTGAACAGCGATATTACGCTTCCAGTCGCGCACAGCCCTGCGCATATGAACATCGCGCGCACGAATCCATTGGCCAGCGTCGCGCCCGAAAGATTCTGAGCACCGCCCAGTCCCGCTGCCAACGGAATTATCGCCGTTGCAAGCAAACCGGCGACTCGCGCAACCGAGTTGTTCACCCCGGAAGCAAGACCGGCTCGCTTTTGACCGAGAGCAGTGAGCGCGACCGAAGTAAGCGGTGCGACGAGCAACGACAGTCCCACGCCGAACACCAGCACCGCCGGCAGTACCGAAGTGAGATACGACGTGCCGGGACGCACGAGTGCGAACAGCAGCATCCCCACCGCAGCCAGGAGTGATCCCCCGGTCATCGGCAGTCGCGCGCCACGTCGCTCGGCGAAACGTCCCGCGATCGGCGATATGATCAGCATCAGAATGTTGATCGGCATCAGCGACGCACCCGCTTCCAGCGCGCTGTAGCCCAGAACGTTCTGCAGCTGCAGCATAAGAAGAAACATGAGCCCGGTCAACGCAGCGTAAATCATGAACGTCGCTGCGTTCACACCGGCGAATTCACGCGATGCGAAAGTGTCGATCGGAAGCAGCGGATCCTTGGTGCGACTCTCGACAAACACGAACGCACCCAGCATGACGAGTCCGGCGACGCCAAGTACCACCGGATACGAAGTTGCGACGCTGCGACCGGATACGAGCATCAGCGCACCGACTATCGCTGGCAAGTCCGAGTGTCATCAACGCAGCCCCGGCATAGTCGACACTCGCTGTCGATCGCGCTTCCTTGTCGGCGGATCTTCCGGCTACAGTCACTGCGATTGCGCCCGCGATCGCGACCGGAACCATGATCACGAAGACGAATCGCCAGGACGATACATCCACGATCCATCCGCCGAGCAGTGGACCGATCGCGGTAGATACCGCCGACCATGACGCCCAGTGTCCGACGGCTGCGCCACGCGCTTCACCCGTGAACGTCGATTCCAGCAGCGCGAGACTGTTCGGCACGAGCAGTCCGCCTGCGATTCCCTGAAGCACGCGCGCGATCACGAGCAGAAGGAGACTCGGTGCCACCGCGCATCCCAGTGAAGCGGCGGCGAATCCGATCAGTCCCCAGGCGAAGACTTTGCGGCGCGAGAAGCGGTCGCCGAGCGCTCCGCCGAGCAGGATGAGAGCGCTCAGCGTGAGCAGATAACCGTTCATGACCCACTGCAGGCCGGTGATTCCGAGATGCAGATCGCGCGCGATGGCCGGAAGCGCGACGTTCGTCACGCTGCCTTCGATGAACACGGCGCCGGAGCCGAGTATCGATCCGATGAGCGTCCAGCGCTTTCCGGACTCAGTCAATGGATTCGCGGTTCGAGTGGACGCCTGAATGTATCGTGCGCTGATGTACCGTGGACAGCCGTTCGGCTGATGCGGCAGGCCGTGGACGAACGGCTCTCTCCCGTTCCGCGTATTTTATCGAGCCAACCTGCCCCGCCGCCGGTGCCTCGCGCGCCGCTCGTTCAACCCAGTGAGGAAGTCTCGATGTCCGTATCGATCCACAAACGCCAGATCTTCTGCGCGCTCGCCGCCAGCGCCGCGCTGTTGCTTCCCTCTCATGCCCGCGCGCAGCAGGCTGTCGACACCGCATACACGGCGCAGATAAGGAAGGATCTGGAGGATCCGCGCATCACGACGGAGCTGGTGGATTACCTGCCGTACTCCGCTACCGTGCCTACGCCGCTCAAGGTGCTCGGCCACATCATCGGCGCACCCGGCGATCTGGATCGTACGGCGGACATCTACAAGTACTTCGATGCGCTCGCCAAGGCATCGCCGCGCGTGAAGGTGTGGCGCATCGGCAAGACCGAGGAAGGCCGCGAGCTGATTCTCGTCGCCATTGCAGACGAAGCGACGATAAAGAGCCTGGATAACTATCGCGGCATGCTCGCAGCACTCGGCGATCCGCGCAAGACCAGTCCGGAAGAAGCGCAGAAACTGATTCACACCGCGAAGCCCATCTACTACATCACGAGCGGAATCCATTCGCCGGAGTTCGGTGGACCGGAAATGTTGATGGAGCTGGGTTACCGGCTAGCGGTCGACTCTTCCGCGTTCGTCGAGAACATCCGCAACAACGTCATCACGCTCATCACGCCAGTCGTCGAGCCTGATGGTCGCGACAAGGCTGTCGACACGTACTACTACAACAAGAAGTTGCCAAAGGGCGCTGAGAAGGCTGCCGCTCATGTACTGGGGACAGGTACGTGCAGCACGACAACAACCGCGACGGCATGGGGCAGTTCCTGCAGCTTACCAAGCACGTCACGCAGACAGTGCTCGACTGGCATCCCACGGTGCTGCACGATCTGCACGAAGCGCAGACGTATCTTTACGCTTCCACCGGCACCGGCCCGTACAACGAAGCCATCGATCCCATCACGATCGACGAATGGTGGGCAATGGCCGAGAACGACGTGATGGAGATGACCAAGCGCGGCGTGCCGGGCGTGTGGACGTATGGATACTACGACGGCTGGACACCGAACTATCTGTTCTTCATCGCGCACACGCACAACGAAGTCGGCCGCTTCTATGAAGTGCAGAGTTACGGCCCCGACAATTACGTCGTGAAGCCGCGCGCGACGACCACGAGCCGCGAGTGGTTCCGTCCAAATCCGCCGCTCGACAGCATCGACTGGGGTCCGCGCAACAACACGAACATCCAGGAATCGGCGATCATGTTCTCGCTATCCAACGTGGCGAAGAACAAGGAACAGTTCCTCGACAACTTCTGGCGCACCAACCAGCGCGCAGTGGCCAAGGGGAAGACCGGGCCGATCTTTGGCTGGGTGATACCGGCGGAGCAGCGTCGCAAGGCCGACGCGGCCGATGCAGTGAACGAGCTGCGCGCGCAGGGACTCGAGGTCGATACGGCGACGAGTGCATTCACCGCGGGCAAGGTGTCGGTGAAGCCGGGTGATTACATCATCCGCGGCGATCAACCGTACCGCACGATCGGCGACATGTACTTCGCGCTGCAGCACTTCGCGCCCGGCAATCCCGCTCCGTACGACGATACCGGCTGGACCTTTCAGCTGATGCGCGACATCACGATCACGCCGATCGATGACAAGGGACTGCTCACCCAGCCGATGACGCTGCTCAACACGAACGCTGTCGCCGCTGGCGGCATCACGGGAACGGGCAGCGTCGTCGTGGTGGACAACACCGCGGACAACAACATCGCGGCGTTCCGGTTCAAGTTCGCGAAGACGAAGATGCAGGCCGCGGAAGAGGATTTCGACGCCGACGGTCATCACTTCCGCGCCGGCGCGATGATCATTCCGAGCGCCGATCGTGCAGCGCTCGATGCGTCGCTCAAGAAGTTCGGTCTTTCCGGCTATGCGATGGCCGCAGCGCCGAGCGTGAAGACGCACGAGCTGGACGTTCCGCGCATCGGTTACGTGCACAACTGGGCACGGACCCAGGATGAAGGATGGGTGCGTGCGGCGCTCGATACCTACGGCATTCCGTACTCTTACTTCGGCGACATCAATCTGCGCGAGCCCAATCTGCGCAAGCGGTACGACGTGATAATCTTCCCGGACGTCGGTGGCACCGTGCAGAGCATGGTGAACGGCATCGCAAAGACCGGCGCCACTCCGCTTCCATATAAGAAGTCCACGGAGTTTCCAAGCCTTGGCACACCCGATTCGTCCAGCGACATTCGCGGCGGGATGGGGCTTGAAGGTGTGAAGAATCTCTACGAGTTCGTGCAGCAGGGTGGCACTCTCATCGTCGAAGGCTCGACGTCGGAGATAATGCCGAGCTACAATCTCACGCCTGGCGTGACGATCGAGACGCCCGACAGCCTGTTCGCGCGCGGAAGTGTGATGCGCGGTGTGATCAGCGACATGAGCAGCCCGATCGTGTACGGATATGGTCGCGATCAGATTCCGGTGTACTTCAATCAGGGACCGGTGATTCGCGCTGCGACGCCGGGCGGATTCGGCGGGTTTGGTGGATTCGGACGAAGCTCGGTGAACAGTCAGGACATCACACCGATGGCGACTGTCGAGCAGTTGTCACCGTGGAATCCGGATGCGGACGCGTCGACGGCGAACAATGCGCGGCGGCGTGGCGCGACGGGAGGCGCCGGAGCCGTAGCTCCGGGTGCACCGGGCAGTCGCGCTGGTGCTGCAGCTAACGCCGAAGCGGATGGACCGCGCGTGATCATGAAGTTCCCGACTCGGCCTGCGGACATGCTGTTGTCGGGTGTGCTGTCTGGTGGCGAGGCGCTCTCGGGACGCGCACAGGTCGTGGACGAGTCGGTTGGAAAGGGTCACATCGTGATGTTTGCGATCCGCCCGTTCTGGAGATGGCAGACACAGGGGACGTACATGCTCGGGTTCAATACGATCATGAACTGGAATCATCTGGATGCTGGGAAGGCGGGTGCGGGGAGGCGCAGGGAGGCGAGCGGTAGGCCGCAGCCAGCCGCTTCGCTACTGCCCGGCGCGGATTTCCGCGCCGGGCTTTCGCTCTGGTGAGTATGTCGAATATCGATAGATTGAGATATCGTCATACGCTATTGCTATCGATCGAGGTTCCGATGGACGTGGTTACTGTTTCGCCCAAGTTTCAGGTCGTGATCCCGCGGGACATTCGTGAGCAGCTGGGGCTGGAGCCTGGACAGAAGGTTCAGGCTCGGAGGCGCAGGGAGGCGGGCGGTAGGCTGTAGTCAGCCCCTCGCTACTGTCCGGCGCGGATTCCCGCCCGGACGTTGCTCCGCTGAGTATGTCGAATACCTTTTTCGGTCAACGCTTTCGAAGCTGCTTTCGCTTGGTCGTGATGCCAAGAGGCTGCTTCAGTGAAAGGCAATGCGCACGCTGATTGCGGACCCCGCGCTGATAGAGGCGACGCTTGCGTCGCTCCATCCGTGCGTCACAGCCGGTGACAGCTGGGTACGCGAGTATGTCGATCCAGTCCAGGGCACCGTCTGGCATCTGACATACCTATTGGGCTACCTACAGGGCGGCGGATACCAGTGTTTGGTCCGCATGCCAGTGCCCACGTGTACTGATCTCGTGGAGCTGATACGAATGAGCGCGGCGCGTGACGAAGTCTGGGCAGCCGCAGTGCTTCTCCATGAGGATCCCGAGTGCTACCCAGAGCTCCTCAAAGTGCTGGAACAGGCCGCGCGGGTCGGGGACTGGTCGCGTGTGCGTTGCGCGCTCGAAAGCTCTGGCATCGCATCAGGTATGAATCGGCGCGCGATCGTGGGACAGACTGTTGCCGAGATCAGCCGCGACGCAGCGCACTTTGCAGCGCTGGCGGAGCGCAGTCGTGTGCTTGCGGCAAAGGTGCACGCCGCTCTGGGGCACGATGCGCGCTCGTTAGCGGATCGTGTGAACGCTCCTTGGGGAACTTCGTAAACAGGGGTCAGAGTGTACTTCTAGTGGCAAATGCCAACTATTGGCCCAGAAAAGCCCGCGAGAAAGTCCACATGACCCTGTTTCACGTTTGGGATTGCGCGCTACGGCCGGCGGAGGCGCAGCGCAGCGCACCCAGCAGCTTAGTGCGCGACGAAGTTGGACTCGACCATGGTCACCCAGGTTTCAGGGTCGAGCGTGACGCCAACGGGCGCGCTGTCCAGCGGGATGGAGAGAGTGTTGTGCGCGGCGCGCACCCAGATCAGTGATAGGGCCGGCGGCGGCGTAGGACGAGCACCGCGGCCAGCGAGCGCGGCCGAAGCCGCAG
Organism: uncultured Gemmatimonadales bacterium; assembly: GCA_963731305.1. Lineage (GTDB taxonomy): Bacteria > Gemmatimonadota > Gemmatimonadetes > Gemmatimonadales > Gemmatimonadaceae > Fen-1247. The sequence continues at coordinate 24,000 of CAVSUQ010000003.1, read as the reverse complement.
GCGGCATTTCAATGCCGAGTTGGAACGGCATTGTATAAAGCTGCCCATCGTTGGGAGTCTGGTCGAGCGTAACCTCGAGCTGCTTGCTCGCGGCGTCGTAGTGCCAGCTTCCGTTGACCTTCATCACCCCGCCGCGGTGCAACCACTGCGGGAAGAACCAGGAGAGGTCTTTTCCATATGATGGACAGTCGGCAGCCGCGGCGCAGGCATCTTCCATTGCATGCTGGAAATCGAGACTCGAAGCGTTGGAGTTGCGGTAGCGCGCGTAGTACAGCCGGATGCCCGCCCAGAAATTGTCGGTGCCGAGTACGCCGCGCAGCATGTGGAGGACCTGTGCGCCGCCCTGGTAGATCTGCGCGTTGTTGTCGATCACCTTGCTGATGTCCGACAGATTGTTGTGGACCAGCGGCGAACTCGGGTTGGACTCGGCGTACCGACGGGCCGAGGCGGCGCTCCGTTTCACGTCCGTGATAAAGGCGTCGCGGCCGTCCTGATGCTCCTCGTAGAGGAGCGCGAAGTACGTGGCGAAACCTTCGCTGAGCCACACGTCATCCCAGTCCTCTTCGGTAGCGGAGTCGCCGAACCACTGATGCGCCATCTCGTGCGCGAGCAGTTGGCGCTCGGGGCCGCTGGCGGGATATCCATAGAAAATGTCGGATGCGAGCTCCATTCCGCCGCCGACGCCGTTGGCTTCTACCTGAGCCAGCTTCTCGTATGAATACGGGCCGATGTGGTCGATATAGAACTCGAGAATCGGCTGGGTGAATTCGCCGAAAATCTTCGAGCTGACTGCCTGTTCCTGCGGATACGTCCATCCCGACATGGGGATGCCGTGGAAGGTTCCGTAGTAATCCACCGCATACGGTGCGGCGGCCAGCGAGTACTGCCACGTAGCGATGGGTACCGACTCCTTCCACACTGTGCGACGTGAACCGTTGGGCAGGTCTGTGGACTCGACTTTGGTGCCGTTGGAGATGACCTGGTATTTGGCAGGCGCGGTGACGGCAATTTCCTTGGGCGCCTTCATATATGGATGGTCCACGACGGCGAGCCAGTTGCGCGTCCTGTCGGGCCACGGATTGGAGACAAACGAGCGGTCACCGTACTTATTGTTGGCAATCAGTATCCCGGTCGCGGGCACTCCGTGATAGGAGACCGTGAAGGTGAGCCGACCACCGGCCCGCGATGCGACTGGGAAAACCACATGCAGCCTGTCATGGGCCTGAGTGTATCGCAGCGCCTGCCCGTCGGAGGTGACGGAGGTGACGACCATCCCTCGACCCACACTGGAGACCGGAGCGGCCGCGGGCTCGCCGGGACGGGTGCGAGCGGCAGGGACCAGACAGGGATTCGATGGATTGGCGGCTTCGGGCGCGGTGCGCAACTGGCAGAGGTCGAGATCCATGCCGGTGACGCCCGCGGCGGTGAAGGCGAGGTCCACGGTATCGGTGATGACCAGCTCGTTGGACGCGTCACTGAGCAGGACGGTGAAGCTGTAGTTGACGACCCGGAAGCCGGTCTGGCGTGGATAGGTATCGGCTTGGAGCGGTAACGCCGCCAACAGCAGCAGGCCGGTTGCGACAGTGGTGCGGATAAGTTTTTTCATGTGGTTGGGCACGACCCCGGGTTCATGCAACAATATTCCTTTTCTCGCGCGTACAAAGCAAGGAAATTGGGGCAGTCAGAAGAGAATGAGGGTCAGCGTGTACTTTTGTGGTAAGTCCCAACAATTGCCGCCAGCAATGCAATGATGAAAGCTCACTCTGACCCCGGTTTCACTCTGCTCATCTCCGTGCTGGCGCGCATCATGACATCCACGAGCTGCGCGCGCGCGCAGCGGTACGACATCATGTCGGCACCGGGCAAGTGTGATACGGTGCCGTTGCCACTTCGACCAGGTGAACAGATCGGCGGGGTGATGCCTGCGTCACGTCCGCCAGGGTCAGACTCCATCCTTGTGATTGGCACAGTTGTCGAAGCCACGACAGGGCGAGCACTGGAACGGGGAACGGTAGCGCTCTTCGAGAATTCCGCGCCAACCGACCTGCAGCGACCGATGGCAATCGCATCGACGAATGCCACAGCTGGATTCGTTCTTGTTGCACCGAGGCCGGGAAGCTACGAAGTAGTCATGCGTCGCATTGGCTATCGGCGGAAAGCTCAGCCAGTAGAGTTACGGCCTGGCATCGTGGACACACTGCGGCTGGTGCTGCAGTATGAGCATTGCGTCGGATATTAGGGCTTGCGGGAAACAGGGAACATAGGGCCAGCGTGCACTTCTTGCGGTGAATGTCATATGGGGGCGCCGATAAGTCCGCGGGAAAGTGAACTCTGATCCCGGCTTCCACTCGGTTCGCCCCGACGAAATTCGGATTCTGTTCGACCAACCTTTCATGTCGGAGGCGAGATGGAACAGCTCGGCAACGTCAATGTTCTGTTCATCGTTGGGTTCGGTCCGATCGTCCGCGATGCCAGCGCTAGCCGTAATCTCTACCGCGGCGCCCTCGGCATTCGCTTCAAGGAGGAGAAGGACGGTTACCTCCACACCGAGTCGTTGAAAGGTGCGAACACGTTCGCGCTCTGGCCGCTCGCGCAGGCCGCGCAATCCTGCTTCGGCACCGATTCCTGGCCCAAGGAGATTCCGGCGCCGCAAGCATGGCTCGAGTTCGATGTCGACAAGCTGGAAGACGCTACAGCGGAACTCGAGTCGCGAGGCTACGCAATGCTCGTGAAGAACAGGACCGAGCCGTGGGGTCAGACTGTCAGCCGTTTCCTCTCACCCGAAGGTCTCCTGATCGGGATTACATTCACGCCAGCGATGCGCGCAAGTACTTAGCCCGACGCCGAGCGAAACAGAGTGCAGGAAAGAACGCGGCAAATCAACGCAAGTGGTTGGCAGATGCCTTGGGTTACAAGATCTGATACCGTATCCCAACTCCGCGGCCATATCACCGGCCTCGGAGGCCAGTATCTTCGTGACAGGCTTGGAAGGAAAGATCGACCAACGTGCGAGCTGACGAAGACTCAGTCGTTCGATCACGGACCGCGGACTCACTCAAGCGTTAAGTAGCATCATTCTTCAAGGCGGTCCCAATGCGCTCGCCATGTCGAGTAATCGTGTTCGCAGTCGCTCTTCCGCTTTTGACTTCCCTGCCCGCCGCCGGACAGCGCGCACCCAAGGGCGGGAAGCCCGGGTTGGACTCAACTCTGGCGGTACGTATTGCCGGCTGCTACCAACTCACTGTGAGCCCGGACCCGCGTCCTTACCAGCTTCAACTCAGGCTCCGGCATATGGGCGCCAGATGGGACGCACAGACGTACGGACCAGGCGCTCACAACAGCGCTGGTGACTCGTGGAGTTGGACTCCGGTTGATACAAATGCTTTCAGCATCTCGTGGAGCGGGATCGACAGCGCCATGGAGTTTGACATCACACGCCGTGGTTCGCTTCTCGAGGCAAGTGGAACTTTATCCTCGGGATCGCCAGTTCCACGCACTCGACTCACGGCCCGCATCGTTCGCGTAGCGTGCCTGCTGTATACCGTCTAAAAATGTCATGCAGCTGACGGCCGAGGCACCGGTTGTATCGCCTCGGCCGGATCTGCTTTTGACCGCGCGCAGTGGACGTAGAAATCACCGCCCATCACACACGGAGAACGAATGACACCAGCCGAGTTTCGCCGTCTGGCGCTTAGCTTCCCCGAGGCGATCGAGGGCGCGCACATGGGCCACGCGGATTTCCGGGTCGGGAACCGCATCTTCGCGACGCTCGGGTACCCGGACGTCAAGTGTGCGGCGGTGATGCTGTCACCGCAGGACCAGCACTACCTCATGCGCGATTATCCGCGGTGTTCGCGCCCGCCGCAGGAAAGTGGGGCGCATCTGGCAGCACGATCGTCACTCTCCGCTCGGCGAAGGCGCCCGAGATCACAGCTGCACTCGAGGCCGCGTGGCGCCGACGCGCACCGAAGCGAACAGTCGCGGAGTTCGATAGCCGCACGCCCGATGACGGCTGACGATGCGTTAGACTGTCGCAGATGTCCCGCTCTTGCATCGTACAGAGGCCGACCCCGCCGATGCCTCGTATTTGATGTCGAAAACCTTTCAGTCGCTCCGCAACCGCAATTTTCGGCTGTTCTTCATCGGGCAGTCCATCTCGAACAGCGGCAACTGGCTGACGAGCATCGCGCTGACGCTGCTCGTGCTGCGGTTGACGGGGAGTGGTATCGCCGTGGGCTGGCTCGCGGCGTGTCAGTATGGGCCGATCCTGCTCCTGTCGCCCTGGGGCGGCGCGTTCGCGGATCGCTCGGACAAGCGTCGGCTCCTCTTCGTGACGCAGGGGCTGGAGATGGCACAATCCATCGGGCTCGCAGTTCTTGCCTTCCAGCCGCATCCATCGTGGCTCGCATTGTACACGCTGGCAATCGCGGGCGGAGTGATACTCTCGCTCGACAATCCACTCCGCCGTTCCTTCGTCACGGAGATGGTGCCGCAGGAGGACCGGCAGAACGCGGTGGTCCTGTACAGCATGATCGTCAACCTGTCGCGAATATTCGGCCCCGCGCTCGCAGGGGTGCTCGTGACGACACTGGGCTACGGCTGGTGTTTCACCGTGGATGCGGTGACGTATCTCGCGGTGCTCGCCTGTCTTGCGATGATGCGTTCTTCGGAGTTGCTGCGCGTGCCAGTGCGGCCGCGACGGCCGGGAGAAGTGCGCGAAGGGCTTCGGTACCTGCGGTCGATCCCCGCGCTCTGGATCACCTACGCGATGCTCGCAGCGATCGGATCGCTCGCGTACAACTTCAACGTGACGCTGCCGCTCTTCGTGACGCGCGCGCTGCGCGGGAGCGACGCGGCGTTCACGATGATCTACTCGGTTCTCAGTGTCGGCAGTCTTGCGGGCGCGCTCTGGGTGGCGCGTCGCGGCCGAGTGTCGGTGCACTATGCGATCGTCGGCGCGGCGGCACTTGGCGTGACGCTGCTCGCTCTCGCCGCGACGCCGAACGTCAGCGTCGCGGTGCCGGTGGCGTTCGCGGTCGGAATCGCGAGCATTCTCTACACGACTTCGACGACGGCACTCGTGCAGGTGCGCGCGCGACCGGAGATGCACGGGCGATTGCTGGCGATCCAGACCATGTTCCTCGTCGGAAGCTCCGCGGTTGGCGGTCCGATCTCGGGGTGGATAGCCGATGCGTTCGGCACGCGCGCGCTGATCGCGCTGGGAGGCGTGGTGTGCGTCGTTGCGTCTGCACTGGGCTATGTCGCAGCGCGTGGAACAACGGAGAAGTAGGGTCGGAGTGCAGTTCTTGCGATAAGCGCTAACTATCGGCGCAGACAGGCCCGTAAGAAAGTGCACTCTGACCCGGTTTCATTCATCACGCCGCGAGCACTTTTTGCAGTACGGCCAGACCACGCTCGATCTCCGACAGATCAAGAACGCCAAAGCCAAATACAAGCCCGGGGCGTTGTGACTGTCGCATATGATAGCGCTCGAGTGTGTGAATCTTGACTGTGCCGCCTGCAAGAGCGCGAGCAGCGGTGTCCAGATCGACCCCGGCCCGCGTCCAGGCAGCAACGTGCATTCCGTACAGCGAGTGGATCGGCTCGAGCCAATCGGAAAAGTCTCGCCTCAGCAGCGAATACAGCAGTTGGCGGCGTCGACCGTAGGTCTGGCGCATCTTGCGGACGTGACGCGCCAGATGTCCTTCCGCGATGAAGGCGGACACGCCGAGTTGCAGTGGCGTGGAGCAATGCCAGTCGAGACAGTTCTTCGCCGCAATCAGCGTGCGCCGGGCCCAGTCCGGCACGACGACAAAGCCGAGGCGAAGCGACGGAAGCATGCATTTCGAAAACGTGCCGACATAGAATACGACATCCGCCGCATCGCTCGCACGCAGCGATTGCAGAGGATGTTCGCCAAACCGAAACTCGCCGTCGTAGTCATCTTCGACGATTACAGCTCCACGTCGCCGGGCGAAGTCGAGCAACGCGTCGCGACGGCGCTTCGACATCGTTACCCCCAGGGGAAACTGGTGCGATGGGCAAACGCAGATTACGCCGACGTCGGCCGGTAAGCTGTCGACGACCAGCCCCTCTTCATCCACTTCCACCGGTACGATGCGGGCGCCCGCGGCGGCGAAGGCAACGCGCATCGGCGGGTAGCCTGGATCCTCGACGGCCACTACAGTCGCGCCCGGCGTCACCAGGGTGCGCGCCAGGAGGTCGAAAGCCTGCTGTGCGCCGGCTGTTACCACCACGTCGTCGGGGCGGCATACCACAGCGCGCGTCAGAGCGATATGGCCGGTGATTGCCTCTCGCAAGTGAAAATTGCCCTGGTTGCCTTGCGCACTCTTCGATGCGGGGGGCTTTTTCTCAAGACGGCGCAACTGCTTCGCACTGACGCGACGATAGACATCGAGTGGGAACAGGCGGGGATCGATCAACGCTGGACGAAAGTCCGCAACTCTTTCACTGCGGCGCGTCACCGACAAATCGTCACGCCAGAATCCCATGGCGCTGATCACGTCTTCCTGAAGCCAGAACGTGTTCAACCGGTACGTGCTGGCCAGCGAAGGTAACTGCGCGGATTGCAGAGGCAGATCGGCGACGTAAGTGCCGGAGCCATGGCGAGTGATGACGAGGCCATCGTTCAGGAGACGGCCATAGATCGCGGCTACGCTGTTGCGCGAGAGGCCAAAGAACTCAGCGGATTTGCGGGCCGCGGGCAGCTTCGTTCCGGCGGCGAGGCGACCATCCTGAATGGCGCTCTTCAATTGCAGATACAGGCGACGGCTTCCCTCACCTGATCCGGGGACGGGGCGCGCTATCTCGATTTCGAATAACGGATCCATAGAGTGGCCCAGCTACATTTTGCGAAAGTGGCCCATTGTGAGTGGGCCACTCGTACAATAGCCTTGACTGAGTGCCGCTGCAACTTCCACTGCTCCTGACGTAAATCGGCTTTGGATGAGCACCGCGGCAACCGTCACCATCACAAGGGGAAGACTTTGACTCGATTGCATCGAGCTGCCGTCGCGGTGGGATTGGCAGCTACCATATGCGCCTGTTATCCGTGTGTCGCTTTTTCGCAGACACCAGTGCAGACATCCGCAGTACATGACGGACAGCACGACTTCGATTTCAACATCGGCGTATGGCACACACACATCAAACGAGTCGTCGATCCGTTTGCGAGCAACTCGCCCTCGGTTGAACTGAACGGAACTGTGACCGTGCGCAGGGTGTGGGGCGGCAAGGCGGAATTGGAGGAAATCGAAGCCGACGGAACTAAAGGCCATTGGGAAGGACTCACACTCTTCCTGTACAACCCGGGCTCGCATCAGTGGACTCAGTCGTTCGCGAACAGCAAGGTGGGGACGTTGACGTCTAACGTCGGAGAATTCAGGGGCGGCCGAGTGGTGCTGGTCGGTGAGGACAACTCCGTGAGTGACAAGACGATTCTGGTGCGGGCCGTATGGTCCGACATCAAGCCGGACTCGCACCACTACGAGGAGACGTACTCCAACGACGGCGGAGTGACATGGGTGCGGTCGTTTGACGCCGATCTGACGAGATTGAAACGGTAGAGAGAAGTGGGGTCAGAGTGCACTTCCTGGCGAACGCCGACTGTTATCGGTGCCAGCAAAGCCTGCAAGAAAGTGCACTCTGACCCCGGTTTCACTCCGTGAACGTCGTGGCCAGCACCCGCTTCCGGAGCGCCACGAAACGTGGATCGCCCTGCATACCGCGCAAAAAGGGCATGTCCCAGTTCATGAACAACCGCAATCCGTACGTCTTCATCGTGTACGCCTTTTCGAGCCACTTCATGGCGTCGTCGCGATCACCGATGCCGGAATATGCTATGGCGATGAAATCCGGATCCAGCCATTGTTTCTGCTCGCGTTGTTCCATCGCATGAATCGCGCGCAATGCATCGTCGCGTCTTCCCATTCGCGCATATGTTATCGGCAATCCGAATGTCGGTGCGCTGAACGACTTCTCGAACGCAAGAAACGATGCCAGTGACTCGTCGAGTCTCCCGAGTTCCCGCAGAGCGTTCCCTTCGGTGTCGTCGATCAGCATGACTGTTGGATCGATCTTGTTCGCAACGCGACCCTGGTCCAGCGCTTCCTGATATCTGCCGCCAAAAAGCAGCGCAGACGCACGCAGCTGGGGGCCGATCGGCGAGAGGGGATCGATCTCGCTGAGCCTGTCCGCCAGCTTTACCGCTCCCTCGGTGTCGCCCGAAAGGAATTCGAAGGTGCCCAACATGAGTAACGCATCCGCCGATCGCGGGTTGAGGGCCAGACCGCGTTCCATTTCTGCACGACCACGCTCGAAATCCCAGTTTGCTGCTGCGGTTTCGAATCCATACACCACGCGTGCCTCGGCGAGCATGCTGTCGATCTGCACCGCCCGACGCGCCGCCTTGAGCGCAAGTGTGTGATATTCGTGAGACGGCGCATACGTATCCGCCTCTATGTCATACACGAAGGCGATTCCGGCGTACGCGCGCGCGTACTCGGGATCGAGTTTCAGTGCGTCCTGGAAGTATGTGAGGGCACGTGAAAGCCCTTCGAGTGTGAGCTTGTTCTTCTCGAACTGCCCGCGCATGAGGAGATCGTGCGCCTCGGGATTCTCGGTGCGACCCGCACGCTCGACCGCCAGCGCGGCCGGCGTGAGCACCACACGCATTTCGGATGCAATCGCACCGGTTATCTCGTCCTGCATCGCGAAATTGTCCTTCAGTGCGCGGTCGTAAGCGTTCGACCAGACAAGCTTGCCGTCGGAGTTGATCAACTGCATCTGCAATCGCACGCGGTCTCTGTCGGGCTGCAGTTTCCCCGTGAGCAGCATTCGCACTCCGAGCCGGTGTGCGATGTCGACAGGATCAACGTGCTCGCCTTTGAACCGGGATGCGGACAGGTCCGGCGTTACCTGCAGTCCCTGAATCTTCGTAAGCGCGCCCGATAGCTCGCCCGTCATGCCGTCGGCGAGATACTGCGTTGTCGAGTCGCCGCCAAGAATCTCTATCGGCAGTACCGCAATCGACTTGCTGTCAGACGTGTTGGCGGCCGCGGGCGATGCTGTCGATCGTGCCCGCATGAAATACAACCCGCCAAGGAGCGCGGCGGTCGCCACTAGAGCCGCAGCACTGCTCCAGACGAGCGTGCTGCGCCGCCACGTGGGCCGACTGCGTGCACTGTCAAGCGTTTGCAGAATCTCCGCTGCACTGTCAGGCCGTCTGGAGGGGTCCTTCTCCAGACAGCGCCTGATCAGATCGCTGAGTTCTGCCGGGGTGTCGGGTCGCACTGTATGCACCGATGGTGCAGCGCTGCTCATGTGCGCGGCGACCATGGCGTGCGGTGTTGCCCGATCGCCGAATGGGTGTTTGCCGCCCAGAATCTCCCAGGCGACAATCCCCCACGCGTAGATGTCTGCACGATTGTCGACCGTCGGATCACCCGCGATCTGCTCCGGCGCCATGTACGCCGGCGTCCCGAGCGACGTTCCCGTCTGCGTAAGCGTCGATTGCTCACCGGCAGTTCGCGCGACCGCTACGGCCTTCGCGATACCGAAGTCCGTGACTACCGCGGTATCGCCTGAAAGAAGGATGTTCTCTGGTTTGATGTCACGATGTACGACGCCGTGTGCGTGTGCGTAGTTGAGCGCGCGCGCCACGTCGCGCAGGATGCCGACACACACCGGTATCGAAAGCCGGGGCTGTTCTCCGAGGCGTGCCCGTAGAGACTCGCCCGGCACATACGGCATCACATAGTACGGCACGCCGGCCGCGCTACCCGTCGCGAGCAGGGGCACGATGTTGGCCTGCTGAAGCGACGCTGCGACCTGTATCTCTCTCGCGAACCGCTCTGCGGAGACGTCTTTGGATAGATCAGGCGTCAGCATCTTGATCACGACCTCGCGGCCCAACGCAATTTCACGCGCCAAAAAGACGCGCGACATGCCGCCGCCTCCGAGCTCTCGCTCGAATACATATGACTGCGACAGTGTCTCTTTGAGCCGGCTTACTGCATCGTTCATCGAGGCGGGTCGAGTTTGAGCCAGGTGCCGGGCTCGAATCTACGGTTGGGGCGTCGCGAGGCGCCAGAGCGTGGCAGTAACAGGCACGTTCGCGCTGGCCGACTCGACCTTCGTCTCGTCTCGATTGTCGACAGTGGCCAAGTCTCGGAGGAGGTCGTACCTTCGCTCGGGTTACTCCTGACTGCGACCACGTTGCGGAGACTTTATGAACGGTGGTATGAGATTCATCTCCAACCTGGCAATAGCTGCCGCTTGCGTGCTGTCGACCCCCGCGGCGAGTTCTGCATCCGCGTCGGACACGCTGGACGTGCAAGCCACCATCAACAAGTGGATTGGCAGCATAAACAAGGGAGACTTCAAGTCGGTCGTTTCGGCGTGCGCGCCGAGCGCATCCATCGTGGATGGCTTCCCACCGTATGCCTGGCAAAGCTGCGCCGACTGGATGCGGGACTACGACGCGAACAACAAAGCCATTCACGGAACTCGCGGCACTCTTTCCATTGGGAAGCCCGCTTATACCGAATTGATGGGGGATCACGCGTACTTCATCTATCCCTCGACGTTCACCGACACGCAAAAGGGCAAGCAGGTGGTCTACAAAGGCACCATGACGATGGTGCTGCACAAAACGCCACACGGTTGGGTTTTTACCGGTGCAGCGTCGGCATGGGGTGTGAATACCTTGTAGAGCAACGTGTAGTGACGGAGTGGGGACGGACTGCGCATGCGGTGCGCAGTTCTGCGATCGCTACGACACAATCTTCGTATATCACAACGGTGCTGAGTCTCACTACCATGCAGGGACTTGGGCGCGCGTTCGCAGCCTGGATCTACTTGCTACGATAGCGATATTGATCGTGGGGTCACGATCTTGCATTGTGCATACAAAATGCTCGACGGGAATCAGGATCTGGCACCCCGGTTCGCGCCACGCAAGCTCCGACTCCGAAGACGTTGTTTGATTCGCACCGCGAGACTATGAAGAGCCACACTGAACGGCACCGCACCGCAAATATCGGCTGGCTACGTGCCGCCGTCCTTGGCGCGAACGATGGGCTCATCTCCACGGCAAGCCTCATCGTTGGCGTCGCAGCGGCGGGCACTGCTCGGGCCGCAATACTGATTGCGGGCGTCGCCGGACTCGTCGCCGGTGCCATGTCGATGGCGGCTGGCGAGTACGTCTCGGTCAGCTCGCAGGCAGATACCGAGGCGGCAGATCTGGCTCTTGAGCGGAGGGAGCTCGCTGCAGATCCCGCAGGTGAACTCACGGAGCTGAGCGATATCTTCGAATCTCGCGGGCTCACGCACGCACTGGCGCGCGAAGTTGCGGAGCAGCTCATGGCGAAGGACGCGCTCGGCGCGCATGCACGCGAGGAGCTCGGTCTCTCGGAACTGACGACCGCACGACCACTTCAGGCGGCGTTGTCGTCGGCCGTGTCGTTCGCGAGCGGCGCTGCCTTGCCCGTCCTGGTGTCCGCATTCGTGCCGGCCTCATACCTCACGCCCGCCGTGATCGGAACCACGCTGGTACTGCTGGTTGTGCTCGGTGCGCTTGCGGCGAAAGTTGGCGGCGCGTCGCTGACGCGTGGCGCTCTGCGCGTCGCGTTCTGGGGAGCGCTTGCGATGGGAGCATCAGCGCTCATCGGTCGCCTCTTCGGTACGACCGTGACTTGATCACACGGCGCACTACTCGAATAGTCGAGCCCAAACCGGCAACGCCTGCGTGTTGTCAGACTCGCAGTGCGACACGTAGATCTGGAAGCAGCGGTCGAGGTCATCCGGATGAACACCCTCCGCCCATTCGTGCTCCGAACTCCTGATCGAACGTCCGACCTGTGAAGTCGAGCCACACGCGATTGAAGTAGTCGCACTTCTTGTTGAGATCGGCCCGCCAGACCAGGACTGGCGAATGGTCCACGAGCAAGCCGTTACTCGATTGCCGTAAGCGGCGGGCCCGCGCCGGCGGCATTGGCGCCCGGTAGCGGAGGCGTTTCGTTGGTTTCCGTCTTGTTCACTGGTGGCGCTGCCAACGCGACAGTGTCAGCTCCACGCCGAGCCTCACCAACGACAGCAAACGACCCCTGTCATCTTTCGACCCGCCTCGCTGTGTCTAGACTATCTGATTCCGAGGCTTCGGGATGAATTCGAGATGCGGATCCGGGACACAGGCCTTGACCTGCTCCCGGATCGTGCCCTTGACCGACCAGCACTCCTCGAACACCGAGCAGTAGCAGAATTCGACGGTCAGGCGTTTTATGTTCATCGCGTGATCGAACATGTCCCAGTAGCGGGCGTTCGCTGCCGTCCTGTCGATCTGGAAGATCAGCCCGCGATCCCTGGACGCGATGAATCTCGTTGGCTCGTTGTCGTATACCGGAACCAGAAGCTCGACCGCGCTGTCCGCCGCGGCGGTACCCACGGCGGCGCGGATCAGGTCCTTCACGTCAGTGACGTACTGGTCGCCGAGCTTGATCTTGAGACTCTGTTCGTTGGCGGGGCCGACACCATGGTTCAGTAGCTCGATGGAGATGCGCTCGGCCCCGTTCGACGCGTCGACCTGGCCATCGCTGACGCCGGCGACTACATAAGGGTAGGAGTTGGCCTTCAGAAGCCGCGACTCGATGCGCGCGTTGTAGATGGCGATGCCGATCGAGCAGACGGAGATGATCAACGCCGAGATCGCGGTGGTCCATTCCAGCCAGCGCGGCAGGCCGGAAGCGTTATGCTGATGATGCGGCAGTTCGGGGATGTCAGACGCCATACGACGACAATTCTCTTCTGCTCGACCTGTGATTGCTTTCCGGCCGGGCGTGGCCGACGTCGTGAACAGGAAAAGATACGTTTATCAGCGAAGACGGAGCAAGCGTAACGTGTAGATTCGCCATCACATCGGAGAGTGTCTGAGAATGATCGACCTGATCGAAATCACTGTCGCGAGCACCTTCGTCTTCACGGCGAAACTCCTTACCGATCGCGCTCCCGGCACCTGCGCCGCCTTCGCAGCCCTGCTTCCCTATCGCCAGCGTTTGATCCACGCCCGATGGAGCGGCGAGGCATGCTGGATTCCGCTCGGCGACTATCAGCTTGGTGTCGGCTATGAGAACCATACGAGCCATCCGGCGCGCGGTGATCTGCTCTGGTATCCGGGCGGGATCAGCGAAACGGAGCTGCTGTTCGCGTACGGGTCGTCGCTGTTCGCAAGCAAGGCCGGCCAGCTGGCCGGAAATCATTTCCTGGAGATCATCGCAGGCGGAGAGCGACTCGAGGAGATGGGAAACTACGTGCTGTATCACGGCGCGCAGGACATCGTGTTCGAAATACCCTGACGGGAATCGCGCGGCCGGCGATGTCTGTCCCATGCGTTCCCACGAAATGGAGTTGGACATGCGATTTGTGATATCCGCGATTCTCCTTTCCGGACTGGCCGCGCAGTGCGCATATGCGCAGGTGCCGGCAGCAAGGCAGGAGAGCAACTCGAACGATTCCTCGCGGGTGGCTCCAAAGCAGCCATTTCTCATGCCTGCATCGGAGCGGGAGGATCTCGCCGAAAATCCATCGTGGACGACTCCGCAGAAACCGATTCGCATCTACGGCAATACATGGAACGTAGGCCCGAACGGACTCGGCGTTTTTCTCATCACCGCGCGTGCAGGTGATGTTCTGATCGACGGGGGTGTGCCGGGAGACGCTTCACTGATTGAAGCGAATATCCGGCATCTTGGCATCGATCTGCGAGACATCAAGTGGATACTCAACACACACGCGCATTTCGACCATGCTGGAGACATAGCGCGACTCGCGCACGATGCTGGTGCGCAGGTGATCGCGAATGCAGCCGACGTTCCGTTGCTGGAAGGCGGCGGTCACGACGACCCGGAATACCTCGACAGGTTTCCCTTCCCGCCTGTGCACGTGACGCGAGCTGTAACCGATGGGGAAAGTCTGCACCTGGGTGAACTCGTGCTGACTGCACACGCGACGCCAGGGCATACAAAGGGCAACACGACGTGGAGCTGGATGTCATGCGATGGCAAACGCTGCCTGCACATGGTCGATGTCGCCAGTCTGTCGGCGCCGGGTTACAAACTGATCGGAAACACGGGTTACCCGGATATTGTCGACGACTTCGAGCATAGCTTCGAGCTGGTCGCTGCACTGCCGTGTGACATCGCGCTCGCGCCACATCCGGGCTCGGTAAACTTCTGGGCACGCGTGGCAAGGCGTGACCAGGGTGACGCGAACGCACTCATCGATCCCACGCTATGCGGCGCTTACGCGAAAGACGCACACCATAGTTTCGAGGCGCAGCTGGACAAGGAACGCGCGGATACTGCGTCCATCAGGCCGGAAAATATCCAAGGTCCAGAGTAGACGGCCATTTGCGGCGTGGAAAGGTTTCCGAGTTGCGTGGCTCACGGTGATGAAGGCACGTTGGCGTGCGACGCTAAGCAGCATGCGCCGATCGGTCAGAAACATCGCGTGCTCCGGATCATAAAATCCTCCAGCTCAGCTGCTCGAGTTCCACCGAAGCGAGCGAGTCGCGATCGGCTACGGCGTCGATTGCCTTGATCCTTCCGTCGCGGAAACTGAGCTCGAGCACGAGCAGCATCCGTCCCTCGAGCGGCAACAGGATCCCGACCTCGCCGTCGATGAGTCCCGGCACGCATGCGTGCGCCTTCCCCTTGAAGAACTCCGCCACGCTGGTGGCGCCCTGCATCCCGGATGACCCGGCCAGCTGATTCGCTGCAGCATCGCCCCTGAGGACGACGTCGGGATCGAGTAGAGCAACGAGCGCTTCGAAGTCGCCCGCTCTCGCGGCGACGATGAATGCCTCGGCGATTTCCTGCTTCCGGCTCCGATCGATGTCGTGCGACGATACGCCCTGCACGCGCCGTCGCGCGCGGCTGGCCAGCTGTCGTGTTGCGACCGCCGTTCGTCCGACGATCGGAGCGATCTCGTCGAACGAGAGATCGAACATGTCGTGAAGCACGAACGCCACGCGCTCCGGTGGCTGCAGTGTCTCCAGCACCACGAGCAGCGCGAGTCCTACAGAGTCGGCGAGCTCGACGTCCATTTCGGGACTCCACTCGTGCCGGCGCCGCACGTCGGGCTCAGGCTCCTGGCCATCGAGCGTCTCTTCGCGGCGCGACTTGCGTGCGCGGAGCTTGTCGAGGCAGACGCGCCCCACGATGGTCGTGAGCCATCCGCCGAGATTGTCGACTCCGTCGATGCCCGCATGACTCACGCGCAGCCACGCCTCCTGCACCGCATCTTCCGCTTCCACCGTCGAGCCGAGCATGCGGCAGGCGGCACTGTTGAGCTTGTCGCGGTAGCTCTCGAATTGTCGGGCCAGTAGTTCGCGTTCGTCCATCGTCACACTCTTCGTTCTGGTTTCGTCACTGCAATGACGTAGCTGGTTCACCTGATGTCAGCACGCGTCAGCCGGCCGGCAACTGGTAGTCCATTCACAAGGAGCACAAATGATCAACGATATCGCGGCGGCGAACAAGGCGCTTCTCCGCCGATTCTACAGTGACGTCTACGTCGACTGGAATATGGCGGTGGTGGACGCGGTCGTTTCACCGCAATTCACGTCCCACGACTGGTCGGACGGCGCGACCGGTCCGCAGGCGTTCCGGAAATACTATTCAGCCATCCGATCGGCGGTTCCGGATGCGCGATACGAAGTCGACGACCTCATCGCAGAAGGTGATCGAGTGGTGGTGCGGTGGAGAATGCTCGGAACGCACAGCGGCGACTTCCGCGGCATCGCTCCAACAGGGCGTGCCATCACACTCAGAGGCATCGCCATCTACCGCGTGAATGACGGCAAGTTGATGGAGCGTTGGGTCGTATCCGACCTGCACGGCCTGCTCGAAGAGATCCGTGGATCTTCACCAACCGTCACGGTCCGCAGGAACGAATCCAGAAGACCCGAGAAGGAGGTCGAGTAGAAA
Source organism: uncultured Gemmatimonadales bacterium (assembly GCA_963731305.1). GTDB lineage: Bacteria > Gemmatimonadota > Gemmatimonadetes > Gemmatimonadales > Gemmatimonadaceae > Fen-1247. Next base: position 7,999 of record CAVSUQ010000003.1, on the reverse strand, counting down.
ATGACGAACACCATTTATGCAACATCCCGTCGTACCGACAGCACCTTGCCGGTTCCCGGCCTCCGCGGCGTCTTCGGTGATCGAGTGATCACACCGAGTGATGCTCGCTACGATGAGGCGCGCACGGTCTTCTACGGCGGCATCGATCGCCGCCCTGCATTCATCATCCGCGCCCGGAATGCAGCGGACGTCTCGCGTGTCGTTGCGCTCGCGCGCGAGGATGGCCTGGAGCTCGCCGTTCGCAGTGGCGGCCACAGCATTGCAGGTCACGGTGTCACCGACGGCGGGATCGTACTCGATCTCTCCAACATGAAAGCACTAGAGTTCGACGTCGCGCGGCGCACAGCGTGGGCAGAGACTGGATTGACTGCAGGCGAGTACACTACGGCCGCAGGCGCGCTCGGTCTCGCGACCGGATTCGGTGACGCGGGCTCGGTCGGCATCGGCGGAATCACGCTCGGCGGCGGCATCGGCTACCTCGTGCGCAAGTACGGACTCACGATCGACGATGTGCTCGCCGCCGACGTCGTGACCGCCAATGGTCAGCTCCTCCGCGTGGATGCCACCACTCATCCGGAACTGTTCTGGGCAATCCGAGGAGGCGGCGGGAATTTCGGCGTCGTTACGCGTTTCCAGTTCCGACTGCACGAGGTCGACACGATCCTCGGTGGCACGCTCACCCTGCCCGCGACGCCGGAGACCGTCGCATGCTTCGTCGCTGAAGCGGACGCCGCTCGCGAAGAACTGTCCACGATCGCCAAAGTCATGATCGCACCGCCCATGCCGTGGATACCCGAGGCAGCGCACGGCAAGCCCATCATCATGGCAACACTGGTCTACGCAGGAGACATCGAGGCTGGCGAGCGCGCCATCGCGCGGTTCCGATCACTCGCCAGGCCTCTCGCCGACATGGTGAGGCCAATGCGCTACCCGGACATCTATCCATCCGACCAGAGCGCTCACCCCGTCGCGTCGGTGCGCACGATGTTCGTGAACACGATCGACTCCAGCGTGGCGCAGACGATCATAGATCGGCTGCATACCTCGACCGCGCAGTTTGCCGCGGTGGAGATTCGGGCGCTCGGCGGAGCGATGGCCCGCGTCAGCACCGCCGCAACCGCTTTCGCTCACCGGGATGCGCGCATCATGATGAACGTCGCCGCGATGTACAGGAGTCCCGATGATAAGGCGACGCACGAGCGCTGGGTCGAGGACTTCGCCGCCGCGCTGCGCAAGGATAACAGCGGCGCGTACGTCGGCTTCATCGGCGACGAGGGCACGGCACGTGTGCGCGAGGCGTATCCCGGACCGACATGGGAGAGACTTGTCGCAGTCAAGAAGCGCTACGACCCCGACAATCTCTTCCATCTCAACCAGAACGTTCCGCCGCGCTGAGGGAGATGCAAATGGGCGAGCTCGGTACGGTCTTGCGCCGCGCTACTTTCCAGGCGCGCGGTGCAAGACCTGGATCCAGCTTCCCCACCTGTGTGTTGACGCGGGTCGGTGGTTGCGCTGCACGATGGACTGCGTAAGCTGTATGATCAAGGCAATCCGCGAACGCGGTGCGCCCTAAACCAGCTGCCTCAGCACCATGCAGACCCTGATGAAGCATTCCCGGTGGACATCGCGCCTCGTTTTTCCGATCGTGGCCGTCGCTGTCACTCTGGCCGTACTCGCCCGTCCTGCCGCCGCGCAGGGGCCCACCGACGAGATCCAGGTTTACGACGCCGGCATCGCTGCTCTCGGCAAGTTCAATCTCACCCTGCACACCAACTTCACCCCCGACGGCGCCAAGGATCCTGCCTTTCCCGGCGGTATCGTCTCCAACCATTCGTTCGACGGCGGCTTCGAGTGGGCCTACGGCGCCAGGCCCTGGCTCGAGCTCGGCCTCTACCTCCCGCTCTACAGCATCACCGATCAGTACGGTCCCACGGTAAACGGCGGCAAGCTGCGGCTGCTCTTCGTTTCACCGAACGCCGATGAGCGCAGGTTCTTCTACGGCGCCAACTTCGAGTTCAGCTACAACGCTGCAAGATGGGATTCGTATCGCTACAGCTCCGAGATCCGCCCGATCTTCGGCTGGCACATCCATCCCTGGGACTTCATCTTCAACCCGATCCTCGACAATTCCTGGAGCGGCGGAATCGCCGCACTCGAATTCAATCCCGCGGCGCGCGTCGCGTATCACGTCAACTCGCAGTGGGCACTGGCCGCTGAGCAATACTCGGGGTTCGGCCCGCTGCGCGAGCTGGTTCCGCGTAACGAGCAGGTCCAGCAGATCTGGGCTGCCTTCGATCACTACTCCACGATGAACATCGAAGGTGGCATCGGCTTTGGCCTGACCCACGCGTCCGACAAGGTCACGCTCAAGCTGATGTTTTCGCGCGATCTGAATTAGTCGGCGCTTGCGCTGACGACGCTACGCGTTCTGTCCACCCCTTACCAACTCGCGCTTTCCGCGCGATTCTCTGCATGCGTAAATCACTCTTCCCACTCGCCGCCATCGGAGCACTGCAGTGAGCAATCCCGAAGACCTGCTGGAACAATATCAGTCCGACCTCGAATCTTCCGACTTCGACGCAGAAAAATTCGGAATAGATCGCCGTCAGTTCGTCTTCTTCTCACTCGCCGCTGCAGCGGCCTCGGCGCTCGGGATCAAGCCGGCACACGCAGAGTCCAGCGGCAGCGCCGCCGCTGGCTCTCTCGGCCGCCCGCAGCTCCTGCAGCAGGAAACGCCACTGGCGCTCGGCAACGGTGAGCCTCCCGCACTCCAGTTTCAGCCGTATCCCGGCGGCACCGGTGCGCTCATGGAGAAGCTCGTACGCCAACGCGGCGCGGCGGCATTCGATCGCGGCACATACGAGCCCCAAGCGTGGACCGGTGCGATGCCCACTTCGGACGACGACATCGCCTTTCTCCCCGCGCACCAGCTCTCGGCGCTTCTCAAATCGCGGCGAATCACATCTGCGCGTCTCACCGACATCTACCTCACGCGACTCAAGCGTCTCAATCCGACTCTGCTCTGCGCGGTCACCATCATGGAAGACCAGGCGCGCGCGGAGGCGGCGCGGGCCGATGCAGAAATCGCCGCTGGTCATTACCGCGGGCCGCTGCACGGACTGCCGTACGGCATCAAGGATCTGTTCGCGACCAAGGGAGTGCCCACTACGTGGGGTGCGAAGGATTTCGAGAATCGCGTCATCGACATGGACGCTGAAGTCGTCGTGCGTCTGCGCGACGCGGGCGCTGTGTTGATCGCGAAGCTCGCCACCGGGCTTTTCGCGCAGAACGATCAATGGTTTCGCGGGCGCACCAACAACCCGTGGAATCTGTCGCAGGGCTCCAGCGGCTCGTCCGCCGGTCCCGCATCTGCAACCGCCGCCGGCTGTGTCGCATTCGCCATCGGCACCGAGACGTCGGGCTCGATCGTGTCGCCGACCATTCGCTGCGGCTTGAGTGCGCTTCGTCCCACGTTCGGCAGCGTCAGCCGCTACGGCGGCATGGTACTCGCCTGGTCCCAGGATCGCGTGGGACCCATCGTGCGGACCAGCGAGGATGCAGCGATGGTGTTCAACGTGATTCACGGTGTCGATGAGAAGGATCCATCCACAGTGACGATGCCGTTCCAGTTCAACCGCAGCATCGAGCTCGGCGCGCTCCGCATTGGTGTGGACGACAAGGCACCAAAGGAGCTGGTGGACAAGCTGAAGGAACTGGGGATGAAACCCGTGACCATCGGTGCGCGTCCGACCGTACCTGGTCTCGGGGGCAGTGGCGGACTCGATGTCGAGGATGTGGCGGCGTTCGACTCGTACGTGCAGACCAAGGCGAAGGAGATCGGACTGGATCTCAACAACCTGCCACCGCTGCCCGTGCGCGGCGAGTGGCGACACGCGTGACAATCGTGCGGCGCCGCCGGCGAATCCGATGGCGCCCGCCGACTGGAATCCGCGCTTCGTGAATGGCCGGCGGATATCCGGATTGGATTTCCTGCAGACCGAGCGTCGCCGCTACGTGCTGATAACGAAGTGGGCGGAGTTCCTGAAGGACCTGGACATGTATATCGGAAGTCCGTTCGCGGATGTCGGCGCCAACGCGCAGACCGGACATCCGAGCGCAGTTCTACCATACAAGTTTGATGTACCGCAGCCCTTCGGTGGCCCGCGTGGCGCGGCGCCCGCGCCAGCCGCTCCGGCGCCACCACTCAATCCGCAACCCATCTGTGGTCAGATCATCGGCAATCTGTACAACGACGATCTGATTCTGTCCGTTGCGCACCAGTTCCAGATCCACGACGATACTGTGCGGCGCCATCCGACGCTCTGAGAACCGGATCGAGAAGCGGAGTCGGAGTGCGCTTCCTGTGGTACGCAGGAAAGCCCACTCCGACGCCGGTATCGCTTACATCTCTTAGTCGTGCGGCGGCAGCCAGGGCGGCCGCGACGTCGAGGGTGCGGCTGGCAGCCAGCCATTGCTGCGCATGTGAATCGAGAGCTGCGTCACCACGGTCTCCGCACTCCAGAGTCCGACGAGGCGCGCCTGTTCATTCAGCGCAGCGCCGTTGGGTCCCAGCAGCGAGATGACGGGCCACCTGTCGTAGCCCAGCGCCTTCCCGAAGTTTCGCGCGACGACGTCGTGGCTCGGGTCGGCGTACACGAAGATCGCGTACGGAGCCAGTTGCGCGAGCTGAGGCGAGAGGAGTACCTCGTTCTTGAGCCGCCTGAAGTACATGCCACTGAAGTCGCCGGTTACGAGCACGATTGGCTTGTGCTGCGCGACGCCAAGATCGTACGCGTCGGTCGTATTGTCGACGAACCAGTGTATTACCGGCGGTGCCGGCGCGGGCGCCTGCGCGCGCGCGGTGGACGGAGCCAGGAGCGCAGCAAGAACCATTGTGACGCGTGCTGACGGGAATCCGACCCGAGGGAACATGCATGAAACTGTGGCGCCCGGTGCCATGCCGCAACCTCGCCGTGCAGGTCAAGCGGACAAGGTGGGGTCGGCGTACAATTCCTGTGGCAGCTGCCAGCCATGGCACCCGAAAAGCGCACTCGGACCCCCTCGTCGAAGCGCTCGCTCCAGAGCTGGCGGTACTTCTCGATCCATGCCGCCTCGTCTTGCAGTCTGCGGCGGCCGAGCCTACTCGCTGGCACAAGGGGTAGCGAGTTCAACTCGAAGAATCCATCTTCGTGTCCGTTCAGCAACGCGTCGCAGCTGAGCTCCTCACCATGTCACAAGGAAGGGACGATACGATGCCTCGGTACTTGATCTCGTTTGATGACGGCTCGATGGACCATATTCCTGATGAAGATTGGCAGTCGGTGCGAGAGGCAACACGCAAGGTACGTCAGGACGCGAAGGCCGCGGGGGTCTGGATCTTCGGCGCCGGTGTTCGGCGCCAGCAATCGACCATTGCTGCGACAGACGGGACGATCACCGTCGGACCGGTACCGGAGACAAAGGCCGTCGTCGGCGGGTTTTCGATCATCGAGGCTTCTTCACGTGAGGAGGCCCTCGTTTGGGCGGCCAGGTTCGCCGTTACCTGTCGCTGTGCGCAGGAGGTTCGCGAGATCATGTTCGACCCGGAGTCCTGACAGGAGTTTGCTGCGCGCCGACTCCCAACTATCATATCCGCACAACGACGCAATAATATGACAGAGCATTGGGCAACTCTCGTCTCGATCATCATCGGCCTGGGCATTGCCGATCTCCTCGTGAATTTGCACAGACTACTGCATGCCAGAAAGCGCGTGGAATGGGATGCATTGCCGCTTGTCTGGGCCACAATTGCGTTTCTCTGGCTGCTCAACTACTGGTGGGCTGTCGGGGCTGGTCTGGACGGTTCGCAGGGCGCCCGTGTAGTCGGCCACTATGTGCTGCTTGCAATTCTGCCCATACTGCTGTTCCTCATGTCGGCAAGTGTGCTGCCGAGGGCCATTCCCGAATCTGGCCGGCTCGACATGCAAGCGGAATGGTCGAAGAGCAGAGACATATTTCTCACGATTCTCGTTATCAATCAGATAGCGACGTGGATCGTCGTGATCGCTGCTCGCGGCGCAGTCGTGTTCGACCTGGCGGGTGTTGTACGAACCATCGTGCTCCTGGCTGCATTGGGCGCGCTGTTTTACCGGTCCAGGCGTGTCGAGTGGCTGGTGGCAATCGTTGTGATTCTTGCCGCTGTCGCCAGACTTTCCAGCCAGTCGATTCGGTGATTCGGATACGACTTGTGCCTCGAGCGCGAGCGACAATGCGATATTACACTCCGGCAACCCGCGTCGCCTGTCTTGCAGTCCTCGCGAGCATAACCGTACTCATTCTTGCGCCAGATATGGTCGTTGCTCAGAATGTGCATAATCCGTCTGACGCGCACCCGAGCGGAGTGAGCGGTCATGAGCGCGCGCACGTCACTATCCTGCCGATTCATAACGGCCGTAACAGCGCCGATCTCCTCGGTACCGGCGAGCGCGGTGAGATCATTGTGAGCCGGCGGCCGAACGGGAATGCGCATGGATACAGCATCGTGCTCTTTCAGGTGTACGTCCCGGGGGATGGAGGTACCCAGGCAGAGTGGCAAGTGGTCCCGTTCTTCGGAGGACCGCATGATGCCGACACGGGCGAGAATCTCTTCGGTACAGTCGAGGGTGCCGACTGTACGCTTCGCGATCTGCGCGTGATCCGCCGCGAAAGCGCGAAACCTATCGAGGTTGTCTCCGCGACGCGTGACTTCGGGACGTCGTTCGCGGACTCAGCAGCTGTTCGTTTCGATTTCTACGAGCTGCGTACAAACTCGGGACCGATCGGACCGGCGTACCTTTTCCATCATACACGGTTCGTGCGCGCAAGAGGCAAGTACTGCGACGTGGACGATGCCTTCGATCGCGAACTCGGACTCGGGACTGCGGGTGTGCTGCACTGGGCCGGCCCACGGTGAGCGTACAATACCGAGTGTGTTTGCTGCTTGCATTGATGTCGGGGACACTCGCCGCGCAGGCACCACTGCCGTCCGTGCGCGATTCCATTCAGTATCGTTTCGTCGACCCTGTGGGCCGACCGAGCGCGCACCGATATACGGAGGAGCGCACTGGCCGAGTGTTCGTGCTCAAGGACACCGTCATTCTCGACGGACATGGGATCGACTCGGTTGAAGTCCGCACTCGGCGAATTCGCGGCGACACCCTCGTGGACGTCATTGCCAGACTGCAGCCATCGGCGGCGGCGCCTTCGCCGCGGCGACGGCCAGCCACATTGGCCAGCTCCTCGTGGTGACCATCGGCGATCGCGTCGTAGCTACCGGGATGATCGAGTCACGGATCGGCTCGCTTGTTCCGCTCATGATGGACGTTCAACGCAACACCGCAGAGACACTCGCGATGCGGATAAATACGGCGCCGAGCGGCACAAAGAAAGTACCGTGAGCGGTCAGCTGGCGATCGAGCTTTGCGAGGTCATCGCGATCAGAATCGCAGCCATTCTCTAGGGCGCAGACGGTGCGTGTTACTCTCTTATTGCTGATTCAGTTCGTGACTACTTGCGCAGCGGAATAAGGCATGGCCGAAGATTTTTGCGGGAGCTTGTCGATTTCTGCCCGGACCGTTCGTCGTGTATATAGAAGGCGGACCAAGTGGCCTCCCCAACGACCTGTACAGGAGAAGCGATGGCACAATATCTGGTGGCAATCTACCGCCCAGACAACTACGACCCTGCCGTCTCGGAGGACGAGGCGATGCATCGTGAGATACACGCGCTCAACCGCGAGATGATCGCTGCCGGCGTCAGATTTTTTGCTGGAGGCCTGCGATCGGAAACGACCGCGAAGTCGCTGCGGCTGCAGCCAGCCGGCAAGGTAATCTCACCGACGGACCATATACTGAGGCCAAGGAACACATCGGCGGTTTCTGGATACTGGAAACCACCGGCGTGGACGAGGCGCTGGAGTGGGGACGCAAGGCCGCCGTCGCATGCCGAGCATCGGTCGAGGTGCGGCCGTTTCACTGACGGC
>CAVSUQ010000002.1:0-422889 GCA_963731305.1 uncultured Gemmatimonadales bacterium | reverse complement strand
GCTCGTCGCCGCGCACCATTCGCACCGCGAACACCGCAGCGATCTGACTTCGCTCCTTCGCCTGAAACCGCACGGTGATCTGCGACTTGCCGTTCACCAGTGCGGCAGGCACTGGATAGGCGACATCGTAGAAGTGACCCGGATCGGTCAGCTCCACGCGTTGCTCGCCGATCCGCTGGCCATCGGCAAGAATATCGAACGACGCTGGTGACGTGCGGCGATCCGCGCTGTAATACGTCACCATCAGCACCATCGGATGACCACTTTCCACGGGCAGATCGTACGAGAACCAGCTTCGCCCTGCCCTGCCAATCCGGCCGGCGACGTTCGCCGCTGTTATGTCCTTGCCACCCTGATAATTGAACTGGTGCTCGGTCGCGTCCATGGTCGGCTTCACCAGCGCGACTGTCGCTGCATCGAGCTTGCGCTCGTGCGCCGCTTCGCGAACATACTCCGCTTTCCGTGCGGTCCACTCGTCCGGTGTCACGATATCCCAGTAAGTGGAATACGTGCGATCGTGCAGCTGGTAGAACGGCACGAGATCGACTTCGTGCGCATTGCCTTCCGCATTCGGCTCGTGACCCACGCCCACAGTGCGGAAGTGGCCGGGCGCGTCGGACACTGGCTTGATCCACGCATCCAGTGGCATGTCAGCAGCAACGAGCACGGGCGTCATCACTTCCGGATGCACGATTACTTCGTCGTCGTCACCGGCGACGTGATGCTGCGGTGGCACGGGACCGAGATCTCCGGCCAGGACCAGCGGGCCCCACATTATGCTCGCTCGGCTCGGTACGTCGGGCGTGCGCTCCAGGCGGAGCGTCTTTGGGAGCGTTACTTCCACGACGTCGCCATCGCGCCACGTACGCTTCACTTCCACGTATGAGCTCACCGGCACGGGCGAGCTGTACATGGGATGACGCGCTGCTCCGCCGCGCGGCGTGGCCGCAGCGGGTGCAGGCAGTGTCTCTCCAACGGGAGCGCCGTTCACCTTCATGGAGAAGCCATCGGCCCAGTACGGCCGGCGCATCGCGAGAGTGAATTCCTTCGGCTTGCGCACGTGCAGCGTGAGCTTCGCGGTCTCTCCAATCGGAAAATCGGTTTCCATTGCGAGGCTTACTCCGGCTTCCGCCCACTGCGCAGTGGATGGAGCGAAGATGTTCACCCACAGCTTGTCGCCCGATTCGTAATACATTCCGTCGCCGGCGAGCGCGTGATTCTCCATGCCGGTACCAACGCAGCAGGTGAAGCTCTCGAACATGTCCTGATATTCGTGCGACACACCAGGTCCCACGGGGACCATGTAGCACATGCGGCTGTTGTCGGGATTGATGGACGCCATTGCGTGATTGAACAGCGCGCGCTCGTGGAAATCCGCATAGTGCACGTCGGGCATGAGCGAGAACAGCTGCCGAGACATCTTGAGCATGTTGTAGACATTGCACGATTCCGCGGTTCGTCCGTCCACGCGCTCGCCGATGTGATCCGGCGGTCCGAAATATTCGTCGGTGCCGTCGCCGCCGGTGGCGAAACTGTGGTGGCCGGTCACCTCATCCCAGAAATACGCGGCAGCGAGCAGATCCACCGGCTGGCGAGTATACGTGTATCGCGCCGCCGATCCGATGAGCTTTGGGAACTGCGTATTCGCGTGCTTGCCGCCAAGTACGTCCTCATGCCGAGCCAGCGGCTGCACGAATGCGTGCTGCTCGAAATCGTAGGAGAGCTGGAGCCAGCGCGTGTCGCCGGTGTCGGCGTAGAGATCGACGAGCACCTCGTTCATCCCGCCGTATTCGGTGTCGAGCATGTGCTGTATCTGATCGGCGTCGAGTCGGGATAGAATGCCCGCAGCCCAGCCTGCGAATTTCGTCTCGACGTGCAGCGCTGTAGCGTCTCCCGTGTAGCGATACGCGTCGCGCAGCCCGGCGAACGTCTTGTGCAGCGTGTACCAGGGCGACCACTGTCCATTGAGGTCGAACGCCGCAGCTTTTATCTCGCCCTTCGCGAGAGCATTGAAGCAATCGCGTCCGCCCGCAAGCGCGCTGAGATAGCCGTCGCCGTTCTTGTCCTGCACGACTTTCATCTCCGCGACGATGTAATGCGCGCGATCCTTGAATCGCCGATCGCCGGTCGCCAGCCACATCGCGCTGATCGCCGACAGATGGTGGCCGGCGATGTGACCGGTGAGATTGCGTCCGTCGCCATCCCATCCACCGTACGGCTTCGCCTTTGGCGCGAGGCCGGCGCGCTCGCGGTAGTAGGCCAGCATGCGGTCCGGCTCGAGCTGGAGGAGGTAGCGTATATCCGCCTCCTGCGCCTCTTTGAGCGGACCGCCGAGTAGACGAACACCCTGCAGCGGAAGCCTGCGCGCCGCGAGGATCGGCGTTCTGGGTCCAGCGGTACGCTCGGCGGGCAGCGCTGACGCTGGTACGGGAACGGAATCGAGCAGCGAGAGAGCGCCGGCACCGAGCCCAAGCTTCAGGACATTGCGGCGGGAGAGTGTCATGAGATTTCCTCCGGGTTCATCCGCCGCTCGAGGGTGCGCTCCATCGTGCCGGCGCACGCTCGAGTGGCTACATATAGAATACAGAACATGACACAGATACGCTGCGTCATGCAACCATGCGGATGGAATATGATGCGAGCCCTGCACCGATGAGCGACTCCTTCTCTCGCCGAGAGTGGCTCAAGACCGTGAGCGCCCTCGGCGCGGGCGCGCTGGTGGTGCCCGACTCATTGCTCCATGCCGCGACGACGGATGCTGATGCGTCAGGTGCGCCGGCGGCGCTCGGTGCAGTCGCGCACCATGAGGCCGGCTCGATCGTGGATCTGTACTCCACGAGTGAGATTTTCATTCCGCCGCGCGGCAACAGCTTCCAGAAATTCAGCTTCGACTTCCCGGAGCCATCGGTTGCGTTCGGCGACTACACCTTCGGCTTTCTCGTGTTCACGGACGAGAACACGTACGGGCTCGACCGCGCAGAAGATGACCGTGACGGGCAACGGCGATGCGCTGACGCTCACGTGCGACGGCTTTGTCTGGGCGGGCGGTCAGCAGAAAGCGCCCGGCAAGCTTTCCGCGTCACTGCGTCGCAACGGTTCGGCGATCGAGTGGGATGCGGTCGTCGAGATGGAGCGACCCGTAAAATCCGTGAGCACGATAATTCGCGGCGTGCCGCGCGGTCACGTGTCGCTCGGCGGCGGCCGCTTTGACGATCCGAAAGACAACGAGCTGCTCGCCGGCTACGCGTTCGGCGCGGGCGATCTCAACGGGCCGGGCGGCAGCATGACCACGCCGCTGCTCATGATCCAGACGGCGAAGGATGTGTTCTACGTTTCATCGCTCGACGATCGCATGCGGCCCAAGCGTTACTATCTCGCGCCCGGCGACACGAGCTACCGCGTGGAGGCAGTGTACGAGCACGATGCGTGGCGCGACGACAACAAGGTATCGGTCCCCGCATGGCGGCTCGGCCGCGCAGCAACGGTCGATAGTGCATCCGCTCCGCACATGCAGCACATCGAGAAGGCATTCGGCCTGAAATCGTGGGAGTCGCGCACGGATGTGCCGGCGTGGATGCGCAACCTCGCGATGGTGACGACGCTGCACGGAATGCACTACACGGGCTACGTCTTCAACGACTACGCGAAGATGCTGCAGATTCTGCAGTGGATCGCGACGCAGATTCCCGGTGATCGAGTGATGGTCTTCGTCCCCGCGTGGGACGGACGCTATTACTGGGACTATCCAACGTATCGAGTGTCGGAGCGCATGGGTGGCGAGGCGGCGTTTCGGCGACTAGTAGACGAAGGCCACAAGCTCGGCTTCAAGATCATGCCGATGTACGGCACGAACGCCGCGAACACCAAGCTTCCCGACTGGCCGTCGATTGCGAGCGGTCTCACGAAGAAGATCGACGGCAATCCATACTATATAGACTGGGTGGACTGGAACAACGACCGTCACGGCGACGGCTGGCTCGCCTACATGAACCTCGGCGCCGACGCATGGCGCGAGCATCTGGAAGGACGCATCTCCGACATGATCACCAGCTACGGCGTCGACGCGTATTTCCTGGACATCGTCGGCGGACACGTGAACAGCACCAACGGCGACATGCACGAGGGAACGCGGCGGCTCGTCGAGAACCTGCGCGCGAAGCATCCGCAGGTCGCGTGTGTCGGTGAGATGCCGTACGACGCGCTGCACGGATTCATTCCGATGTTTCAGGTGGGGCTGGGTCCGCGCTGGTCGAAGTACAGCCGCAACTTTCAGCATCTGAGCAGTCCTGCGCCGGGACAGAGGAAGCAGCGGCGTGCACGAGTCGGGGTTCTCGAAATTCAATCCGGAGACGTTGTCGCTGTCGCCCGGGAGCATACCGACGCTGCAGGTGGTGGACGATACATTCGACAGCCATCGCGACGTTATGAGCGCGATCATAAGGCGCGCGAAGCAGAGGGCGGGGATTGTGTGATTCGGAGGTGCGGGAGCGCCTGCAATAACGCTGACCGTCGCGCCGTCGTAAGTTTGCTACGCTGTCTCTGCGGCAACCACCCCATTCCACGGAACCGTCAGTGCTCGATGTCGAACCCCCCGACCATGCCGTACACACCTGGCGAGACTTCTTCATCCACATTGCGACTATCGTCGTCGGCCTCCTGATCGCGATCGGACTCGAGCAAACGGTCGAGTATGTGCATCGCCGTCATGAGCTCTCGGAAGTACGCGAGGCGCTGCGCGTGGAACACGCGACCAACCGTCGTGAGCTGGCCGCGTACGTTCCAGAGTTTCGTCGCTTCAATCAGGCCCTCGAGGGCAATCTCGCCGACCTCATCTACCTGCAGAAGCACCCTGGCACGCCCATGTCCAGACTGCCGGCAAAGATGAACTGGAACGGCGTCAGCATCACGATACGCGAATCCGCCTGGATGGCAGCGAAGCAGAGCAACGCGACCCAGATGATGTCGGACGAGGAGCGTCGCCGATATGAAGATTTTTACGGCTGGCTCGAAACGACCGCACAGCGCGCCCAGTCCTCGTTCGCCGCCGTGCATGCCGCGCGATACTATACCGTGCGGGATTTCGACCCGTCACACCTTTCACCACAGCAAATCGACAGGGAAATCGACCTGACCGAGGCCGCGCTCTACGAGCACTATTCCTTCGGGCTCGGATTGTGGAGCACAGCTGTAAACTTTCCCGATCTGACTTCACCGAACATCGCCGAGTTGGATGCAGTGGTACACGAGAGCAGATCCGATGGAACGTCTCTCTCCATGGATTGGCTGAACCAGGTGCGAGAACAGGGCGGCGACAGCCAGATACCGGCTCAGAGCGCCCCGCGCGCGGCCAGCGTAAGATAGAGCCGGCGGGAAACCGGGGTCAGTGTGCAGTTTATGCTGAACTCAGGAAATTGTATTCTCGTATCCTGACGACGTCGGCATCTTATACTGCATGCTTGAAGTGTTTTTGAAGCGGAGCGTGGCAGTCTAATACGCGTTATACAGCAGCCATATCATCCCAGGAGCTCAAGTGAAAGCACGCTTCATTATGTCGATTGCTACATGCGCTCTACTAGCGCTACTGACTTCCAGAACAGCTCTCGCTCAAGACGCAGCTGTCGCAAATCCGACGACGGTGAAAGTGAGGCTAGACAACCCCTCCGTACGCGTCCTGGATTCCGTACTGAACCCTGGCCAGAAGGAGCATGTCCACTCACATCCGGCCTGTGTCATTTATGTCATATCCGGAGGCAAGGTCCGTAGCCACTCGGCTGATGGCAAATCTGTTGATGGCGAGCTCATTACAGGCGCGAGCATCTACCGGGGACCCACCACTCACTGGACCGAAAACATCGGCGCTAGCCCGATCCATTTGATAGTTGTGGAACTCAAAGATCGAAAATAGATGGCGTACTGCTTCGTGAGCCGGCTAACAATTCATTCAAGCGGACGGCTCCGCAGCCGCTTAACTCCAGCGTTAGTTGGGCAGAGCTAGAACGCCCGTCTCAAATCACACCCTCACTCACCCGGACATGCACTGATGGCGGGGTTTGCGATCTTCATGGGCGTCGCGACCTACGGAATCTTGGCGCTTATCGCGGTCGCGATCCTAACCGGCATTCTTCGTGTTCTCGCGGCTAAGAGAAGTCGCGCTGGAGTGCGCGGGCCTGGGGCAATGATTGTCGCGACATGGGCGCCGCTCGTCGCCCTGCTATGGGTCGTGGTGGCGTTTTTGATTTATGTTGAGATCTCAAATCAGATCGCCCACCAAGATTCGGGATTGAGTTCCTGACCCGTACGTCACGCTGCCGAATGGATATGTGCTCGGCAGCTACAACACCTACGACGGCTACATCCAGGCGCCGGGCCATGCCACGGGCGAGCCCATTGCGGGCCCGGCTACGTGCGATCAATCGTCGATCTCGAGTGGTCCGATCCGTATTTCATCGGGACGCAATTTGATTTCAAGACGTCGCACATACGCAAATTTATCTTTGATACTCGAACGCTCGAGTTTCACACATCCGGGAACGATAGTGCGGAAGTGTCTCGACCCACGGCATCGCCCGATCTCGACGCGTGGGGAGATGCCATGACGCATGCACAGCGCGATTCCAATTCATACTGGCATCTCTATCGGCGATACCGGCATACGTGGCCCCGGTATGTATTCATTGCCTTGCTAATTGGCGGCGAGGCCGGAATCGCTCTGTCGGCGGTGTGCAGATGGAATAGCTCGACGTCGGATGCGCTTACGACCCACGCGAGGTCGCCTGTCTAACGTGACATTGCAATTGACGACGCGTGGGGCCTCAGGTTGTGCGTTTACCGGGCTGGTATCATACTTTGGTTGTTGGCACCTGCATTGTTCGAGCGCCGCAGCTGAACTCGGGCGTTAGGTTGCTCCATAGTTTCGTCTCTACCAATGGCCGACCCAAAGAAAGTCCCTCCAATAGTCGAGAAAGACGGCTATCCACTGGCGCAAGTCCCGGCACGTGCGCTACGCCTGGAGGCGCTGCTGCGCAAGCACGGGATTGCGCTCCATCCAAATCTGGACTCGAAGCGATCGCGTTGAGCGTCTTCGAAGTCCTCTACGAGCGCGACGGTAGTCCCGCCGACGACTTTGCTGACATTCGCGACAAGTGGAAACATCTCATCGGAATGAACGAACTCGCTTGATTGATTCTGAGTGTCCAGAGTCATCCGGAGTTTGACAGACTTGTTCCGGCACTTCGGCTGCTCAGCCAGGGCGTGAGCATCCAGAACATGCCATCTCCGGTCCGCGATCAAGCCACCAACAAGGTGTTTGAGCTCTTCGCCGGCATTCTGGCTCTACATGCTGGAGGCCGAGACATCGAGCTCGACGACGATAAGACTCAGGGTCGGAACCCGGACGTCCTCATAACGATTGATGGTCGTCGCTGGGGATCGCATGCAAAACGCTGCATGGCGACGATCCGGAGGGCTTTATCACGCATCTCGAAAAGGCGATTGATCAGATCGAAAAGTCGCCTGCCGAGGTGGGCGTGGTTGTCTTCGCAATCAAAATCTGCTTGATCAGCCAAAGTATTGGTCGATTGCGAATCCCGAAGAAGTAAAATCTGGAGCCCTGCCGCTATTCACTGCTTTCGCCGATCCAGACTATCCGTTCCAAATGTTAGTAGCCGATGCGCGAGAACTCTGCGACGCGATGTTCGCTTATCTACCACCCGGATACATCCAGCAGGCATTCAAGGGGAAGAAATGCTTGCCGGGATTTCTTGTGTGGGCCAGCGTCGTGACGGCGGTGGCCTTGACGGCCGACCGGTTCCGCCGGGTGTGCGGGTCATGGCGTGGCAACATGCCGCTCCAATTGCGCCGGGCCAGTTCGCCATCTTGCAGCGTATACACGACGCGGCTTTTGGTGCGAGCCGAGACTAGCATCGCGCCCCAGCAACGTAACGAACGCTGGAGCACCCGTCAACTTCTTTCTGCAAATGACTTCTGATCTTCGTTCCTGAACTCACACGGTCGCGCCCTTAACAGTCTGGGACGCACTCGCCACGCAGGCGAAGGTTCATCCTGGGGTTATCGACGACGGTGTGTTTGAGCAAGTCGCGGCTGAGATCGAGTCGGTTCAAGTAGTTTTCCCCCCGCACTCGTGCCGCCTTTGAATAGGGAAGCGCTGTTTTCCCGCTAGAATGTTCGGGGTACCTACTACAAGATTCCGCCGCTGCCGGCCTTAATTGGCACACTCATAGCGAGGACTGAAGCGGCGCTCGAGCAGGCGCCGGCAGTCGCGGCTCCTTCTCTTCGAAAATTTGCGTATGTTAAAGATCGTGCCATTCGTTCGATTCTCTCGCGCGACTACGATGAAATTCATCGGGCTTCAGCGGCGGGATGTTCAAAGAGCATTATCATTCTGTGCGGTGGCGCGATCGAGGCCATTCTTCTTGACAGGTTGAGCCAAGAACCGACGCGAGCGCTCGGCGCAACTGCGGCTCCGAAGAGTCAGGATCTCAATAAATGGGATCTCGCAACGCTGATCGCCGTCGCCGTCGAACTTGGCCTTGTGACCGAAGGTGCCGAGCGCCTCTCGCACGCTGTGCGACAGTACCGCAATCTCGTGCATCCGGGCAATGAGGTTCGCTCCTCACTGCAGTTCGGCACGGAGGAGGCTAATATTGCCCGAAAGTACTCCATATGGTCGACAGAGACCTGTCGAATAGGAGCGCCGCACCGTCTAACGTGCGTTGCAGCAGACAAGGCGTTATGGAAGCTCGCTTCGCTCGCACTTATTGAATGCCTTGCGGTGAACCGGGGCGTTAGGTGGCAACGGGCTTCGAGGCATCTGCAACCAGGTGGCCAATGCGCAAGATTCTGATTTTCGCTCTCGCTCTATCGTGCGCCCCGGCAGCGGTGTTCGGCCAGGGATTGCATCCTGACTCCCTTTTCGCACGCCTCATTGGACATTGGGTGCTGACCGGCACCATTGCCGGCCAGCCTACCGTCCACGATGTGAACTTCGAATGGATGTTGGACCGCGAGTACGTTCAGATGCACGAGGTATCTCGCGAGCGAGCGTCTACGGCACTCCTGCGTACGAAGCGGTGGTGCTCTTCGGCCGCGATCCCAAGACCGGCGTATACGCGTGCATGTGGATGGATAACACCGCCCCGGCTGCCTTCCCGCCCGAAGGTACTGGCCGGGGTTCGGTCGCCGGTGATTCCCTTCCCTTCCTCTTCCACTACAGCGCGACCACGAGCTTTCACACGACGTTCGTCTACGATCGTGCGACGGACTCGTGGCGGTGGCATATGGATAACGACAGTTCCGGAGTGCGCCGACCATTTGCACGGGTCAGCCTGACGCGGCGATAGGCGCCTGCCAGCTAACGAACGTTGAAGCTGACGAACGATCTGATGATCGCTCGTGCTCCGCACGGGCTTCTATTTGACTCGCTCGCAGCTTAACTCCAGCGTTAGGCAGCTACTGACCATTCCACACCTGCACCCATCTCCCGTGTTGCTCGGCGACAATTTCGGAACGCGCAGAGTCGTGGTTCGCCTCGTTCGAGGCGCCGTTGCGGGCGCGCTCGTCGGATGCGCGTTGTTGGGGATCGGTCTACTTCGTTTCTACGCTGCTCGCGGTACGGAAGAGCAAGCAGGGACCGAGCTCCGCCGAGATCTCCATGGATTCGCCTACTACTTGGCCGGTCTCGCGCTTGCCGGTGCTCTGATCAACGTGCTACAACCCCTATTTCCGGGAAAAACTGGCACGTATGTCCGTTTCGCAATCGGTGGTGCGCTGGTAATGCTGATGATCGCGGCCGGCGATCAGGGCGGCATCCGTGCACTCCATACATTCGATTGGATTGCCCTGTCGCTCGTCGGCGCAGGATTTGGGTGCGCGATGGCGTTCGGCTATACGCAGGGGCCCAGCGAACTTCCGTGATCCACCAGCGGTCTAACGGTCGCTGCAGCGGACAAGGGCCCATGTGGCGAGGGGTGTGCCACCGCAATTTATAATATGCCCTTGCAGCCGAGCTCAGGCGTTAGGCGGATCCCAGGATCTCCCGAGAACGCAGAGCCTTCGAATAACCCTAGTCATCGGTGTCGATCTGCTCCTCGGCGCACTAGCGGTAGGCGGTCAAGTCCCGGGCCATCGGACACAAATGCAGTCGGCCGCCGAATCGGCGGCGCTTGCCCCGAAAACGCTTCCGGATACGGACTTGGTACGACTACTGAACAGCGTCGAAGTCCACGAGGGCACGTCCAGACGGCAGATACGACAGATTCTTTGGAGACCTCGCAAACGCCGCGGAATGTCCGACAATCTGCGCGACTGCGCGGACGGTGTGGTCGGCATCGTAATCGGCGTGTCGATTCTGGCCGGTCTCGTTCGACGTATTACCGAGGGCCATTCAGGTTCGCTCAATCCATTGATGAGGAACAGTGCGATGCGATTCATGATGTTGGTGATTCCGAAGGCGTACGAGACCGCGACGGCCGATTTCGTGCCGCCGGTCGACCTCGTGGCAAAGATGACGAAGTACAACGACTCGCTCAGCAAGGCCGGCGTGCTGCTGGGGCTGGATGGGCTCGCACCGCCGGCCAAGGCGGTCCGGGTCGCGTTCTCGGAAGGGAAGCCGCAGGTGAAGGACGGTCCGTTCGCGGAAGCGAAGGAGATGGTTGGCGGCTTCTGGACAATCCAGGTCAAGTCGCGCGATGAGGCTGTGGAATGGGCGAAGCGCGCGCCGATGCTCGCCGGCGACATCATCGAGGTGCGGCAGATAACGGAAATGGAAGACTTCCCCGCTGACGTGCAGGCGGCGGCCCGCGGATAGCTCGACACTCATTCATACACCGACACACACACGGAGATTGCAACATGCGAGTCCTTGCACTGTGGTACCCTGATGGCGACATCAGCACGCCCACGCAGGATACGATGCAGAAGATGGGGGCCTTCATACAGGAAGCGACGCAGGCTGGCGTTCTCCTCGACACCGGCGGATGGGACCCAGCCGCGCCGGCCACCGTCATCACCCGGAAGAAGGGCAACGTCGTGGTAAAGGACGGCCCGTACACCGAGGCCAAGGAGGTGATCGGAGGGTTCGCGGTGATGCGGTTCGATTCACAGAAGGATCTGGTCGACTGGAGTACGAGATTCGTGAACATCGCGGGCGACGGCCGCTCGGTAGTCCGGCCGATCGCGGATCAACCGATGGGGCACTAGCACGATGGGGATCAGACTGCGTACATCGACGCGTATATCCGGCATTGCCGAGGAGGTTCCGTGAATACGAGCAACGACCGCCGATCGGTTTCGCGAGGAGCTCTCTGGACGGGACGCGTGCTGACAACGTTGTGCGCCGCGTTCCTGCTGTTCGACGCGATCGCGCACATTGCGAAGCCGGCCCCGGTGGTCGACGCGTTCAACCGGTTGGGGTTCCCGGTGAGACTTGCAGCACCGATCGGAGTTGTGGAGCTGATCTGCATTGCGTTGTACGTCGTCCCGGCTACGACGGTGTTCGGTGCGGTGCTGCTCACCGCGTTCCTGGGCGGCGCGATCGCGACCAACCTGAGAGCGGGCAGTCCTCTATTCGCTGAAACGCTGTTTCCTGTGTACTTCGGAATCGCGCTCTGGGCCGGCGTGGTTCTGCGGGATCCCGGAGTGCTGGACGTCGTACCTGTTCGCAAGCGGGGAAGCGCATGAAGGACCGTTGAGGTCAGGTCATGCGCCGATCTTATCCTCGGCCCATCGCAGTTTATCAAACCGGCTTCTAACGCGAGCCAGGAGAACCGTGAGAACACTGTTTGTCTTACGCCGCATTCTTCGCAGTGTAAGACAAACGGTGTTCTCGCCGAAGAATCGTGCACCTGTGTGATGCTGTTGAAGATGCAGCTTGCGAAGACGAGATGCGCTGCCATCTTATACTGCATGCTTGCAGCGTTTTTGAAGCAGAGCTTTGCAGTCTAATACGCGTTAGGCGGCGAACCCACATCTTCTGGAGGTTGGCATGTCGATCATGGGGCGCGTACTCCTGGCCGGCCTCGGCGCGGGTCTGGTCGGCGTCTGCGCCAGTTGGCTCTTCACGGGCGTCGTCTTCCACCCGTTCCAAGCGCGGACGCCGAACACGTGGCGCCGCGTAGAAGGCCCGACGCAGTACGCCGCCGCTTCCGGTCTGACCCTGCTTGCGGCGGTCGCCGTCAGCGCGTTGGTGGCCCTGACCGGCGGAGTGCACGTCGCGCACGGCGGCGTCATGCCCGGCGCGGCACTCGGGGCGCTCTGCTGGACGGCGCTCGCCGTGCCCGTCCTGCTCTCGGTCAGCGTGTTCGTGAACGTACATCGGGGCGTGGTCGCCGGCCTGCTTGCGGAGTGGTTGGTAACGAGCGTCGCGGCCGGCGCCGCAGCGGGGTGGCTGTTGGCGCGCTAACGGTCGGCTTCGGCTCCGCACGCCGCCCAACGGATCGTTGCAGCGGACAAGGCCGCGCATCGGTCCGACGCGGCGGCATGGCTTGGACCCTGCGGCCTTGCAGCTGAACTCATGCGTTGGACAACGCACAGTCACTTTTTCGAACGATATTGAAGGCATGGCCGACTTTCATCCGCGTTGTCCAAAGTGTGAAAAGCTGATGGACGCTGGACATATCCCTGACCTCGCGCATGGAGCGGTTCGGCAATCGAGCTGGGCAGCCGGGGAAGCCATCGCGCACCGCTTCCTCGGTGGAATCAAGTACAAGGCCAACGAGACGATTCCGCTCAGTGCGTACCGCTGTCCCGCGTGCGGCTATGTGGAGTTCTACGCGCGGTCCCTGCCTGACGAACGCTGAACCTGACGTGGGTGCTTGCTCCATTTCTGTTGGATGGGCCGCCGGCAGCAGTGGTCATTGACCGGCCATGCGTCGCTTCAACTCATCGAGGAAGTTGAATACCACAACGACATGCACTGCTTCGCCGGTGGTGCCCTGAATCATGAGAAAGCGCTGGCCGTCGGGCGCAACGGCATACTCCTGTGAGAACGCGTTCATAAAATACCCGCCGGCCGTAAACAACACCCGCGGTTGCCCCACCTGAAACGCAGTCCCCGACGTCACCGGCACTGAGACCATGTTGTTCGCGGCGTCGACGAAGAACAGTTCCTTGCCATTCGGATTCCACGACGGATTCGCTCCTCCCGTCGTGGACACCTGGTACGGTGCGCCCGCATCGTCGGGAAAGGCGCGCACGTAGATCTCGCGCCGGCCTGAGACGTCGGAGCTGTACGCCATCCACCGGCCGTCGGGCGATATCTCGGGCACCAGCTCCTCGGCCGGCGTGGCGACGAGTGCGCGCGGCACGGTATCGACGCCGGGTCTGATGGCCAGAATGTCGCCGGTACCGCGCTCCTGGTTGTCGGTGCGAAACACCAGCCACTTTCCGTCCGGCGACCAGGTGGCTCCTCCGATGGTGCGCGGGTCGTGAAGGTCTGGCGAGGTAATGGCGCCGTGCCCGGCGACGTTCAGGAGGAACAACCGCAGGCTCGTCGAGCCGATCTTCGCCCGATCGGAGAGATACGAGAGCTGCTCCGTTCCGGGCCGCCACGCCGCGCGCCAGTTGAGGATACCGTCGAAGGTGACGCGCACCTTGGGGCTACCGTCGAGCGCCTTCATCCAGAGACTGAACTTGCCGTCGGGCCCCGCCATTGAGACGATGATCCGCTTGCCGTCCGGGGAAAGCGCCGGGCTGTCGATTTGGTCGTCCACCAGATCGCTTGCCACCGGCGTCGCGTCGCCGTTCCGATTCACCCACACTAACCGATACGACTGAACGACGCCCTTGACATAGGCGAGCGTGCCTTCCGGTGACAGCGCCAGGTCCGGATACGAAGCACCCGAGGCGAGCGTGTCGGCCAGTTCGCGCGCCGGCCCGGTAGTGGTCATCGACTTCACGTCGAAGGGAACCGCCCAGAGCACCCCGTTCGCTTTGGAGAAGATCAAGTCGCCGGTGGGGGCGTAGATGGCGCGGCTCCCCTGCAGCAGCAGGGTCACCTTTCCCGTACGGAAATCCGCCGCGCCGATCGCCATGCGGTCGATGCTGCTTGGATCCGACGCCGGAACGACGGAAACCAGCGCGCCTCGCGCGCCCGGGAGCACGGACGGCCACATGTACCGGAGATCACCGCGCTGCGCGTCCAGCGGGACTACCACATCCGGCGTGCCGCCACGCGGCGAGACGCGAAGCAGTCCCTTCTGGCCGCTCACGTATAGCATGCCGTCCGACCCCCAGTCCACTCCACCGCCGACGTCGGACACCGAGTTGAGACCGGAGTCCGCGGCTGTCGCCGGAAATCCTCCGGTCAACGGCAGAACCTGCAGCGTGTGCGGAGGCGCCAGATAGGCAACCGAATCGCCGCTTGGGGAGAACGCCGAGCAGCAGGCGCCGCCGAGCGTCTGTGAGAACCGGGTGGCCCCCAGTCGATCCCACCGACGGAGCCAGAGCTGGGGCTGACCGTTCGTCCCGATGCCCGAGTAGAGCAGGCCGCTGCCGTCGGGGCGAAGCGCCAGGACCGGTACGAGCACAGTCTCGTGTTGGGGTTGCTCGTTGGCGGGAAACTCGAGCATCACGCGCCTCGTGGCGCTCGCAACGGCATGGTCGCGGCGCATAAACGCAGTGGCTATCGCGCCAACGGCGAGCGCGGCGAGCATGAGGCCCGCCACGGCCGGGAAGCCGAGCCCGCGCTGCGATTTGATGTACGGCACGCGACGGCTGGTCCCATTCCGTGCACTGACGCCGGACGTATCCGCCAATGCAGCTGCGAACTGCGCCGCAGTGGCGAACCTGTCAGCGGGCAGCTTCTCCAGCGCGCGCAGCACCGCGGCCTCAACATACGGCGGCACCGTGTGACGCTGCGCGATGATCGACGCCGGCGGCGCGGTCAACACTTTGGCGACGATTGCCTGCGCCGTGGATCCGGTGAACGGCGGATCGCCCACGAGCATCTCGTACAGCATCGCCCCCAGCGCGTACACGTCGCTCCGCGCCGAGATCTCCTTTTCTCCCATCGCCTGCTCGGGGCTCATGTACGTCGGGGTGCCGAGCGACATACCGGTCTCGGTCATCCGCGTAGCGCCGTCGCTGCGACTGACCGCCAGCGCGATGCCGAAGTCGGCCACCAGCGCATGCCCGCCGTGCAACAGCACGTTCTCCGGCTTGATGTCGCGGTGGATGATCCCGTGGCCGTGCGCGTAATCGAGCGCGTCCGCCACCTCGGTGGCGATTCGCAACGCGTCGTCCACGGGGAGCTGCTTCTCGCGGTTGAGACGGTCGCGCAGCGACTCGCCCTCGACGTACGGCATGACGTAGTACACGAAGCCATGCGCCTCGCCCGAGTCGAACAGCGCGAGAATGTGCGGATGCTGAAGGTTGGCGGTGGTCTTGATCTCGCTCAGGAATCGCTCGCCCCCGATCACGGCGGCGAGCTCCGGCTTCAAGACCTTTAGTGCGACCTTGCGATCGTGCTTGAGATCCTGCGCGAGATACACGGTCGCCATGCCACCGGCACCGAGTTCGCGGTCGATGGTGTAGCGGTCGGCGAGCGCAGAGACGAGGCGCGCGGGCGCGCCGGTAGCAGGCATGCGCAAACATGCCGCACGCCGCCCGGTTACGCCAGCGCGTAGCCGGGGATACGGAGGCTTTGCGCCGGCCCCTCCCTGCTACGCGAGATGTCTCTCGACGAGCAGGCGCTGTGCACTACGAACGGCGAGTTCATGCGTTTCACAGCCAACTTGTTTTGTCGAGTCGGTCGAAATCGCACCGGGTCACCTTGTGCAAGCCGTAGAAACAGAAACAAGCATTCAGCTCTCGCACGATGAATGGATCGAGCTTCAAAGGCGTTAGATCGTCATCACGCACCGGCCGATCTAACGAACGTTGAAGCCGGCGGACGATTGCGCTAGTTCGCTGCGCTCGTATTTTCTGACTCGCACACACACAGCGAGATCGGACATGCACCGGACACTCATCGCGATGGTCGCACTTACCCTGGGTATTCCGCATGCGCGCATCGCTGCGCAAACCCCAAAGACGCTGCGCCAGGCGATCGTCGGGACATGGCGGCTCGTCGCCGCCCGTCAGCGCTTGACTGACGGTTCCGTGCGGCCAGATCCGCAGCCCGGCGCACGCGGTGTGGGCTACATCATGTACGATCCAACGGGACACATGTGCGTCGTCCTCGCCAATCCCGATCGACCGGCGTGGAAGGCGCCGAAGCATCCCACCGATGATGAAGTGCGTTCAGCGTTCGATGGCCTCGTCGCCTACTGTGGCTCCTACGAGACGAATGAGAAGAAACACTACGTGATCCACCACGTTGAGTCAGATCGTGAACCTGCGCTGATAGGCACCGACCGGACGCGCCTCGCGACCGTGACGGCCACTCGGCTCATCCTGAGTCCGCTCGACCTCCCCGCAGGAGTGGCGGAGTGGACGGTCGAGTTTGAGCGGGTTCGCGATAGCATGCCGCTGTCCCGGCACCCGTAACGCCTGACGAACGCTGCGGCTGACAAGGAGGCGTCGGCAAAATACGAGAGTGCAGTTCTTGCGCTTAATGCCAAAGACATCGGAGCCAAAGTGGCGTTTCTTGGAGACGCCACTCTGACTCCGGTTTCAAATAGCTGATCGCGGCAGGTTCATTCTCTGCCGCAAGCCACTGTGATTTAGTTACTGACCGCGTAGCATTGGCGACTGGATCTCACGATAGCCGGCAGGCACCGCGAACGCTGAGGCCGGAACGGCTTGTTGCGTGATGCTGGTGACTTGATCCGTGAGCGTCATGAGTGTCGCTTGCTTCGGTGGTTCCGTGCTCTTGTCATCCGATTGCTGGCTCGCTTTCCCCGCGGCGGATTTGAGAGCGCCCATCAGGCCACCGAATCGGCTACCGCTCTTCGGCGCGTCGTCTTTCTTGCCGGCGTCGGCCGCGGCGTCACCCAGTGCGAGATTGCGATCGAACGTCATGTTCGGCGGCACAAGTGTTACATACGTCGTACTGCGGAGTGAAATGCCCTGCATTTTCGCAAGCTCTTTCGTGGCGGCATCGAAGCCGTCCTTGATGCGCGGGTCGCTTGCGAACGCGGCTTGCAGACCGGAGCCCTGCGTGCGAAACGCGTCGCCAGCTTTTCCCATGTAGGCTGTCTGGAAATCCTTCATCGCTGCGATCTGCGGCGCGTCTTTCGACAGCCACTGATCGGTCAGAAGAACAATCGTGCCCACCTTCTGCGCACCTCCAGTGTCAGGTTTCGCAGTGCCCTCGACCGAGATGGTCAGAAAGACGTGCTCGGCGTCGTAGCCGGCAACCTGCTGGTGCTCGCCCGTCCGATCGACCTTCACGGTGTACTTCATGTCCACGCTGCCTTTTGGTGCATTCGGATCGGCGGCAGGGGCGCCCTGGGATTTGTTCATCTGGGTCGCCATGTTCTGGCGCGCCTGCTGCATCGCCGCAGCCATCTGACCGAAAGTCATCGTCGTGTACGTCTTCTTCTTGTTGTCGATCGTCGTGAAGCTTCCTGCGTCGGCATCAATGATCGTGGCCGTATTGTCAGACTCGGTTTTCAGCTTGTGGCCTGAGAGGGTTGTCGTCTGATGGTTGTCGCTCATGCTGCCGCCGCCCACCCGTGCAGCAAAGCTCGCGAGGGAGCCGAGCGCACCCATGAGATGAGTGTCCGTCGTGCTCTGCACGACAACTCCCTGAGCCGACATCACGAAAGGAACGAGAGCGCAAGCGACCAGCGACGTGCGGAGAAGACCACGCATGAGACGCTCCTGCCAATAGGATGAGACGACCTGGATCGCCGGCACTCCGGCGATGCGCGACCGCGGGATGGTGCCGGCTAAGTATGACACTTTCGGACGCAGAAGGAAGGCCGGGTCATAAGGCGTGCTACTCATCGCGCAGGGCGGAGACCGGATCGAGGCGAGCCGCACGCCAGGCTGGCAGCGCGGCCGCTGCGAGCGCGACCGCGGCAAGCAACAGCCCGGACGACAGCATTGTAACCGGATCCGCTGGCTGCACTCCATAGAGAAATGCGGCAACAAGACGCGTGGCGCCCATCGCCAGCAGGATTCCGATCACCACGCCGAGGCCGACGATCCGTCCGACTTCGCTCATTATCATGCGCACCACGCGAGATTGTGTCGCGCCGAGCGCGATACGTATCCCTATCTCGTTCCGCCGACGTGCGGCGGTGTACGACATGATCCCGTACAGTCCAATCATCGCCAGCAGCAGAGCGAGTGTGCCGAAGAATCCGGACAGCGTCGCAAGTGTCCGCGGGAGCAGCAGTGACTCGGCGAGCTGACGGTCCAGCGTGGCGAAATCGAGAGACGCGTTGGGCGCGATCTGCGCCGTAGCACGCTTGACGATCGGAATGATTGCTGTTGTCGGGCCGACGGTGCGGATCTCGAAGTTCACGCCAGGAGCACCATCCGTATCCTGGCTGCTCGAAAGGTAGATGATGGGTTGCGCAGTCTCGCTCAACGAGTTGTACTTCGAATCTGCGACCACACCTACAATCTCGATGGGTGGACCGTAGTCGTTGCCGTCCTGCATCTGAAAGCGTTTACCAACCGCCGGGCGATCGCCAAAGACTCGTTTCGCCATTGTCTTGTTTACGATCGCTACCCTGGGACTGCCGCGCAGATCCGTTCCGTTGAAGTCGCGACCAGCCAGCAGCGGCGTCTTCATTGTTGCGAAGTAGCCACCACTGACTTCGTTGATCCACATGTCAGCGTCGCCGGGTGATGCGGGCGCGAATCCATCCGCCTTGATCACCTGATCCCACGCGGAGTTACTTACCGGCGTGAGCGCAGATTCACTCGCAGAACTGACCCCTGGTATTGCGCGGAGCCGCTCGAGCAACTGCCATTGCTCGTTGACGTGTTGCTCTGGCGAGACGTTCGCGTTACCGCCGGCAAGATCGGCTGACATGAGCAGAACGTGATCGCTCTTGAATCCGGGATCCACATCCACCAGCCGTCGCCAGCTCCCCAGCAGTAACACCGCGCCAGCGACCAGTAGCAGCGACAGCGCGATCTGAGCCGTGACAAGCGCCTTGCCAACCGACAGCCGCGAGTGACCGTCGGTTACACCGCGGCCCTGTGATTTCATGGCCGCGTGTGGATCGACTCTGCCCGCTCGCCACGCCGGCGCAAGTCCGAATAACACGCCCGTGGCCGCCGCCACGCACGCCGTGAAGGCGAGCACCGGAAGATCGAGCGACAGATTCAGTGCGACCGTACTGCCGGACGTTGACATCAGGCGGACCAGCAAGCGGCTGCCCCAGACAGCGAAGATCACACCAATCGCCGCCGCGGTCAGTGCCAGGACCATGCTCTCCGTGAGCAGCTGCCTGACGAGCCGGCCCGTCCGTGCGCCGAGTGCCAGCCGTACTGCAATCTCGTGCTCGCGCCTCGTTGCTCGAGCCAGCAGAAGGTTGGCGACGTTCGCGCACGCGATAAGCAGGACGATGCCAACCACTGTCATCAGCACGAACAGCGCCTTGCGATACGTGGTACGCAGCACTGAAAATCCCGTCGCGACGCTCGCGACATCGAGTCGCGCCTTTCTGTAGCGTGCGACTGCGTCTGCGGGCCAGTTGGGCGGAAGTGTCGTTTCGATCAGCCCTGGCATCAGCATCTCGAGCCGCGCGCTGGCCTGTTGCGGTGTGATGCCGGGCTTGAGGCGGCCGACGATGTGCAGGTACCACATTGCGCGCGCGTCAACCCACTTGTCATTACCGTTAACGATCGTCTTCGCACAGAGCGGCGTGTAGACCTGCACGTGGCTCCCGACGTCCAGTCCGAAGAACTGCGGATCGACGACACCGACGATCTGGAATGGATGTCCATCGAGCGACACCGTTCGGCCGACGACTCCCTGGCGCGCTCCGTATTCGGATTTCCATAACGCGTCACTGATTGCCGCCACGGCCGGACAGCCGCGCACGTCGTCGCCTGGCAGCAACGTGCGGCCGAGTTCCGCTCGTACGCCGAGCGTGTTGAAGAAAGCGCCGCTAACCCAGTTTCCGGTGATGCGCCGCGCCTCACCGCTGGTGGCAAGATTGAAGTCAGCCGTGGTCGGGCTGTACGCGAAGGCGCCGGTGAATACATCCTGGTGGCCACGGATGTATTGCCAGATCGGATACGTCGCACTGGTGCTGCTGTCGCGCCGGACGACCATCAACTCCTCCGCGTGTGTCACGGGGAGCGACTTGAGCATGACCGCGTTGATGATTGAAAAGATCGCCGTGTTCGCGCCGATCCCGAGTGCCAGCGACAGGACTGCAACGATCGCGAAGCCCGGAGCCAGGCGCAGGGCACGGAGAGTGTAACGAAGGTCAGAGAGGAGAGTTTCGAGCCATCGAAAGACATCGCGATCTCGGGTACTCTCCTTCTGCAGCGTATAGTTGCCGAATCGTCGGCGCGCCTCGCGCCGAGCCAGGTCGGGCTCCATGCCGTGCGCTATGAGCTCGTCCGTTTTTTCTTCGAGGTGGAAGGACAGCTCACGATCGAGATCGTCGGACAGCGAACCCGATCCCAGAACGTTGCGAGCGCGAGCGAACCATGACATGAGCCGGTTCTCGGAAGTAGTTGAGACGAGCGATGATCGTCGCGTGCTCGTCAGGCGTAGCGCAGCACTCGCTGGACACCGTCACGCAGGCGCGCCCAGCTCTCTTTCTCGACCTCGAGCTGGTGTTTCCCCGCCGCGGTGATACTGTAGAAACGTGCCTGCCGATTCTTCTCGGTCAGACCCCACTCCGCGCTCAACCACCCGTCCTGTGACATCCGATGAAGTGCCGGGTAGAGCGACCCTTCCTCGACCCGAAGGAGGTCTGCCGACACACGCTGGATATGCGCGGTGATCGCGTAGCCGTGCATACGTCCCTGTGCCGCGATGGCCTTGAGGACCAGAAGCGCGAGCGTACCCTGTAGGATATCGTTCCTGTTATTTGGCACGACACCTATCTAGCTAGGCTTCCCTGTCACGTCAAGGACTCGAGGCCAGGGGATTCTACAATAGTGCCATACTTTGGCCTCTACCTAAGTATTGGCCCCGCCCTCGCAGTATTGCATCCCGGCTGCGCGCTCAGCACTTTTGCCACCGTCACTCAATCCTCCGGCTTCGGTTTCTCATGCGGGTTGCCCACTACACCCTCGTCGCGGCCCTCCTGCCCGCCGGCTCCGTACCGGTCGCGCTCGGCGCACAGCAGCGTGCGCAGGAGCCTGCGGATCACCCACCCGCGTCTGCGCACGCCATCGCCTCGGCCGTGGCGGACGACCAGTTGAATCGGCTGGCGAAAGCACCGTCGAGTGCAGCGACGACCGATGCGGACGATCGCGCAGCGAATGCGGAAGTCGTGCGCGATGTGCGGAACTGGATGGATCGCCGGATTGCTCCGCCGCGGCCAACGGTAATCGAGCTACCGCCTGGTACGCCGATCGGTTGAGGAGGAAGGCGGACCGCGCATTGTGACCATGCAAGTGGTGTTGCACAGCTTGCGCATGACATGCCGTACTTCAACCAGCTGTTATCCCGCTGCTCCTGGGACGGGCGCGCGAAACTGGGCCGGACGCTCCTCGGTTGCAGCGTCGAGCGCGCGTAGTACGCCATCCGTGTCCAGATCGGCGCCGTAAACTGGAGTGCCTGGCTGCTGACGCCACGACTTGTCGAGACCACCCGCGTCCACGCCGTCGAAGCCCAGCTCGTCGATCAACTTCAGCACGACCGACTTGGCGACATCATCATCACCAGCCACCGGGAGCGCGATTCGCTTCGGTGCGCCCGCCGGCTTGCCGCCGTCCATGAGGTGCTGTGCCATGATGTTGTTGAACGCCTTCACGACCGGCCTGCCCAACCATCCCGCCACCCAACTGCTTTCCGTCATCCCGTCCTCGATCGCGGCAATGCGCCCATCGCGCTGCGGATAGTAATTGCCAGTATCCACGATTACGGCGGTCGCCGGCGTCCTTGCAAGCAGGTCGGGCGGCAATGATGTAACGCTCTTTTCCGGTATGGCCACGATTACCAGATCCTTGCCCGCAGCCACGTCCTCGATCGACGACGCCGTTGCTCCGGTTTCCGCCGCGAGACCCGCAAGAGTCTCCGGCCCGCGAGAGTTGGCGACTGCAACGTCGTAGCCAAGCGACCGGAGGCGACGAGTAAGTGTCCCACCGATATGGCCAGCGCCAATAATTCCCACTTTCATGTTTTCTTTCATTCTCCAAACTCCCGTCGTCAGGCAACCGACCAAGTGTGCATTCCAGCGTGCGTAGCACGCTCACCTCGCCTCAGTTGAATTCGGTTCGGCGCCTCATGAGGTGCACAAAACGGTCCTTACCCGCAGCAGCGGACGTATAGTCGGCAAGTATGCCCGCCGACCCGTCCTGGTATTGGTACGGTATATTCGCGATTGCGTCGCTGTCGGCATCAACGCATCACCAGCAGCGTTGGCGGACGTCTCACCAGATACCACACCGGAAATGACAGCACCAGATGCTGAGTCGACGGGACCCAGAATGCATCGTGCGCTGGGTGTGCGCGATGTAGTTCTGTTCAACATCGCCGCGATCGTGGGGCTCCGCTGGTTATCGGTTGCCGCACAAATCGGCCCATCGAGCATCATACTCTGGTGTGTCGCGCTGCTCATTTTCTTCATTCCGCTGGCGTCGGCCGCATCGGAGCTGAGCTCGCGAATGCCGGGCGAGGGCGGCATGTACGTCTGGGCAAAAGCCGCATTCGGAGAAATGCATGGCTTCATATGTGGGTGGAGTTTCTGGGCCGCGAACGTCGTGTACTTTCCCTCGCTGTTGCTGTTTCTGGCCGGCGTGTCCGTCTACATCGCCGGCGACAGATGGCTGTCACTCGCGAGCAGTGCGATCTACAACGCCATTTACTGTCTCGTAGCGCTGTGGGCAGTAACGCTGCTCAATATCATAGGAGTCCAGCGCGCCAAGTGGCTTCAGAACTTCGGCGGAATTGCCACATGGTTGATCGCGGCAATCATCGTTGCGAGCGGCGGCTGGGCGTGGCATCTATTCGGCGCCGCGACGACGATCACGCCGGCAAACGTCATTCCCGACTTTGGATCGGTTAAGACGCTCTCCCTGATTGCAGTGATCGCGTTCGCGTTCGACGGCTTCGAACTTGCGCCGGTGCTTGCGGGAGAAATCAGGGATCCAGCGAGGACGATGCCGCGTGCGATCATCCTTTCCGGCATCGCGATCGCTGCGATCTACATCTTCGGTACGCTCGGATTGCTCATCGCACTGCCGTCCGGCAAGATTGACATCATCGCTGGAATCCCACAGGCGCTCGCGGCTATGGGAGAACGCGTCGGGCTTCCGATGTTCGGAGCGATCGCGGCTGTGCTGCTCACCCTGTCGCAGCTCGGTGGTCTCAGTGCGTGGGTAATGGGAACAGCGCGGTTACCCTTTGTGATTGGAGTCGACAGGTATTTCCCCGCTGCGTTGTCGCGACTGCACCCGAGATACCAGACACCACACATCGCACTGCTGACGCAGGCGACGGTAGTGACGTTCATTCTGTGGGCGGCTCTGTCGAACTCCACGATCCACGAGACATATCTGATCCTGGTGGACATGACAGTGATCCTCACCTTTGTGCCGCTGCTCTACATTTTTGCTGCGCTGCCCGTGTTGCGCAGGTCTGCGGCCGGTGACGATGTGGGCGTGGTACTTGTTCCCGGCGGAATGGTCGGTTGCTGGGCTGCTGCGATACTGGGTTTCGCGACTACACTGCTGGGTATAGCATTCGCGATGATCCCGCCCGAAAACAGCAGCAACTCGCTGCTGTTCTTTCTGAAGGTGTGTGGCGGATGTCTGTTGTTGATTGGAATCGGACTTGGCTTCTACTGGCGCGGGCGCAGGATGGCGCAAAGAAGTTCTCAGCCGGCATGACGCCGGATGCCGAGACGCCGATTTGGCTTATACTGCGAAGCTTGCAGGATAAGCCGGCGGGGATGCTCACGATGAATCGCGAAACTGCTTGGTGCAACAGCACATAACTCTTGCGGACACGATGAGCGCCGGCATCTTATACGGCATGCTTGCAGCGTTTTTCAAGCAGAGCTTGCAGTCCAATACGTGTTAGGTGGCATTGGCAACCTTTCAATTCGGCGGACACGAATCATGAAGTCATCCTCCGTGACTACTGCGTCTGAGTCGGACATCGAAAAAGAACTTGCCGAGTTTATCGACAAGTTCGAATCCGCCAACGCCATGCTCATTCGGCAGTGCCGTATCGAGCTTCGCAAGCTGATGCCCACCGCTATCGAGTTGATCTACGACAACTACAACTTCTTCGTCATCGGCTACTGCACAACTCCGCGGGCATCTGATTGCATTGTGTCTATTGCAGCGGCAGCAAACGGAGTCGGCATCTCTTTCTACCAGGGGGCCACGCTAGCTGACCCGGACAAATTGCTCCAAGGCAGCGGAAAGCAGAACCGCTTCATACGTGTGCCCAGTATCCTGGTTCTTCGCTCACCCGAAACAATTGCACTCATCAACGCGGCCATCGCACAAGCCAAGATCCCACTTCCGCTCAAGGGCGCGGGTCGCACTGTCATTCAATCGGTTTCCAGCAAGCAGCGCCCGCGGCGCAAGCCCGGAAATGCCACCTAACCATGCGCTCAAGCGGACTGTGCGGGATGAGGTTTCCCGCTAAAATCACACACTGCGGCCCGCACAGCCGCTTAGCTTAGGCGTTAGGTGATACCGACGCGTCACTTGACGATCTCAAAGTGCCGCCAGGCAATCGCCTCCACACGCTCAAAGAAGATCGCAAAGGGCAGCACGCGATTGCGATCAACGATCAGTGGCGAATTTGCTTCCGCTTCGTGGATGGCGACGCCTGTGATGTTGAGGTTTGTGACTGTCGCTAGCGAGGTCCCGATCGCGGTGGACCTTTATGATGCGGCGCAGCGGCTCAAGAACGACGTCGGGCGGATCAAGCCGCTCCGTGTCGCCTAACGGAACGCTGCAGCTGAGGCCTTAGCCAGCGATAAGTAACGCTTGGTAGAGATCGTCGCGGGCCGCGGAGTTGCAATCGACCACTGCGGTGCGGCAACCTAGCAGGCGCTGAAACCGCCAGAGGCAGCATTTGAATTGTTTGCGGCGGCGCCGCAAACTCTTATGAGGTTCCGCTGCAGGTTAGTTAAGGCGTTAGGCTATTACTCACCGGGGAATTATGTACGTCGCCTTCCTACACGGTCCCGTTGCTTCTGGCAAGCACACGATCGGCCTTCATCTCAGCGGCATGACCGGACTGCCACTTTTTCACAATCATGTCGCAGTAGATGCGGCCTTGACGCTGTTCCCGTTCGGTAGCAATGCCTTCAGGCGAATGCGTGCTAGCGTTTGGCTGACTGCATTCTGCGAGGCAGCAGAGTCAGGCCAGTCGTTCATCTTCACTTTTTGCCCTGAGTCGACGGTCGATCCAAGCTTGGTGGAACAAATGACACAGGCAGTTGTCACCCGTGGTGGCAAGGTCGTGTTCATTGAACTGACCTGTTCGCGGTCTATAGTCCTCGAACGACTTTGCAGCGCAAGTCGCGCTAAACTCGGGAAGCTTACTGATCCCCAACTCTTCGCTCAAATCGAAAGTCAGGGCGGCTTCGAATTTCCGCCGCTTCCAGCTCCATTCATATCCGTCGACACGGAGCACTTCAGTCCAGAGGTTTCCGCTCAAACAATCGCTCATGCCCTATCGGCCCTCAAGTAGCGCCTGATTAGGCGTCCAAGCGGACGGCTTCGCAGCCGCTTAACTCAAGCGTTAGGCGGCTCACGCCAGGGACCAGCGCGCGGACGGGTCCACCGGCCATGCACTTGACAGATCTACGCATTGAAGTACTTTGCTATGCAAAGTACCTTCGATCGCTCGTACCTGTCCGCGGAAGCACGGGGCCTCCGGTCCCGGTCCGGTCTCGGGACGGGCTTCTCACCCGTCGCACGGAGGAGTCGCATGGATAGACGCATCGTTCCGCCAGCGAGGACAGTAGTCATCGGCCTCGCAATCGCCTTCGGTGTGGCCATCGCCGCCGTGGACAACCTCGCGCTCGCGGGCGAAGTGAGCCCGGTCGTCGTGGTGGGCATGCTTCTCGTCGCGACGGCGATCGTCGGCATCCTCAGCCCGCGACGAGCGTGGCTACCTGCACTCGCGGTGTGGGTCTGGGTGCCGCTGGCGCATCTGGTGAAGCACGTGCTCGGTCTGCCCGATACGCTACACCCCAACACATATGCATCTATCACGATGCTCGGCGCCTTTTCGCTGATCGTCGCGCTCATCGGCATGGCGTGCGGCGGGTTGGTCCGCAGACTGCTGGCCGGGCGCGCCACGGCCAGTGGAACGAGCGGCTAGCTCGATCTCTCTTCTTGCATCGCCGGTTCACAGTTATCAGACGTGTGCTGCAAGCCTTCAGGCCGTACCTGCGTAGATGTCACCAATGTGTGACATCATAAATATGTCACCGATTGGTTACATCCTGTCATAGTCAGACCCTCTGCGGATCTAGGCCACCTTCTGTCGGCTCATTCTCCCCGCGGTCTAACGAACGCTGCAGCGTTCAATGCAATAGACAATCGAATCCGCTACGCGCGTTGGGTGATGATCGCCTCGAGTCGCTTGTAACAGGCTTCCATGCCCTCGTCCATGCCCGAAGCGATCGCGCCGTCGCGCGCTTCCATCGAACCGTACGCCTGTGTGATGCGCATCGTGGTGACGTTGTCCTTCTCTGCAAACTCGTGCGTCTCCACCAGCTTGCCGACAGTCTCACCGGATCCCAGCGCCATCGTTTCGGTGTGCACGGCTCGCTCCTGCCCGACCACCTCCGTGAACACACCGTGGAGCGTCATCGCTGGATCGGCCTCATCGCTCTTCCACGCCAGGTTGAGCTCGCCGCCGAGGCGAGCGTCGCACTCGCACGCGGTCATGGTCCATCCCGGGGGAGGCTCCATCCAGCGACGCATCTTGTCGGGCGTGAACGTTGCTTCCCATACGAGTCGCCGAGGGGCGTTGAACGTGCGGGTGAGAACGATGGTGGAGTCGGTGGGCGTGGATAGTTGCAGGCCTTTGGGGTTCATCGTCGGAATCCTTTCTGTTGGTAACGGGTGATTGTTTTTGGAGCGTTCAGCGACGGCTGGGACGGACTTCACGAATTTCCTCGGACTTCATCTCGTCGAGGAGAGTATCCAGCGTTTCGAAGCGGGCCTCCCAGTACTGCCGGAACTGTTCGGTCCAGAGCGTCGCGTCCGCGAGCGGCGCAGCGTTCAGGCGACACAGGTGCTCCCGCCCGACGACGCGGCGACGCACCAGCGCGGCGCGCTCCAGCACGCGGACGTGCTTGGTGGCGGCTGGGAAGGTCATCCGGAGCGGCGAGGCGAGCTCGCTGAGATTGCGCTCCCCGCCGGCGAGTTGCCGGATGATCGCGCGGCGCGCGGGATGCGCCAGAGCGTGGAAAACGCGGTCGAGTCTGGGCGAACGATCTAATACCATGTGGTTTAGTATACCAGATGGTTTCACGATGTCAAGTGGGCACGTTGTGTTGAGGGTGCACTACTGCTCGCATCCGCTGTCCGGTATCGGTGCGTCAGCAGCAGGTGATGCGGGAGACCCGCGCATGTAAGGAGAGACCGTGTGACCGCTGCCGTGCGCCGCGCCCGCCGACGCTGCCGTCCTTGCGGGGCCAACCTGACAGCGTACCTTGGCAGCTCTTCCCGCCG
This sequence comes from uncultured Gemmatimonadales bacterium, assembly GCA_963731305.1. Taxonomy (GTDB): domain Bacteria; phylum Gemmatimonadota; class Gemmatimonadetes; order Gemmatimonadales; family Gemmatimonadaceae; genus Fen-1247. The sequence goes on along the minus strand of CAVSUQ010000002.1, from coordinate 395,133 downwards.
CCTCGAGGTCCTCCATGCGCCACATCGTCACCGTCGCCCTGCTCGCCACCGCCCTCGCGCCGCCGGTGCTCGGACACACGGCTCCGGCGTCAACGCGGCGCGAGCATCGCGTCCTCACCGTACATGCCACGGACTTCACCTTCGCCGCGCCGGCGAGCATCTCGGCCGGGACGACGACCTTCCGGCTCGTGAACGACGGGCAGTCGCTCCACCAGATCTCCATCGTCCAGCTCACGCAGGAGAAGACTCTGGCGAACTACGCCGCAGCGATCAAGGCACACCAGCCGACACCGTGGGCCGTCGGAGCTGGCGGTCCCAGCGCCGCCAAGCCGGGCCAGACGGTCGAGGCCACGGTCACGCTCGACGCGGGCAACTACGTCCTGGTGTGTTGGGCGCCGGCGCCCACCGGCCATTCGCCGCACATGACGCCGCTCACCGTCACCGCGCCAGGCGCCGCGTCAGCGGGCGCCGAGGCGGCGTCCGTGCGCGAGCCCGAGTCCAAGCCGGACGTGCGCCTCGAGCTGTTCGACTACGCGTTCAGGTTCTCCAAGCCGCTCACGGCGGGGCGGCACACGATCTACGTAAGGAACTCCGGCACGCTCGAGCACGAGGCCGTGTTCGTCAAACTCGCACCGGGCAAGACGATCCAGGACGTCGCCGCGTGGCTCGAGGGCGGGATGCGCGGACCGCTGCCCGCCGACCTGGCACCCGGGATGTCGGGCCTTGGACCGGGGCGCACGGGCACCTTCACAACCGATCTAACCCCGGGTCGGTACGGTGTGGTCTGCGCGATCTCGGACGTGAAGGACGGCAGGCTGCACACGGCGCACGGTATGATGCAGGAGTTCACCGTCGCTGCGCACTGACCACGCAGAACGCTGAGCGGAGTTCACGCCGAAGGACCCGTGGAGGGACAGCCGTCAGCGCGGCGCCCGAACAAGTGCGTCGGCTAAATTCAGGCGTTGAGGCGACACGAAAAAGAGGTTGCGTACAATGCAGGACACCACTTTTGTTTTGTTGCCGGGCGAGACTCCCGGCGAATGGTGGGGAGACGTCGGTTACAATGAGGCCAAGCGTGAGCAAAACCGTCGCGATGGCCGTGACGCGGACTCACCGTTCGATCTGCTATTCGAGTTCTTTCACGACGTGCCACAGCCGGTAATTGACGAGGCCTGGGCACAAGGCGAGCCGCATCAGTCCAATGCGGTATTCAATTCGAAGTGCGAGTTTGCGCGGTGGCCTGCCATACCGATCCGGGTCCTCGCTGGTCGCAATGATCGGTTCTTCCCGGTCGAGTTTCAGAAGCGTGTGGTACGCGAGCGCCTCGGAAAACAGGGTCAGAGTGAAGCAGGGCTCAGAGTGCACTTTCTCTTGAATTCAGGAACTGTACTCTGAGCCCTGCTTCGGTACAATCACCCGTTGAGCACTCCACAACTGGCTCAACGGATGAAGTCCGCGCGAACAATGAAAACTCTTCCGCTGGCGATGAACGCGATTCCGTCCTGACCCCATCGCACGATCGAACTTGCTCCGCCGGAACCGTCTGAAACTGATACAGAGCCGAGCGGGACGTAGGTCCTGGCGTCGGCAGCGATGACGGTGCCAGCAGCGTTCACTGTGTAGATGACTTGACCGTCGCTACTTGGAACGAGCGAACTTGAAACGTTGAAGCCAGCGAGGTGTCCAACGACAGACTGCGCGCCGGGGTCTATTACCGATCCATCACTCGCGAATATCTTGCCGTTCGCGTACACCAGGCTCCGACCGTACGAGCTCAACACGTTCTGTCGTACCGCTTCGTTCGTCGCACCCATTGCGTCGATCGCGATAGTGTAGAATTCGAACGAGCTGGATTGACCGTTATAGCCATATATCAAAGTCGGCGACCCGCCAAAAACAAAGCTGCTGGGATAGTCGTGCCCCGGTGTGGATGATGGACGTGGAACGCTGTCGTCATAAATAGTCACCCCGACGTTGCTCGGCCACGCATTATTAATCTCTCGCCCGACCGCAATCGTGCGCGGATTGCCTGGACTCACGGCGACGACGCTCGTGTAGTATGATGGCGAACCGAGCGGGATGATAAGATCCGGCGAGTGCGTCGCAAGCGTAATGCGGACGATGTTCGGATCGTAACGCTGCCCGACATACAGAAATTGCCCGTCGTCTGATATCGCCAGGACATTGGGTGATCCCGCGATAGGGACTGACCAGACAATGCTGCCCGATGCAACGTCGAGCGCGACCACTGTATTGGGCTGCGTTGTCGCCGTGCTTGGCAGCGCGGCATAGATGAGCGGACGCGTTGGATCTGCCGCGAGTGCTATCGCCCCGAACGACGGTGATGTCACTTCGGATATGAGCTTCGGTGCGTCACCAGCAACGATCAAGGGAAAGCTTTCGGAAAGACCGCCGCCGGGAGACGGATTGCGCACGTTGATTTGCAGCGTTCCCGCTGCGGCGAAATCGGTCGCCGGAAGCGAGACCTGCACGCGCGTTGCACTCACGGGAGTGCTCTGTCTGACGTTTCCGTTCACCTGCACAACGCTATAAATGTTGAAACCGCTACCGTCTATCAGTGCCGAGATCGACGCGCTGCCAGTTGCTACCGATGCAGGAGTGACGGACGCGACGTGCGGTGCCGGATTGGTGGTCGTGAAGGTCGCGTAGGTGCTCCCGCCGCCTGGCGCGGGATTCACCACGAAGATCCGATCCGATTCAGCGAAGTCTAGAAATGAGCCCGGTACCTTTGCGGTAAGCCGAGTCGGGCTCACATATGCTACGGGCAGTGTTACAACGCCGGACCACTGGACAGTTGATGTAGGAAGAAATCCGGAACCGGTAATCGTTATCGTGAAATCGCTCCCGAACTGCACGGCGCTGTCAGGGGACAGTGTCTGGACCGACGGCATTGGGTTGAGTGGCACGCCCTTGTAGTTATCGACGAATGTCCAGTCGCCGAGTGAGAGGTCGGGACCTCCTGATTCATGGTTTCTGAATCGCACGAGAAGTGCGCCGTTGGCGTCCATCGTGGCGCTATCCGGCGCAGCGCCGTTCGTATACGTGAGAATGACGTTACCTGCAACGGTGATGCGGCCGGAGGCAACATAAGCCGTCGATTCGCCTGGCACCTCCTTGGCGCCGGACGGATAGATGACCGTGCGGTAGGAACGAAAGACGATTGTGCTGTCGGCCTGTATTGTCGCGGTACCGCTGTCGGCCCATGCGTCAAACGTACTGTCGGGACTATGGTAGTACACCGATGGCACCGTCACTCCCGACACAGATGCAAGGACGAGCGTCCGGGTGCCGGACGCGGGAACAACTTGTTCGGGCTGCCGACCTGTCCCTATTGGTGAAGTCACACCGTCTCCCCCACCTGCACATGCCAGTGCTACCGACGCCAGGAAGATCCGGAGAAGTAAGGGAGACCGTGTGTACATAGCAGTGGAGAATCAAGAGGAATTTGTACGTATCCCGCCCCGCGGGACCGGCACAAACTTATGATCTGGATAACGGCCAGTATAGACGGGCAGGCCTTCGACAGCGAAATAGGGGTCAGAGCTACGCTCCCAACTCGACCGCGATGCCGCCGCCCAGCAATTGATTTCGTGCGAGCTTCGGGGCCAGCGCTTCGGGAGTCTGCGGTGCGACGACTGCTGCAACCATTCCCAATGTTGCGCCAAGTGCCAGGAACAGAAACGCTGCTGTATAACTGAAATGATCGATGAGCGCTCCCATGATCACCGGGGCGCACACGCCCGCGATCTGGCCTCCGAAGTTTATCATGCCGGCCGCCGAGCCCGCGAACTTGGAATTGAGCGCCTTCAATGGCACCGATTGGATGGACATGAAGGAAAGGCCGAAGCCGAATAGCGTCACACATTGCCAGACAACGAACGCTGTGACACTCGCTGCGGTGGCCATCATAAGCACGGCGATCGCAGCGATGGCCAATGCTGGGGCGGCGACAAGACGCGGTCTTCCATTCAGTCGGTCGGACAGCTTGCCACCCAGAATGGTGCCAGCACCCGCGACGACCATGGGTATTGCGATCAGGATCGCCGAGTGTGCGATCGATATCCCGCGAGCAGCCAGGAGATAGGATGGCGTCCAGGTGATTACACCCCACGCAACGATGTCTGCCCCAAAGAACATCGCGACATAGATGTACATGCTCGGGCTTCTGAGAATTGCCCACGCGGCTTTCCCGTCGACGCTCTGACCTTCGTTCTTACCTTCGCTCTGACTTTCAGCACCCGCCTGACGTTGTTCGACTCTGGGAGGCGGCAGGAGGTACAGGATGGCGAAGCAGCAGGCCACGCCTGCAACCGCCGATGCGCCGAAGCTCCACCGCCATCCTACGATGGCGATGAGTGGTGCGCAGAGCAGCGGAGCGACTGCTGCCCCGAACTGGTTCGAGCTGCACATTATGCCCATGGCGGTCATTCGGTCTGCGGGCTCGGTGCGCTCCGAGATCGCCTTGGTCGCAGCGCCCGGGAATAATCCTTCGCAGATCCCAAACACGAAACGAATCACGATCAGCGCTGAAAAGCTCCACGCCAACCCTGTAAGACCGGTGAAGACCGACCATCCTATCATCGCGAGAGCAATCATCCGGCGCGTGCCGAACCTGTCCGCGAGCACTCCGCCGGGCAGCTGCGAGAAAGCATACGTTACGAAGAATGCGGATACGAGCACTCCTTGCTGCGTGTGGTTCAGGTGGAAGTCTGTCCCGATGTACGGGAGGGCGAAGTTCATGATCAGTCGGTCGAAATAGTCGACCAGCCAGACGACGAACAGCAGCACAACGGTGATCTTCGCATCGCCCGTCAGCGGTGTTACCCCAGCAGGTAGCTTCATCGACAGCGTCATGATGGTGCTCTCCCGTTTCACGCGATTCAGCGAGCGGCTAATCTACTTCCGAAAACCGGGGTCAGAGTGCACTTCTTGTGGTAAATGCCGCGGACTGTTGGTGGCAGGAAAGTCCGCAAGAAAGCCACTCTGACCCTGTTTCGCTAATGCAGAACCCACCCTGTCGGTGCAGATTATTGGACGCCGTTGCCAGCTGAGCTGGGAGTTGGTCCGCTATACCTGCTCAGTGTCCGCCAACCTGTGAAGACTCATGACCCCTGCGACTCCGCGCGCTCAGCCTCTGCAACAGATCCGTCTTATGCTAATGACGGCAGTATTGCTTTTCGGCGCCGTCATTGTATTCGTTCACCGACAGCCGAACTGGAAACCAGGAACGCTCCCGGCCGCTGTGATATACGCACTGGTGCCATACGCAATTCTGGCAGTATCGTTCGCCGCGGCGCTGAAAGGACGCGTGGCACGGGAAGGCGACCCGCAGCGCCGTGTCTCATTGCTCTTCGTCGGGTGGGTTGCAGGCGAGGCCGCGGCGTTGATCGGCGTCGTAATCTTTTACATCACCGGCCAAGCTCAGTGGTATGGATTCGGGCTCCTGGCTATGGTGATCTCGTTCGCAATGCTGTCGCCTGGCGCAGCGGCGCCAGCTGCAGACAGTGTTGATACACCCGGCTGAAGGGAACAAAGCTTCTCGACTTGGTTTGCATATTCGCTGTCGTGTTGATCAGTCGACAGCGCGACACTTCGCCTCCAATGCGGCAGATTGCGATATCGCCGACGCGTGACGAGCGCTGAACTTGCCAAGCGATGCACAGAGCTCGCTTCGCTCGCAGTCCATCTAACTCTCTCGTAAGTTAGCTGAGCGTTAGCGGCAGTCTTCCACCCCATGAGGAAACACGGTTATGCAGGCTAAATGGCTTCCGGTGGTTGCGGCTCTTGTGCTATCGACTGCGGCTTCAGCACAAAAGGATGCAGCAGCCAGACCCGCGGCTACTCCTGTTACTTTCGTGAGTGCAGGTGAGATAAAGGCGGCGGTTGAAAAAACCAACACCGGCGCGTTCTCGGATTCTCCACTCCGCGTCGTACCGATCGAATCAAAGTACAACGTTGGGGTAGCAGTCGTTCGTCGGAGCAAAGTCGATGGTCGCATGCAGCCAGATGCATTGATTCATAACGATGTAACCGAGGTCTATCAGATAATCGAAGGCGAAGGAGTGCTGGTCACAGGTGGAAAGCTCGAATCAGCAAAGCCTCTCTCCGCTGCCGCAGTCATCGGTGAGATCGGCCCGAGTTCTGCGGGTCAGTCCATCGTGGGCGGAACATCGCGTCATGTAGCTCCCGGCGATATCGTGATTATCCCACCGCACGCACCGCACGGGTTCGTTGACATCATAACACCCCGCATTATCTACACGATTATTCGCATTGACCCGGAGAAAGTCCTCGAGTTGCGTAGCAAGCCGCAATGAGGACTCGTCGCATTCCGTGTAAAAGGCAAATCACCGGGCAATTGAGTTACGAATACCCCGTTCCGGCGGCAAGCGCCAGGATCATCATATCTATGAGTATCGCGGATATCACATCACTTGCCACCAGCGTTGCAGTTCTGGTTTCGCTCCTCTTTCTTGGCCTGCAGATAAGGCAATCCAATCGCAACCAAAGATCGTTGATGCAGCAGGGGCGAAGCGCGCGCAACGTCGAGCTTCTCTCGCGCTTGACCGACCCCGGTGTCAGTGACGTCGTATCGCGCGCCGCCAACGGCGAGAATCTGACCGATCAGGATTGCTTCGTCCTGTACGGGTACTTGACCTCGGTGTTCTGGAGTTACGAAGACTGCTTCTTTCAGTTTCAGTTGGGCATGCTGGACCCCATGAGCTGGGCGTCCGACGGTGTCACCTTGAAGCGCTTGCTCGGCAACCCTGCCTATCGCGCGGTCTGGAGATTCGCGCGCGGCGGGATCGGCGCCGAGTACAGGAACTTTCTCGATGGGCTCGCCGCTGAATCCAAGCACAACGTTTCACCCAATCTGCCCAATACGCTCCGGCAATACATCGCAGAAGAGAGAGAAGCGCTCCTCACGTCTCGAGATGTTGGGCCTTGATTTTAACAGCACGAGCTGGCCGCGGACGGCCGCATCCGGCGAGTCGTCGGCTTTTTCGGCGCACCGCCGGAGGTCAGCCCGTAGTGTTAAGGGTCAACCAGTTGCGATCGTCAGGCTCCGCCAACACAACGGCCACTTCTTTTGCTTCACGGTGCTTTCATGTCAGCTATCGTCTACCCTGCACTTGCCGAGGGCCGACAAGCGATTGCTGTTGACTTGCAGGGGCACGGGCGCACAGCCGATATTGATCGTCCGCTTACTTACGACCAAATGGCGGATGACACGGCGGCTCTTTTGAAACAACTACAGATAGAGAGCCATACGAGAAGACGTCACCCGCTCCGAATTGGCACGGATTGGCTGCGAAGATCCTCCAATCGGTGAGGAACTTCAAAGGCTTCGCCCCGGAGCAGATGAAAGCCATCAAAGCCGAAGTTTTCATCGGCGCGGGTGATCACAACGATGTCAGTCTTGAGGCGTCGTTGAAATGCACAGACTGATTCCGAAATCACAACTGGCAGTTTTCCCGAACACGCAGCATACGATTGTGATGACAAATCCAGACAGGGTGCTTCCGCAAATCAAGGAATTTCTAAATGCTACATAATAGGCCTGAAGAGGTCGCAAGCTACCCTTCGAGGTCGTAGTACCTTGCGAGATCCTATCGGACATCTATGTGGAGGTGTGAGGCATGGGTAAGCTCGTTTTCGCAATGATGCAGTCCCTCGACGGCTACGTCGACGGCGTCTCGGGCGGGCTGGAATTGCCTGCGCCTGGCGTTGCACTCGGCCGTCATTTCAATGAGCACATCCACGGGCTGGCGGGCGCCTTGTATGGTCGACGGATATACGAGATCATGCGCTACTGGGACGAGGATCGACCGGAGTGGGATGCGGACGAGCACGACTTCGCAACGGCGTGGCGGGCGATGCCGAAATGGGTCGTCTCACGTACGCTGAAATCGGTCGGCGCGAACGCCACGCTCGTCGAGGGGAACGTCGAAGCGTTTGTGCGCAGACTGAAGAAGGATGTCGACGGTGAGATCGACGTCGCGGGTCCCACCCTCGCGGCGAGCATGACTGAGCTCGGTCTTATCGACGAGTATCGTCTCTACTTCCGCCCCTTCGTGCTTGGCGGCGGCAAGCCGTACTTCGCCGGCGCGCGACCGCCACTCCGCATCATCGCCAGCGATCGTATTGGCGACGACGCGGTTTGGCTGACGTGCGTTCCGGCGTGACCGTTGGGGTGTACAGAGCCGGCTTAACCGCGTAGTCGAGAGGGACGCGTACCTCCCGGTAGTGCATCCCATCATTCCGTGGCTCGTCGTCCCACTGGACGAACCCGCCGGCCCGAGCGAAGTTGGATGCGTCTCCAGCCCCGACTCCCATGACCGACCGCCGCACGTTCCTCGCGTCCATGCTCGGCGCGAGCGTCACACTGCCCACAATGCGGGCCGATGCGTTTCGGCACCTTCTGCGGGCCAACCTGCGCGCCGACGAGCGCGCAGGCCACCATCCGCCGGCAAACACCGCCGACGACGAGTCCTACTGGGGCGAGATCCAGCGCGCGTTCGACATCGATCGCACGATGGTGAATCTCAACAACGGCGGCTGTTCGCCCGCGCCCACGCACGTGCTCGAGCAGATGATCCGCGACCTTCGCTTCTCGAACGAGCTGCCGGTGGATAACATGTGGCGCGTGCTCGAGCCACGCATCGAGTCGGTGCGCCGCGATCTCGCCGCCGAGTTCGGGTGCGATCCCGAGGAGATGGCGATCACGCGCAATGCGTCGGAATCCAACGAGACGATGATCTTCGGCACAGACCTCGCGCGCGGCGACGAGGTCGTCATGACGACGCAGAATTACCCGCGCATGCAGAACGCCTGGCGACAGCGCGAGCGTCGCGACGGCATAGTGCTGAAGCGCGTGAAGATCGAGACCCCGGTTCTGAGCACGGCGTCGTTCGTCGATCACATCACGGCCGCGATCACGCCGCGCACGAAGGTGATAGAGGTCATGCACATCAGCTTCCAGACGGGATACATCGCGCCCGTGCGCGAGATCGTGGACCTCGCTCGACCGCGCGGCATCAAGGTGTTCGTGGACGGCGCACACGCGTTCGCACACTTCCCGTTCAAGCGCGACGATCTGGGGTGCGACTACTACGGAACGAGCCTGCACAAGTGGCTGCACGCGCCGATCGGCACCGGCTTTCTGTACGTTCGACGGGACAGGATAAAATCGCTGTGGCCGCTGATGGCGGGCGGCGTGGAGCAGGAGGACAACATCCGGAAGTACGAGGAGATTGGTACGCATCCCGCTGCGAACCACAACGCCATCTCGCTCGCCGTTGCATTTCACCGGTCTATCGGCGCGGAGCGGAAGATCGCGCGCCTGCGGTTCCTGCGCGACCGGTGGGCGCGTCAGGTGCTCGCGTCGAGCGACCGTGCGCACATGATCACGAAGATCGGCCCCACCGAAAGCGGAGCGATCGGCGTGCTGGCGATCGACGGAATGGATATGGGCAAGCTCGGCGCGTGGCTGCTGGACAAGCATCACATCGTCACGACACCCATGGTGACCGACGAGTTTCAGGGAATCCGTATCACGCCGAGCATCTATACCACTCTGGAAGAAGTCGATCTGTTCGCGGACCGCGTTTCGCTGGCGATCAGGAATGGTATGGCGTAACGAGGGAAACCGGGATCAGAGTGCACTTGTTGTGGTAAATGCCGCGTACTGTTGGTGGCAGGAAAGTCCGCAAGAAAGCCACTCTGACCCGTTTCGCTAATGCAGGTGACAGGGACGATGCAGAACCCACCCTGTCGGTGCAAATTAAGAGTGGTCGAGCAAGGTTCCATGATCGGACTTCTTACGAACGCTGAAGCCGCCGAACGATTTACGGATTGTGAATGCGAAGCATTCGCTCTCCCTTGACTCGTTGGCGGCATAGTTCGAGCGTTAAGTGGTTCACCTGTTGTGAACTTCCAACCACAAACGGAGCGAGACATGGAAGTGCACGAACAAATCAGCGACTACCTGGCCGCTCAACCGGAGCGCAAGCGCGATGACATGCAAGCGCTGCACAGCATGATGCTGACGGTGATGCCCGATGCTCGGTTGTGGTTCCTGGATGGTAAGGACGAGACGCGGTCGAACGGTCTCCAACCCGAACATCGGGTATGGAATCCGGACCATCACCTACGCCGACGGCCGAACCAGAGAGTTCTATCAGATCGGCTTGAGCGCCAACACGACCGGGATCTCCGTTTACATCATGGGCCTCGATGACAAGACATACCTGCCTGCGACCTACGGCAGTAAACTCGGCAAGGCGAGTGTGACGGGATACTGCATCAAGTTCAGCGCACTTCGCAACATCGAGCTCGGCGTACTCGAAGCGGCGATACGGGACGGGATTGCGCAGACCAGTACATGACGACCCCAGTTGTGTGAGCGCTATGCCGCGTAGCTAATTCCGTGTCTTCAAAGTGGACTCGGCTGCAGCCGAGTTAAGCGTAAGACACCATTTGAATGACAATGCCGGACGTTCCGGTCCAGAACGAGAGGAAACGCAATGACTGTCAAGCGGATGGACAACGTAGGCATCGTGGTAGAATCTCTCGATTCCGTGATTCCGTTCTTTGTCGAACTTGGCCTGAGACTCGAGGGCCGAGCCACCATCGAAGGCGAGTGGGCCGGCCGCGTCACCGGACTGGGAGCACAGCACGTCGAGATCGCCATGCTGATCACTCCAGACGGCCACAGCCGGCTCGAGCTTTCACAATTCCTCACCCCGCCCGTCGTTGCCGATCACCGGAACGCCCCGGTGAACGCACTCGGCTACCTGCGCGTCATGTTCACGGTGGACGACATCGACGACACGCTCGCAAGACTCCGCAAGCGAGGCGCGCAGCTCGTCGGCGACGTGGTTCAGTACGAAGACGTGTATCGGCTCTGCTACATCCGCGGCCCCGAAGGACTTCTCATCGGACTCGCCGAGGAGCTCAGATCCAGCCCTGCCGCATAAGCGTCCGTACCTTGTGGTGAGCGGCGGCGCCGACATTCAAACATCCGAGAGGAGAATCATGAGCAAAGTATTCGTCAACATTGGACTTAGCCTCGATGGCTACATGGCACCGGAAGGAATGACCATGGACGAATCCTGGGTACAAGAACTGGGGCGCCAAGTGGGGCGCGCTGATGGGCTGGCTCATGAAGCAACAGTACTTCCGCGAGAACCTCAAGTTCGGACCCGGGGGAGAGACCGGCCCGGTCAATGATCTGGTTCGCAGCACCGCGGAGCGCATCGGCGCCAACATCATGGGCAAGCGAATGTTCGACCAGGGCGAGGTCGCCTGGCCAGAGGAGGCTCCGTTTCACACAGCGGTATACGTTCTTACCAACGAGAAACGCGAGCCGTGGGTGCGGCCCGGTGGGACGACCTTCCACTTCATCAATGACGGGCCGGAGCGTGCCCTCGAGCTGGCTCGGGAATCCGCAGGCAGTCGTGATATTCGTATCGCGGGCGGAGCCGATGTGATCCAGCAGTACCTGAACCTGGGTGTCGTCGACGAGCTGGAAATCGCCCTGGCACCCGTGTTGTTCGGCGGCGGGCGGCGTCTCTTCGAGAACCTGCGCGAGCCCGGACCGCAGTTTCGCATCGACAAGGTTCTCGATGGTCCAGCCGCCACACACTTGCGCTATGTGCGCCAGTGAAGACAGTGAAGGATCAGAGTGAGAAAACTCATGGCGTTGGTCGGGATAGCTGTTGCCGTAGCGTGCCACCACACCACCGGCTCGGTTGTCAGATACAGTTGCGCCGTGCGTTGCGCCCTACCCGGCTCCTCCTGCAGGCACCATTCGTATTGATGGTCCTGGAGCGTTCGGTCCCCACGTCGGTGACTCTCTGATCATTCGCGTGGACAACAGCGAGCGTTGGAGAGGCGCCCTATCGTCGTGCGTACGACGGACGCCTGGGCTCAGCATTGGCGTCTGGCCGTGGCAGCAGACCGCTGGTGATACGCTTGAAGCGGTCGCGTTGGACCAGATGCCTCGTAGCAGGCGTCCCGCAGTCTGGGAATTGCAGCTTGTCACGAAACGAAAGTAGCAAGACGAGAACGTGTCGCTGCTGCGGACAGTCGATTGGCGGCAGCTTGCTACGCGTGCAACGATTGGACCCGTTCGCGACCAGCTGGAGCGCCGTGCCCCCGCTCGAAGCCTTGCGACGCCTCAGCCTCGGACTTACATTGTAAGTCCCTCTCACTTGGCTCGCTAATGCGCTCCAAAATCGTTCGCATCGGAAATTCCCAGGGCGTTCGGCTCCCCAAGATCATGATCGAGGAAGCAGGGCTCGGCGAAGACGTAGAACTGCGAGTCGACGGTGGCCAGATCGTCATCGCCGCCCCGCACATTGCCCGTGCCGGGTGGGCCGAGGCCGCGCAGCGGGCGCACTCCGCGGGCGACGATCAACTCGAGTCGAGTGGGGCGACGCGCTTCGATGCCACGGAGTGGAAATGGCGGTGAAGCCCGTCGCACGCGTCCCGAGTCGGGGCGAAGTCTTTCTAGTTGAGCTCGATCCGACGCGTGGCAGCGAGATTCGGAAAACGCGACCCTGTGTCGTGATCTCGCCGGATGAGCTCAATCACCATCTCGCAACTGCCATCGTCGCGCCGCTTACCACCGGCTCGCACCCCTACCCGTTTCGCGTGGCGTGTCGCTTCGAAGGTAAGTCGGGACATATCGTGGTCGATCAACTTCGCACGGTCGATCGCGAACGCCTGCGCAAGCGACTCGGCGTCATCACGCCAGCGACACTCCGCTCGGTACTCCGGGTCGTCGCCGAGTTGTTCGAGCCCTGAGCTGGCTGTTTCTCTCTGAGCTATGGCTTGGCCGGTTGCGGCCGCGGTCTCGGAGCCTCGGGCGCTCCGCCGTACGCCATCCGCGCGATGTTGGCTGCGACGAATACCGGACTCGCGCCATCAAAGTTCGAGAACACCACGATGTTGAGCATGTCGTCGGGAAAGTAGTATCCCACAGTCGCGAATCCCGGAATGCCGCCCGTGTGGCTGAAGTTCCTGTGACCGAGCGTTTCGCCCGGCACGAGTCCGAAGCCGTAGTGGATCTTCTGTCCGTTGAGGAGCGACGCAGCCGTCGACATCTGCGCGAACGACTCCGGTGACACGACCTTTCCGGCTGCGAGATCGCGCTGCCATTGTACGAAGTCGCCCACATTCGAGCACAGTGAGCCAGCCGCATACGGCTGCGTGAGACTCAGATACGTGTGCGGCGCCACGCTGTCGCCGCTCTTCGAATAACCCTCGGCGAACTCCGGATCAGTCGTGTGCGACGGACAGTAGCTCGTGTGGGTGAGCCCGAGCGGCTTGAAGAACTGACTCTCGAGATAGTTCGCATACGACTCGCCGCTCACCTTCTCGATCACCATGCCGAGGAGGATGTAGCCTGAATTGTCGTACCTGTAGCGCGTGCCCGGTGCGAAGTCGAAGGTATCCTTCGCGACGAACCCCATGATGCTGTCCGGCGTGAGATCCTCCGCCCAGTGCGACTGCCACGCCTTGACCTCGGTATACGACTTGATGCCCGACGTATGCGAGAGCAGCTCGCGGATCGTGACGTGGTTGCCGTGCAGCGGAATCTCCGGCAGATACTTCGACAGATCGTCATCGATCGAGAGCTTGTGCTGCTCCGCGAGACGCATGATCGCGGCCGAAGTGAACTGCTTCGTGTTCGATCCGATCTCGTAGATGGTAGCCGCAGTCGCCGGCCGATGCGCTTCGATGTTCGCCAGACCGAAGCCGGCGAAGACGATGGTGTCGCGGCCGCGAATGACTGCGACACTCAGGCCGGGCGCGTGCGATTCCGCCATGTACGCCTTGACTAGCGAATCGACGCGCGTGGCGAACACGGCACGGTCCTGCGGTGTTGCGATCTGGGCGTGCGCGGTGCCGGCGGCGACCAGCGCGGCGATGGCCACGCGCATGGTCAGGCGAATTGACGATGTCATGGCGACAAACGTAGCCAAGAAAGGAAACAGGGGTCAGAGTGCAGTTTCGCCTGAGGTCAGGAGAAACTGCGCTCTGACCCCTGTTTCATCGAGCTATTTCATCGACTCCACGTGTGCGACAAGCTGATCGAGGGCGATGTCGGTGCCCTCCTTCCAACCCGACGTCTTGTTCTTCTCGAGGTCTCCTTCATCCCGGTGCAGCGCGGTGAAGACGTAGCGGGTGCCTGTTCCGACGCTCTCCATCGTGATGATGGCGGTGATCGGAATGTCGTCGAAGACAGCCGGACGATAGCCGGGAAACAGCATGGAGGTCCAGACGAGTCGCTCCATCGGCACGACATCCAGGAAACAGCCGAGATTGGGAACCTCGTGACCGTCTGCCGTTGCGATGTCGATGCTGAATGCGCCGCCCGGTCGCAGGTCCATCTCGCGTTCGCGACACACTGCCCCACTGCCTGGGCATGTACCACTCCTTGACATGCTCCGGTTTCGTCAACGCTTCCCAGACGAGCCGCCTGGGAGCGTCGATGAACCGCTCGAAAACGAGATCAACTTTCGGATCGATCGTGAATTGCTGTGCTCATGATTCTGATTCCCTCTCCTTGAGTTGTTTGACATATTGGTCGAACTGATCCAGTCGAGCTTCCCACAACCTTCGACGCTCGGTCAGCCAGTGTTCAGCGACCTTGAACCGTTCGGGCGCGATCTCGTACGTCCGTACACGCCCGCGCTTCTTCGACTTCACCAGCCGGCTCCGTTCCAGCACCGACAGATGCTGCACGAACGACGGGAGTCTCATGTCGAACGGCGCTGCGAGCTCGCTGACGGTGGCTGGTCCGACAGACAGTTGCTCCAGAACTTTTCGCCGAGTCGAATTGGACAGGGCATAAAAAACGTCGTCGGTGACTGCGGATTGAACCATTTCAACACCAGTCGATTGGTTGGGTGACCCTATCTACCTGGGAGATTATACTTGCGACTAACACTTAGGTCAATACCTAAGTATATTCTTTCGAAGGAAACCGGGTCGGAGTGCACTTTCGTCCGAACTCCGGAAACTGCACTCTGACCCCGGTTTTGATTCGACACATGAAGCTACGACTGCCGCGCCTCGCTCTGCTGGCCTTTTCGATTGCTGCGACGAACGCGTTCGCGCAGACCACGACCGCATTGCCATCGACGGACTACAGCAATCCGCAGGTATGGCTCTGTCGGCCCGGCCACGCCGCAGCGTGCGACGTGGATCTTTCCACCACGGTTCTCGGTCCGGACAGCCGCGTAACCGTCGAGCGCGCGCGGCTGGATCCAAACGCGCCGGTGGATTGCTTCTATGTATATCCCACTGTGTCGACGGATACGACGGCGGTCAGTGATCTCGTGCCCGACGACGCCGAGCGCAATGTAGTAAGACTGCAGCTGGCGCGGTTCGGCACGAAGTGTCGACTTTTCGCGCCGCTGTACCGGCAAGTGACGATCGCCGCCGTAAGTCGTGCTCTCGCCACGGGTAATGCAGCGCCCGACTTCCGCGGCGTCGGGTACGATGACGTCCGTGCCGCATGGCACTACTATCTCGCCCACGATAATGGCGGTCGCGGCGTGGTGCTGATCGGGCATTCGCAGGGCACCAGCATTCTCACCGAGTTGATCCGCAGCGAGATCGATGGCATGCCAGTGCAGTCACGCATCGTCTCGGCGTTGCTTATCGGCTCACCGGATGGAATCCTGGTGCCGCGCGGGCGAGACGTGGGCGGCACGTTCGCGCACATGCCGCTGTGTCGCGCTGCCACACAGACCGGTTGCATCGTGTCGTATTCATCATTCCGCGTCACCGCTCCGCCAACGGCGAATACGCTCTTCGGGCGGTCCGCCGACTCGACACTGGTCGCGGCCTGCACCAATCCCGCAGCGCTCGGCGGCGGCGAGGGCACGCTCAAGGGCTATTTCGACGCGCAGGGAAGGACTGCGCTGGCGCTGGCGCCCGACAATCCGTGGACGATTGACGGACAATCCATTGCGACGCCCTGGATACGTGTGGTAGGACTGCTCAAGGCGCAGTGTACGTCCAACGCGTTCGCTTCGTATCTCGCGGTGTCGGTACAACGTGGCCCTGACAGTCCGGCGAGCCGCGACATTCAGGGAGACTTGGCCGAGCCGTTCGGGCTGCACCTTGTCGACATGGAAGTGGCGATGGGCAATCTGATCGATCTCGTCGGCCAGCAAAGCAAGAGTTATCTCGACAGCACTCACCGACGCTAACTGTGCGCAACACCGCGCGGTACAACGCTGCCGTGCACACGACACAATCACCTGATGTCAAGATTTTGTCTCGACATCCCATAACGAGGAGATTCAAATGAGAAAGCTCAAGATCATCGAACACATCTCGCTGGACGGCGTGATCCAGTCATCCGGCGAAGACGGCTTCCCCTATCCCGGCTGGACCGACCCCTATCGGACCCCGGCTGGCCGCGACGCAATGCTCGCCGCGCATGGCGAGCGCTTCGATCTGTTGATTGGCCGTCGCACTTACGACATGTGGTCGGGGTACTGGCCAAAGGCGCCGAGCAGTCCGTTCGCGGACCGCATCAACGCGGCAACGAAGTATGTCGTCACACACCGTCCTGAGAGTCTGGAGTGGGGACCGTTCGAGGCCGTCGGCACGGACCTAGTCGAGGGAGTTCGGCGCATCAAATCGCAGGACGGACCGGACATCGTCCTCACGGGTAGCTCCACACTCACATCCACGGTCCTCGAAAGTGGTCTTGCGGATGAACTCGTGCTGGCGGTCTATCCGGTGCTGTTGGGCACGGGCAAGCGCTTGTTTGCGGATGGAACTCCTGCACGTACATTCGAGCTTCTAAGCACGACGTCAACTCCGACTGGTATTATCCTCAGTACCTACAAGGTTGCCGGACCTTTGAAGATTGGATAGCTCACCGGCATAACATCCTCAGTGAATACGGAACGTCGTAATTCAACAGGGATATAGACGACGATGACAGGAGTGTGCAATGATTTCGCCGGAGTATTATCGCGACATTCGCAATAACGCACGCCACCACATTCAGGGAAGGATCCTTGCTAACGGTGAGATAAAGGTCGTTCGTGTATTTCGTGGTCCGCTAAAGCGCGGTGCCATCCTGTCGCTACAATTCAATTTTCGGCCAGACACGCCGCCGCTCGCGGGCGACCCGCTGTACTCTGACTTCCAGGAATACAAGCGGGCGCGGTACATCGAGGCGTTTCTCGACGGAGAACCACCCCGACTGGTTGGCGAACAGGTGAAGTTTCTCTCCACCTGGACGTGGCGACCCACAGGTAATCCAGACGTTATCGCGTACGACTGGTAGGACCCGATGCCGGTCGAGAGCTCCGGTGTGTTCTGCTTGACATCGCACACGCGTTCGCCCAATATCGACCGCCACGCCGTAATCATACGACGTCGAGAAAACTCCCTATCTCTCACCACTTACCTCGGCGGTTCCATGAAGCGAGTCACTGGCATTGGCGGAATCTTTTTCAAAGCCAAAGACGCTCCCGCACTACAGGCATGGTACAAGCGCACCTCGGAATCGATGTTCAGGAATGGGGTGGCGCGGCCTTCGACTGGACCGACGGCGAAGGTAAGCCGGTTGCCGGAACGACCGCCTGGTCCATTGCTCCGGCGCAGAGCAACCAGTTCGCACCAAGCACTGCAACTTTCATGGTCAATTACCGCGTGGAGGATCTCCACGGACTGATCAAGGCGTTACGCGAGGAAGGGTGCGACGTTCTCGAGAAGGTCGATGATTCCGAGTACGGAAAGTTTGGCTGGGTCATCGATCCGGAAGGAAACAAGGTAGAGCTATGGCAGCCGCCCGCGGGTCAGTGACGCGAGCGGACGAACTGCAAACAGATCCGCTCCACGCGGCGAGCCAGACGCGCACGGGTGATTCGTTCGTTCATGACGTGAGCGTCGTCGATGACGGCCTGCATGCCGCTGAAGATGAACACTGCGTGCGCGCGCGCGTCGTCGATCGACCAGGCGCCGGCCTCCGCACCAGCGCGCAATAGCTCTGCAAGATCGTCGAGCACGATGTCGTCGATGAATTTGTGACGCGTAGCGCCGCTGCATGATTCATGGAAGAGAACGTCACGCAGCTCGATCGAGTCGAAACAGAAGATGGTGCTGGCCGCGATCCAGGTCGCGAGCCGGCCCCGCCAGCTCTGCTGCGGATGTCGTGCGATCGCCTTCTCGATGCTCGCAAGATGACGCTGCGTGAAGCGCACGCCGAGTGCGAGGCGCAGATCTTCCTTGGATCGAAAGTGCAGGTAGAAGGTTCCTTTCGCGACAGCTGCGCCCGACGTTATCTGCTCCACCGACGTCGCCGCGAACCCATGCTTCAGAAACAGCCGCTGCGCGGCGTTCATGATGTCTGCGCGGCGCTCCTCGGCCGGCCTGGTGCGCGGGCGCGCTTTCATGTTATTCGAGGGTCTCGAGATTACGCAGCGCGGGAAAGAGTCTCATCCACGCAAGCGCGATGACGATGGTTCCGATACCACCAAGCAGCGCGGCCGGCACCGCACCAAGAAGAGCGGCGGTAATACCGCTCTCGAATTCTCCGAGCTGATTCGAAGCGTTGACGAAGAGATAGTTGAGCGCGCCAACGCGGCCGCGCAGCTCGTCGGGCGTTGCGAGCTGCACGAGCGATACACGGATAACGACGCTCACCGTATCCGCAGCGCCCATGATCGCGAGCGCCATGAGCGACAGCCAGATCGTGCGTGAAACCGCGAACAGTACGACCGCACATCCGAACACGAGTACGGCCTGCAGCATCCGCATCCCGACTCGACGCCTGATCGAGTGGCGAGCGAGTACGATGGTCATCAGCAGCGCGCCGGCCGCCGGCGCACCACGCAGTATTCCGAGCCCCCACGGTCCCGTGTGAAGAATGTCGTGTGCGTAGATCGGCAGCAAAGCAGTCGCGCCGCCGAGTAATACGGCGAAGAGATCCAGCGATATCGTTGCCAGAATTGCGGGACTGCGCCGCACGAATCCAACTCCGGCGAACAAACCGCTGAGAGTCACCGGCTCTTTCGGGATGATCTGCGGAGTCAGCTTCATCATTCCGAACAGCACCGCCGCGCACAACCAGAATGCCGTCATCACCGAGTACGCCGCGCCAGGCGTGATGGCATACAGGAGACCGCCGGCCGCCGGCCCGCTGATCATCGCGAGCTGAAAGCCACCCGTACCGAGTGCCGCAGCCTTCTGAAGCATTCCTTCGGGCGCCGCAGCGTTCATGAGGGCGGAGGAGGCCGGACTCTCGAAGGCGATCGCAGTGCCGAACACTGCAACCGCAGCGAAAATCTCGTGGACGCTGAGCCATCCTGCAAAGCTCCCCCACGCAAGAAATGCTGCGATCGAGCCCTGCGTCAGCTGGCACAGCTGCACTACTCGCGTGCGATCGTAGCGGTCCGCCGCATGCCCGGCGACGAACGTGAGAAGTGCAGTGGGAATGAACTGCACGAGTCCCACCATACCGAGGGCGAAGGCGCTGTGGGTCAGGGCATAGACCTGCCAGCCGACGGCGACGACCGCTATCTGGTACGCAAATTCCGAAAATGTGCGCGCCAGGAAATACGCGCGGAACGGCCGGTGCCTGAGGAGTATCCTGGTATCTGCGCTCGAGCTGGAAGACATTCCGCGGCGGTGTCGGATTTCGCGCCGCATACGGGCAGTTGAATCCACTGACCGGCGGTCAGTGGATATCTAAGACTGCCTGGATCACGAGTCAACCGAGTCGGGTCATCGGTTCGTCGCCGGGGCCAGCGCTCGCGGTAAATGGCGTGACCGGTAGCACAAATCATTCAACGGCGGCAACTTCTTGACATGCTGACCTGCCCGCCATCTGTCTCGCGCCAGCAGGCGCCGATAGATTCCCGGCAGCACCGGCTCGCGTTGATCGCGCGCCGAGCTAACGGTAGCTCTTAGTTTAGTATTGGACAGATGCCGGTTATTATCGGTCGCAGAGTGGACGCTCTCGTATGACGGAGAGGACGGGGCCGCCGGGGCGTATGGAACGCCTGGCAGCGGCTCTGGGCGGTCGCTATCGGGTCGATGCCGAGCTGGGCGCTGGTGGGATGGCCACCGTCTACGCGGCTCACGATCTCCGCCATGACCGCGAGGTCGCGATCAAGGTGCTCAACGCAGACGTCGCATCGAACATCGGCGCCGATCGCTTTCTCGGGGAGATCCGCACTACTGCCCGTCTGAATCATCCCAACATCCTGCCACTGTTCGACTCGGGCGAAGCCGAGGGACTGATTTTCTTCGTCATGCCGCTGGTGGTAGGGCAAACGCTGCGGCAACGGATGGATCGCGAGTCTCCGCTGCCTCTGGACGCAGTATTCGCGATCGGTGCCGATCTCTGCAGTGCGCTTGATCATGCGCATCGCCAGGGCGTCATCCACAGAGACATAAAACCCGAGAACATCCTCCTGCAGGATGGCCGCGCGGTGCTGGCTGACTTTGGCGTGGCGCTCGCCACGAAGCCGGACGACCCCCGTCTCACGGGGTCCGGCATTGCCGTCGGGACGCCCGCATACATGAGCCCGGAGCAGGTACTTGGCGAGCGCACCCTCGATGCGCGGAGCGACATCTACTCCGTGGGCACGGTGCTCTACGAGATGCTTGCGGGAGTCGCACCGTTCACTGGCGCCACGATGCAGGCTGTCGTCGCCAAGGCGCTGACCGAGCCGGCCGTGCCACCGTCCCGGCATCGACCCGGAATCCCGGCACGTCTGGACGCAGCTGTGCTGGCGACCCTCGAGAAGGATCCGGCGAAGCGGCCCGCGAGCGCCGACGAGCTACGCGCATTGCTCAATGCGGCGCAGACAACACCGCAGACAACACCGCAGGCACCACCGCGGCCACCTCGCGCGCGGCTGCGCGCCCTGATCGCCGTCGCTGCTACGATCGCGGTAGTCGTGACCGGCTTGCTGCTCGCGACGTGGAAGCGTGCAGCAGCTGCGCCGCCGGTGATCGCGATCTTACCATTCACCAACATCACCGGCGACACCAGCAACACACCACTCGGCCAGGGGTTGCCGCTGGCGATCTTCGACGCCCTGCGTCCGCTGCATCTCGACGTGATACCGATCGAGACGTCGAGTGATCTGACACGGCATTACGCCAACGATGACGACGCCACGCTTGGACGCCGGCTTCATGCGTCCGCGATGCTTCGCGGCAAGTTCGAGCTCAACGGCGGGCGTGTCCGCATACACGTGCAGTTGATCGACGTGGGAACCAATGAAGTCCTGTGGTCCAACCAGTTCAATGGAACCGCCAACCTGTTCGATCTGGAAGACTCGGTTGCCCTCGCTGTAGCGGATGCGATGCGCGTCACGCTCAACGACACCCAGCGCGCATCGATCCACGCTGTGCCCACCGTCACTCCAGAGGTCCATCGCGTGGTGCTTCGCGCTCTGGGGTACATCGAGCGGCGCGACGACGAGTCGCTGCACGCAGGTGTGGATCTGCTGCACGACGCGCTGGCGATGGATTCATCCTACGCACCTGCGTGGGCCGCGCTCGCCCGCGCCGAGACGCTAATCGGAGTGTACGCTCCCAGGGACAGCGACTTCCGCATGGCCGACACCGCCGTCGACCGTGCGCTGCGACTTGACGACGGGCTGGCCGGCGCCCACCTCACACGCGCCATCCTGCACGTCTTCCACGACCGCGACTATCGTTCGGCGGCGGTTGAATTCCGGCGTAGCGTAGCGCTCGACCCGAACGATGCTTCCATCTGGCTCTTCCGAAGCTGGTATTACCTTGGGATGAATCAGCCGGACTCGGCGCTGATCTCGATCCGGTTGGCGCGACGACTCGATCCGAACTCATCGATCATTCGCGCACGCGAAGGAACTGTACTCTATTACACGGGCCGGTTCGCCGAGGCAGCGGCAGCGCTTCAGAATGCCATGGTCGCGGATTCCGGCAACATGTTCGCGCGACGGCAACTGCAGGAAGTCTACGCCGACGCCGGTCAGTGCGACTCCGTGAAGCGGCTGATCGCGCAGATCCCTCCGACACCGGAGCAGTTTGAGAATTCGTTTGCGATGTATGCGCGAGCACGCTGCGGAGATGTTGCCGGTACCAGAATTTTCACCAGCGCGCTCGAATCGCGCGCGAAACACGGCGGATACGTGGACCCGTACGCTATCGCCAGAGTGTACGCTGCCGTCGGCGACACGGCCCGAGCATGGGCGTGGCTCGATCGCGCCGTGACATCCGGAACCTGGGACCTCTGGGGACTTCCCAGCGACCCCGCGTTCAAGGCCTACCGGAACGATGCGCGATTCCAGTTGCTGTATGCCCGTGCCCGCCCACATTGATGTCACGCGGGCGCGCGATGGTGTTATTGCGGATTGTGGCTGGATGCGTAGAGTTAACAGCGATCGATGTCCATCCTCCCACCCAACCCCATCATGTCCCGTAATTCCGATAATGGCGGCACGAGCCGCCGTCGCTTCCTCGGCGCGCTCGCCGCAGGGGCAGGCGTAGTCGGTGTAGGAACGCTTCCCTTCCAGCTGCCGGCCATAGCGGAGGCGGAATCTCCATCCGGAATGCCGAATGATCCCGATTCATGGTTCACCGGGATCAAGGGAAAGCACCGTGCCGTCTTCGATATTTTCGAGCCCCACGAGATCTTCCCCTTCCTTGGCCCGATGGTTTTTCTGTTGACCAACGAAAGTACCGGTACGCCGGCGAAGGACTGCAGTGTCGTCGTGATCATACGGCACGAGGCACTTCCGTTCGCGCTGGGAAACAATCTGTGGAAGAAGTACAAACTCGGCGAAGCATCGAAGGTCACCGATCCCGAGACCAAGGCGCCAGCGGTCCGCAACATTTTCTGGCAGCCCAAGCCCGGCGCTTTCATGTTGCCAGGGTTGGGCGACGCCCGCATCGGCATCAATCAGCTGCAGGCGCAGGGAGTGATGTATTTCGCCTGTGGCGCGGCGCTTCAGGCCATGAGTGCCGGCGTAGCGCAACAGACGCATCAGGACCCAAATACAGTGAAGCAGGAATTTCTTAACGCTGTGCTGCCAGGCGTCCGCGTCGTGCCATCAGGTGTCTGGGCGCTGGGACGAGCGCAGGAGCACGGCTGCGCATATTGCTTTGGGTACTGAGTGATTCAGAAGTGATTCGGGGTAAGGTGTTGCGTCGTGCGCGCTGATCTGGCGCACGATGCAACACCTCGTATCTCAGAATCGTGAAGCGCTCGGCCGGCACCAACTGCGATGAAGATTCCGAATTCCCGCATGTCGTCTTTATGATGTCTGGCCGGCGGCCATGGCGCGAAGATTCTGCATCATCGCGGACAGCATGGGTGTTTTGTCATAGACCTCACGCATTGGCTCGAGCAACTCCAACGTTCGCCGCCCGCATTCCGCCGGTGTGAATCCATTTCGCTCGGTTTCTGCCTGGAAGCGTTCGGTCACTTCTTTCACGAACTCCTGGCTGCGGTCCGCCGTTCCCTCACCGTGCTGCTGCTCGAAAGCGGTCCGCATCTCCGAACGGGTCGCGTCGAAGCCCGGGGCGTACTCGTTCTTTACCGTCTGAAAGAGGTAGTCGACCTCTGCCCACATCCTGGTATTGAGCGCCTGGTTGATCATCATGTTCGCGGCCTCCGCCTTCTTTCCTTTGGACGGCGCGCCCGTCTGATACCGCGTCACCTGATGCTGCGTGTTCTCGTAGGTATAGATCAGCCGATGCGTTTCCTTTGACAGGAAACCCGCAGGCTCGACCTGGTATTCCACATCGACAAGATTCGCACCCGACAGCAGGACGACTCCGCGACTCTCCAGCATCTTGACCTGATCGCCGAACGTCTCCTGTGCGGGAGATTGTCTCTCTTTGATGGTATCGCCGACCTTCTCGAGCAGAATCTCGCCCCCCTTCTGCACGAGCTCGGAGAGGCCGCCGGCCATCTCGCCAATGCCTGGCAGGACGAATGCTGCACTCAGTTTCACGCCATCGAACAATTGCATCGCGACGGTTTGGGCCGCATCGTAGACGTAGATGAGGCCGTGCTTGAAGTAGTAGAGCACGCCGCGCTGCTGCATCGAAAACTGCGAGCCTGCTTCGCCCGTGGCGCGAAAGAGCGGGACGGCGATTGGCGCCGCGTTGCCGTCAGGCGTCTTGATCACCGTGCCGGAAAACAGAATGTCCAGAACCGAGGGCTCCGGCATGAGCGGGTTGCGCGGAATGGAGTACTTCTGCTCGGTCCTGGCTGGTGCAGCGCACATTCGATCTCCGGAGATGGAATCCCATTGGACGCGCTAATGCGCTCGGGAAGATGCTTTCAACCGGGCCCGCGGAGTATAGAACTACCCGGCGCACTGCGCAATACAACGGCTCCGAGTGTTCGTCAGCGACTCTGGTGAGCAGCGACACTCGTGCGATCGGGGCTGTGCAACGCATCCACCATCCCGCGAACGATCCCGGCATCCGTCTGCCACCAGTCCGCGCTCAGCGCGGGGAGACGATCGTTGCGATGACGACTCGTCGAAGCGTGAAGCGCGCGGGCCGACGCGTGGAGTTCCCGCACTTCACTGCGCTCGGCGACATCTCGAATGTTGCCGGGATCGAGACCAGCGCCTGCCATGATCGTGAGCCGCGATCCTGCATGCTGCACGAATCTGGAAATGCGCTCCGCGCCGCCGACTGCGTCTGCTTCGCCACCTGATGTCAGTATTCGCTCGCAGCCCAGCTCGATGATCGCATCCAGAGCACGGATCTGATCGCGCGCGACATCGAAGGCGCGATGGAAGGTCACGCCCAGCGCGCCGGCCGCAGCGATCAGCTCACGACAGATACTTGCATCGACGTCGCCTCCCGCATCGAGCGCACCGATGACGACACCGTCGCAACCGAGTTTCACGCAGATCTCGATGTCGCGCAGCATCATGTCGATGTCGCCTGCGTCGTAGCAGAAGTCGCCTGCGCGTGGGCGGATCAATGCGTACAGCGGAATGCGCAGACGATCGCGTACGACGGCGAGCGTGCCGTAGGACGGTGTCGTGCCGCCGTTGCCCAGATCACTACACAGCTCTACACGGTCGGCGCCGCCGTCCTGTGCGGCCAGCGCGGAGCCCAGCGAGTTGGCTGCAATCTCGAGCACGAATCGCGTCACCGGACGACGTCGCCTCCGTAGATCGATTCGGCGGCGATCAACTTGTCGTGCGGTCCCGGCGTCGCGTCGTGCACTGCATACACGAAGCCGGGATGCAACGCAAAGGCGCCCACTTCACCGTGTTTGTCGATGGCGAGGAAACACACCTGCAGCGTCTTGCTCGCGGCCGGTCGCTTGTGAACGACGCGGTTGATGGCTTCGCGACACGCTTCCTTCGGAGAGCGCCCTTGCCGCATCAGCTCTACCACCAGGAAGCTCGCGGCGTTGCGGATCATCTCCTCGCCGACCCCCGACGCTGTGGCAGCGCCGACTTCATTGTCGGCATACAGACCAGCGCCGATGATCGCACTGTCGGCCACGCGGCCGTGCATCTTCCACGCGATGCCGCTGGTGGTACACGCTCCGGCGAGCTTGCCATCTGCATCGATTGCAACGATACCCAGCGTGTCGTGATCGTGCTCGTCGCCGGGTCTGCCGTTACGTTCGACGTTCATCGCTGGGTGATAGTCCGATGTCCTGAGCCATTCCTGCCACGCTTTGCGCGCAGCGTCGGTCAACAGCGGCTTCTTCTCGAAACCCTGCGATACCGCAAACTGCTGCGCACCATCACCAACGAGCATCACGTGCGGAGTTTTCTCCATCACCGCGCGCGCGACGGATACGGGATGCTCTATGTCCTCGAGCGCGGCCACGGCACCGCAGCCTCCGTCGCCACGCATGATGCTCGAGTCCAGAGTGAGCACGCCATCGCGATCGGGATAACCGCAGTGGCCGACCGTTGTGTTGCACAGATCCCCTTCCGCCCAGCGAGCGCCGGTCTCGACCGCATCGAGCGCCGAGCCGCCACGCGCGAGTACCGGCCACGCCGCGGCGTTGGCGCCGACGCCGAAGTCCCAGGTCGATACTACACGGCCTCCGGCAACGCGACTGCCGACCGTGTTACCTGTGTTGTCTGCCGCCATCACGCGCCGGCAAGGCAAGCGCACCGGCACCGAGGAGCGAGCTTTGGAGAAATTGTCGGCGGTTGGTCATCGTCATTGCTGGATGTGAAAGCGGAACGGAGGATTCAATCGGGCAGAGAAAGTATGGTGCGACACCGCCATGCGCGCTGCTGAGTCGCCGACCGGCCTACCGTCCTTCGGGTATCTGCAGTATTGAAGATAGACCTTGCGCCGCAGCGGGGCGCGGGCATCTTGTCCCGCATCCTTGCAGTGCTCTTGCAGCGGAGCTTCACAGTCTGATACGTGTCAGGCAACTCATCAGGCGGCGATTCCCCGGCTTGCCGAATTGCACCGACCGTCCCAGGATTGGCGACCGTAACTCTCATCGTGGAGACATTGTGATCGGTAGATCGTGACGGGATTGTCCCTTGTCCGTTGGTGTTGCTCGTGCTCGGATGCGCGTCCCAACCAACCCCGCCAGCCGGCTCGATGCTGCCGTGCGCGCCGCGGTCGATTCACAGTTTTCGCGACTCGTTGACGCATATCGACGGCGCGATGGCGCCGCGTTTGCTGCGGTATACGCCCCGGCCGCTGAAATGCACTCGCCGGGAATGGTCTTGCGCGGTCGAAGC
Source organism: uncultured Gemmatimonadales bacterium (assembly GCA_963731305.1). Classification (GTDB taxonomy): domain Bacteria; phylum Gemmatimonadota; class Gemmatimonadetes; order Gemmatimonadales; family Gemmatimonadaceae; genus Fen-1247. Next base: position 368,380 of record CAVSUQ010000002.1, on the reverse strand, counting down.
GCGATTCAAGCCGACATGCAGCAGGGTCTCGCCTCGGTGGTTGCAGTCACCAATGATTCCGCGTTCACCGACGACTTTCTCGCCACAGCGGATCACGCGATTCAGGTCGGCCACATGGTTTGGATGGAGACGGATCGTGGGAAGGCACCAGTGAAAACCGAACTCGCGTTTGCGTTCACATGGCGAAAAGCCGCTGACGGCGTGTGGCAGATCACACGCGATCTGAACTACGAGATGGCGGTGAAGTGATCGCGTGGCTATCTCTCCAGTAGTAGCCTGCGACAATTCCGCGGTGCCGCTGGCCTCTGCGAAGCGCAACGGGTGACTCGATCGAGGCAGAAGCGTGGCGTAGCACTACCTGAATGCCGGGCTGATCGAGACTGCCGCAGCGCCGAACTGTGATCCACCTGAAGTTCGCGAGAAAACCTAGAAGCGGCGACCGATTTCAAATCGGAGACTGAAATGAGAAGTCAGATGACCACCGCGATTTATATAATTTTGATGGTAGTCGTGATTGTCGCGGTCGATTACTTCTTCCTCAAGAATCGATTCTGGGAACGACTGATGGCGAATGTGGGAATCGTCCTGGTATTCGCGGCTTTCTACTTTCTGGTCCTGAGACGTAGCTGAGCAAACGATCGACGTCAGCCGGCAAACCTCACGCAAGGCATGAACAGAATGCCCAAATCGAAAGTCCTTACCGGAAAGCAACGCGACGACTTGCTGAAGACATTGAGCACACGCTTCAATGCTCACATGCCCCGTCATGCGAGCTTACAGTGGACCGCAGTGCAAGCGAGACTCGGATCAAACAGCGCCACACTCTGGTCGCTCAATGAACTGGAGCAATCGGGAGGTGAACCGGACGTCGTCGATATTGATACCGCGACAGGTGAATTCATCTTTGTGGATTGCTCAGCACAGAGTCCCAGGGGACGTCGAAGCGTCTGTTATGACCTTGAAGCGCTGGAGGCACGGAAGGAGCACAAACCCAGGAGCAGCGCGGTTGAGATGGCGACTGCCATGGGAGCGGTACTCCTTACAGTGAGCGAGTACCGACAGCTTCAGGAGCTTGGTGAGTTCGACACCACAACGTCCAGCTGGGTGCAAACTCCTGCCGCCATCCGGAAGCTCGGCGGTGCGCTGTTCTGCGATCGCCGCTACGACACTGTCTTCGTGTACCACAACGGCGCCGAGTCCTACTATGCCGGCCGGGGATTCCGCTGCTCGCTCAGAGTCTAGCCGGTCCGAACCACATCCTCAGCGCATCGACGAGTCCCGCCTGGGTTCGCTCCCCGACCCACGCCACGTATCCGTCGGGCCGAATCAAGGCCGCCGTGGGAGCAGCAACCGTTCCGATCGCCGGCAGCTCCCACGGACCATCGTACTCAGCGTCGATAAGCTGAACTCGGTCCGCCCACGTACCGATGTCAAACGCACCGGCCTCGCCAAAGTTGAGCAACACCGGTCGAGCATCGTGCAGCAGCGTGAAGACCCGCAGCGGTCCGCTCGCGGTAATCAGATCCAGATCAGGCATGCGACGACCAAGCAACGGGTGCCCGTCGCCGAAATTGTAGCGAATGCCCAATCCCGACAGCTCCGCGGCAATTCGTTTGCGTGGCTCCTCCATCCTGAGCAGTTCGGCGATGACATTGCGCGCGGCGCTCGTCCGCTCGTCGGGTCGCTGAAGCGCGACCTGCGCCATCGTAGTCTGCAGTACTCGGGCGCCCACGGGATGACGTTCGGCGTGGTAAGTGTCCAGCAAACTATCCGGCGCCGTGCGCTTCACCACCTCGGCCAACTTCCATCCAAGATTCACGGCATCCTGCACACCGGTGTTGAGTCCCTGCCCGCCGATCGGTGAATGTATGTGCGCGGCGTCGCCGGCCAGAAGAATTCGTCCCTTGCGGTACGTCGCCGCCTGCCGGCTCATGTCGGTGAATCTGGAGATCCATGTGGGACTGTGAATTCCGTAGTCAGTGCCGCAGATGTCGATCAACGCGTCGCTCAGATCGCGGAGCGTGGGTTCATCCATGCGTCCGGCGTTCTTCTCGGTCACCATGACACTTATCGGCCCGGAATCCTTGTAGATGATCTCGCCGTTCTTTATCTCGTATTCCCGCCGGCCGAATGCGTGTGTGCCAGCAGCAGTACGATGAACGCCGAGTGGGGGCTTCCCGGTCATCTCGACCTCGGCGAGAATGTTGCTCGTCGTCGCATCCCAGCCGGGAAAGTCGATGCCGGCTGCCTTGCGCACGACGCTGCGTCCGCCATCGCAGCCAACCAGATACTGCGCACTTATGCGTTGACCATCGGACAGTTGCACGTCGACACCGGCGTCATCCTGCGTGAAGCCCGTCACATCACGTCCGCGATAGAAGACGACCGCCAACTCGCCGACCCAGTCGGCCATGATGCGCTCGATGTGTTTTTGCCACAGTCCGAGTCCGTAATTGTGCCGGGTGGGAAAATCGCTGATGTCCAGTTGAACGCCAGCGAAGCTCGCGACCTGCGCCACCTGTCCCTCAGCGAGAAAGCGATCGGCGATGCCGCGCTGATCGAGCACTTCGATTGTCCGTGACTGCAGACCGCCTGCGCGCGAGCCTGCGAGCTCCTGATTGGTGCGCCGCTCGACGACAGCGACGTCGATCCCTGCCAGCGCGAGCTCGCCCGCCAGCATCAACCCCGTGGGACCGCCTCCGGCAATCACCACCGCATGCTCGATCATTGCAACTCCTGTTCATAAAATGAGCGCGAAGCTTAAACCCGCGCATGGGCCTTGCCGCAAGCCCCGGGTTGCGTGATAATGTTAGTTGGCGGCCCGGAGTACCTCGTCGCTCTCGATCACAGACGCTGCGATCCTTGACGGCATCGCTGGCCTCTGGTGCCTCTTCTTCCGATAGGCGATAATAGTCTCGCCAAGACGCTCACTCTTGTCGGAGACAACATGGCCCTGTCTACTCGTGTTCGCGCACTCATCGGGTTTGTGGCTTTCGGCTTCGCTGCAACGCTCGCGCCTTCCCTGGCTGCTCGCGCGCAACAGCCGCCCGCTCGTCCCGCGAATCACATCTCGCTCGAGCAATATCTCGACTGGGAAGATGTGCAGAACCCGCAGCTGTCGCCCGACGGAGCGCAGATACTCTTCACGCGCCGCTGGATCGACAAGATGAACGACAAGTGGGAGTCGTCCATCTGGTTGATGAACTCCGATGGATCGCATCCGCGTTCTCTCGCACAGGGCTCGGATATGAGGTGGTCACCCGACGGCAAGCGCATCGCGTACGTCGCCAAGGGCGAGCCCGGTGGACAGCAGATCTTCGTCCGCTACATGGACTCAGAAGGCGGCACGACGCAGATCTCTCACCTGACCGAAACGCCATCCGCGCTCGAGTGGTCACCAGACGGCAGAACTATCGCCTTCAACATGAACGTTCCGGTGCGCGACACGTGGCACATCGCGATGCCCACGCCGCCCAAAGGCGCCAAGTGGATCGATCCACCCAAAGTAGTGACGCGGCTCAACTATCGGTCGGATCGCATCGGATATACCGACGACTATTTCCGCCACATCTTTGTCATCCGTGCCGACGGCGGAACTGCGCGCCAGATCTCCAAGGGCGACTGGAACTACTCAGCAGCCAACTTCTCAGCTGACGGCAAGTGGCTCGTGTACTCCGGATTGTTCGAGCCGAACGCCGAGATGGCGTATCGCAAGTCGAACGTGTACGTCGCGAACATCGAGACTGGTGCGACGAAGCAGCTGACCCACCGGAACGGCACGAGCGCGCAACCGCTCTTCTCGCCGGATGGCCGGACAATCGCATTCATCTCCGCAGATTCCGGCGACCACTCGGCGTGGGCCGAGGGCGGCTTGTACATGATGAACGCCGACGGCTCGAACGTGCATCCTGGTATCCGGCGATCTCGACCGGCCGATCACCGGCGTGATGTGGGCGCCGGACAACAGCGGCGTCTACTTCAATGTCGAGAGCTCGGGCTCGAAGAACATGTACTTCGCGTCGACGGCAGGTCAATTCCATCCAGTGACATCCGGCGCACAGGTGCTCACCGTATCGGATGTGGGAAGGAACGGTCTCGTCGTCGGCGTGCGCTCGACACCGACCAAACCGAACGACGTCGTATCGTTCAAGTTGCCACGGAGCGGCACCACGTCGACGTTCACGCAGCTCACCGCGGTGAATGACGACATTCTCGCGGGCAAGGATCTCGCGCAGACCGAGGAGATCTGGTACACGTCGAAAGACGGACTCAAGATCCAGGGCTGGATAGTGAAGCCACCCGGCTTCGATCCGGCGAAGAAGTATCCGCTCATCCTCGACATCCACGGCGGCCCGCAGGCGATGTACAACGTCGCGTTCAGCTTTGCGCGGCAGGATCACGCGGCGGCCGGCTACGTCGTGCTGTACACCAACCCGCGCGGCAGCACTGGCTACGGCGCGAAGTTCACCAACGAGATCACGAACGCATATCCGGGTAAGGATTTCGACGACCTCATGGCCGGTGTCGACACGGTGGTCGGTCGCGGCTACATCGATCAGAAGAACATGTTCGTGTATGGCTGCTCGGGTGGTGGCGTGCTCACGTCGTGGACAGTGGGCCACACCAATCGCTTCGCAGCGGCCGCGGCGCTCTGTCCGGTGATCGACTGGATAAGCTTTGTCGGCGAAACCGATGGAGCGAGCTGGTATGGCAACTTCGAGAAGCCATTCTGGGAAGATCCGTCGGAGTACCTGCGTCGCTCACCAATCATGTACGTCGGCAACGTGAAGACACCGACGATGTTGATGACCGGCGTGCTGGACCTCCGCACACCGATCCCGCAGATCGAGGAGTTCTATCGCGCGCTCAAGATGCACGGAGTTCCCACCGTGATGATCCGGATGAACAACGAGTACCACGGCACGTCGAGCACGCCGTCCAACTTCCTGCGCACCCAGCTCTATCTGCGCAGCTGGTTCGAGAGGTACGGAGCGAAGGATGGTACGCTGGCAATGACGCAGTAGTGGATGGGGATGACCGTCGAGCATACCTCGCGCGTCCTCGTCATCGGCATCGACCCGCACGCCGTTGCGCACCTGGGCGTCGACGCCGCAGCAATCAGTGCCGCGCTGGCGCACGAACAGGAGCGTTTCGCGGGTGCTAACGTGCCGGCCGACCTCTGTCTGGTCGGACTCGATCCGACGCTTGCGAGTGAGCAGATCGTCGAACAGCTCGCGGCGCATTCGTACGCGTGCGTCGTCATAGGCGGAGGTATCCGGAAGCCAGAGCCGATGCTCGAATTTTTCGAGCATGTGGTCAACCTCGTGCGTCGCAATGCACCGGACGCCGCAATCGCATTCAACACGAACGGTGGAAACAGCCTGGAAGCGGCGCGGCGGTGGCTGCCAGCTTCCCGGACATCCGCAGATCATTGACATGTACGGAGTGGTCAGGCATTGTGTCCGTGACCGAGGCGGTCCTCGCCTTCCGGACGTGAGCGGGAACGCCTTTATCGCTCGCCGGTTACAACTGGCGAGTACATTTTGTGGATCAGCTTGCGCCGCAGAGGAGACCCGATGCTAGCCAACCGAATTCCGTACGTAATTATCGTTCTCGTGGTCGTCTTCATCGTCTGGAGGACGTTGGCTCGCCGCCGCCGGTGACAGACGCCGCGAAGACAAGGTGACGAATACTCAGCGCACGATCGAACGTACGTGAGCTGATGGAAGAGACGCAGACCCCGGATCCCGACGACCTGCCCATGAGAGCGACCGATTACGCCGTGCTGAAGGATTGGCCCGGGTACTTCGCCGTTGTCCTGGGAAAGCCGCCGCGCGATACGCTTCTCGCTGCACTCGACTCGTTCGACCACGAGGGTATCACCGACGGCCTCGCCTTCGACCTGGGCGCAGGCGAGGGACGCGACACGCTTGAGCTGCTCAGGCGAGGCTGGCGCGTTGTGGCGACGGACGGACACCCCGACGCATTCTCGCATCTTTTGCGTCGTGTGCCCGATGCGATGAAGCCGCGGTTGACGACTGTGCTTGCGAATTTCGCCGACACAATCATATCGCCATGTGACCTGGTGAACGCGAGCTTCAGTCTGCCGTTTTGCGAGCCGCAACACTTTCCGCAATTCTGGGAGCGCATCGTCGCGGCCATTCGTCCAGGTGGAAGATTCGCGGGACAGTTCTTCGGTGACCGCGATTCGTGGGCGAAAATATCTGATCGAACGCATCATTCACACGACGATGTGACGAGATTGCTGAGCCGCTTCGACATCGAGATGATGCGCGTCGACGAGCGAGACGAAGCACCCGCAGTGCGAAATCCCAAACACTGGCACCTGTTTCACGTCGTGGCGAAGAAGCGCTGACGTCGCAGGAAACGGAAGCATAGAGACGCAACTATGAAACTGATCGCAATCGAAGAACATTTTCTCACTCCTGAGATTCGGGCCGCATGGGCATCATCCGCAATTGGTCAGGAGGGAACGGCGGACTTCGATCTGGGGGAGATGGAGCAGCGTCTGGACGATCTCGGAGAGGGACGGATCGCGCGCATGGATGAGGGCGGAGTGGACGTACAGGTTCTATCCGTGACCACCCCTGCGCTGCACAATCTCGAGCCCGGCGAGAGTGTGATCCTCGCGCGACGCACCAACGATCTGGTGGCCGCCACGATAGCGAAGCATCCCGAGCGCTTTCAGGGTTTCGCAACGCTGCCAACCGCTTCACCGGCGGATGCAGCACTCGAGCTCGAGCGCGCAGTGCGGCATCTTGGATTGGCTGGTGCGATGCTCTGCGGCCGGACACGCGAGAAGAACATGGATCACCCGGACTTCCTGCCCATGTTCGATACTGCCGCAAGACTTGGTGTTCCTCTCTTTGTGCATCCGCAGATTCCGCAGCGCGCCGTCAGGGACGTCTACTATTCTGGTTTTGGCGACCCCGTAGACACTGCTTTCGCGACGTTCGGCCTTGGATGGCACTACGAAGCCGGCATTCAGTTCGTCAGGCTGATGCTTGCGGGCGTCTTCGACAGGTATCCGAACCTGCAGATAATCCTCGGACACTGGGGCGAGGTCGTGCTCTTTTATCTCGAGAGACTGAGCTCGCTTGCGCGCGTAGGGGGGCTCCAGCACTCCGTCGCGGATTACGTCCGTCGGAATCTCTACGTGACGCCTAGCGGAATGTGGAGCAAGTCGTACCTGCAGCGCACGCTCGAGACCGTAGGGCCGGAGCGCATCCTCTTCTCCACCGACTATCCGTACCAGTACCGGCCGGGCGGAGCGGGCCGTTCCTTCGTGAACGAATCGGCACTATCACTGGAGCACCGGGAGCTTTTCGCCCACGGGAACTGGGAGCGATTGACGCACATGACTTGACAGGCATATAACCAGATACGTATATACGTATCATGGAATCTGCCTTCGGCATCGTCGCCGAGCCCAGCCGCCGAGCGATTCTGAGTCTGCTTGCCTGCCTCGGAGCGCTCGGTGAGCGAGATCGAGCACCAGCTCGGGATGCCACAGCCCTCGGTGTCCAAGCACTTGAAGGTGTTGCGCGACGCCGGCTTCGTGGAAGCACGCGTGGACGCGCAGCGGCGCGTCTATCGAATCAGGCCCGAGCCGCTCATCGAGGTCGATGCATGGCTGGCGCCCTTCCGGCGATTCTGGACCGCCCACGTCGACGCTCTCGAGCGTCACCTCGATCGCGTCGATAAGGCCCCTCCCAGAAAAGGAAGGAAACGATGAGCGACCGCGAGAAGTATGCACCGGGCCCCGCGACCGGAGCCGACGTCCTGAAGAATGGAGACACCTGGACGCTCGTGCTCGTCCGGAAGCTGCGCCAGCCGCCCGCGAAAGTATGGGAGGCGCTGACCGATCCGGCTCAGCTGCGCGAGTGGGCTCCATTCGATGCAGATCGGAACCTCGGCGCAGTGGGACCTGCGAAGCTCTCGACTGTGGCGGCACCCAAGCTGAAGGTCTCCGAGACGAGCGTCACCCGCGCCGACGCTCCGAGATTGCTCCAGTACAGCTGGGGCGGGAATGACATTCGGTGGGAACTGGAGCCGCTTGCCAACGGCACGCGCCTCACGCTCTGGCACAACATCGGTCGCAGGTTCGTGGCGATGGGCGCGGCCGGCTGGCACATCTGCTTCGACGTGCTCGACCGGTTTCTCTCAGGTCATCCCATCGGCCGCATTGTTGGTAGTGGTGCGATGAAGTTCGAATGGCAGCGCCTTAACGTGGAGTACTCCAAACAGTTCGGCATCGAAGCGACGACGCCAAATCTCACAACGTGACATGAGGAAATTGTCTTGAAGATAAAAATCACCAGCATCTACGTGAACGATCAGGAGAAGGCGCTGCGCTTCTACACGGAGGTTCTGGGCTTCGTGAAGAAGGCTGACTTCAGCAATGGGCCCTTCAGGTGGCTTACCGTGGCGTCACCTGAGGAGCCGGACGGCACCGAGCTGCAGCTCGCGCTCAACGACGATCCCGCCGCGCGCACCTATCAGCAGGCGATGTTCGAGCAGAGCAAGCCGGCCGCTCTGTTCTATGTCGACGACGTGCAGCAGGAGTACGATCGCATGAAACCACTGGGTGCCGAATTCACGATGCCGACGACCAAGGTGACAGGCTCGACGATCGCTGTGTTGAACGACACGTGCGGCAATCTGGTTCAGATTGTCGCCCTCGAACGGTGGGGCTGATATATGAAAAAGCCGGACGCGAGCCAGACACAGTCGGCATCCGAGCTCATCTCGCAGAGAATCGCCGACCTGGGCGATTGGCGCGGTGAAACCCTCGCCAGAATGCGCAAGCTCATCAGGAATGCAGATCCGGAAGTCGTGGAAGAGTGGAAGTGGATGGGCACTCCGATCTGGTCGCACGACGGCATCATCTGTACTGGCGAATCCTACAAGGACAAGATCAAGCTCACCTTCGCCAAGGGCGCGTCGCTGAAGGATCCGGCGCGTCTCTTCAACTCGAGTCTCGACGGAAACGTGCGTCGCGCGATCGACATCTTCGAGGGAGAGCGAGTCGACGAGTCGGCATTCAAGGCGCTCATACTCCAGGCGGTCGCAGTCAACAGTGCCGGAAAGGCAAAGAAGGCTTCGAAGAAAGCGAAGACCTGAGGTATTCCGCTTCTGAGCTGGAGTGATACGATTAACGTCATGAGCACGATCACGAGCTCTGGATTGGCTTTGTACGTGATCCCGATGGCAACCTGGTGGGTCTATGGAGGAGCGGCGCTGATCTGATGGGCCGCTCGCGCCGCGGCCTTGATCGCTCACCACATCCTGTCACGTGAACACTCTCTACTACGCCCATTCCGGGCTTCGCTATCTGGTCCTGCTCGCGGCTCTAGCCGCGATAATCGCTCTCGCTTACAGTGTTGCGACCGGCCGCATGACGCGTGTCGCGCGGAATCTCTCCACCACATTCGCGGGACTGCTGGATCTCCAGATCGTGCTCGGCATCGCACTCGTCATGGGCGGAATATTCCCGGACGCCGTAACCGGTCATCTCATTCTGATGGTGTTCGCAGCGGTCGCTACGCACGGCGCCTTCCTGATCGGACAACGGCTCGCCAGCGCGCGACGTGAGCTCGCCATGCGCCTCGGCGGCATCTTAATCGCGCTGGCTTTGATCGTGGCGGGAATCATTGCGATCGGGAGTACCGTTCTAGGCTCGGCGCCGCCGCCCTGAGCGCGCACGATCACTCTCGGGAGTGAAAGGCAGCAACCGCGAGCGAAGAAGATCACGGAGATCCCTATCGCCGAAGCCGAACCAATCCGCTGTTCAAACTCATGGAGCGGGACGCTCAGGGTAAATGTCGATTTCAGCGTCGGCCATTCGACGTGTAGTTGAGCAGCCGAAACCGGTAGCTTGTCAGCGGACGCATTGTCGGCTACGCCAGAACCATTCAATGAACAGGAGATGCAGTCATGAAGTTCATGATGCTAATCAAACACCCCAGGGACTACGACATCAGCAATGTACCGCCCGCGCTTTTCGGCCCGATGGGCGAGTTCGTCGCGGAGAACATGAAGAACGGGACAATCATCGATGGCGCCGGCCTCCAGCCGCTCACGAAAGCCACCCGTCTTCGCATCGCCGGCGGCAAGATCAGGATCACCGACGGCCCGTTCAGCGAGGCGAAGGAAGTCGTCGGTGGCTACGCTCTGTGCGAGACCAAGACACGCGAGGAGGCGATCGACATCGCGACGAAATTCATGGACCTGCATCGCATCTACTGGCCGGACTTCGACGGCGAGGCGGAAGTGCGTCCACTGGAGGACATGGGCTAGCCACTCCGGGTCGATGGGTCGGCGGGCCGTACCGATTGTATCGGCACGGGCCGCCTTCTCGTGTATTCACGGCGTATTGCTATGCGCGCGGCTCCGGGTTCTCGTCGAGGTACTTCGCGATCCTCTTCATCTGAGACTCCCAGCCGCTGCCGTTACCGGTGAATGCCTTCAGCCGGCGCGACTCCGGCAACGCGTCGAATCCCGACTCGGTCACGACGAGCCTGACGCCTTCGGGTACTTCGTCCAGCGTGAATTCGACCAGCGTCGTGGCTTCGTCGGAGTAGTCGATCGACGTATCGATGGCGTTCGGATGCCAGCGAAACGAGAATCTGCGCTCCGGATCGATCGTCTCCACCCAGAGAGTCATCACCAGATGCTCGTAGCCGGCGACGGCGAGGTTCCCGTTTACGACAGCGCCGGGAGCAAACGGCGCGGTGAGATCGACACCGAACCACTTGTTGAACTCGCGCACGTCCGTCAACGCGCGCCAGACGCGCGAGCGTGTCGCCGAGAGCACGACGGATTTTTCGATACGATCGGTGGAAGACGACATTGTGTTCCTGAATTGAGAGTTGTCGATGATGCTTTCGATGATTACGGAGTCGCTGCGTCGTCGGGATGACGCAGCAGTTCTTCGAGCCGCGCCAGCCGCAGGTCCCAGAGCTTCTCGTATGTCCTGAGCCAGCTGTCAGCCTTCTCGAGCGGCCGCGGATTCAGCCTGCAGTAATGAATGCGCCCCCGAACTCGGCGCTTCACGAGACCGGCACGCTCCAGCGTCTTGATGTGCTTCGACACCGATGCCAGTGACATCGCGTACGGCTCGGCCAGCTCGCCGACAGTGTGCTCTCGCTTCGCGAGCCGATGAAGCATCGCGCGACGGGTGGGGTCCCCAAGCGCGCGAAAGACGACGTCCAGATCCTTTGATTGCTCAACCATATGGTTGAATATATTGCATCCGGGACAATTGTCAACCGTCTGGTTGAATATCGACTGAAGGCGCCTCTATGCATGCAACAGCTTCTGGGTTGATGCGCTGCCACGCTTCCCTGGAATGACGCCCGAACCTCGATGACGGCGAGGGTTCCAATCACCGCCTCCTCGCCGAATCTGGAATTTTGATGCATCATTCTGGCGATGCCGATCCCCAACCCTGCTCCTTCCCGCTTCCGGCGCGCCGGAAGCCACCACGACGACTTCAGTAACAGCGAAGATCTGCGCTCGACGCTCCAGCGACGCCTTCGTGCGGTTGCGTGGGTATGTGCCGGGTACAACGGCGGCGCGGCTGGCTTCGGCATCTTCTCGCCGGCGATGCGCGCGCGCACCGTCAGCGCGCCGCTGTCGGCCGGATCGTCATACCTCTATGCGCTTGTCGCGGTTGCGTTCCTGATCGCTGCGCAGCTACTTCGCCCTGCAACGCCTCACCCGCTCCGCAGGCTTCGCATCTATGAAGCGCTGATCTTTGCCTCCGGCACCGCGCTTTTCCTCGCGTTGAACGTCTTTGACTATTCCACGCTCCAGGGCATCTACGCGAATGCGCCGATCGATATCGCGCTGGGGATGGGGAGCTTCTCGATTTTCTTGATGGTTGCGTACGGCGTGCTCATCCCGAACCCTGCACGCCGAGTGGCCGTTGCAATAGCTCTGTTCGGACTGGCTGGTATTGCTCCGGATGTGTGGGCGCTTACCGCCGGGTTGCTCCCGACGTCGATCGCGCCGATCGTGTTCGGCTTCAAGGGTACTGTGCTTACTGTGACAGGGCTCATGATCTGGTTCGGGTCGTATCGCTACGAAGCCGTCGTCCGGCGCGAAGCCGCGGCGCGCGAGCTCGGTCAGTACATCCTGGGTGCACCGATCGGATCGGGTGGGATGGGCGACGTCTATCGCGGCGAGCATCGCATGCTGCGACGCCCGGTCGCGATCAAGCTGATCAGCGCGGAGCAGGCCGGCAGTCCGGATGCACTCGCTCGCTTCGAGCGCGAGGCGCAGGCGACCGCGCAGCTAACGCATCCCAACACCGTGCAGCTGTTCGACTACGGCCGCTCCGATGACGGTACGTTCTACTGCGTGATGGAGCTGCTCGACGGCGAGACGCTCGAGAAGATCATCGAGCGCGACGGACCGATGAATGTGGCACGCGCGGTTCACGTGTTGACGCAGCTGTGCGGCGCACTCGCCGAGGCGCACGATCGCGGCCTCGTGCATCGCGACATCAAGCCCAGCAACGTGATACTCGGCAATCGCGGTGGCATGCCCGATGTGGCGAAACTGCTCGACTTCGGACTCGTCACTGCGCGTGGCGCCGGGACCGGAGATGCGATGGGCGCGACGCTTACGCAGATCGGCACGATTGTCGGGACGCCGGAGTTCATGAGCCCCGAGCAGTGCGGTGACCCGAACGACATCGGCCCATCATCCGATCTCTACAGCCTTGGCGCGCTTGGATACTTCCTCGTTGCGGGCCGCTCGCCCTTTGCAGGACGGAATCCGATGCAGATGCTCGCAGCTCATGTCTACGAGTCGCCGCCGCCGCCGTCGTCTCACGTCGAAGGCATACCCGGCGGAAATCGACGCGTTGCTGATGCGCGCGCTTGCTAAAGATCCTGCGTCGCGCTTCGAGAACGCACGAATGATGGCGATCGCGCTGGATAACAGCATCCACGCGAAGCCGGTGAGCTGAACGGCACAGTTGCGGCCGGAGCGATGCGGGTGTCATGCAAGTCCCGCTGCTCGCGCGACAAGACACATCCCGAACGCGCTGACAACCACTCCGACAATCTGCGCGGCGCGCTGGCCGTTCGGTGCAAGACGCTCGATAGTGATCGCTGCTGTCACGCCGCTCATCATGCGCAGATCCATCACTCCCACAACCAGCAATGCCATGGTGAGACCAGCGCAGCAGTAGCTGCAGTCGAGGCCGGCGTGCACCCCAAGTCGCCACGCCGCGGCGAAATTGAACGACGACGCTTCGCCGCACTGCGACATTTCTCGGCAGCATACCAGGCGGTCCTTCTTCCACTCCGTGAACTGGAGTGCACCTGCAATTACTACCACGACGCCTATCGCGAATGGAACTATGCGAGCCAACGCTGGCAGGTGCATCTCGGTCGCCGCCAGCGCGGCACCCACTGGAAACACGACTATTCCGAACGCGGTCCACACGGAGAAATATCCTCCACCCATGAGTGCCGTCAGCAGAACGGGCGAAACGCGCGTGGCTCGACCTGCGATCTGGTAGTAGCGCCATAACACCGGAGCAAGCGACGGCAGCATCATCGCTGCCATCATCGCGATCCACATGCCGATGAACGATGCCGATGATCCGGCCCACGTCTGGCCCGGTATCCGCGCCCACACCATCGACATCGACATCTCGGCGAAGCAGCCAACGCCCATGACGTGCTCAGCGGTTGTCGTATTCGTACTTGCGACGAAACCACATGCCCGTCTCATTGCGTCCTTTTGGAGCGCGATCGAGCCACTGGTACATGCCCCAGAGGCCGTCCAGGCCGCGGGCATAGGTGGAATACGTGTGGTAGATCGCATCACCTTCGCGCGCGAACGCGCTCATGCCCGGTCGCTCGATGCTCTTTGTCGCGGTCGACGCATCTACCGGCGCTTCGCGTCTGAAGTTGTATTCGATACCATTGCGCCGCTGCTCTTCGGTGAACGAGACGTTGAAGTCGAAGTTGAAGTCGCTGCCGAGTGATGACGCCCACGGAAAAGTCCAGCCCATCCGCTGCTTGTAAGCCTGCAATTTGGCAAGCGGTCCGCGCGACACCGCCGAAAGCGCAACGTCGTGGTTGGCCAGGTGAACTGCGAAGCCATCGAACCCGTCCGCTACCGCAGAGCACGCCGGACAGCCTGCACTATCGTCCGGCCCGAACATGAAGTGGTACACGATGAGCTGCGAGCGGCCCCCGAACAGATCCGACAGCGAGGCGCTTCCGTCCTCGGTCTCGAATCGGTAATCCTTGTCTACCTGCACCCAGGGCAGCGCCTGACGCTGGCGCGCCACCTCGTCGCTGCGGCGCGTAAGCTCCTTTTCTGCCTGGAGCAGCTCGACCCGCGCCGTCAGCCACTGTTCACGTGTCCCAGTCGCGTGTGAAGTCGTCTGTGTCGCCTGTGCCGTCATGGTTTGTCTCTCCTTTCGCCGTATCGTGCTCGATACGACGTGTTGGTTGGTCTTCGTGAGGTAGATTATGGCCGGGCATCGAACGGTGTGAGTGACAAGTGTGACGCGATTCGAATGGACTCTCTAATCACGGCGGCGGCGCGCGCGCTGGCAGCAGGCGATCCGATCGGCGCACTGAATCGGGTCGCCTTGCGCGACGATGCGCCGGCGCTTGCACTTCGCGGCATCGCAATGGCGCAACTTGGCGACCTGGTTCGAGCAAGGGCCCTCGTGCGACGTGCGGCCCGTGCCTTCGGGCCGCGGGAAACACTGGCCCGCGCTCGCTGTGTCGTCGTCGAGGCGGAGATCGCTCTCGTTTCGCGCGACCTGAGCTGGCCTGCGAAGACCCTCGACGCAGCGCGAGCCACTCTCGAGGCGCACGGTGACCGTGCGAATGCTGCGCACGCGCGACACCTCGCGGTCCGGCGTCTTCTCCTGATCGGCCATCTCGACGAAGCGGAGCGTGCACTCGCAGCGTTCGACGCCGCGCCATTGCCACCGGCCTCGCAGGCCGTCCATGAATTGATCGTTGCCGGGATTGCGATGCGGCGCCTGCAGATTACAGCGGCCGCCCAGGCGCTCGTTCGCGCGACGCGAGCAGCCCACGTTGCCAACATCCCTGCGCTGACGGCGGAGGTCGAGACCGCCTGCAGAGTACTTAACACACCTGCTGCCCGCATTATCGCAGGAGGTGAGCATCGTGTCCTGCTTGCTCGACAAGTAGAGGAGCTACTCGCGTCGGACACACTTGTCGTGGATGCGTGTCACAACGTGGTTCGTGCTTCAGGTACTGCCGTGACGCTCGCAACGCGCCCCGTGTTGTTCGCACTCGCGCGTGCGCTTGCCGAAGCGTGGCCTGCAGATGTGACGCGCAACGTGCTCGTAGCGCGGGCATTCGGCGCGAAGCACATCGATGACTCGCACCGCGCGCGATTGCGAGTCGAAGTCGGGCGGCTTCGCAGGATGCTTCGCGGTCTCGCAGAGGTGCGCGCTACAAGACAGGGATTCGCGCTGACACCGTGTCGCGCACGCGAGGTCGTCGTGCTGGCGCCGCCTGTGGAGGAGCAGCATGCCTCGGTGCTCGCTCTGCTTGCCGACGGCGAGTCCTGGTCCAGCTCCGCGCTTTCGCTCGCACTGGGAGATAGCGCACGAACTGTTCAGCGGGCACTCGGCGCACTCGCTGCTTCAGGCAAGGTGCAGTGGTTCGGCCGCGGACGGGCTCGTCGGTGGATGAGCCCCCAGTTGCCCGGGTTCGCGACGACGTTGTTACTCCCCGCTTCGCTGCCAATAGACTAGGATGTACGCATGAATCGATCAGCAGCCGAAATCATTCGCGAGTACGGCCCATTCCCGGGCGTCGGCCAGGTGGGCGGCGTAACGTATGATGGCCAGAGTGTGTGGTTTGCATCCGGCGACAGACTCAACGCGATCGATCCCGGCAACGGGGAGGCTGTGCGCGCGATAGAGGTTCCGGCGCACGCGGGAACGGCCTTCGACGGTCGGCACTTCTTCCAGCTCGCGGAAGACCGCATCCAGAAGATCGACGCCACGACGGGCAGTGTCCTCGGTACCATTCCGTCACCGGTCGGTAGCTCGGGGCTCACATGGGCTGAAGGCACATTGTGGGTGGGACAGTACCGGGATCGAAAGATCCACCAGATCGATCCGGAAACGGGGACGATTCTTCGCACGATCGAATCCAATCGGTTCGTTACCGGAGTCACCTGGGTCGACGGTGAGTTCTGGCACGGTACGTCGGAGGGCGACCAAAGCGAACTGCGACGCATCGACCCTGAAACCGGAGAGGTCCTCGAGTTGCTCGAGATGCCCGCAGGAGTACGCATTTCCGGAATCGAATCCGACGGCGGAGATCAGTTCTTTTGCGGAGGTGGAAGCAGCGGGACAGTGCGAGCCGTCCGGCGGCCCAGGAGAAACAGGGGTCAGAGTGCAGTTTCCGGAGGAAACTGACACCCTGTTTCGCGGGAACTGTCGATCAGTATCCTCCTCGTACGTCATAGTGATGTCCCGATTCACCACTTTATGGAGGATGTCACATGCGTTACGCCCTGCTGATCCACTACCCGCAACCAACTGTCAGCGCTCTGACTGAGGAAGACATCAAGGCCGGCATGGCCGCCTTCCGCGTCTATGCCGAAGCACTCAGCGGCGCTGGAGTACTCCTCTCTGCCGAGGTGTTGCAGACCGTCGCAAGCGCGACGAGCATTTCACTAAAAAATGGCAGCCTGCAGATTCAGGATGGTCCGTTCGCTGATACGAAGGAGCAGTTCGCGGGCATCTTCATGATCGACGTTCCGGATCTGGATGCAGCGCTCGCGTGGGCGGAGAAATGTCCCGCGGCACAATGGGGCACGGTGGAAATACGCCCGTCCGCGGTGCGCTTCGTTGACGGAGCGTGGACGCGCGCGGAGTGACATCCGAGACAGAAGTGCGCGCCGAGGATCTTGCGCGCACCTGTTACGGACGTCTCCTCGCCATTCTGGCTGCATCGAGCCGCGATATCGAATCTGCGGAGGATTCACTCTCCGATGCGTTTGCGCAGGCTCTGAGCACGTGGCCGAAGTCCGGCGTACCGCAGAATCCGGAAGCGTGGCTGCTCACTGTCGCTCGCAACCGCCAGCGCGACCTATTGCGCACCGCAGCACATCGTCTGACTGTCTCGATCGACGATACTCCAGTCGGCAATGTGACCCAGGCAATGGAGAATCTCGATCCTGATGACATACCCGATCGTCGCCTTGCGCTTCTCTTCGTGTGCGCGCATCCGGCGATAGATCCCGCGGTTCGTACGCCGCTCATGCTGCAGACTGTGCTCGGCTTCGACGCCGACCGAATCGCGCGTGCGTTCGCGATTCCATCGTCTGCGCTGGCTCAGCGACTCGTCCGTGCGAAGCGCCGTATCCGCGATGCCGGGATTCCGTTCGTGGTGCCTGACCGGAGCCAGATGCCCGCGCGACTTGCGCCGGTGCTCGAGGCGATCTACGGTGCGTACGCGATCGACTGGCCGCTCGTCGCCGGAATCGCTGAGCGCGAGTCGCTCGCCGCAGAGTCGCACTGGCTCGCTGTAACGTTGGCGCAACTGCTGCCCGACGAGTCGGAAGTACTCGGTCTCGCCGCGCTCATATCGCTATCGCTCGCTCGGCGGCCTGCGCGTGGATTGCCTGACGAATTTGTACCGCTCGACGAGCAGGATACTTCGCTCTGGGATGCGGGGCTCATTGCCAGCGGCGAGCGCTACCTCCATCGTGCGAGAGCGATGGAACAGGATGGGCCGCTTCCAGATCGAGGCCGCCATTCAGTCCGTTCATTGCGCGAGGGCGTCCTCCGGCGTTACTGATTGGACAGCGTTGCGCACGCTTTACGCCGCGCTCATTTCGATCGCCCCGACGCTGGGCGCTCACGTGGCTTACGCTGTAGCGGTCGGACGTCTGGAAGGTCCACTCGCCGGATTAACCGCGCTCGACACGATTCCGGAGGAAGCCGTGCGTCGCTTTCAGCCTGCGTGGGCCGTCCGTGCGCAGCTATTGTTCGAGGCTGGGTCGCCGGATGAGGCCGTCGCAGCCTACGACAAGGCAATCTCTCTGACGACCCATGTCGGTGAACGTGCTTATCTCGAGCGGCGACGGGCGGACGCTCGTTCCGGAACCTGAGGCGGTTCGTGCCGGTGGATTTCGAGGCGGATGAATCCTGGCTCGAGCGGTTGGTGGCCCCGGGCTTCGATACCACCAGACCGGCGATCGTGGCATCCGCTGGCGTCAGTGTGTATCTCACCAGGGAGGCAATGGCCGGCACTCTGCGCCAGGTTGCAACGCTTGCGCCGGGTTCCACACTGGCCATGACGTTCATCATTCCCGATGAGCGCACGCAGCACAGGGAAGTGCAGAAGAATGCGCGAGCGTCAGGGACTCCATTCCTCAGTTTCTTCACTCCGCCCGAAATGCTGTCGATGGCCCGCGACGCTGGTTTCAGGCACGTCGAGAACGTATCCGCGGATGATCTCACTCAGCGTTACTTCATCGGTCGAACCGATGACCTTCGTCCGTCGAGCGCAGAGGCATTTCTCATCGCGACTACCTGACTCGTATTCATATTCCAACCCTATATGACAACCGAATTTCCAACCGCCCAGGAGTACTCGGCGCAGAAAGCGCGCTATCCCGCCATGTCTGTCGTGGATATTCGCGCTGAGCAAGCTCGCATCACCGCTTCCTACAAGAATCAGGTTCTGGTTGACATCAACGGCGACTGCATGCGGCTCTCGGTATTCGAGGGCGAATATCGGTGGCATCACCACCCGGATTCTGACGAGCTCTTCCTCGTCGTCGCTGGTGAGCTTCACATTGAGTTTGACGGCGCCGCCCAGGCAATACTTACTGAGTGGCAAAGCATCGTGGTACCGGCGGGCACTGTCCACCGGACACGCGCTATAGGACGCACGGTCAACATTACATACGAAAAACAAGGCGCGCAGACCGTTTTTGTGTAGCCATCGCCTGCCAGGTTCATTACCAAAGCCGAGCCGCGCAGCAGCAAGCCCGGAATATCAGATTTCGGTAGATTTTCAGGCTGAATGAAAATCGAATCGCAACGCAGACTCCTGGGCCACTTCGTATTCGAGCTGGTCATCGTGTTCGTTGGCGTGACCGCCGCCTTTGCGCTGGAGGGCATGCGGCAACGATCCGACGAAACGGCTTACAGAAAAAGCATGATTTCCGCTCTCGTGCCAACACTCGATGACGTGATAAGCCATAACAGGGAATTCGCACAGCGCATCGGGTACGAGCTCGCCTCATTCGACTCTGCCCTCGCCCGCGGCGACCGGCCAGCCATTCCCATTTACAGAGAGAGCGACTCCGAACGGCCACCAACGAGAGCCTGGGACGGTATCGTCACCACGGGCGCCGCTCGGTCACTGAGTCCGGGCTTGTTCTTCCGACTCGCGCGCTTTTACACGCGGGAAGATTCCTACGGCGAGAGATATGTGCGGTACAATGACTTTACCGAGCAGCGTGTATTCACGCTCGGCGATGCCGGGACAGCAGAGTACGACAATGTCACCCACAAGCTGAAGCCGGAGTTTGCCGCACACGTTGATCGACTGCGTGACCTTTTGACGATCAATCAGAGCCTTCTTGTCGAGGCGGTCCAGCTCCGGAGTCAACTCGTCCATCTCCGCTAGCTCGCGACGACGCGATCGTGCACGCACGTTGGTGCCGTCTGCAGCGGTGAATATCCAATCTTCCATATGGAATTGAGCACACTGATTACGCGCCAGGCGCAGGACGACCCCGCAAACCTCGATCTCTCCACGATCGAGATGCAGATGATGGGCGAAGCCGTCGTTGCGCGCGCAGTCGCGCATCTCGCCGCGCTGCCCGAGACGCCGAGCTGCGGCGACTTCACGGACATCGAAGCGCTGTGCCGTTCGATGCGCGAGGACGCGCCCGAGCTGGGGTCCGCACTCGATCCGCTGCTTGGGCAGCTATTCGATGAGTGGATTCCGCGCTCGTTCACCACTACAGGCGCAGGCTATCTCGCGTACATTCCCGGCGGCGGTGTTTATCCCGCGGCGCTCGCGGATTTCATCAGCGACACGACAAACCGTTACACCGGCATCTGGCAGGCGGCGCCGGCACTCGTTCAGCTCGAGGCGAACGCGCTCGACTGGTTGCGCAACTGGATGTGCTTCCCGCAAACTGCGCGCGGACTGTTCACGACGGGCGGATCGATGGCGATGTTCAACGCGATCGCCTGCGCACGTGAGAAAATACTTGGCAACGACATCCGCGCTGGAACCATGTACGCGTCGTCGCAGGCGCATCACTGCATCGTTAAAGCGGCGAAGCTCGCGGGGATCGCGCACGACCGCGTGCGGGTCATCGACGTGGATGACGATTTCCGCATGCGGCTGGATGAGCTCGAGCTCGCCATCACCAGAGATCGCGCCGCTGGGCTCAAGCCGTTCATGGTGTTCTCGACCGCTGGCACGACCAACACCGGTGCGGTCGATCCGCTAGATGCCATAGCCGACATCGCAGCACGTGAGCGACTCTGGCATCACGTCGACGGCGCGTATGGCGCGTTCTTCCACATGGTGCCCGAGCTGCGGCCGCTGCTGAGCGGGCTGCCACGCGCGGATTCGCTCGCGCTGGATCCGCACAAGGGCATGTTCCTCCCCTACGGCACGGGCGCGCTGCTCGTACGAGACGGCGAGGCGTTGCGTGCCCTGCACTCGTCCACTGCTGGCTACCTTCCGGACAATCAGAGCGAGTTCTACGACCCGGCACAATACGGCCCCGAGCTGTCGCGTGGATTCCCGGGGCTGCGTGTGTGGCTCACGCTAAAGATCTTTGGTGCTGCGCGCTACCGCGCTGCACTCGCCGAGAAGCGCGAACTGGCGGTCTGGGCGGCGCAACAGGTCGCACGAATCCCCGGCATCGTCATGGATGCGCCACCGCAACTTTCGCTATTCGCCTTTCACGTCGAAGGCAACGGAGTAACGACGCTCGAATCGCAGAATGCTGCGACGCTGGCACTCATGCAGCGCGTTACGAGCCGCGGCCAGCTGATGCTTACTGGCGCGACGGTTGGAAAGCGATTCCTTGGTCGGGTCTGCGTGCTGAGCTTCCGCACTCGGCGCGCTGAGATGGAGACCTGCGTGCAACAGCTGGCGGAGGAGACCGCGGCGCTCCTCGCCGACGCGTCGCGCGACGGATCTCAAGAGCAATCATGATGCCGCTGATTTTCAAGTCTAACAGTCACAGTCACAGTCGCTCGCTCGCACTCCGCTGCTCCCTGCTCATTGTCGTAGCGTCATGCGCGCGGTCACAAAGCCCAACGACCAGCATCGAGCCATCAGCTGGGCACGGCGCGCACGCGACTGCTTCAGTCGATTGGGCAGCTTATGGCCGCGATGCTGGCGGCTCCAAGTACTCCCCCGCCTCGGAGATCACTCGTGACAACGTGAAAGACCTCGTGCCGGTATGGACATATCGCACAGGCGACTACACGCGCGGCGGAAGTCCCATGCGCGACGAAACGACACCACTCTACGTCGATGGCGTTCTGTATGTGTCGACTCCGTTCGGTGGTGTGCGCGCGCTGAATGCGGAGACTGGAAGAGAGATCTGGTCGTTCGATCCCGAGCTGGATTCTTCCGGGGATTACGGTGACCCCACGAACCGCGGCGTCTCGACATGGTTCGATACCGCCCGCGCGGCTGGCGAGCAATGCCAGCGCACAATCTACGTAGCGACACTCGATGCGCGACTCATTGCGATCGATGCACGTACCGGCGCGCCATGCAGCAACTTCGGCACGCACGGTCAGGTGGATCTGAGCCACGGTGTAGTCAACACTCCCGCCTACAAGGGCGAGCTCGCCGTCACGTCGCCGCCGGCAGTGGTCGACGATCTCGTAATCACTGGCTCGGCGGTCGCGGACAACCATCGGACCACAGCGCCGGCCGGCGTCGTACGTGCGTACGATGCGCGTACCGGTATCCTGAGATGGTCATGGGATCCCGTGCCGCGAAACGCATCAGATCCGGCGTACGACACGTGGCACGGACCAACTGCACATCAGACCGGTGCAGCCAACGCATGGGCGGTGATAAGCGTAGACGCGGCTCGCGATCTCGTGTTCGTGCCGACGGGTAGCGCGAGTCCCGATTTCTACGGCGGCGAGCGACTCGGCCGCAATGATTACGCGAACTCCGTAGTTGCGCTTCGCGCATCGACCGGACAGATGGTGTGGCACCGCCAGTTCGTTCACCACGATCTGTGGGACTACGACACGCCTGCGGAGCCCGCTCTGTTCGACACGCAGCGTGGCGGCCACATGATTCCCGCGCTTGTCCAGACGACGAAGATGGGATATGTGTATGTCCTCAACCGCGAAACGGGCGAGCCGCTGTTCCCGGTCGAGGAGCGGCCGGTCCCGAAGAGTGACGTGCCGGGCGAGGAGGCGTGGCCGACGCAGCCCGCGCCGACGCTGCCGGCGCCACTTGGTCCTACGCGTCTCGCCGACAGCGACGTGTTTGGTGTCACGGATTCCTCACGTGCATGGTGCCGCGCCCAGCTGGCCGGCACACGGTCGGAAGGGATCTTCACGCCGCCCTCGATTCGCGGAACGGTGATTTTCCCCGGCAACATCGGCGGCTCGAACTGGAGCGGCGTGTCGATCGACCCGGTGCGCCAGGTCGCGGTCATTCCATCGAATCGCGTGGTGACGGTCGTCGACCTGATTCCGCGGCAGGAGCTGCACGGGCGCGTGATGGGCGGCACGCGATTCGACGAATTCGCGCAGCAAGCGGGGACTCCATACGGCTTGCGACGACAGCATCTCATCGCGCCGGACGGCGTGCCATGCAACAAACCACCGTGGGGTGTGCTCACGGCGATCGACCTGCGCACGGGAGCCACGCTCTGGGAGCGGCCGTTCGGCAGCATTCCGAGTCTGGCGAAGATCCCGGAGAGTGCCAACTGGGGATCACCGAATCTGGGCGGCTCGATGGTTTCGGCGGGTGGACTCGTGTTCGCCGGCGGCGCAGTGGACCAGCGCTTGCACGCCTTCGACGTCGCAACCGGAGCGGAGCTGTGGTCGGCCGAGCTTCCGGCGGGCGTTCACGGATCACCGATGACGTACGTCACGCCATCGGGTGAGCAGTTCGTGGTCGTCTCTGCAGGTGGCCATCGCGAGCTGCGCGACAAGGCAGGTGATTACATCGTCGCGTTTGCGCTGCGTCGCCACGCGCCCAAGCCGGCGCCGCTAGTGCCGGTTGCCGCGGGCGATTACCGGGGCCACATCATATTGGACAAGACGAGACTGCCGGTCGAGTTGAATGTGCAGCTGGATGGACGAGCGGCAACGGTCAGGTTTGTGACAACGAACCCGCAGATCGAGGGAAGTGGTACTGGATACGTGAGTCAGGACAGCCTGGTGGTGAACGCAACATGGACATTCGCAGCGAAGCATTGCTCGGGCACGATGCAACTGCTCGGGATGTCGGCGAACGGTGGCGGCGAGATTATCGGCGACCTTGAATACTTCGACGGATGCGAGGATCACCGGATGAAACCGGGGACGTTTGCGGTCAAGCGACGATAGTAACTGCAAGGGCTTCTACAGGAATTTGCAATGACTGAAATCGAACGGGCCAAGCGACTGCTGAAGTACGATACGTGGGCGAACCTCGAGACTCTTCGCGCGTTGCCAGGCGTTGCGGCGACGACAGCGTCGACGCAGACATTGCAGGAGTCGCCCAAGCCGATGGAGAAACTGGTCGCGCACATCATTGGCGCTGAATGGAACTGGCTTGCCCGGATACAAGGCGAGCGCCCGCGCATGGCGATCTGGCCCGACATTACGGCGTCGGATCTCGAGCGCGCGATGGCCGACGTGCAAGTCGCGTGGCGCACCTATCTCGACTCCCAGTCCGATGACGAGATGGGTCGCGTTGTGACGTACACCAACAGCAAGGGCGACGAGTATCGGAACACAGTCTTCGACATCGTCACACAGGTCGTCATACACTCCGAGCACCACCGTGGCCAGATAGCACAAACGGTGCGCTCGCTCGGCCGCCAGCCGGCGCTCACCGATTACATCCAGTACGCACGCACGGCCGGCGCGTAGCGCGGCCGCGACAGCACGCGAAGGCTAGCGGCGCACTGGCGAGCTCGGGAGCCATGGAACTAGCATTGTGGTATGCGATCACACCGTCTCTTTCCATTCGCAGTCGCCTTCCTGGCTGCGAGTCTTGCCAGCCCACGTCTGGCCCGCGCCCAGGATAATCCAACCGGCGATCCCGTCGTCCAGAGCATCTACGAGCAGGGGATGCATCACTCGGAGGCGTCGCGTCTTGCACAGACGCTCATGGATTCCATAGGCCCGCGGCTCACTGGCTCAGCTGCGAACCGTGCTGCCAACGACTGGCTGCTGAGCATCTACAAATCGTGGGGTGTCGAGGCCAGGAACGAGAAGTACGGCACGTGGCGCGACTGGTCGCGCGGCAAGAGCACTCTCGAGCTGGTGTCGCCGAGGTATCGGGTACTCGAGGCGACGATGCACGCGTGGAGCGCGGCGACGCCTGCAGGTGGCGTCACCGCCGATGTCGTCATCGTTCCAACCGCAGCCGAGATAGTCGACAGCGCTGGTTTCGCTCGATGGCTGCAATCGGCCAGGGGAAAGCTCGTGTTGATCAGCGAGCCGCAGGTGACGTGTCGACCCGACGCCGATATTCACACCTGGGCGGATTCGGCGACGTATCAGCACGCAGTAGCGCAACGCGACAGCGCAGCGACGGACTGGCGCGCACGCCTCGCCGCCTCGCACCTGAACTTCCGCGAGCTTCCGGCGATGATCGCGCGCGCCGGCGTTGCGGGTGTGCTTTCCAACGGCTGGTCACATGGCTGGGGTGTCGACAAGATTCAGTCGTCGCGTGTCGCGGACGTGCCGTCGTTCGACGTGTCGTGCGAGGACTATTCCCTGCTCGCGCGGCTCGCGTCGAATGGACAGCATCCACGCGTCCACATGGTCGCCGACGCGAAGCTCGCACCGACGGAGTCGCCCGTATTCAACACGGTCGCCGAAATCAAGGGATCGGAGAAGCCGAACGAATACGTAATGCTCTCTGCCCACCTCGACTCATGGGACTCCGGTAGCGGCGCGACGGACAATGGCACCGGCACGATCACGATGCTCGAGGCCATGCGCATTCTCAAGACGGCATATCCGCACCCGAAGCGCACGATTCTCGTCGGTCACTGGAGCGGCGAGGAGGAAGGCGACATCGGCTCGTCCGCGTTTGCTGCCGATCATCCGGAAGTTCTCAAGGGACTCCAGGCGTTGTTCAACCAGGACAACGGTACCGGCGAGGTGGACACCGTCCAGACGAACGGATTCGTCGACGCCGCCCCGTCGCTCGCACGATGGATGTCGCGCATGCCGGCGGACATCACGCGCAGCATCACGATCATGCTGCCCGGCGTGGCGCACGACGAGAGCACCGATAGCGATGCATTCGACTGTCGCGGCACGCCCGCGTTCTTCCTGACGTCGTCCGACTGGTCGTACACAGACTATACATGGCACACCAACCGCGACACGTACGACAAGATCAACTTCGACAACGTGAAGCGGAACGCGACACTCGTCGCATTGTTCGCGTACGAGGCGTCGGAGGATCCGGCGTTCGTGTCGCGAGCGCGTCGGGTGCCACCTGTCAACCCGCGCACGAATCAACCGATGCAGGCGCCGCGGTGCTCTGTGCCGCCTCGGAGCTGGGCGACGGCGCGGCACTGACGGCGGGAAGTGGGACCGTGAACCGCGGACCGTCCCGAATCATCGCCGCGCGCAGACCGCGAGAATCGGTCCCGACGGATCCGCGCCCAGCCGCAATCGCATCGGTACTCGTCATCGGTACTCGTCACCGGTGCGTTTTGGTACTAAGATTTAGCCCGTGAAACCTAAAGAGCTAACGATCCGCAGCCTGGTTCTCGGCGCGCTGATCACGACGGTCTTTACCACGGCCAACGTGTACCTGGGCCTGAAGGTCGGGCTCACCTTCGCATCGTCGATCCCGGCGGCCGTGATCTCCATGGCCCTGCTGAGCGCCTTCAAGGACTCGACGATCCTCGAGAACAACATCGTCCAGACCGTCGCTTCCGCGGCCGGCACCCTCTCGGCGATCATCTTCGTCCTGCCTGGACTCGTGATTGTCGGCTGGTGGACTCGGTTCCCGTTCTGGGAATCGTTTTTCATCTGCCTGAGCGGTGGTGTGCTCGGCGTGGTGTTCACGATACCGCTCCGCCGCGCGCTGGTAACCGACTCCGACCTTCCTTACCCGGAAGGTGTCGCCGCCGCCGAAGTATTGAAGGTCGGATCGGGCACGCGCGGCGAGACGAAGGACGATTCAGGAGAATCGCGCGAAGGACTCGTCGCGGTAATACTTGGCTCAGTTGCATCGGCCGGGCTCGCCATTGCGAGTGGCACCCAGATCATAGCCGGCGAGCTGACGGGTTTCTTCCGCCTCGGAGCCACCGCGTCGACCGGCTATGACATAGCGTGGTCACTTGCGCTGCTCGGCGCCGGTCAACTGGTGGGATTGTCGGTAGGCGTTGCGATACTCGTCGGTCAGGTCATCTCGTGGGTAATTGCGGTTCCGATCCTGACGTCTGTCGAGCCTGCCACTGTCGGCGCGACGCTGGCAGCACACACTATGGCGATCTGGAGCACGAAGGTACGCTTCATCGGCGCCGGTGTCATCGGCGTCTCCGCGATCTATACTCTCGCGACGCTCGCCAAGCCTGTGCTTGGCGGACTTGTAAGCACGCTCGCGGCATCTCGCGCAGCAGAAACCGCCGACGACAGCGATCGCGATCTCGCGCCGTCCTGGATCTTGATACTTACCGGCCTGTGTCTCGTGATTGCCGCGTGGCTCGCGTTCACCTTCGCGAAGTCGACCGTCCTGGCGTCCAGTGCTCTCACGCTGACGCTGGTCGCCGTCCCCTTCGTGCTCATCGTCGGCTTCGTGATAGCCGGAGTGTGCGGCTACATGGCTGGACTCATCGGCGCATCGAACAGCCCGATCTCCGGCGTCGGCATCCTGTCAATCGTCGTTTGCGCGTCGTTGATCACGCTCGTGGTCTCGCCAACAGTGGAAACGCGCCATGCGATGGTCGCATTCGCACTGTTCGTGACTGCGATCGTCTTCGCGTGCGCGACGATATCGAACGACAATCTGCAGGATCTCAAGACTGGCCAGCTCGTCGGCGCATCGCCGATGCGACAGCAGATTGCGCTCATCGTTGGTGTAGCAGCGGGCGCATCGGTGATTCCGTTCGTGCTCAACCTGCTTGCGAAGGCATACGGTTTTGCGGGAGCGCCGAACCTCCATGTAGTTGCATCACACCCATTGCCTGCACCGCAGGCGACGCTCATTTCTGCGATCGCCCAGGGCGTGATCGGCGGAAGCCTGGAATGGACGATGCTCGGCATCGGCGCGCTCGTCAGCATCGGCTTGATTCTGCTCGACATATCGCTCGGCGCGATGAAGAAGCTGCGCATTCCGCCGCTCGCCGTTGGACTTGGGATCTATCTCCCCATGTCGACGACCTTCGCTGTGATCATCGGTGCGTTGCTCTCCCGCTGGTACGAGGGCCGCACCCGCTCGATGCCGAACCCCGAGCGCGCGCAACGGCTCGCCACGCTCGTCGCCTCAGGATTGATCGTGGGCGAGAGCGTGTGGGGCGTGATCAATGCAGGTCTGATAGTCGGGCTCACGAAGGAAGCGCCCATCGCACTCGTGCCGGATACTTTCGCGCCCGCATCATGGCTCGGAGTCATCGCGTTCGTCAGCACGGTCGCATGGTTGTACAACTGGATGTTGCGGAGATCGGCAGTAGCGCAGTAAGTGTGATCGAGGGCGAGCTTGACTGAATCATGGCGCGCGGCACACTGCGACTAGTCGTTACGTAAACCTTCGCCTGATCACCAGATACAACACCGGCCCAGCCAGCACTCCGCACAGCGACCCGATCAACGCCGGAAGCGCGTACGTTCCATCGCGCACGCCGAGCGCGATTACGAGCAACAGAACGGCAACCGGAAACGACGCCAGAACAACCACGCCCGATGTGCCGAGCGGAATCCGGAAATCGCCGCGCAGCTCCGGCTCGCGCCGCCTGAACTGGATCAGCGCCGCGAATTCCACGAACAGCGCAAGTGAGTACAGTACTACGTCCGCGACAACGAGCTCGCCAAACGGCGCAAGAGCAAAGATCGAATAGCATACCGCGCTCACGATTACCGCGTTGCGCGGTACGTCATGTCTGTTCAACCGCGTGATGCTCCTCGGCATCAACCCGTCAATCGCCATTGCGAAAGGGATGCGCGAGTACGACATGAGCAGCGCGTTGAAAAGCGCCAGCGCGCTGATGATCCCTCCCAACGCGATCAGTACAGCGACGACGCGGCCGCCTTCGCCGCCAATCGCAATGCGTGCAACGTCGGGCCAGCCACCATCGTGCCAGTCGCTGAATCTCGTCGCAGCGAGCGTCGCGACGATCGGAACGAGATACGCGGCGACGACCAGTGGCAGAGCCCGCCACAACGCGCGTGGATAATTGCGGGACGGATCCGTGATCTCCCCTTCTACTGTAGACGCATTGTCCCAACCTACATAGTTCCAGAGCGCGATCGACAGCCCCACGCCCAGACTCGATACGACGTGCTTGCCAGGTGCGAGCATCGGCGACCACGACGCGTGAAATGCGTGCGGTATGGCGCCGATCGTGAGCAATGTGAAGGCGACCAGCACGAACGCGCCTGCCGCCATCGACGCTCGGCCGACGCGCTCGACACCGCGCAGATTGAGCAGCGTCGCACCCCAGATCATCGCGAGCGCGATTGCCCATTTTATGGACCGCGAAAGGTCTGGAACGAAATACGCGAGATACGTGTTGAGCAGTACTGGGTAGATCGCCATGTCCACCAGAGAGTACAGCCACGTCCACCACCCGTTCTGAAACGCCCAGAACTTTCCGAACGCGCGCAGCACCCAGCGGTAGTAGCCTCCTTCCTCCGGTACCGCGCTCGCCAGCTCGCCGATGATGAGCACTTCCGGCACCGACCAGATGACGGGAATCACTGCGAGAATGATGATCGCGAGACCGGCGCCTGTGGACGCGACGAGCTCTTCGAGCGAGTATGCGCCGCCCGAGACGTTGAAGAACATCACGAACACGAGTGGCAGCGTGGACAGCGATCGGCGTAGCTTCAGCGGGCGCGCTCCTTACCCATATCCATCGTGCGGTGGGACGACAGCGTCGGCGGGCGTGATTCTACTGGGGAAATATTGAAGGGAAAACCTCGTCGGTCGTGAAGATGCACCGATCGTTGTGACCGCACTCCGGCACGATGATCGCCCGCTGATGCGCACCGAGAGAGTCGGTGATGTACTTGAAGAACGCCTCGCCACGCGCACGTCGCGTCGGTCCCTGGGCCATCGCCGACGGAGACGAGTCGAAACCGCCAAGTGGCAGCACGTCCACCTGACCTAGTAGGTACGTCGTCGGGCGATCGACGAGCTGCTTTCTCAGCTGGTCGTCCGACATCTGCGCGGTGTAGCCCTTGCGGTCCTCCAGACCAGCGGGCCATTGGTTGTATCGCGGAGCCTTTGTCGAGTCGAACGGTCCATAGGTGAACTGGGTGTTCACCTTTTCTCCATTTGCACCGAGTGCTTCCTTGTCGGCTGTAACGGGATTGGCATCTCCAACCGGCAGCGGTCTGACAGCGGCTGGCCACGCGTAAGTGGATGGATCGGCGACTACGTAGCTTATGCTCACCCCGCTGAGCGTCCCATCCACCTTGTTGGCCGTCTCGTAGCGATTCGTGAACTGCCCGCCCGCCGAGTGGCCGGCGATGACGATGTGCGTGAGATTCGGGAACGTCCGCTTGTCAGCGAGCACTCGTACGAGCTCGTCGACGAGGTCGAACGACGACAGCGTTGGATTGGTTGGCGACATCCCGCCGGATCGCCACGTATCGCCGCGCTCCGGCCAGAGTACTTCGTTGGGCGCGACAGTATCGCGCGAGGCGGCGAAACGCGGTGCGATGACTATGGTGTTGTCGAGCGCGCCAGCGAGAAATGCCGCTGCAGTCGCAGTGGCGAAATAGTGATCGGCATTGCGAAGCGCGCCGTGAACCATGATGAGCGCGCGCGTCACCTGCGTGTTTGGCTTGCCCAGCGCGTACGTGGAGTAGACCATGGAGCGCGCCGGGCCGGAACCGAAGGTAATCCACTGCTCGCACGTACTCGTTGCCGTGGTGCACGGTGTTACAGGCATCGACGACGCGACGGGTGCCTGACCGGAGAGGGGTGAGACCGCTACGAGTGCGGCTGCAGCGGAAGAGATGGCAATGCGCATTACTGGCGGCCTCGCGGAGAGATGACTGGGTGCTCCGTAATATCCGGCGAACGGGGCGACTCTGCCAGCGTGGATAGATTCAACGAAGCTCGATCCATCCAACTCTTGACGAGGAATGCATGGCAAACACCGAATGGTGGCAGCGCGGTCCGGTCGACGGCGTCCCCGCCCTCCTGCAACCGGTCGCCCACATTCTTCTGCAGGTTCGGGAGAGCGTTGGCGAGCTGACCGGCGCTCTTACCGAGTCCGAGTGGAACGCTCGGCCCGCCAACGTTGCATCATGTGCGTTTCACGTGCGGCACATCACCGGCGTCATCGATCGGCTCTTCACGTACGCGCGCGGCTCCGCGCTTTCGCCGGAACAACTCGCCAGCATCCGAACGGAAGGTGCTGAGCTGCACACGGATGATGTCGCCGCCACTCTCGAAGCGCTGAGCCAGCGCGTCGATTCAGCGGTCGCGGAGTTGCGCACCGTGGACGTCGACACGCTCGGTGACTTCCGCGGCGTCGGTCGCGCTCAGCTCCCCTCGACGGTGATCGGCTGCCTGGTCCACGCTGCGGAACACTCGATGCGGCACGTTGGGCAGCTGTCGGTGACGGCTCGCATAGCGCGCGCGGAGACTGCATGAGTTGCGTCGAATGCTACGACACTCGAATCGTGTGGTTCTCGCCGGCTTCCCCGACGTTACTGGCCGGTTGCCTCGCCGCACTATCAGGGCCAGTGATGACCGCCGGTGACACTTCCAACACTTCCCGCCGCCCGTACCGGGAGAAAGAAAGCCATATTTTGTATCAACAATTTGCGCGAGATGCATCCACGCGCCCCAAAGGGAGTTTCCGATGAAGCTCAATACATACCTCAACTTGGCGGCAACTGCCGGCAGGCCTTCGAATTCTACGCCGAGCATCTTGGCGGCAGAATCACGATGATCACGACGCACGCCGACCAGCCGAATTCGAGCGACGTTTCACCTGAATGGAGGAATGCCGTCCTCCACGCACGTATAGAGCTCGGCGATACGGCGTTGTTCGGCGCTGACGTTCCGCCCGATCGTTTTCAACCCATGCGCAGCGCATATCTCACCTTGATGCTCGACAGCGTCGATGAGGCCGATCGGATCTACGCTCTGCTTGCCGATGGCGGACAGATCTTCATGCCGCTCGAGGAGACGTTCTTTGCACAGCGCTTCGCGATGCTCAGAGATCGGTTCGGGACTTCGTGGATGCTGCTGTACGAGCGCGAACCAGCGTAGCGGCGCGAACTCCAGATCGGAGCAGACGAAATGACGCGCATCAAGGTCAGCTTCTGGGTGTTGTGCATCGGGCTCACGGTATTGTGGGTTGCAGCCGATCCGATCCTGTTTCATCCCGGCCTCGTTCGCGCTGACGCGACTCTCCCTCATCAACTACACGGGCATTCTCGCCATTGGCATGATGAGTGTCGCAATGATTCTTTCAGCAAGGTCTGCGACCCTGGAGTCCCACATTGGCGGACTCGACAAGAGCTATCGGTTGCACAAGTGGCTTGGTATCGCGGCACTCGTCATGGCGATCGCGCACTGGCTATGGATCAACGGACCCGGCTGGCTGTCCGCACTCGGCGCGACGGCGCAGGCAGGAGGCCGGCAAGGTGCCAGCGGAGCGGCGGCGGGGCCTGCGCTACTCCGTACGCTGCAGAATCCTGCACGATCCGTCGGCCAGATTGGCTTCTACGCGACGATCGTCCTGGTCGTGCTTGCGTTGCTGCGCTGGTTTCCATATCGGTACTTCCTGAAGACGCACAGACTGTTCGCGATAGTGTTCCTGTTGCTCGTCTTTCATTCTGTTGTTCTGATGAAAGTCGAATACTGGACCCACGCGATTTCTTACGTGATAGCAGCGCTCATGGCCGGTGGGACTGTGGCAGCAGTCATCACGCTGTTTCGCAGAGTCGGGTCGTACACACCGAGCAGTCGGAGAGATCGATGGCGTCACGACGCGTCCGGACATTGGAATTCTCCAGGTCAGCATTCGACTCAAGGATCGATGGAGTGGTCACGAGGCCGGTCAATTTGCGTTCGTGAACTTCGAGGACCGGGAAGGACCGCATCCGTTCACGATCTCTTCCACGTGGAAGGACGATGGCCATCTCCTGTTCCTCATCAAGGGATTGGGAGATTACACGAGGGCGCTTCCGACGACGTTGAAAGTCGGCACGATCGTCACCGTCGAAGGTCCCGTACGGGCCGATTCACATTCGAGGGAAGTCATCAACGCCAGATCTGGGTGAGCGCAGGCATTGGTATCACGCCGTTCGTCTCGCGCATGCAGGAGCTTGCGATCAAGCCGGACGGGAAGACCATCGATCTGTTCCACGCTACTGGCTCGCGCGATATTCAGCCAGTGGACCAGCTGCGTAAACTCGCCGAGTCGGCGCACGTGCTTCTACGTGTCTGGGTCGCCGCGGAAGATGGGCGAATGACCGGGGCCGATATTCGTCGCGTGGTGCCGGAATGGAGGTCCTCGGACATCTGGTTCTGCGGACCTGTGGCACTTGGAAAGGAGCTACGCGAGGACTTCGCCGAGCAAGGACTTCCCACCAGCTCGTTCCATCAGGAACTCTTTCACCTGCGTTGAAGCCAGGAATACCATGTCCATTATCAATCAGGCAGTCGTTGCAGTTCTCGCGCTCCCCGCGATGTTGGCAGCACAGAGCTCCGTGCAACACTCGTCTGGATCGACGACAGTCGGCCCAGCACACGGTACTGTGATCGTCGTCGGTGGTGGCGCCATCGGTCCCGAGATCAACTCACGGTTCATCGCGGCGGCCGGCGGTCCGGACGCACTCATCATCGATGTCCCGAATGCGGGCGGAGCCAAATCGTACGGCGATGATGCGGCTGGCGCGAAGGAGTTGCGGGCCGCCGGCGCCCGAAATGTCCACGTGTTGTTCACCGATGATCGCGCAGTCGCCAACTCGGATTCCTTCGCTGCCGTGCTCAAGCGCGCTGGCGGTGTATGGTTCGAGGGCGGGCGTCAGTTCCACCTTGTCGATGCCTACGCTGGCACCAGGACGGAACAGGGATTCCACGATGTGCTCGCACGAGGCGGAGTTGTGGGCGGCTCATCTGCCGGCGCAACGATACTCGGCGATTTTCTTGTGCGCGGTGCGCCGTCGAACGACAATAGCATCATGGACTATCCCGGTTACGAGAAGGGCTTTGCGTTTCTCCGCGGCGTTGGCATCGACCAGCACGTCGTTGCGCGCGAGCGTCTGCCCGATCTCGCCGATTCGATAATGCCGCGACATCCGCAGCTGCTCGGCATGTCGGAGGACGAGGGTACCGCGTGGTTCGTGCAGGGAGACACTGCGACGATTATTGGACGCAACAAGGCTTTTGTATATGGCGGACACGACCCGAACGATCCGGGCAAACCGTTCCTGACACTGCATCCGGGTGATCGCTACAACCTTGCGTCCCGCCGCGTAATGCATCGCGCCATCGAGGACTCACCGCTGACGATGGCATTGGTGAACGGATTGTTCGCGAAGTACACCAATCCATCGGCTGGCGGCGCGACCGTGCTGGTTGCTCAGAATGGCGAAGTGTTCGTCGACGCGTCGTACGGCGTTCCAGATCAGCCGCGGTACATGCCCACGACTACGCTGCCACAGTTTCCGCTCGGTCAGATGTCTGATGTGTTCGCCGCGTTGTGCGCACAGCTTCCCGCCCCGCCAGCTCCGCGTGGCACTATGATGGACAGCGGTGCCCGCGCGCAAGCGACTCCCGCGACATCTCTCCAGCGTTGTGTGACGCGCCAGCTTTCGCCGCCGATTGGAATGCACCGTACCGTAGTGGACGCCAGTGGCCAGGTGAGCTCGGATGTCGACGAGCTCTACAGATTCGAGCTTGGATTGGAGAACCCGCGCACATGGCCGAACGCCGACCTGACGAAGGGTTGGACCTCCGAATCACACGGAGGGACCACGTGGCTCGTCGCATATGGCGCCGATGGCGGCAAGCGCGGCGCGTTCGTGAGAATTCCTGACAGACACGCCGTCGTAATCGTACTCACGAACGATGATGCAGCAGATGCAAGGGGAATCGCGGACAGGATCGCCGAGCGACTGGTATCAGCCGCTCGAAAGGACTGAGGACTTTCGAGCAACAGGCTTCTGATCGATGAGACAACCGCGCGTTACGTACGACACTGTTCGCGAGCTTGCACGCCGCCTGCCGGAGGTCGACGAGAGCACATCGTACGGCACGCCCGCGCTCAAGGTCCGCGGAAAGATGTTCGTGCGTCTCAAGGAGGACGGTGACACGATCGTGCTCCGTACCGATTCGTTCGAGCGTGAGCACCTTCTGAGTACGGCGCCAGAGATATTCTTCATCACCGATCACTACCGGGATTACCCGTGGGTCCTTGTACGCTTATCGACCGTTGACGTCGCGCAGCTCAGGGAGCTCCTCGAAGACGCATGGCGGCGCGTAGCGCCAAGGAAATTGATCGCAACACTCAACGAGGGCGCGAACGAATGAGAAATCTCTTTGACGCAGCGCAGGCGCAGGAAGTAAGAGACCGCATACTGCACCTCCGGTCAGATAGCGAACGGCTGTGGGGCAGGATGAATGCAGCACAGGCGGCTGCGCACTGCTCCGCCGGACTCGAGATGGCGCTCGGCGAGCTGCGTCCTCCGCGCGCGCTGGTGGGAAGGATCATCGGCCCGGTCGTGAAACGGCTCGCCCTAAGGGACGACGGGCCCATGCGTCGGAATTCTCCGACGGTGAAGGAGCTGGTCATGACAGATGAGCGTGACATGGATGCCGAACGGACCCGGCTGCTCGGATTGATCGATCGGATTGTGGCCGCCGGCCCCGGCGGATGCACCACTCACCCGCACGCCTTCTTTGGACAGCTGACCCCGCAGGAATGGTCGATCTTGATGTACAAGCATCTGGATCACCACCTGCGACAGTTTGGTGTCTAGCGCCGGCCGGCTCTCGTTCGACGAAAACTCAGGCTAGCACGAATAGTCTTCATGGTATACCGTTAGGGTATACCGCCGAGGTCTGTCCTGGCATTCGGGGTCATTCAGCGGCAACCATCCATGGCAGGGATGCCGACACCCGTCGCAGCCCCGCGCCCAAAGAGGACCAGATGACGAAATTACGACGCCACATTGCATGTGCGGCGTGGGCTGCAACGGCATTCGTGGTGCTTCCCCGTGGTGCCGCTGCGCAGGAGCCATATCCCGGCCTCGACGCTTACATCGTCAAGTCGATGCAGGAATTGAAGGTGCCGGGCCTCGCTATCGCGATCGTGCGTAACGACTCCGTCATCTATACGAAGGGCTACGGCGTGCTCGCCATCGGCGGCACCACGCCCGTCAACGAGAACACTCTCTTCGAGATCGGGTCCAGCACGAAGGCCTTCACGGCCACGCTCATGTCGATGATGGTCTCCGATGGCAAGATGCACTACGACGACCTCATCTCGAAGTACCTGCCGGATTTCAAGCTCTACGATCCCTACGCGAGTGCCCAGGTGACACTGCGCGACGCGCTGCTGCACCGCACCGGAGTCGCACGTGGTGAGTGGACGTGGATCGACGCTGGTACTTCGCGCGAGGAGGTATTGCACCGGGTTCGCTTCCTTCCGCCGGAATCACCCTTCCGGTCGAAGTGGTCCTATCAGAACATCATGTATCTCGCCGTCGGTCAGGCAGTTGGTGCGGCGGCTGGAACGAGCTGGGACGCGCTTCTCCAGCAGCGGATCTTCACGCCGCTGGGTATGACTTCGAGTCATCCAACATATGCCGGCGTCACGACCACCAACCTCGCCATCGCACATGCGATGGACCACGACACGGCGTTCAGAAAGCAGGAGCGCTTCAACGCGGACAACATTGCGCCAGCCGGCGGCATCCTGACCAACGCAGTCGACATGGGGAAGTGGCTGCGCTTCCAGTTGGCTGGCGGTGTCTTCAACGGCAAGCGCTTGGTGGACAGCGCCGCATTCATGGAGACGCACTCGCCCCAGATCCTGATGAATTCAGGCAGCCCCGCTGGCGGCGACCAGCCGCGGTTCAGCACGTATGGCATGGGTTGGATGATCCAGGACTACCGACATCAGGTGATGGTACAGCATGGGGGCAACACGCCCGGGATGACAGCTGCAGTCGGCATGCTTCCGGACAAGAAAATCGCTGTGGCTGTCCTCAGCAACATGGACCACACGCAGCTTCCCGACATGCTGATGCACTACGTCTTCGATCGTCATCTGGGCGAGCCGATGCACGACTACGTTGGCGATGCGCTCAAGCGCTCGCAGTCGCGGCGCCGGCCCACGCCACCAACTCCCCCGCATGCACAGGGCCCTGCACCGCTTCCGCTATCGGCCTATGTGGGCACATATGCCGACAGCATGTACGGCAAGGTCACGGTGGAGATCAAGGATGGCAATCTCTACCTCACGCGCGGCCTTGCCCACGGGCGGCTCGAGTACTGGAACGCGAACAATTTCCGCTGGTGGAGCAATGGCGCCATATCGGGTGCGATGGAGTACATCACCTTCGACATTTCACCGGACAACAAAGTGCTCGGCGTGTACTACGGAATGGCCCCTGAGGTCGAGCTGCTCCTGCGCGAACGCGAGGCCGGCGGCCGTCCAGGCGGAGGCAACTGACCGGAACCAGACCATGCTCTGATCCGCGTCCGAAATCAGGCCGCCACTCGTCCAGCGAGTGGCGGCCTGATTTGTTGAGCGCGGTGTGCTGCGCCACTGGCGCTCTCACATCAGTATCTTTGCTTCTTCGACATACACATTCCGCGGGACGATCATGCGCTACGTCATGAAGCAAAAGCTTTTCTCACTCGGCGACGACTACTTCATCAAGGATGATTCCGGCCGAGATGTGTATTTCGTGGATGGAAAGGCGATGAGCATCGGCAAGCAACTTTCCTTTCAGGACGCCGAACGCAACGAGCTTGCATTCATCAAGCAAACAATTCTGTCCTGGGGACCGACTTACGAGATCAGTCGCGCCGGTGAGATCGTAGCCGTAGTCAAGCAACAGATCTTCTCCCTCCTGCACCATCGTTTTACCATCGACGTGCCCGGACCCGACGATCTCGAGGTCGAGGGAAACCTTACCGATCACGAGTACGTATTCCGTCGCGGCGACACCATCGTTGCGACGGTGTCGAAGCAATGGCTCACGCTTGCTGACACGTACGGAGTCGAAGTCGCCGAAGGCGAGGATCCGGTGTTGATTCTTGCTAGTACAGTAGTGGTCGACGAGGCGTGTCATCCGGATGGCGGCAGACGATGAGCACTGCGAAAATAAATCCCGGCGATCCCCGCTACACCGCGGTCGTCGACAAGCGCTTCAACAAACGCTTCCGCGCAAGCCCTGATTACGTCCGGCTGGCCAGCTCTACGGACGACGTCATATCGGCCGTGCAGGACGCAGTGAACGAAGATCGGCGTCTCGTCGTCACCAGCGGTGGACATTGCCTCGAAGGATTCGTCTCCGATCCCGACGTACGCGTCATCATCGACGTGTCACCCATGAAGCGCATCTACTACGATACCGAGAAGCGTGCCGTGGCGATCGAGGCGGGCGTTACTGTCGGAGAAACCTTTCGCACGCTGCACGACACATGGGGAACAGTCATACCGCTCGGCGAATATCCGGAGATCGGCATGGGAGGCCACGTAGTCGGCGGCGCCTTCGGTTTTCTCTGCCGTCAACTTGGTCTCGCTGCTGATTATCTCTACGCAGTAGAAGTCGTGACCGTCGACGCCGGCGGACACGCGAGCAGCACCGTCGCGACACGTGAGACATCCGACCCGAACCGTGATCTCTGGTGGGCCCACACCGGCGCTGGTGGCGGCAACTTCGGTATCGTCACTCGCTACTGGTTCCGGTCGCCGGACGCATCAGGCGACGATCCGACTACACTTCTGCCGCGCGCGCCCGAATCGATCACCACATTCAAGGCCGAATGGAACTGGAGTGCATTCGACAGGTCTTCCTTCCAGAGACTTCTCGCGAATCATGGTGCGTGGTGCGAGCAGAACAGCGGTGCGAATTCGCCTTGCGCTTCGTTATACGCCTTTCTGGAGATCCACCGCAAGCAGTTCGGAAAGATCGTCGTCCGCGGTGTGAGCACCGCTGGCGCAGCCGCTGCACAGCAGTTCGATGATCACATCGCAGCGTTGAGCAACGGAATTGCGGCGCCGTCCGACACGGAAGTCGCACGCATGTCATGGCTCGAGTTCGCCTTGAATCCGCTTCCGGAGCTGTTCACCATGCCGCCAGATGGCGTGAGCACCAAGGCGAAGGATGCATTGCCCAGGAAGCGGTTTACCGATCGCCAGATCGACATTGCGTACGATTATCTCACTCGCACGGACCACGACGTCATGGGCGGCATGTTCGGTCTTGCAACCTACGGTGGTCGGGTGAATAGCGTTGCGCGCGACGCAACGGCGTCTGTGCATCGCAATGCGATTCTCGATGTCGCATGCACCACCGGCTGGCTGGATCCGCTGGATGAATCGAAGAATCTCGCATGGGTCCGCGCGTTCTATCGAGACATGTTCGCCGAGAGCGGCGGAGTTCCAGTTCCAGGCGACGCGTACGACGGCGCGATGATCAACCATCCCGATGTCGATCTTGCGGATCCGGCGTTGAACACTTCAGGTGTGCCGTGGTACACCATCTACTACAACGAGAATTACCCACGCCTTCAGCGCGTCAAGGCACACTGGGATCCGCGCAATGTGTTCCGGCACGCACTGTCCATTCGGGCGGAGTGATCAGACGCCGCTCATCCTTCGATCCTGCAGATCTCCTACTTATCGTGATCGACGAGATCGCGATAATCTCTACCAATCTCGCGTTGGCCTGGAAGGTCGCGCGCAACGTCGGGCGCCAAAGGCACGGCGTGCCAGCTCTGACAGCCTCCAGCGAACGCGAGCGCAATACACAGCGCTTCGGGCTCCTGCAACCGCATTCGATCTTCTGTCGCTGAATGCAAATCAGAACTCTGCTCCGCATGTACCAGCGATTCCGGTTGTACACCCGTGAAGTAATCCCGTAAGGCTCGCGTCGCGATGGTCGCAGTGAGCTCCACGTTGGTGCGCGTTTGGTAACGGGTCACAGGGAGACGGTACGTTACAGTTTGGTCTTATACTGCGAACAATGCAGCATAAGACCAAGCACCATTCTCGCTGGAAATCGCGCAAGTATATCCCGGCGCTGAAGATGCACCTTGCGGAGAGCTACAACACGGGCATCTTATACTGCATGCTTGCAGCGGTTTTGAAGCAGAGCTTGCGGTCTTATACGCGTTAGGCCGATACCGAGCGCCGCTTCCGTTAAGCAACATGCGCAGTAAGCTCGCGTCGATGGTTATGGACTGCGGGGCGGTGTCCATGGCGATGAAGTCCCGAAATTAACTCCTCGTATCTTGCGTACATTGCAAATCCGATCGAGGCAGTTGGCACCTGATGCAGCTTCCAGAAGCCGCTCCTCCTCGGTGACGAGCAGAATCTTCCGCCCTTGCACAGTGGAGTCCAGCGACGTTGAGGAGGCAATCTCTTCGTCCCACAGCGTGTTGCCATGGCGGCCGTGCCCGCCGTTCGATCGGACTTCCGCTACTACGGAATCATGCAATGCGAAACCGACTGACGTGATTTTGGCGATATCGATAATTCAGCATCACGATCTCCTGCGGCGCGCGAAGCTCTGGCGGTACGCTGCCTCGGCTCGCCGCACGATGAACTCGGCGTAATTGAGGTTGCGCTTCATGCGATTCGGAATCGGCTCGCGACCTGCCTCCTGTTGCAATCTCTCGATATAGGTTTCCTCGGCGCGTGCAACGAACTCTCGCACTCCAGTCAAATCCGCTGCGACAGTCACGAGCGGATCATCGTTGCTGACCGCCGTGATCAAGCCGACGATTTCACTAAGGTTCTCCATTATCGCGGCATCCGCCGGGTACGCGCCTCCGCGAAAAAGGCGATAGACTTGAAGGTCCGTATCGCTGAGAAAGTTGATTATTAGCTTGTCACTATGATGTACGCCGCAATGCCGGCCCATCTTCCGAGCGGCGGCGCGATTGCGTGATCGTTGTTCCGAGTCCTCATCCAAGACCCGCGCCAAGAGCTCTTGAAGCACCGCAATGTTCGCCAGCGCGATGACCTTAGCCGCCCGCTCCGCTTCGACGATGCGGTCAAGGCGCGGAACGCTGATGCGCTTATAAGCATTATTGTCGAAGACGACGAACCCGTGCATTCTTTGCTGGAGCATTCTCCAAAGTTAGCCCTTTCCGGCGCAAGCGGTCGGACCGTCGAAATCCGTTGCGCACCGGCCTAACGGACGCTGAACTTGACGAGCGATCTAGGAAGCTTGTTGCGCTCGCATTTTATTGGACTCGCTCGCAAGTTAGCTGGGGCGTTAGGCAGAACTAGAACGCCGTCTCACGTCACACCCTCACTTACCTGGAGATGCGCTGATGGCGGGCTTCGCGATCGTCGTGAGCATTGCGACCTACGGAATCGTGGCGCTTATCGCGGTCGCGATTTAACCGGCATCTTCGTGTTCTTGCGGCCAAGGAAGGTCCCGATGGAGTGCGCCGGCACGGTGCAATGATTGTCGCGACATGGGCGCCGGCGGTCGCCCTGCTATGGGTCGTCGATAGCGTTTCTGATTCACGTTGAAATTTCAAGTCGGATCGCCCACCAAGATTCAGGATTGAGTGGCGACCC
This sequence comes from uncultured Gemmatimonadales bacterium, assembly GCA_963731305.1. Lineage (GTDB taxonomy): Bacteria > Gemmatimonadota > Gemmatimonadetes > Gemmatimonadales > Gemmatimonadaceae > Fen-1247. The sequence goes on along the minus strand of CAVSUQ010000002.1, from coordinate 327,181 downwards.
GTACGTCACGCTGCCGAATGGATATGTGCTCGGCAGCTACAACACGTATGACGGCTATATCGAGGCGCCGGGCTATGCCACGGGCGAGCCCATCGCGGGCCCAGGTTACGTGCGATCAATCGTCGATCTCGAGTGGTCCGATCCGTATTTCATCGGGACGCAATTCGATTTCAAGACGTCGCACATACGCAAATTTATCTTTGATACTCGAACGCTCGGGTTTCACACATCCGGGAACGATAGTGCGGAAGCATCTCCATCCGCGCCATCGCTCGATCTTGACGCGTGGGGAGATGCCATGACGCATGCACAGCGCGATTCCAATTCGTACTGGCAGCTCTATAGGCGATACCGGCATACGTGGCCCCGTTATGTATTCATTGCCTTGCTAATTGGCGGCGAGGCCGGAATCGCTATGTTGGCGGTGTGCAAATGGAATAGCCGGGCGTCGGATGCGGTTACTACCCACGTGAGGTCGCCTGTCTAACGTGACGTTGCAACTGGCCGCGTCTGGGGCGTCGGGGTGTGCGCCTCCCGAGTTCGTACTATATTCTGGTTGTTGGCACCTAAGTCGTTCGAGTGCCGCAGCTGAATGCCCGCGTTAACTGTCATGCAAAGACTTATCGCGTTTGCCGTGCTCATTTGCCTTGGTTATGGTATCGTCGCGGCCCAAGAGACGTCCAGCTCAGTCAAGGCTGACATAAGGGTTGGCGGCGTCGATGACACAGTTGCGCTCGTGCAGGATGCGCACAAGTTTTCCGTTACTGTTCACCTCGCCGGCAAACACGGCAAAGCGCAAGTACTTACGTTTGGGTTCGGCCAATCACAAGATGCGCTGTGTGACCCGCCTGTGGTGCTCACGGTCGTTCCGTTGTCATGTAGCTACCAGGTTGCAACTTCGGTCTTGCCAGGCTGCGTCGAGAGTAAAGGCGCACAGAGTCTCGTGCTAACTGGAAGCGGTGAGTGCGATCCTATCACCCTGTATTGGGATCACCGGACGAACCGTCTTGCATGGTGGCGCAATTGACAGCTAACCACTCGACCCGACGGCGCCAGCCCGCTACGCGGGCCTGCGCCGCTGATTCCGGGCGTTAGACCTAATTCGATGCTTGAACCCAACCGAAGGTACTACCAACCGATTGGTGACTTGGCACAACGGCTAACCGGTGTGGTGCTTGGGGTGGTCACAATACTCGTCGCATGGGTTGTCGTGCGCGAGATCGTGCACGCGGGATGGAGCAACCAGCGCTCCGGCGTTCGGATATTTGAGATTCTGATACTGGCAGCGCTGCCCTGGTGCGCCATCACTGCATGCCGTCTGATCTTAAGTACGCTCGCCTCCGAACCACTGATGCCGCCAATTGCAATGATCGCAACGGGATCGGTAATTGGCGCGGCGAGTTGCGTTGGTGCGCTGCTGATAGTGACAGGGCACGCAACGCTCGGAGATTTTGATGTCCTCGAGGGCTTCGCGATCGCCACAGCAGCGATTGCGCTCGGAGTTCGTAACCATCGCCGGAGATCCCGACCATAAGGTCTTACAAGTCGTTGCAGCTGACGGGCGATTTGCGGAAGCGCGCTGCGCGCGATAATAGAATCGCCCGCAACTGAATTCGGGCGTTAGGTCCCACCCACGATTTCGTGATGACTGAAGACCCTCGACACCCAATACCGACGCCTGCTGGCAAAGCAACTCGTCATGAACGAGGAGACATGGGAGCGTCTCCGCGAGCACGGCGTCAATGAGTCCACCCAGCTTCGTTTGGACTTCAGCTATGCTGCGACCGACCGAGCAAGCGCCGAATCGCTGAGGGCAGTACTCGCCGACCAGACGGTCTACGATGTGAAGGTCCAATCGACTGGCACGTTCACGAAGCGGTGGATGGTTGAGGGGTCGGCGCAATCCACAGCCGTGTCGAGTGCGATTCTTGACCGGTGGGTTGATTGGATGGTTACCGCGGGCCTCCAGCAACATTGCGAATTCGACGGTTGGGGTGCCGAGGTTCCATCTCGCTGTGTGACCTAACGAACGCTGAACTTGTCGAGCGATCTAAGGAAGCGCGCTGCGCTCGCATTTTATCGAACTCGCTCGCAAGTTAGCTAGGACGTTAGGCTGCAATCGCACTCTTGACCCGCACGGCTGGACAACCTCCGATGACGCACCCGCCCGCATCCCCAAACCGCTCGATCCCGGAAAGCGTCGTCATGCCCGTCCTCGTGTACCCGGACGTACGGGCGGCCGTCGCGTGGCTCAGCGCTGCCTTCGGCTGCGTCGAGCGACTTCGCATTGGCACGCACCGCGCGCAGCTCGCACTTGGTGGCGGGCACCTTGTTGCCACAGACGGCCCATCGTCCGGCGCGGCGCGGAGCATGGTTCTCGTTCGGGTCGCCGACGTGGACGCGCACTGCCGCCGCGCCGAGGAGGCAGGAGCCCAGATCGTCGCGCCGCCGGCTGACCATGCGTATGGCGAGCGGCAGTACACGGCGGAGGACCTCGCTGGCCATCGCTGGACATTCTCCCAGACCATCGCTGACGTCGACCCGCGGAGTTGGGGTGGTGTACTCGTCGAGTGAGCCGTTGTGCGGATGCGCCGTTTCACCCGACTGACCGCATCGACGACCTCGGTCGGCAGGTGCATCTCGACGTGCAGCCTAACGAACGCTGAAGCTGACAAAGAGTCTATGGATTCAGGCGCGCTTCGCGCGCATTCTTATTTAACCTCTTTGCAGGTTGGCTAAGGCGTTACACGGCCACGAACGTCCCTGCACTTTCGGAGCGTCCGCAGCCTTCAAATAAGCGGAGCAAGGACTCAGAGAGTATGACTCCATGAACGAAGACGATCCCAGTCACATGCGCCACGAGGCTCGCGAACCCGGCGATGCACCGGCCGAGCGAGCGGCGGCTCGGCCCGGCGAGTTCGTCACCGAGACCTTCGACTACGACGGCGGACGGCAGGTCACGGTCTACGTGCCACCGAATCCGCCTGAGCTGGTCGTCTTCGCCGGCGATGGTCAGAGACTCTCGAAATGGGGTCCCTTGGTCGCGAAGCCGGACCTACCGTCGACCATGATCGTCGGCGTCCATGGGCTGGCCGATGACATGCAGCGGCTCCAGGAGTACTCGCCAGGCTTTGCACCGGAGCGGTTCGCGGCACACGAGAAGTTCGTCGTCGAGGACGTTCGCGCATGGACGGAGTCGCGGTTTGGCGTGGTGCTGGCCAGGGAGCGTACCGCCGTGTTGGGCGTGTCGGCGGGCGGCGAGCTCGCTCTCGCGCTTGGCCTTCGACATCCCGACGTGTTCGGGGTGGTGTTCTGCGCGTCGCCTGGCGGCGGGTACAAGCCGCCGCTGCCGATGCCGACTCCGCTTCCACGCACATACCTGGTCGCTGGCGCACAGGAGCCGTTTTTCCTCGATAACGCCAGGCGGTGGGCGAAGGCGCTGCGCGATGCGGGAGCGGACGTCGTCATGACTGAGCGAGCGGGATCGCACGGTGGCGCATTCTGGCGAGAAGAATTCCCGCTGATGGTGGCGTGGTCCGTTGGGCGATGAAGGGCCTCTCGATGCGGCGGTTCGCATCTCATGCTCGAAGTGGAGCGCCTCATCGTCGTGCGCGATTCGCGTGCCGCAAGAACTCTGGCCCGTTGTGCGGCGCAAGTTGACCCAGCTCAACCGCGTGCGCGATCTCCGAGAGCTCGCGGTACCGCCGGGAAACCGTCTCGAGGCGCTCGCCGGGTCGCGCAAAGGGCAGCACAGTATTCGCATCAATCAACAATACCGGGCCGCGGTATTCTACGATCGCTGGTACACGTCTCGAGCCACAACCGGATCCGGAGTCCAGCATGACGTATTACGCTATGAAACCGCAGACCGATCATCGCTGGTACACACGGCCTGTTCTCTTCGTCGCCGACGTGAATCGCGCGCTGCAGTTCTACGTCGACCGGCTTGGCTTCAAAAAGAACTGGCATGAAGGCGACGGCACCGGCACAGTCTGTCAGGTCGCGCGCGGAGAATGTGAGATAATTCTTTGCGAGGACACCACGCGCAGCGGCCGCGCACGGCTCTTCATCGAGCTTACCCACGAAGGACTCGCCGAGCTGCGCCGTGAGCTCGTCGAGCACGCCGTTCCGACCAGAGCCACCTGGTGGGGCTCGGATGTGATCCAGGTCGATGATCCCGACGGGAACGAGCTGCTGTTTCCCGTGTCCACATCCGCGTGATGTCATCCACTCACGTCGCGGCCCGCGACCAGTGAGTGCTACAGCGTCTTGAACCTGTCGAACGGCTGCTGACAGCTGTTGCAGTACTCGATCGACTTGCACGCGGTCGATCCAAACTCACTTCGCTCTTCAGTATCCGACGACCCGCAGTACGGACACACTACCTCGCGCGGCGCGCGCTTCAACGTCACCAGCGGCTCCTCCTCGACGCGACCTGGCGGTGCGATTCCGGCAACGCGTAGCTTCTCCTTCGCCGCCTCCCCCATCCAGTCCGTCGTCCACGCTGGCGAGTACACAGTACGTACAGTCACGTTACTCACGCCGTGCGCACTCAACGTCTCGACGATGTCGTTCTCGATCATCCTGAGCGCGGGACACGCCGTATAGGTCGGTGTTATGTCCACGCGCACTTCATCGCCGACCGTACTCACGTCTCGCACGATGCCGAGCTCGACTATGTCCAGCATCGGAAGCTCGGGGTCCTTCACCTCGTGCAGCAGATCGAGAATGGATTCCGCGCTCGCTACCATTCCACGCCAGGATGTGACCGCGCAACGATCTGCATCTCCGCCAGCATGTGGCCGAGATATTCCGTGTGATGCCCCACGCGTCCGCCGCGCGCGAAGAATTCGTCCTTCGGACGCTCCAGCTCGGCGCGCGCGAAGATGTCGGTGACGACGGCGTCCCAGCGCGCGCGAAAGTCGCTCGCCAGCGGCGCGATGCCCAGATGCGCCATGCGCCGGTCGACGTCATCCACCTTGAACATCTCGCCCGTGAATCGCCACAGGTCGTTGACTGATTTCTGAACGCGCGCGTGACTCTCGTCGGTGCCCTGCCCGAGCTTGATCATCCACTCGCTGCTGTGACGAAGATGGTAGCGCTCTTCCTTTGTCGCCTTCACAGCGAGCGCTGCCAGCTCCGCGTGCGTGCTGTGCTGCAATGCATCCATCAGATGAATGCTGAACGCGTCGAAGAAGAACTGGCGCACGATCGTGTACCCGAAGTCGCCGGGCGGCAGCTCGACAAGCTGCAGATTGCGGAAGTCGATCGGCGTCGCGAAAGTACGCCAGCGCATCCGCAGTACGCTCTGCACCCTCGGCTTCACCGGCGAGCTCGAGCGCGCGCGTCGCCTGACCGAGCAGGTCGAGCGCGATGTTGCCGAGCGCGATGTCTTCCTCGAGAATCGGAGCGTGACCGCACCACTCGGAGAGCCTGTGGCCAAGTACAAGGCGGTCGTCGCCGAGCCGCTGCAGGTATTCGAACAGCGATGCACGATCGTCCGCAGGCAGCGCGGTGACATCCATGCCGTTCTGTGCGCTCAGATTCACGTTCGGTTCCATCGCGACCGCCTCAGAATCCCTTGAGTCCGCGCGGTACGTGATAGAACTGCGGATTGCGGTAGATCTTGTCGTTCGCCGGATCGAAGAACGGGCCACGATCCTCCGGCTGTGACGCCGTTATCGCCACTGAAGGAACTACCCACATGCTCAGGACCTCGCCACGCCGCGCATACACGTCGCGCGCGTTCTGCAGCGCGGACTCGGCGTCCACCGCGTGAACGCTGCCGAAATGCTCGTGCGGCGCGCCCTGCTTGTCCTGCACGAATACTTCCCACAGCGGCCACTCGCTGTCGCCGTTGTGATGTGCACCATTGCCGTTCTGTGTTTCGTCTGTCAACGTGCAGCTCTCGGAGTTTTCGTCACGCGGCCGCGGCTGTTGACGCCGAGCGCGCTCTGTTCTTTTCCGCGTACGCAGTCGCAGCATCGCGTACCCACTTGCCGTCGTCGTGCGCAGCGCGTCGCGCCTCGAGCCGCTCCCTGTTGCACGGACCGTTGCCGCGCACCACCGACCAGAACTCGTCCCAGTCGATCGGACCCGATTCCCAATGGCCGGTCTCCTCGTTGAACTTGAGATCAGGATCGGGAAGCGTGAGACCGACCGCCTGCGCCTGAGGCACAGTGATGTCGATGAAGCGCTGGCGCAGCTCGTCGTTCGTCTTCCGCTTCACACGCCAGCGGATGAGCTCCGCCGTGTTTGGCGAATTCGCGTCGCTCGGACCGAGCATCATGAGCGACGGCCACCACCAGCGGTTCACGGCATCCTGCGCCATCGCCTTTTGGGCTGGTGTTCCGTTCGCGAGCGTCGCAATTATCTCGTAGCCCTGCTTCTTGTGGAAGTTCTCTTCCTTGCAGATGCGGATCATCGCGCGCGCATACGGACCGTACGAAGCCTTCGCGAGCACCGTCTGGTTCACGATCGCCGCGCCATCCACGAACCAGCCGATCACGCCCATGTCGGCCCAGCTGAGCGTGGGATAGTTGAAGATGCTGGAGTATTTCGCCTTGCCGGACAGCAGTTGCTCGAGCAGCTCCGAGCGGTCCACGCCCAGCGTCTCGGTGCCGCAGTAGATGTAGAGTCCGTGACCTGCCTCGTCCTGCACCTTGGCCAGCAGCGTCATCTTGCGCCGGAGACTCGGCGCGCGCGTTATCCAGTTGCCCTCGGGCAGCATCCCGACGATCTCGGAATGCGCGTGCTGGGACATCATCCGGATCAGCTGGGTACGGTAGCGCTCCGGCATCCAGTCCTTCGGCTCGATCGTCTCGCCAGCCGCGATTCGCGCCTCGAACTCCGCGACGCGCTTCTGCTCGTCGTCTGGCAAATTGGCAGTTGATTCAACTGTTTGCATGGCTTCCACTCGATACGGATAGGGCCGCGATTTGCGCAGCTATTTGCCTGTCTGAAACTTATCCGGTTAGCCAGCCTGACCGTCAGTTATCGGGCCGGCCTTCCGAAGCATCGTCGAGGCGAATAACCTACGGCGCATGATGACAGAAAACGGCACGGTCACGACGGGGGTCGATGGTGGCATAGCGACAGTCACCTTCATGCACCCCAAGAGCAACTCGCTGCCCGGGCCGCTGCTCGCGGAGCTCGCGCGCGTGATTCGCGACCTTGGCAGCAACCCCGACGTGCGCGTGATCTCGCTCGGGAGCGAGGGCAAGGGCGCGTTCTGCGCCGGCGCGTCGTTCGCGGAGCTTCAGAGCATCGCCGACGAAGCGACGGGCAAGAAGTTCTTCATGGGCTTCGCGACGCTGATCCTGGCGATGATAAGGTGTCCCAAGTTCATCGTGACGCGCGTGCATGGGAAAACCGTCGGAGGTGGCGTCGGTATCGTTGCCGCATCCGACTACGTGATCGCAACGAGCGCCGCATCGGTGCGGCTGAGCGAGCTGGCAGTTGGCATCGGTCCCTTTGTCGTCGGTCCATGCATAGAACGGAAGATCGGGCTCGCCGCTTTCAGCGCGATGGCAGTGGACGCGGACTGGCGAGACGCGCAGTGGGCCCTTACCCACGGTCTCTACTCCAGGCTTCACGAAACCGTGGACGAGCTCGACGATGCCATCGGCAAGATCACAAACATGCTCTCGGCTAGCAACCCTGAGGCGATGGCGAGGCTCAAGGCCGGTTTCTGGGCTGGCACCGATGCCTGGGACGAGCTCCTGGCCGACCGGGCAGCATCGAGTGGAACACTCGTTCTAACCGACTTCGCGCGGCGGGCGATCGCGGGGCGCGGCTGAGATGGCCGCGCCCCGGGCACGTCTACTTCGTTCGCCAGATGTCGAGCGTGCCGCTGGTGCTGTGGCTATTCGAGTTGCCTTCCGGAAGCGCGATTCTGCCGTCCACTACGATCGGACTGTTCCAGTGGCCGCTGCCTGCGTCGAGGCTCGCGACCTGCTGCCCTGAGGCTGGTTGATAAACCACAAGGCCGCCCTTGGGATTGTACACGTACAGCAGGCCGCCAGCGAGCACCGGGCTGGTGCCGCCGGTCCCATTCTGCCACATCTGCTGGAGCTTTCCGCCGCTGAAGCTCCACGCCGCGGTACCGCTTCCGTCCGCGACGAACATCGTCGCGCCAGAGGCGGTGTGCATCACGGCCGGTGCAGAGAAGAGCCGGGCACTTCCCGGCGTGGCGACGGACTGGAGCTCGCCTCCCTTGTGAGGCGTCGCGCCGCCCATCACCTGCGAGTCGAGCAGTTTGATGGTGCCGTCCTTGCCGCCCTGCGCGACGTAGCCGCCGCCCAGCAACACTGGCGACGATGAGCCGACGTCGGCGTCGGTAGCGTCGAGCTGATCCGTGTTTGCTGGCGTGTAGTTCCCCACGATGTTGGTCGCGTTCGGATCCAGCTCGATCGTCGCGTCGCCCCAGTAGATGTGCCCGTCCCACTTGGCGTTGCCGGTCGCGACGAAGATGTCACCGCTCGTGGTATCGATGACGGCCCCCGCGCGGCCCCAGATCGCGGAATCACTTTCCGGACACGACTTGGGATCGATGAGCTGCGTCTGATTGCTGCACAGCGAATTCCACACATGCAGCAGCTTGCCGCTCGACGCATCGAGGATCGCGACGTGCCCCTGGTACGGCGGCGCGTCACCGATGTAACCGCCAGTGGTGGCGATGACGTTTCCCTTGTAGTACGTGAGCGACGACGCAATCTTCTCGCGCGCCGGCAGCAGCGTTATCGCGGTGCTCCATACGACGTGACCGTCCGCGACGGCGAGCTTCTGAATGTGCCCATCGGGCGTGGCGGCGTAGATAAAATCACGCCCCGGGTCAGCTACCGGCGTCGCGGTCGTTATCTGCCGAGATCCGGCCCAGCTGCTATACCCACTCGGCGTGTACTCCCACAACACCTTTCCGCTGTCAGCGTCGATGGCGAGCGTCTTCCCGTACGTCGTCGTGACGAAGAAAGTGTCGTGGTTGCCTCCCTTCACGCTCGCAGCGTGCAAGTAGATCGCCGACGCGTCGACGGTGCCATCGATCGGCACCTGTTGCTTCTTGAGCGACGCAACGTTGCTCGCGGCGATCCCGGTCGATGCGGCGTCGACATTGGAGCGGCCGACATCCCATCCGAATTGCATCCAGTCCTGATGCACCGCCGGCGCCACAGGAGCCGCAGCGGTGGTGGAATCCGTACTCTTCGCGGTGTTGCTTGCCGTCGTATGCGCGTCGGACGTGCTATTGCAGCCGGCCAGTGCTATGGCGCAGGCTGCCAGGAGATACTGCATATCGCCTCGGTCGTGAATGACCCGGTGAAGTTAGTGGTTGATCGGGTTCAGAGCCTGCATCGGTCGTGCCGGTCGAACCCGGTCATCATTCCCGCGAACGCGGGGATCCACGGACCGCTGATACGCGTACACCGTCTCGTTGCAGGTGGGTCGTGGGTCGCGTGTCGTAGGGCGCGGATTTATCCGCGCCGCCCAACCCAAATACGCGATCGACGATTATTGGAAACGCCGATAACGTCGGATGCGATCCCTTGGGAACGCCGATAACGTTGGACAAGACCCCGGAACGCCGGCCACGTTGAACCATCGTCGTTGGCCGCGCCGGTAACGTCGAACACAATCGCTGGAATGCCCATTGGCTGCATGCGCCGAACGGCGGCTGAACCGTCAAACCGTCAAACTGTCGTCGAACCCTCGAAGCGTCGAACGTCGCTCACCTGTCCACAGGAAACGCCGGCATTATGCGCCCTGCGTGGGGCGGGGATTTATCCCCGCCTCTCTCAAATCAGCGACGACGGCTATTGGAAACGCCCGGTACGTCGTTCCTTCCACATCATTCCATGCACACCGTGTCTTGCACATCGTACCGTACACGTCGCGCCGTACACATCATTCCGCGCACATCGTTCCGCGCACATCGTTCCGCGCACATCGTTACCGCGTTTCTGTTACCCGTTTCCGATACCGGTTTCCGATACCCGTTTCCGATACCCGTTTCCGATACCCGTTTCCGATACCCGTTTCCAATACCCCTCGGTCGCCCATTTGAGATAGCGGCGCGGATAAATCCGCGCCCTACGCAGGGCGCTACCCACCGGCGTTTCCTGTCGATCCATGATGGGTGTCCGATGGTACGGCGTGGGCGGTGTGTTCGGCACGTTCGACGTGGTCCGTGCGGTCGGCGTGGTCGGCGTGTCGGCGTCCACGGCGTTTCCAATAATCGTCGATGTGCATTTGGGTTGGGCGGCGCGGATAAATCCGCGCCCTACGATTTGCGACCCACGATCCTCCTGCAACGAGACGGTGTTGAATTGATCGTCAGCCGTGGTTCCCAGCCTTCGGCGAGGATGACGACTCTCTACGTGCCCGGCGTTGCCTGAATACCAGCCTTTGCCGGGACGACGACTCTCAGCGAACCTGGCGTTCCCGTACCTCCATCACTCCTCCAGCATCGGCTCGTACTCCGTCACCACCGCCGGCTTCAAATGGCTCTCCCTCGCCAACACTCTCGCGCACGTGTTCCACCGCAGGATCGAATCATCGTTATCCGCCGGCCGTATCGCCTCGGCTTTCTCGTACCACTCCATCGCGTTCCGAAATGCGTCGTACGCCATCGAGCTGCTGCCGAGTGAAAGGCGGCGCAACAATTCCTGCCCGTGCCGCTCCGACGCGATTCCGGTGTAGTATGCTCGCTGGTATGGATCTGTGATGCGCGACAGAGCGGCGCGGGCGTCCTGCATCACGCGCCCCGATCCGTTTGTCAGCTGATCCGTGAGCGAGAGTACGAGCATGACGATCACCGCTTGATTGTCAGGCTCGATCGCGAGAATGTCGCGGCAGATGCTCTCCGCGGCCCACGGCTCGTTCAGCAGCCGGTACCGCTCGACTTTCTGGATGGCGCCGGGTATCGCGGCATGCGAGATCGGCTTCAACTCGAATTTGTCGCTCATGATGAAGTCCTCGACGAATCCTTGCCCCGAAAAAGATTGACGAGCTTGTGCAAGGGATCGTACTGCGTGTCGACGACGCGCTCCTTGAGCGGAATTATCGCGTTGTCGGTTATGGTGATGCTCTCCGGGCAGACCTTGGTGCAGCACTTGGTGATGTTGCAGTAGCCGATGTTGTGCTTGTCCTTGAGATCGGCCGTGCGGTCCAGCACGTCGAGCGGATGCATTTCGAGCTGCGCGGCGTGAACCAGCAGCCGCGGACCCACGAACTCGTCATGCAAGTGATGGTCCCGCAGGACGTGGCATACGTCCTGACACAGGAAGCACTCGATGCACTTCCGAAATTCCTGGATCCGGTCGACGTCGGTCTGCGCCATCCGCCACGTTCCATCGGGCGCGTCCGGCGGCCGCGGCGTGAACGGCCTTATCCGCTTCTTCTGGCGGAAATTGGACGACACGTCGGTGACGAGATCGCGCAGCAGCGGAAACGCGCGCATCGGCTCGACGGTCACGGGCTGCTCCAGATCCAGCTGATTGAGCCGCGTCATGCACATGAGCTTGGGCATGCCGTTGATCTCCGCAGAGCAGGAGCCGCACTTCCCTGCCTTGCAGTTCCAGCGCACTGCGAGATCGTTCGCGCTCTCGGACTGGATCTGATGGATCGCGTCGAGCACGACCATTCCATCCGACACCGCGGTCTGGTACTCCTCGAAGTGCCCCGATGCGGCGTCGCCGCGCCATACCTTGAACGTGGCGCTGTGCGCGCTCGATCCGGCACTCTCTCCGCTCCGCGCAGCGGCTCGTGCTCCACTGCCGGCGATGTCTCGAGTCAGTGTCTGCGTCGCTGTCATTTCTCCTCCTCGATAATCTGCTTCAGATCGTCGCGCATCTCGGGCAACGGGACACGCGTCACTTCCATCTCGCCATTTGCGCCGCGCTTCACGACGGTGTTGAAATGCGCATACGCGGGATCTTTAACCGGATAGTCATCGCGGAAATGTCCGCCGCGGCTCTCGCGACGCTCCAGCGCCGAGCGCGTTATCGCCTCCGAGATCGTCAGCAGGTTCGCGAGGTCGAGCGCTGTATGCCAGCCTGGATTGAACTCGCGATTGCCCGGAACGGCGACCCGCCGCGCGCGCGCCCGCAACGCCTCCAAGCCAACCAGCGCCTTCTGCATGTCGTCCTCGACGCGAACGATTCCAACCAGATCCTGCATCATGGACTGCAGATCGTGCTGCACCTGATATGGTCCCTCGGTGCCGTCGCCGTCACGCTCGAATGGCTCGAGCGCGTAGGTAGCCACGGCGTCCACAACACCATCCGAGGGTGCAGTGGCTGGATGCTGACTCGCGAACAACGCCGCATGCTCACCTGCACGCTTCCCGAACACGAGCAGATCCGACAAGCGAATTCCCGCCCAGGCGATTGGCACCGTGCAATCCGGCCGCGCATTCGCCGGCGGCGAACAGCCCCGGTATCGTCGACATCTGGGTATCACCGTCCACGCGAATCCCGCCCATCACGTAATGCGTCGTCGGCCCGACTTCCATCGGCTCCTTCGTGATGTCGATGTCCGCGAGCTGCTTGAACTGGTGGTACATGCTCGGAAGCTTGCGCTTGATGTGCTTCTCCGAATCCGGAAGCTTGGATCCGATCCACGAGATATCGAGAAACACACCCCCGTGCGGGCTGCCGCGTCCCTCGCGCACCTCGCGCATGATGCAGCGCGCGACGTGGTCGCGTGTCAGCAGCTCCGGCGGCCTTCGTGCGCTCTTGTCGCCCTGCGTGTAGCGCCAGCCTTCCTCTTCGTTGTCGGCGGTCTGGCTCCGGTAATTCTCGGGAACGTCGTCGAACATGAAGCGCCGCCCTTCGTTGTTCACGAGAACCCCGCCTTCACCGCGCACGCCTTCCGTCACCAGAATCCCGCGCACACTCGGCGGCCACACCATCCCCGTCGGATGAAACTGCACGAATTCCATGTCCTGCAACGCCGCGCCAGCATTGTACGCGAGCGACTGGCCGTCGCCGGTGTACTCCCAGCTGTTGCTCGTTATGCGGTAAGCGCGCCCAATGCCGCCCGTCGCGAGTACCACCGCACCTGCGATGAACAGCTTGAACCGCCCACGCTCCCTGTCGTATGCGAGTGCACCGGTCACGCGATCGCCGTCTCGCAGCAGCGAGATGACGGTGCATTCCATGCTCACTTCAACAGGCAGCTGAATCAGGTGATCCTGCAGCGTGCGAATCATCTCGAGCCCGGTGCGATCGCCGACGTGCGCCAGACGCGGATACTTGTGTCCGCCGAAATTGCGTTGCAGGATGCGACCGTCCGGAGTCCTGTCGAACACGGCGCCCCACGCCTCCAGCTCGCGTACGCGGTCCGGTGCTTCCTTGGCGTGAAGCTCTGCCATCCTCCAGTTGTTGAGGTACTGACCGCCGCGCATCGTGTCGGCGAAATGCGTGCGCCAGTTGTCGCGCTCGTCGGTATTCGCGAGCGCGGCGGCGACACCACCTTCAGCCATCACCGTGTGCGCCTTGCCGAGCAGTGACTTGCAGACGAGGCCGACGGAAGCGCCCGAGTGCGCGGCTTCGATCGCTGCGCGCAGTCCCGCACCACCGGCGCCGATCACCAGCACATCGGATTTGTGGGTTTCGTACTCCGCCATCTAGAAGAGCCTCACATCGTGCAGGATTCCCATGGAGCACAGTCTCACGTAGAGATCTGTGAATGCGACCCAGAAGAGACTCATCCACGCCCACCGCATGTGCCCGCGATTGAGGCAGCTCACGCAGTCGTAGCACCGCTTGCGTACGGGTGCGCCCGACAACCGATCGAGATAGCCACCGACGAGATGTCTCAGCGAGTGGCAGCCAAGCGTGTAGCCGCCCAGTAGGATGACGTTGATGGTGAGCACCAGCGTGCCGACACCGACGCCGAAGTGCGCTACCCCGGTTGCCGGATCGGTGAACCACATCGCGTCGTATGCGTCGTGCGCAAGGATCACGATGAATACCAGCGCAACGTACATGAAGTATCGATGCACGTTCTGCAGGATGAGCGGGAAGCGTCGCTCGCCGCGATAGCTCGTACGTGGCTCGCCTACCGCGCAGCTCGACGGATCGGCCCAGAACGCCTTGTAGTACGCGCCGCGATAGTAATAACAGGTGAGCCTGAATCCAGCCGGAAAGGGCAGAATCAGCAGCGCGGGAGTGAACGGGAGAAATCCCGGTATCCACGAAGGCCGGCCGCCGTGTATCCACGCGTGCGGCGAACTTGAGAACAGCAGCGGCGAGTAGAACGGCGAGAGATATGGGCCGTACTCGTAGTGCGCGTTCTGGAATGCCGCCCAGGTCGCATACACAAGGAACGCGCTCAGGATCACGAAGACCACGAGCGGCTGCAGCCACCACGTATCGCGCCGCATGGTCTCTCCCCATCCGCGGCGCGTCAACTGAACCACTTCAGACGCCATGAAGTGCTCCCACTTGAGGGCTCTATTTCAGGCTAAAGTACGGCCCGGCCCGTTATGCGGATAGGGGAACGGCGGCGCGATGCAGACAACCGTTTTGGTAATGGGGTTGTCATAAATCCGAGGTTCGGGGGACCCTTCCACGATCGCTGGACGGGCCACCCCTCGCCTCTCGCTTCACCGCTCCGTCCCGAGGTGCTACTATTGGTATCGTTCAGAGCAGCTTTTCACAGTGGGACGACCCCAAGCCCGTCCCGAGGAGAGTGATCAAAATGACGCCACTACGCATCGGCGGCATCACTGCATTGCTGGCAGCGATGGTCGTTGCGCCGTGTAGTGCACGGCGTGCAGCAGCGCAGTCCACGACCCAATCATCTGCCGACGCTCCCGGTGAAGCGGCGGCCATTGCCAAGGCGAGAGCCGATAGCGCCCGCCTGCCGTACACCAAGGCCGACATCGACTTCATGACTGGAATGATCGGCCACCACGCCCAGGCGATAGTCATGTCCAAATGGGCAGCGACTCACGGCGCCAGCCCTTCAGTGCAGACCCTCGCCGCACGGATCATCAACGCTCAGCAGGATGAGATCCGAACCATGCAGCAGTGGCTCCGCGATCGGCAGCAGCCCGTTCCAGATGGCCATTCCGGAATGATGATGCAGGGATCGGACATGTCGATGGGCGACATGAAGGGCGAGCCGCTCATGCCGGGCATGCTTACCGACGCGCAGCTCAAGGCGCTCGACGCGGCGCGCGGACCGGCCTTCGATCAGCTCTTTCTTCGCGACATGATCCAGCATCACGAGGGCGCAGTCACGATGGTCAAGAACCTGTTCGACACGTACGGCGCAGGGCAGGACGAGCTCGTATTCAAGTTCGCGACGGATGCGAACGTGGATCAGACAACTGAAATCGCACGAATGCAGCGGATGCTCGTTGCAGAAATGTTCGGAGCAGGCTCACAGTAACAACTGCAACAACTGCAATACAACCGCAACAACCCGCTGACCGACACCGATATGCCCCACCCAACACCACGAGAGGAATCAGTTATGTCATTCGTGCACCAGACTCTCCGTTCGAGAGCACGATCCACCGCGACAACGATGCTGAAGTTGTCGGTAGCGATCGGCATGGCAGCCGCGGCTGCAGGCGCTCAGACGGTCTCACCGGCAGCCAACATGGCCCCCGGCGAGCCGATGCCTGACCCGCGCGTAGGCCTCAAGGCCGGCGCCACCGATGCAGGCCAGGCGTCATGGAACCTCAAGCTCATGTCGTCGACTCCGCCGTCGACGAAGTTCGTCGGCAGCACCAATTCCGACCTCGCCTTCATCGGACCTTACGCGATCCAGGGCAGCTACAACGGCTTCCAGGTCTGGAACGTCGAGGATCCGAGCCATGTTACACTGAAGACAGCTTATTACTGCCCGGCGTCGCAGAGCGACGTTTCCGTCTACAAGAACCTCGTGTTCGTCTCGAGCGAGGCCACCAGCGGACGTCTCGATTGCGGCGGCGAGGGTGATAAGGACACGGTCAGTAACGCGCGTCTGCGCGGCATCCGCATCTTCGACATCAGTGACATCAGCAATCCCAGGCAGGTCGCAGACGTCCAGACGTGCCGCGGATCACACACCCATACGCTGCTGGTCGATCCGAAAGACAAGAACAACGTCTACGTCTACATCTCGGGCTCCGCAGGTGTACGCTCTCCAAGCGAGCTCGCCGGTTGCTCCAAGGCGACGCCGGACCAGGATCCCAACTCGGCGCTCTTCCGCATCGAGGTGATCAAGGTTCCGCTCGCTCATCCTGAAAAGGCAGCGATCGTCAGCTCGCCGCACATCTTCAACAACCTCACTGCGCCGCCGCAGCATGGCGCAGCGTCCGCCGATCTCGCAGAGATTGCAGCGGCGCGCGCGCGTGGCGGCTTCGTAGTGAACATCATGGGCAACGACATGGTGTTGCCGTCGGCGTTCTCGAATCACATGCTTGACAGCATGGTCACCGCACGCGGCGGCAGCGGAGCACCCACTGCTGCTGACAGCGCCGCTCTTCGCGCAGCGCTGCCTGAAATGATCACCAAGATGATCGGGCCGCGCGGCAACGACCGGGCCCGACCCAGTGCCACGACATCACCGTCTACCCTGAGGCTGGCTACGCCGGCGGCGCGTGCGAAGGCTATGGCATGCTGCTCGACATCAAGGATCCGACACATCCTGTCCGCCTCGATGCTGCATCCGATTCCAACTTCTCCTACTGGCACTCGGCCACGTTCAACAACGACGGGACCAAGGTGTTGTTCTCGGATGAGTGGGGTGGTGGAAGCCAGGCCAAGTGCCGCGACACCGACCCGCGCGAGTGGGGCGCCGATGCGATCTTCACCGTGTCGGATAACAAGATGCATTTCCAGAGCTACTACAAGCTCCCGGCACCGCAGACGTCACTCGAGAATTGCGTCGCCCACAATGGCTCGCTGATTCCGATTCCTGGCCGCGACATCATGGTGCAGGCCTGGTATCAGGGCGGCGTGTCGGTGTTCGACTGGACCGATGCTTCGCACCCGGTCGAGATCGCGTACTTCGATCGCGGACCGATGGACCCGACGCGCATGGTCACCGGCGGCTTCTGGTCGGCTTACTGGTACAACGGCAAGATCGTGGGCTCGGAGATCGGCCGCGGTCTCGATGTGTTCGAGCTGCAGCCGAGCGCCTACATCTCGCAGAATGAGATCGATGCGGCGAGGACCGTGCACTTCGATTACCTGAACGTGCAGGGCCAGCCGCATATCACCTGGGCCCCGAGCTTCGCGTTGGCGCGTGCCTACGTCGATCAGCTCGAGCGGTCGAACGGTCTCGCGGCTGACAAGATTTCGTCGGTGCGCGCAGAGCTCTCCACCGCAGAACAGGCGTCTGGCGGAGCACGCCGCTCGACGCTCACCAAGCTCGCTTCGCAGCTCAAGAGCGACGCAGAGCAGCTCGTCTGATTCGAGGAAGGTCGGCATGCTCGCCGGTACTGTCGGCGAGCTGGCTTCGGCTCGGTAGTAATCAATAGCGGCATGAACGAGACAGCGCCGGCAGAGCATCGATGCTCTGCCGGCGCTGTCTTTTCTATTCATCCGTGTCTGCGATGATGCTTACTGATTCTCTGTCTTTGGGTGCGTAATTACGTAGGTGACGGTATCCCATGCGTTGTGGATCCCGACGAACAGCAACAGCAGCACCGCCGCTCCCGTCACGAACAATGCAACGTTCGTGAACCGCATCAGTGTCAGCGCCGCCGCGAGTATCGCCGCGTACGAGATGAACGGTAGCAGGACATTGTTCCTGTATCATGACTCTCGGTGAAATGCGGAAGGGAATACGGCGAACCCTCCGCCCGAAGTTACTGGTTGGCTCGAAAAGCTCGACGCAGTCTCCGGATAGGTCTCACCTTTCCCATGGAAGACTCCGTTTTCGATGATACGACTTCGGTATCTGGTCAGTCGGGGCTCGCGGCCCTCCGGGTCCTCGTTTCGAAGCTGTCCGATATCGTCCAAAAGATCAATCCGGCGCCGGCTGGTCGCCCCTCTGTCCGCCCGTGCAGCCTGGAGCATGGCCTGTAGATTTCCACGGAAGGTCCCGCACCTGGCCGCGTACCCGCGCGGTCGCGGCGACGCACGAATCAACCAGACTAAATCGAGGACGTTTCATGAATCGTACTTATCGTTACGCGCTTGCCGCGGCAGCGGTCGCGCTCTCACCGTTGCTTACGGTTGCATCTGGTCAGGATGCATCGCACGCCGTAGCTGGTGGCGGCATCTCTGTATCCGGCTGGACCGGAAAGATCGACGCGAGCGCCGCGAAGCGCGGATCCACGCTCAATGACGCCAAGCTCTCGAAGGATGGCGATGCGCTGCACGTCACGACCGGCCCTGCCGTCGCGTACTGGAATCCGTCGAACACGGCGAGCGGGAACTATGTGGTGAGCGCGACGTTCCGCGAGCCCAAGTACATGTCGCTCAATGACCATCCGCATCCGTACGGAGTGTTCATCGCCGGCAACGACATGGGCACCGATCAGCAGACGTACCTGTACTGCGCAGCTTACGGCAACGGCAACTTCATCGTGCGCGGATTCGGTCCCGCGCCGTTCCAGATGAACGGCCGCGAAGGCGCCGAAAACGCCGCCGTGCACAAGGCACCTGGGAAGGACCAGCCGGTCGAACAACATATCGCCATGTCGGTGAAGGGCGACAAGGTTTCGTGCATCATCAACGGAACCGAAGTGGCGAGCTACAGCAAGGCGGAGCTGGTCGGAGCAGGCAAGCTCAAGTCCACCGACGGCGTGTACGGAATTCGGTTCGCACACAATACTGAAGGCCTGGTGACAGGACTTTCGATGAAGAAGCAATAGATCGCAGTCGGGTCGACGCATGCGTTGCCCGCGAAAGCGGGAATGACTATCACAGGAGACTTCTGGTGACTATCGCAAAATCCGGCTCTCGATCGGATGGTGAAGTAGTACTGATGGTCGGCACGCAGAAAGGAGCGTTCCTCGTCTGGTCCGACTCGTCGCGCAGCAAGTGGCATCTGGACGGACCACACTTTCCCGGCGAATCGGTTTACGCCCTCGCGCTGGATCAGCGCGGCGGACGGCATCGCACCCTGGCCGCGACTCGCAGCTTTCACTGGGGCAGCGTCGTGCGCTGGAGCGATGACTTCGGAAAGAGCTGGACCGCGTCCCGACCGACAGAACGTGAAGTTCCCGTCGGGTCTCGATACTTCGCTCGTTCAGGTCTGGCAGATACTTCAAGGGCGTACGTCCGAGCCCGACGTGCTCTACGCTGGTGTCGAGCCCGCGGCACTCTTTGAATCACGCGACGCGGGCGAGACCTGGAACCTTGTTCGCGGATTGTACGATAACGAGGATCGACCCAGATGGCAGCCAGGCGGTGGTGGATTGTGCCTTCACACTATCGTAGTCGATCCCGATGACTCGAACCGCATGGGCATCGCTGTATCGAGCGGCGGATTCTATCGCACCGACGACGGCGGCAACAGCTGGAACGCACGAAATGCCGGTGTGCGCGCCCAGTTTCTTCCCGACAAGTATCCCAAGTTCGGACAGTGCGTTCACAAGGTAGTACATCACCCGTCGCGCCCGGAGCGGCTCTTTCTTCAGAATCACTGGGGCCTGTACCGCAGCGACGATTGGGGTGATTCATGGACCGACATAGCGAACGGCGTTCCGTCTGATTTTGGATTTTCGATGCAGATGCACCCGCATGACCCGGATACGGTGTACATCGTTCCGATCGAGTCCGACCAGTTTCGCTGCGTTCCCGAAGCCAAGCTGCGCGTATATCGAACGACAGATGCCGGCGCGTCGTGGGAGCCGCTTGCGAACGGACTCCCCCAGCAGGACGCCTACGAGACAATCCTGCGCGATGCGCTTGCCGCTGACTCGCTCGACCCTGCGGGTATCTATTTCGGCACTCGAAGTGGTAAGCTGTTTGGTTCGCCTGACGATGGCGAAAACTGGCAGGAGATCGCTGGCGGCTTGCCACCGATCGTCTGCGTGAAGGCGGCTGTCGTCGACACGAGAGCGAATTGACGGCAGCGTGGCGATAACCGTCGAGGTTCCCTCCGCGCTTCGATTGCACTCGCGCGGCGACGCGGTAGTGGTGATCGATACGCTTGATTCGCCCTGCAGCTCGCTCTCGGATGCGCTCGACGCACTCGCGTCGCAATGTCCCGGTGTTACTGATCGTGTCATGACCGAACAGGGCGATCTCCGGCCGCACGTCAACGTGTTCGTGGACGGCGAGAACAGCCGCTACACCGGTGGCCTGCAGACTCCTGTCGAAGATCCGGCCACGATCACGATCATCGCCGCAATAAGCGGCGGCTAGTTTCCGCGCGCCGTATCACGGAGTTACCAAATGGAAGTTCCGCTTCGCTCTCGCTCCGTCGTCGCGATCGCATCAGCACTCATCTCGATGGCCGCGACAGCCCAAGTCGCGGTCGCACAGGGCGGAGCGACATCTCAGCCACCGGCCAGATACACGATCGGCGCGAGATGGAACGCCGACAGCCTCGGCAATCACCGCGTAATAATCCACGTCGATGCAGCCTCCGGAGCACACCCGAGCGCGGTGCACGCCTTCATCCCGTGGCGCCGCCGCGATACCGATCCGGAGAAGAAGAACATCGTCGTGATAGATGCCGCTACTGGTGCGCGTGTGATGAACGTTGCGCCCGTCGCAATCACGCGCGAATCCGGCGATATAGTCTTTCAGCCAGTGACGGTGCCTGGCGACTACGACGTGTATTTCATGCCGTATCGCCGAGCGAACAAGTCGGCGAATTATCCCAGGATCGTCTATCAGACACCGGAATCGACAGCGGACGCAGCGTGGATTGCACAAAATCATCTGAGTGATGGGAGTACGACTGCGCGTAGCTGGGAGTCTCTGCCGGCCGCGCAGGTGCTTGCGTATCAGTCCATAGATTCGCTCGATGCATTCACGCCGATGGAGATCATCGCGACTCATGGCGAAACTCAGGCGCTTCTGAATCACAATGCGAGTGCGGCGTACCTGGTATTTCCCGAGGACCGCTCCAACTCCATAAGAATGTCCACCGATCTCCCGCGTCGCTGGATCGAGGCTGGCGCCAACGCGCCATTTCATGGCGATGCACAGCGCGGTGAGTTCTACGTGTTCCAGATCGGAGTATTCGCCGCGCGGCAGGACCTGAGCGATGTGCGCACGGTCTTCAGCAACCTGACCGGGCCTGGCGGCGCCTCGATTGCTGCGTCACGCCTCGAAGATTTCGACACTGGTGGCGTCAACTGGATCGGGCATCCGTTCACTCGTCTGCTTCCGGTGAAAAAGGGCGAAGTGCAACCGCTCTGGATCGGGGTCGACGTGCCAGTGGATGCGCGTCCCGGTGTCTACAACGGAACCGTTACCGTGACACCGGGCAACGCTGCGCCGACTGTCGTGCATGTGTCACTCACTGTCGCGCCACATACCATCGTTGCGCACGGCGACAACGACCCGTCGCGTCTCTCCCGCCTCAGGTGGCTCAATTCAAGACTCGCGGAAGACGACAGCCTCGTCCCGCCCTTCACTCCAGTCACGCGTACGGGCAACACGGTGTCGATACTCGGCCGCAGCCTCGTCATCGCGCCCACTGGGTTCCCGGCGCGCATTATCAGTCGCTTCACCGATGGTAACACGCGAATCGGTAACGCCGAGCACGACATATTGAGCGCGCCGCTCACGATCGTCGTCGATACGGGTGCTGGATTGCTCGCATGGCGGAGTGGCGGCATGGAGTTCACGCCCCATCCGCCGGGCGCGATGGAATGGAGCAGCACGAGCACCGCCGGCGCAGTCACGATGCATACTCACGCGCGCCTCGAGTTCGATGGCGACGTCGAGTATCAGGTAGCGCTTACTGCATCGCACGCCACAAAGGTGCACGACATCCGTATCGAGGTCCCGTACACCCACGATGCTTCGCGCTACATGATGGGGCTGGGGAAGCAGGGCGGCGTGCGTCCTGCCGATTTCCACTGGAAGTGGGACGTCCAGAAGAATCAGGACGCGATCTGGATCGGTGACGTCACCGGCGGGATGCAGGTGAGCCTCAAGGACCAGCACTATTCCCGCCCGCTCAACACCAACTTCTATCATCTCAAGCCGCTCGTGATGCCGGCGTCGTGGTCCAACGACGGTCGCGGTGGCTGCGACATCGCCGACTCGAGCTCCGCTACCACGATGCTCCGTTGCTACAGCGGCGAGCGCACGATACAGCCCGGTGATACTCTGCGCTACGATTTCCGGTTGCTCATCACGCCGTTCAGAACTATCGACACGCAGGAGCACTTCACCAACAGATACTTTCACGCCTTCGCTCCGCTCGATTCTGTAGCGAAGACCGGTGCCAACGTCATCAACGTGCACCACAACACCGACATCAATCCATACCTCAACTATCCGTTCCTGCGGCCGGAAGCGATGAAGGCGTATGTCGATGCCGCACATGCGCGTGGAATGAAGGTGAAGATCTACTACACCGTGCGCGAGCTCACGAATCACGCGCCCGAAGTGTTCGCGCTTCAGAGTCTTGGCGACGAGATATTCTCGTCGGGCAACGGAGGCGGTCCCAGCTGGCTGCAGGAGCATTTCGGAAGCGATTACACCGCGGGCTGGTTCGTGCCCGAGCGCAATGATGCAACGATCATCATGAATGGCCAGTCGCGCTGGCACAACTTCTACATCGAAGGACTCGACTGGCTCACACGCAACATCGGCATCGACGGATTGTATCTCGACGACGTCGCGTTCGACCGCACCACCATGCAGCGCGTACGCAAGGTGCTCGATCGCCGGCGGCCTGGCGCGCTCATCGACCTCCACTCCGCTACGCAATACGATCCCGCCGACGGATTCGCGAGCAGCGCGAATCTGTACATGGAGTATTTCCCGTACATCGACCGGCTCTGGTTCGGCGAGGGCTTCGATTACCAGACGACACCGCCCGATTACTGGCTGGTCGAAATCTCCGGAATTCCCTTCGGGCTGATGGGCGAGATGCTGCAGGGTGGCGGCAACCAGTGGCGCGGCATGGTGTTCGGAATGACCAACCGCGTGTACGTGGGCGATCCCACTTACCACGGCGATCCGATCGCGCTCTGGAAGGCGTGGGATGATTTCGGAATCAAGACCAGCAGGATGATCGGCTACTGGGATCCGCATGCGCCGGTGACGACAGGCCGTGACGACGTTCTCGCTACGACCTATGTGCGCCCGGGAAGAGCGATGATCGCACTTGGAAGCTGGGCGCGCGACACCACCCGCGTCGAGTTGAAGATCGACTGGAAGGCGCTCGGCGTCGATCCGTCGAAAGCCACGATCTCTGAACCAGCGATCGCTGGATTCCAGGCTGGCGCGCAGCTGCGTGTGGGAGATCCGATAACCGTCGCACCGGCACAGGGTGCAATTGTGGTCATCCGAGAGCGTTAGCCTGTGTCGTCATTTCCGCGTAAGCGGGAATCCATTCACGTAGCACTCTCGCTAGCGCTCTTTGGTGTGACACTCGCACCGCCGCTCGCGGCCCAATCAACGTCGCCTGTCACAAGTGAGATCGTTCGCGGACGCGTGACAGGCGATAGTGGCCGGGCGGTTCTGGGCGCAACGGTCATCGTCACCAGAATCCCGAACACGCCGCCGTATACCGCGTCCAACGCTGTCAGTCGTGCCGTCGATACCGACAGCGCAGGACATTATGAAGTCGCCTTCGAGAACGGAAGCGGCAACTACCTCGTCTACTTTTCTGCGCCGGGATATCAATCGGTACGACGACGCGTAACACAGTCGCGTACCGCAGCCTACGACTCCGTTCTCGTCCTCGACGTGTCGCTTGTGCTTGGGAGTGCTCAGCAACTCGCCGCTGTCAAAGTCACAACGCCACGACGCCGAAAACCGCCACTCGACGAGTCTCGCGGGGCCCAAACCGGCAACGTCACGCAGCAGGTGATGGACCCGATCAACGATACAGGCGAGGGGGATCTCGCGACCATTGCAGCGTCGGTACCAGGTGTGAACATCGTGCCGAGCACCGATGCACGCTTGCCCGCCTACTCGGTGCTCGGTCTCTCGCCGTCCGACAACGTCGTTCATCTGGGTGGGCTCGTATTCAACGATGCACGACTTCCTGTCACGTCGCGCGTCGCGATGGCGCTGAAGACGACCGAGTATGACGTCGCCGTGGGAGGTTTCAGCGGCGGAGATCTCGAGCTCAACGTCTTTTCGGGCTCCAATTACAGCTCCAGAGACATGGACGTAAGCGTCGATGCGCCTGCACTCCAGGTGACCGATCCGGCAGGTCGGAGCTTGGGCGCAGAGTATCGAGACGTTCGTATGACCGGGTCACTTGCGGGCCCAATCGTCCGGGACAAACTGCTCTACAATGTTGGAGTCGCTGCGTCCGACCGTAGCAGTCCCGCAATATCGCTCGGGAGTGCCGATGCGAGCGCCCTGTCGCGAGCCGGCATCTCCACACAGGCCGCGACGAGCACTCTCGGTGCGTTGCAATCACTTGGGCTTCCTTACACCCCCAGTGGTGGCCAGCGAACGACTCGCGACGGCAGCGTCCTCGCGCGTTTCGACATTGCACCGAGCGACAATCGCGTGCTCGACATCATCGCGTCGGCGGATGTGCAGCATGAAGCACCGAGTCTGATCGCTCCGACTGCAACCGCCTCCCAAGCCGGAACAGCTACGTCACACACGCTTGGACTTCAGGGCGAGTTCGCACGATACGTCAATACTTACTATCTAACACGTCTGCGCACAGGGCTCTTCCTGAGCGGCGATGATGCGGTCCCACTCACCGCGTTGCCGTCCGGTGTTGTCCGCGTCGCGTCCATGCTTGCCGACAGTGAGCCAGGATTGGCGAACGTCTCATTCGGAGGTGGCAGCCAGTTTCCTCAATCCTCCCACTCGCTGAGCTGGCAGACAACCTATGAAGCGACCTGGTTCGCGCCGGACAACGCACATCAGCCGAAACTCACGAGCGGTTTTCAGCTTGATACGTACGCGAACGGTCAAACGGGTAATCGTCGCGGCACCTTCGTGTTCAATTCGCTAGCTGACCTCGAGGCATCTGATCCGGCGGCATTCACAAGAGTGCTGAGTGGCGGCAACTGGAACTCGAACGAAATGAGTGGCTGGCTTTCGATAGGGGATCTGTGGCACGTTGGAGACCAATCGTCGATACAGTATGGGCTACGTGCGGAGGGAAGCCGCTACGGTACCCGCCCAGCGTACAATCCTCTTGTGGACAATCTCTTCCACATTCGGACAGACGCACTTCCGAGTGACATCAACGTAAGTCCGCGCATCGGGTTCACCTGGTCTTACGGGCACCAGTCACGCGTGGGCTTGTATCCGGAGCCATTGGGTGCGTTCCGCGGCGGAGTCGGAGAGTTTGAAAGCCCGCTCCCGGTCACGTTACCAGGCGCGGCGCTTGTCGGTACGGGCTTGCCGGGGGGCCTCACGCAAATCGCCTGCGTAGGCCCGGCGACGCCGCAACCCGATTGGACCGCATATGAGAGCAGCGATGCCAGCATTCCATCCGCATGTGCTGCTGGGGTGAACACGGGATCTTCGGCGAACTTTGCCGACGCGCTCCCGCACGTCAGCACTATCTCGCCCGGATATGCTCCGTCGCGCTCATGGCGCGGGAATTTCGGTTGGAGCGGCGATGTCGGTAATCTGGTCCGGATCTCGGGCGACGCCATCTATTCGATCAACCTCGACCGGCCGAGCATGATCGACATGAATCTCGCGACCGCGCCCAGCTTCTTTATTGCGGATGAAGGAAACCGCCCGGTATTTGCAGCCGCGTCTCAGATAGATCCGTCCACCGGTGGCATTGCACCACTGGCGACACGCAAGTACGCCGAGCTGTCGAGCGTCTCGATTCTTACATCCGACATGCGATCTGAAAGCAGGCAATTGTCGTTCACGATCCAGCCGACCAGCGGTGTGCTCGCGAATCACTACTGGACGGTCGGCTATGCATACACTCACGTTCGGGACGAAGCGCGAGGCTTTGACGGAGCCTCCTTCGGAGATCCGCGTGCAGCAGAATGGGGACCAGCGGCGCTCGACATACGCCACTCGATCAACGGCTCGTACTCTTTGACCTTCACCAACTTCACGCAGATAGTATTCAACGCGCAGCTGCGGTCCGGAATGCCGTACACACCGATGATTGCAGGCGACGTCAACGGCGACGGCCTCTCGAACGACAGAGCGTTCGTATTCGACCCGGCGCATGCTGGCGATTCCGCTGTCGCGGCCGGCATGCGGCAACTTCTCCATACTGCGCCCTCGTCGGCGCGTGACTGCCTGCTGGCGCAGCTTGGGAGGCCCGCCGCAAGAAACAGCTGCCGCGGACCGTGGACTGCGCTCACTTCGGCACAGTTGAAATTCAGCGGTGCGTTCATGCGACTCCGTAAGGTCAATTTCAGCGTGACCGCTACCAATCTCCTGGGCGGAGTCGATGCGTTGCTGCACGGGTCCGATAATCTGCGTGGCTGGGGACAGCCAGCGCTGCCTGACCCGACGCTTCTCGAGGTGAAAGGCTTTGACCCGGCCACAAGAACGTTCAGTTACCAGGTGAATCCTACCTTCGGCGAGACAAGACCGTTCAGAACGATAGCAAGGACGCCATTCGCACTCACGGTCACCGCTTCACTTCCACTAGGAGCTGCACCCTACTACGGCCAGATCGCGGACGAGCTCGTCAGGCCGGGACGTCAGTCGAAGGGTACGCGACTCACTCCAGACGAGATAGCAACGCGTTTCGCGCAGGCGGGGTTCCTGGATCCGGTGCGTCTCATTCTGGCCGTACGCGACTCACTTGTGTTAAGTGCCGCCCAGTCACGCGAGCTTGCGGCGATGCACGCACGCTATACGGCGGCATCGGACTCGATCTGGCACCAACTTGGTGCTTATCTCGCATCGCTCCCGACGAAATACTCCGAAGCGGACGTCCTGGATCATGTACGCGATGCTCGGCTCTCCGCACTCGATCTGCTCGGGGAAGCAACGCGTGAGCTCAAGGCGACGCTCACGCCCGATCAGCTCGGAATGCTCTCTCCAGATCTGTTGCAACTGATCGACGAGCGTCTCGTCGAGTACCGACGGAGAGCCGAGCTGCGGTCTTATTGAGCGCGTGATGGTTTGATGGGAGCTGTGATTCCTGTAGACGTAGTCATTGCGGTTAGTTGAAGGCTGATGCATCGTTCCACGGAGAGTAACGCCCAATGACCGTATACACTCGTTCGCGCGCCTGTTGTAAGACATTCGGGAGGCTGAGCAATGGTCGGTATTAAGCGGCAACTGCTCGCAGTATGCGTGATCGCGGCTCTCTTTGTGCTGCCATACGCTGACTCTGCTGCTCAACAACCGCGTACTTCAAGTGACCACCCCGCGAGTGTCCGCTCAAGTGACCAACCTGATTCGACGTGGGGCGCACTGGATGGCAGCGTGCGCGACACTTCTGGTGCGTCCCTGGTCGGTGTCGAAGTGGTGGCCGTTGATAACCCCAATACTCGAGCACGAACTGGAGCCGGTGGCGCATTCCGCATCGACAGCATCAAAGCGGGGCCACATCTGATTCGCTTCAGGCGGATCGGCATCGTGCCGCTTACTGTCTCGGTTGTAGTTCAGCCGAATACCACGACTTCGATTGACGCGATGGTAGCGCCCATGACAGCTGTGCTTGCCCGAATCACCATCCAGGCGCCGAGTGGCGAAATGCTGTCTCTGCCCGCTGGCGTCGCTGACCGCGTCCGAAATGGAATTGGACATTTCATCACCGCTGCTCAGATAGCCAAACAATCCCCGCGGGAGACCGGCGATCTGTTTCGAAGGATTGCAGGGCTTCAGGTGAGCGGACTGCCTGGCAGAGAATCCGTATCGAACACCCGAGGCACCACGGTCATTTATGACGCCATCGACGACGATGGTGCACACAAGACGACGACCAACTGCAGTAAGGGGATGAGCGTGTTCGTGGACGGCGCGCCTTCAGATGGAAATATTGACAACGTAGCGCCGGGCGACATCGAGGCAATTGAGATATACAAGGATCCCGTGGAGACGCCCGTCACTCTCGCCCAGTCGCCGTGCGGCGTCATCTATATCTGGACCAAGTAGGGACACGAATCGTGTGACCAACTGGTTTGGACATTGCCCGACGGCCCCTAGGAGACAAACCGCCGGCAGAGGCACGACCAACCGCTTCAGGATTCAGAGCCACGCGGTTTACTTGCGCCGCCCTCCGCGCGACTGGATATTTTATCCGAAATCAGCCCGGAGAGGCGACCGTGCGTGCATTCGTTCTGTTGACACTTGGCCTTACACTTTCCGCCGCGCCACTAGCCGCCGGCGACACCTATCCGCGACAGCCGGGCGTCGACGTCCAGCACTACAAGTTCGCCCTCACCCTCAACGACTCCACAAATGAGATAAGCGGCGACGCCACGGTTACCATCCGCTTCGTGAAAAGCGGGCTCACCAGCTTCTTCCTGGACCTCGCCACGCCGTCAGCCGGAAAGGGCATGACCGTAACAAGCGTCACAGGAGATAAGGGCGCCCTCCCACTCCGCTACACGCATACCGGCGATCATCTCAACATCAATCTCGCGACTCCCACCACAGCGGGCGAATTGCGCGATTTTACCGTCACCTACCACGGGATCCCCGCGGGCGGCCTCTACATCGGCCAGAACAGATACGGCGAGCGCGCATTCTTCTCGTGGAACTGGCCCGACAAGGCCCGCCAGTGGCTCCCCATGATCGACCATCCGTCCGACAAGGCCACCAGCGAATTCATCATCACGGCGCCAGCGAAATACGCAGTCGTATCCAACGGCCTTCTACAGGATGAGATCCTCCTTGGCGACGGACGCAAGATTACACACTGGAAAGAGTCGGTCCCGATATCGTCGTGGCTCAACGCTATAGGAGTCGAGCAGTTCGCCGTGCACCACGCCGGAATGGTGAAGGGCATCGAGCTGCAGACATGGGTAGCGCATCAGGATCGTGACAACGGCATAATCACATTCGAAGATCCCGCACGCCAGGCGATCGAGTTCTACAGCGAGAACATTGGTCCCTTCTCTTACGAGAAGCTCGCGAATGTGAGCGCCGCGTTCGGTAGCGGCGGCACCGAGCACGCCAGCGTCATCTTCTATGGCGAAAAAGTGGTGTCGGACAAACCCGCCACCGCGATCGTCGCCCACGAGATCGCGCACCACTGGTTCGGCGACTCGGTTACCGAGAGTGATTGGGACGATGCGTGGCTCAGCGAAGGGTTCGCAACTTACTTCACGCTACTGTTCACCGAGCACTACTCGGGCCGAGACGCATTCGTATCTGGACTGATAAAAGCGCGAACTACCGCGCTGGCCGCCGAGAAGAAATTCAACGAGCCCGTCGTCCACAAGAACATTTCAGATCTTCGTGGTGTCATCCCGCCGCTGGTGTACCAGAAAGGCGCCTGGGTACTTCACATGCTCCGCGCTCAGGTCGGCACCGACACATTCTGGAAGGGGATTCGCGCATACTACGCGCGCTACCGTAACTCCAACGCATCCACCGACGACCTGCGCCGCGTCATGGAAGAAACCTCCGGCCAGAAGCTCGGCTGGTTCTTCAACCAGTGGCTCAATTGGAACTACTCGCCCGCGCTCACCGGAACGTGGAGCTACGACTCGGCGGCAAAGATGGTGACGATCGACCTCGCCCAGACCCAGCCCGACTCCACCTATCGACTCCCACTCGACGTCGGTATCGTCGGCGACAGCGCCCTCGTGCCGCCAAGAATCGCGAGGATCGAGATGACGCAACCGAAACAGCACTTCGAAATTCCCGCCACTACCGCGCCGCGTGATGTGATCCTGGACCCGGATACGTGGATGCTGATGCAGCCACCGATATTTTCGAAGCGGCAATAGCCGGCGGATGAACGGACGCAACCGTCACGACTCGCAGCTGCGTTGTACCGCACTCCAAGCATCTATTGCCTCAGGTGCGTCGTTTCGAGAACATCTCCGCATTGAGGCTTTGTGATTTGCCGCGTGGTATGGTGAGTGTGCGCCATGTGTCTGATGCGAAATGCTTCGACAGGAAAACGATCTGCCCCACATGGTACGCACCATGGGTGAGTTGGCGCATGATCGCCTTCGTCACCGTGTGGGGCTCGCCGCGAATATGAATGATTCGCTCCAGGTCCTCCGGACGGAGCGTCTTCATCACCTCGAAAGCGCGCGTCCAGCCTGACTCCCAGGCATCCTGCAACTCCTTGCGCGTAGCGGACTCCGGCATCTCGAATTCAGAGTCGCGATCGCGATCCGGCTTTTCACCATCCGTCGTGAGAAAATCGGTCCAGCGAGAGCGAAGATTGCCAGCCAGGTGCTTGATGATCACTGCGATGCTGTTCGATTCCGTATCCAGCGCAGTAAAGAACTGCTCGTCAGTTACCTGTTCGAGCGCCCGGTCCGCGAGATTCTTGTAGGTCTCCAGGGAATTGAGTGCGTTCTTCAGGAAGTCTTCCCCTGCGGTCATTTATTCCTCCACATCCCGCAATGAAATTGCTAGAGCGCCTTGAGTGAATCCGTTTCGCTCGCCAGCTCATCCAGGAAGCGCTTCATCTCGGCGACGCGTCGTTCCCCTTCCCGTTTCGCCGCCGCACTCTGCAGCAACCCCGGCATCTGAAGCATGTTCTGCCGAACCGCCTCGATCGCGTGTGGAAGATCCGGCGCGAACTTCTCCCGGGTGGTGAGCGACACGATGCGCGCAACGTCGATGGCGCCAAGGAAATCGAGGATGTCGGCGTCGCGAAAGAGCTTTGCGACCTCCAGTGTATCCGCTGGGCGATAGTACTGGTGGTGATCGATGATCTCCTTGACGAGCGCAGCTTTCTCCATTGGAAAGCCGGCATCGCGTAGTACGCTGTCCACCAGTTGAATCGAGCGGTCGCCATGGTCCACACCGGCTACGGCGTACGGAGGAATGCCCCCCATGTCATGCAGATACGCAGCTGCGTACAGCGCATCGTCGTCCACCGTTACGCCTTCTTCACGGGCGAGCCTGCGCGTCATCTCGTAATCGCGCCGTCCATGTGCGGGCCCCCACGCCGTATGCTGCAGATGCGCCTCCGCAAACGCGCGGATGTTGTCTCGCCAGTCGAGTGAGCGGGCCGGAGCTACCGCTGCATGTGGCACCGGACGCGAAAGTGCAAGACTCCCGATTACCACAGCAGGCACAGACAGCGCAATCAGCGTTACGCGGCGCGGCATAAGAAAGCCAAACATGTCATGACTCGCATTTGAGCGTTCCAACATCTGTCAGCACGGCCCGCTAGCCATGCTCGGCATTCGACTTGCCACGAAGATAGCTTCTAATTTGCTCTGCCGCTGCGCGGATCGCGTGAATCTTCAGCAAGAGTAAGAGCTCGCAGCATGTTTCTTCTTTCGTTCTACACTATAGAGACGGGCCCGCGCACCCGCAGCGTCGCATTCGTTAGCGCGGTATTTGTGATGTCGACCATCTTGAGCACAATCGCTCCATGCCAGGCCGACTGCCAGACCGATACAAGTGTCGCCGACACTGCCCGGGTCGACGGAGCGACCAATGCGACTGTTCCGCGTGTCATAGAACTGGTCGGCGCGCTCGGAGTTGCTGCTGCGCTCGATCGTCCGATGAGAACTGCATTGATGCAACGTGGCCCGGACGACTCCTTCGTCCACGCGCTCTCGGTCACTGGCAACGCGCTCGGCACGGCGAATCATCTCGTCCCAGCGCTCGCGGCGGCGTACGTGTTCACGCAGATACGTGGAACACCAAATGGGCCGCCCGATGTCCTCGACGCCGCAATCGGATACGCAGCTTCCGATCTTACCGCCGGAGCCATCAGATGGGCCGTTGGGCGCGAGCGTCCGTTCGTTCACGGCGATCCAGCGCGCTTCCATCCGTTCACCACGGTCGGAAACTATCACTCGTTTCCGTCCGGCCACGTAACGCACATAATGGCGATCGCGACGGCCGCGGCGATGGAGTCACACTCCGTATGGGTGCGAGACGCTGCCATCGGAACCGTCGGTCTGGTAGCGTGGCAACGTATTCACGCCGACCAGCACTGGACGTCCGACGTGGTCGGCGCTGCAATCATCTCAAATCTCGTATCGCGTACGGTCGTGACGAAACTGCGAGCGCGCCGCGGGATCCATTGATGCGGGCCGCCTGTCCGACACCCGACTTCACTACATCGGCGCGATCTGATATTGCTCGAGCTTTCCGTCCGGCGTCTCGTATGTCCAGACGCGTAGGGCCCGTGACCGGAAGGCTACGCGATAGCTTCGCTCTATCATTCCGCCGCGATCGGACTGTCCAATCTGTACGAATCCCGTCGGCGCGCCCAGACTGTCGAGACTCGACGCAAAGTCCTGCAACGCCTGCGCACTGAAGTATGCGTTTGCATCCGGTGTGAACAGCGAGCGGTCGATCGTGCCGTGCTGCAGGCCGTCGAATATCTCACGTGCTCGCGCGGTGTATCGCTCCGTCATTGCGTCCTGCGTGGTGAACAGCACGCGTGCGATCGCGTCCCCGATCAACCCGTACGCCGGCGCAGCATCCTGGTTGGTGAGCACGACGATTGCCGCGCTGTCATCCGGGAAAACGAGATTGTCCGCCGTAAATCCGGCAACTTCGCCGTTGTGCGAGATAAGTCGATGACCGAGCATCATGCCGACATCCACGCCGAGCCCGTATCCACTGCTCACACCGTCGCGAAGCAGCACCGTCGTCTCCATCTCGCGATACGACTTCGGTGCGAGCAGCGACTGACGAATCATCGCGATGTCCCAGCGCGCGAGATCGCTCGCTGTCATCGCCAGCTCACCGGCGCCGCTCATCCATCCCGGGCCCGTGGATGTCGCGGGACGCAGCGGTCCCAGGGCGTAGCGCATGTATCCCACCGGCTGCACCGATGACGGCCCCATTGCGTCGAAGTCTATTGCGCTACGCATGCCCAGCGGGTCGAGGATACGCGTGCGTACAAATTGGAAGAACGGCATCCCGCTTACCTTCTGCACGATCTGCGCGGCAATTACGAAGTTGGTATTGCTGTACTGCCAGCGCGTGCCTGGATCGAAGTCCAGAGGCTGCTTGGCCCAGTGATCCAGAATCCCCTGCGGAGAGATCGGCTTCTGCATCAGCGGCGGCACGTAATCCTGCGGCCAGAAGTCCTGATACCCGGATGTATGCGACAACAGCTCGCGTATCGTTACCTCGTTGCCGCGGGTGAGACCCGGTATGAACCGTGATACAGGATCGTCCAGCGACAGCTTTCCATCCTGCTGCAGCAACAGAACCGTCGCAGCTGTCAGCTGCTTGCTGATCGATCCGATTCCGTAGCGCATCTCGGCCGTTGCCGGCATGTTCGGATCCAGCTTCGCCATGCCGTATGCACGTGCGTACACGATCTGGCCGTGTCGCACGACCGCAATCGACGCACTCGGAACACCGGTGCTCTCGAGCACCGAGTTCGCAATCGAGTCGACCTGTGCGGCAAGACGCGGGTCGACTGCCGCAGCTTGTGCGCTGCCGGATGACGGTGCGACGAGGCTGCCTGCTGACAGGATAGCTGTGACGAAGACGTGGCGGATGCGCATTGTAAGGGGTGGCATGGGTCAGGGAAACCTTCTCACCACTAGAAGCATGTACGACGCTAGCCGTGAGCGCCAGATGGGCCGCGACACCCATACCGGTTCCCGGTCTCCGATGCGATGATCGGCATGGTAATCGCGGTTTTGCCGGTATGGAGGGGAAAATGACTCGCAAATCCACGAGTACCAAACGAACAAGCCAGCGCTGGTCCGGGGAAGTCACGACACACAGCAATGCGCTCGACCTCGACAAGGACGTGTTCACGTGGACGGACCCGCACAAGATCGCCACGTCTCTCAAGCACTCCGCCGAGCACAGCCAGCGCCGGAAGGGAACACCGTTTCAGTCGGCGATGTCGATGCTGACGTTCTACATCAATCGCGCTGGTGACAATCTGGCGCGAGCCAGCGCGCAGTTCTGGAGCGTGCGAAGGAGGAGTTGCGGAAGGAGTTTGGAAAGGCCGATTAAGCTGGTGTTGGAGCGACGATCGTTGGGCGACGCATGCGTCGCCCTGCCGCGGGAATTCCAGACTCTCTACCGACCGTCTGTCTTGAACGCTTCCACCGCGAGCGTGAACGTGCGCGACTCCGATGGCGACAGCGCACCCACACCCACGATCTGACGCGCGACTTCCTCGCCGCGCTCGTTGCGTATCGACATGATCATCGAATACTCCAGAGCCTGACCGGAAGCCGGCGGCCGGATCGTGCCTTCCACTTTCAACGCGGTGTAACTTGGAAATACACTATCGGACGTCGACTGGCCCGACCGCAGATGGTGCTTGCAGCCGGGACAGACGTTCGCGCTTTCCAGGATAGTGGCTCTGCAATGTGGGCAGAGCCGAGTCTTTCCCGGCGTTCTCTGCTGCAAGGTGCTCACGTAACGCTCATGAAGCGAAGCTGCGCTCCGCCGCAATGTCCGTGCGCTGCGGTCCTTCCTTCGTCCATCCGAACTCGACCTGCCCGCGCATCCGCGATCCCGCAGCGACCGTGAGTGAGCCGGTGTTCAGATTTCCATTCAACACGCCGGTCGAGCGCAGCTCGACACGCGTTGCGGCGTCGATGTTACCCTCGAGCTCGCCATCGATGATCACATTGCTCGCGCGCACGCCGCCAACCAGCTTGGCGCCAGTCTCGATCGTAAGGCTGCCCTGCACGTTCACGTCGCCATGAAACTGGCCGGCGATGCGCACATCGCCGTTGCCGACGATCGTTCCCTCGATCGTGAGCCCCGCTGAAATTATCGACTCGGCGTTCTTGCGTTCGGGACTCGGGCTGCGCCGCACTGGCTCGTGCACCGGTGCTGTTACATCGGCGGGCGTCTGAGGCGTGACCTCTGCGTCTGGCGTCAATGATAGTGGCGAGGAGTTCTTGCCCGAGGTCTGTTCCTTCCAGATTGCCATGATACGATGCTCCTGAGTAATGGATACGTGGCGGATCGGGTGCTACAGTCTGCCTACTATTTTTAGCTCCCGGAACGGCTCCTGGGAATAGCCAGCGGCAATTCCGTCAGTGAATGCTGATGAAAGGCTGGAGCACCCAGAGCACCCCGCCGAACGTCGCGACCGCCATGCAGGTCGTCGTCCAGCCCAGACGTCTGGACCGTATCCAGCCCGCGGAGCCAAAGCAGCCGAGCAGGAATACTATGCCGACAATGAACAACATCGACAGGGGACCCAGCTGCCCGGTGATCACAGCGTTCATCTTCACTCGCAGCACGGGATCCGTTGCGACCGATGCCGCGAAGGTGTTACCCAGGGTAACAATGAGAAAGCACGACGACGAAGCCAGCGCCAGTACTGCGGCTGGTTCGACCGTTCGGTGATTTCGCCCGGTATCCAGCAGCGTACCGAACAGCACGAGGCTGAACCCGCCAAGCAGCGCGCTGATGAACGCGAATTCGCGAAAGAATTCAGCCATGCGTCACGTTCCAGCCACTCCTTTTTTTCGGACGAACATCCGTACGAACGCCGATGGCGGATTGTGAGCGGTCGCCAGACCGTACGACTTCCTGTAAAGTGAATCCGCCTCGCTCGGCCGGCCCATTCGCTCGTACGTCATCGCCAGCAAGCATTGCATGAACGGATCGCGCTCGTTTCCGCGCATCGCCAGCGCTTTCGTGAACTGAGACTCGGCGGTCGGCAGATCGTTGGTGTACAACGCTACATATCCCAGGAGATACGGGAAGAACCGCTCCTGCTGCGCAGCCATCGCGGTGTCGCTGTCCAGAGCGTGACGCGCGCTCGCAATCTGCCGCTCGGCTTCGGCCTTGTCACCTTTGCGAGCAGCGATCCTGGCGAGTGCATGGGCCAGTCTGAAGTCCCAGAGGCTGCGCGGATGCGTTTGCGGAGCCGGCTCCTTCACGCCAAGCTCGTAGCCTTTTCGATACCACTGTTCCGCGGTCGCGAGATCGCCAGCGTCGATGCAGACGCGCGCCGCTTCGTTGGCCATCTCGCCTTCCTGATAGAAAGCGTTCTGCGGCTCGGCCTGTTCGCGCGAAGCCCAGTACGCTATGACCATCGTCTCGTACTTCACTGTGTTCGCACAATCACCGTCGAACGCATACGACATTGCCATGGCGCGCTCCGCCGCAGCTTTCGACGCCGGAGTCGCGGCGGTATCTATCATCTTCTGAAACTCTGCTCGTGCCTGTCGAGTCTCGCCGTTGAGGTCCAGCTGCGTCGCCTCGCGCATCGCCGCAGATACTCCAGCAGGTGCACCGGCTGCGCGCGGCACTCCCTGCGCCGCCAATGGAGTGGTGGCGGCCAGCAGTATCGTCGCGATCGTCAGGAGCTCTTGCTTGATGCCCGGAAGGTGAGATCTCGTGGCCAAGGCCGCCTCCACACAGAATTGGGCGGCCGGGTTGCCGGTCGCCGAGGGTCGTTCGCTACTGCTCGCCCAATCTTGGCCCCGCAACGCCGATCCGGCAATGACCAGCAGTCGAGTGGGCCTGAGCCGGCGCTCGCGCTTGCCCGCCCGAGGTGCCATACTGGTGGCGCAGAACATCCAACCCGACACCGAATCCTTCGATGACATCCATCAATTTCGAGCGATGCTGCGGCATGATGGCCCTTGGCAGCCTCCGCCGTCTTTGCGCCGCTGGCCGCACAGCAGACCACGGGCGCTCATCCGAGGCCCGAAGACACCGAAGTCTGGACCCCGGTCCCCAAGGTGGTGACACCCGGCCCGGTCAACTCGGCGCCCCCGTCTGACGCGATCGTGCTGTTCGGCGGCGCCAATCTCGATCAGTGGGTCAGCGCGAGGGACAGCTCGCCAGCGAAATGGTATGTCGCCAATGGCATCATGACGGTGAACAAGCCGTCCGGCGACATTCAGACGAAGCGCAGCTTCGGCAACTACCAGCTGCACGTCGAATGGCGCATCCCGTCAAACATCACGGGCTCGGGACAGGAGCGCGGAAACAGCGGAGTCTTTCTCGCGACGACGCCGTTTGGTGGCTACGAGCTGCAGATCGTGGACTCGTACAACAACAAGACGTACGTGAATGGTCAGGCCGCGAGTGTATACAAGGAATATCCACCGCTCGTCAACGCCGCGCGCAAGCCTGGCGAATGGCAGACCTACGACGTGGTCTGGACAGCGCCGACGTTCAAGGACGACGGCTCACTCGCGACTCCGGCATACGTGACTGCGTTCCACAACGGCGTGCTCGTACAGAACCACGTAGCACTCACCGGCTTCACCCTCAATACTGGAACACCGTTCTACAAGAAACACGGCCCCGCGCCAATTTTACTGCAGGCGCACGGTGACAAGAGCGCACCCATCAGCTTCAGAAATATCTGGGTGCGGCCGCTGTAACGGGTGTTGGGCGACGTCCGTAAGGGCGACGCATGCGTCGCCCTTACTCGCCCGGTTACTTCGTCGCCGGATGCTTCACCACAGTGATCGTCAGCGTCGATGGATACTGCTTGGAATGGTGGATCGTGTTGTGCGCCACCAGACTCTGCGTCTCATCGTAGTTATTCCCACCAGTGTTCAGGTTGCGATCGAAACGCGGGAAGTTGCTGCTCGATACTTCAATTCGAATGCGATGTCCAGCCTCGAAGAAGTTGCTCGTGTTCATCGGCTGCAATGCAACCTTGTACACCTTGTTCGGCTGCATCATCTCGATCGGCTTGTCGTAACCGTTGCGGTAACGCAACCTCTGAATTGTCTCGTCGAGATTGTACGCGCGACCGTCAGGATACACGTCTATCACCTTCACCGTGATATCGGTGTCCTTCCGATCGGACGACACATAAGTCGTGAACGTCATCGGACCGCTCACTTCTATCCCGGTCTTCATGGGCTCCGACGTGTACACGAGTATTCCGTCGTTCTCCTCGGCCTTCCGTTGATCCAGCGCGCCGCCCGTAAGTGCGTTCGCCTGGCAGCACACGTTGCCGCCGTTCGACATCACCGGATGCATCGGATCGTATGTGAAATTATCCGCCAGATCCTTGCTCGGCGCCTTCATCTCCAGCATGCCGTCGCCGTTCAGCGTGTTTGCCTTTCCGTTGCTCGATAGATAGAACGTCATCGGCTCCGCGCCCTTCGGCGGCCACGTATCCGACGTCTGCCACTTGTTGATGCCCATCACGTAGTAGCGAACCTTGGGCAGCGTATCGAGAAGGCCAGTGTGCTCGCCCTTGAGGAACGTGTCGAACCAGCCGTACGTCAGCGCATCGTAGTCGAGCCGCGCGTCGCCGACGCTGCGCTCACCGACGATCGTGTTCTCCGTTGCACGCGTGTACGAGCAGTGAAGCGTCGGCGCAATCACGGCATACTGCTCGTTCGCGATCGCCGGATCGGCGGTCTGGCGAACGTGGTTGTACGTCGCGAGGTTCGGTCCAATCGACACGTCGTACCACGACATGAACCAGAGACCCGGCACGTTGATCTTCATGTCGTCGTTGTAGAGACCACCCTTGTACCACGCTGGATCGTTCGGCGTGCGTTCGATCATCGCACCGCCGGTTGCGATGCCAGGCATCGTGTCCGCAAAGATTCCGTGCGGACCGCCGTGAGCCTCGATCAGATCCGTTTCCGGCAGATGCCAGAATCCTGCCTTCCAATCCACCGGTGGAAGCTGATCCGCGAGATCGAATCCGCGCGCAGCGCGAATCAGGTCCGCCTGCGACGTGTTGCGCGGAAACATCGGACGAACCTGATTCTGCTCGCCCTCCAGCCAGTCGATGAACAACATCTGCACCGCACCGCCGCGGTACCAGTTGCCCTGCTCGTAGTAAGGCTTCACACGACCGACGCCCGCGCCGAATCCCTGTGGATTCATCGCCGCGAGCCCCTTGGGAGCTTGAGCGGCGACTGCCATCTGCCATTCCGCGGTCGACGAGCATCCTACTATTCCCACCTTCCCATTCGACCAGGGCTGCGACGAGATCCACTGAATCTCGTCCACACCATCGGACAGCGGCGGACCCAGAATGTCGTAGTTGCCTTCAGAAAAGAAGTGCCCGCGCTCGTTCGCCATGACATACGCGTACCCACGCTTCACGGCTTCGATCTGCGCGTGCATGTCGGCCGGTGCGCCGAGCCTCACATCCCAGTAGTTCATGTTGTAAGGCGTGCGGCTGAAGATCGCCGGCGCGTTCGCCACGTTCTTCGGACGATACACGTCGAACTGGATACGCGTGCCGTCACGCATCGGGATCATCAGCTTCCGATCGATGACGGCAATCGACTCGAGCTCCTTCTCCATCGAGTCGCGACGGGCAACGAGCGCCGTGTCGCGCACCGCGCCACGCTGGGCCGGAAGTATGGGAGCCACTGCCAGCAAGCCCACGGCGGTTACAAGAAGGCGACGAGTTGCACTGAGCATGGACGGTCCTGACTGGGGTGGGAGCGGAATGCGACGTCGCGTCTCCGACGTCGCACCCGAATATGCTTTCCTTGCCCCTTACGTGCTAGATGCAGCGTTCGTTCGCACAGCCGTCATCATGAACACTCAACCCGTGCGGAGTCCGTGCCTGCTCGGGCCCCGAGACTCTATTCTTCGAAGAAATCCACCTCTCCGGTCTTGAGCGAATATTCAGCTCCTACAACTCGGAACTGCCCCTTCTGAATCAGCTGGCTCCAGAAGCTCCGATCCATGCCGCAGATGATTCACGGATGCCAGCACATTCGCGCGGACCGCCTGCTCGACCAGTGCTTCCCGATCATTCCGTAGCTCGCTCGCGAACAGACCTTCGACCGATGGCCGCACCGTGTCCACGATGGAGCGAAGGCTGGGCGATAGATCTGTTGGCTGCTGCAGCTCGCCGATGGTCGCGACAATCGCACCACACTGCGGAATGACCGAGCACCACGCACGAGTGGCGTACCCAATACGCCGGCAGCATACTCGATGCTTCCCAACTGTGAAGGCGTAACGATGTTGCCCACGACGCGAATCACGAAGAGATCGCCAAGTCCCTGACTGAAGACGATCTCCGGCGATACTCGCGCGTCGGAGCAGCCGAGGATTATCGCGAAAGGGTTCTGAATCTGTGGCAGTCCCGTCTGACGAGCGCCAGCTCCGGCCCCTGGCCGCTCTGCATCGAAAGTGCGAATTGACGGTTTCCATTCTTGAGACGGTCGAGTGCTTCCTGTGCTGATATCATTGCTCTTCGCTATCGTTGTCTATTGAGTCTGTCGGGCACGAGATCACAGTACATGAAGCGATTCTCGCGCAGAACTGTTCGCCCCGCCGGACCGGAATCGGCGAGTCGAATATCGGGCCTGTAGAGACGAAAGTGTGGAATTCGCCCCTCTCGCCGCAAGGGTCCGCATCCGGTGGAAGATCCGCGAGCAACGCCGCATCGAATTCGCGGCCAGCGAGCGCGGCGTCGATCTGTTGCGTATCCACACAGACCAGATGTGCACGAAAGCCGGCATCGATGAAATCCTGCGCAAGTTGCCGGGTGTCCCGTCCCCACAGCGGGAAGTAGGCTTCAAACCCCGATCCCGCAACCAGGCGCTCGCGATACTCCCGCACATCCGCGAGAAACAGATCGCCGAA
Organism: uncultured Gemmatimonadales bacterium; assembly: GCA_963731305.1. Lineage (GTDB taxonomy): Bacteria > Gemmatimonadota > Gemmatimonadetes > Gemmatimonadales > Gemmatimonadaceae > Fen-1247. The sequence goes on along the minus strand of CAVSUQ010000002.1, from coordinate 286,505 downwards.
CGCGATCTTTCTCACCGTCGGATACTGCACGTGCACTCGGCCCAGCGCTTCGCTGAATGCCTGCTCGTACGCCTCGTTCGACGATTGTTGCTCGAGAGTCACTTCCAGCAGCGGCAAATCGATTGCAGCCGCCTGCGCTTCGAGGAGCGCGCGCCGCACACCGTGAATGCTCACGCGGTCGTATCCACGCGTGATGCTTGTGACGAGCGCTACGACTTCGTGACGCGGATCAGCACGAAGCGCCGCCAGCGCTAGACTGCTATCCTTGCCCCCGCTCCAGCTCAGCACTACTGGCTCGCGACTCATCTGTGCGGCACGCTTATCCCTGCAACCCGTTGGTGCTTCGTCCCAGACGCGATCAATGCTGAGGCGGAGCCGCCATGGACTCGTGCACCTGAACTCCTCGCCATCCTTCTGGAAACTTCTTCCAGACCGTTGTGGCCACGATCTCGCCAGTGCTCTTCTTGCCATCCGGCAACGTCCTGGTCGCCGAAAGCGGCTGCGTCACCACCGCCGCGTCTGGACCGAGTACAGTGAGTTCCGGTGGCGAGCTGTACTTGTAAACGACGTCCGACTTACCGTTGTTCCACCATTTGAGTTGCTGCGCGTGTGCCACGTCCCATCCCTTCATGATCGTGCCATTGAACACGAAAACGAACGACGGCTTGTGCAGATACGGTGCCATGAATCGGTCCGTGTCGTGCGCGTTCGCGGCGGCGAGCATCTCTGCGAACACCGGTTCGAGCTGCTTTTGTACCGACGACGCAGTTGCGGCGGTGGTCTGCCCACGCGCAATCGGGGCAGTCGAGAGAAAGGCGAGAGCCACCGCGCCGAATATCCCTTTCATGTTACTTCTCCTTGAAGTTTCAATCCTGACTGGTCTTCTCACGGAAGTCTCCTGGCGCGCCATACACTTCCGTCTGGATATCCCTGCACGTATCCGGTGACGCGTCCGCTCCTGTCGCGCTCGAACACTATCAGCTTGCCGTCCCCGTCCGGACTGAAGGCTGTCGACGACACTGGCACGAGACGGGCACCCACAGTCTGTCCCGACGCTGTGGCCACCAGGTGACCGCCTTCCCAGTGTACGTTGTCAACGTAGCCTGAAGCAATCTGATACCTGCCAACGAACGCATTCAGAGAGACGGAATCCAGAGCAATGGACTTTGCCGGCATCACCAGCCAGACCTGCGTGTGCCGCTCCAGCTGCCATCTCCCGCTACGCCAGACGAATACGTCGAGCGCTCTCCATGAGTCCGTGAACGAGCTGTCGCCGAGCGGCCACGTATCGTGCCGGAGATAGTCGACAGTTGCAACATCGCCGAATCGGGTTGCGTGCACGCTATCAGCGACGAAGCGAGGCGCCTGCGCACCGAACCCCGAAGACGCCTCGAGTAGCCGCTTCTTCGTCATCGTCGTGCCGTCCGGCCCGATTATCCAGACGAGATCGTCGGCCATCTGTCGTGCAAGTGTCGCGGTGTCGCCGTGCACCGTCGCCGAATACTCCGTGGCGAGCAGCTTGCTGAACGTTGTGGAGAGTGTTGTCTGTGCGTGAGCGGTATTTGCAATCGCGCCGGCAGAGACAACCAGCATCGCTAGCGCGCTGATAGCGACGCATCGTTTCATTCGTAATCTGCTCAACTGGCGCTCACGACACGCACTGGCGCGCCAGTCGGCGGAATTTCGAGTTCCCTGTGCGCGTCGACCCATCCCGCCCATAGCGGGATCACCCAGGTTGCCAGCGCCAACCAGCCCATCACGTGCAGATTGGCTGGCGGCGGTGAGTTGATGCTTGACACGTAGATCACCGTAAGGAGCAGTATCAGAGCCCAGAAGCCATAGCGGCCCACTGCATCCCTGGCCTTCGTGTTCCTCATATAGATCGCGATACCGGCAATCCACATCAGTCCTTCGATCACCACGGTTGCGGTCGCGGAGTTCCAGAGGCCGAGACCCACGAGTGGCCCTCCGGGATAGAGCGGTAGATCGGGACGGTGCGTGACGTAGTCGAGTACCCAGTGACTTAGCGCCAGCAATGCAACGAACGCCGCGCCGCGGCCGTCGCGCGTTATCGCGAAGTAGAAGAACGCTGCCAGAATTCCCCAGCCCACCACCAGTAGCAGACTGTGCGACCAGGGATAGTACGTAAATGATATCGACGTGAAGCCGCGATCACCTGGCGCGATCCGCTCCCATCCCAGCAGCAGAAATATCGGCCACAGAAGATCCGGCAGTTGCGCGGCGGCGAACAGTACGCCGAGCGAGGTGCGCGGTGTTTCACGCTTGGCGCCAAGTGCGAGGGCGTAGTGTCCGAGAAACATGAAGTAAGCTGGCGACTATGCGACTGTGTGGGAAGGGTCTGTCTCTCAGCGAAGCTCGAATCTGCCGTTCCGCAAACAGCTGCGTTTAACTTGCGATGTCACGAGATTCTCGTGATCTCGTGATCCATGGTCGAAGCCGTCACCATAAAATGCAAATCCTCGCCATCTCCGGCAGCCTTCGTCATGGAGCGTCGAATACCGTCCTCCTCGAAGCGGCAATTCTTCTCGCGCCAGAGGGTATCAGCATCGAGCTGTACGACCAGCTCGGCGCATTGCCTCACTTCAATCCGGACCTGGACACGCCGGACGGTGCCCTGCTGCCGTCGATCGTACAGGATCTTCGAGCGCGCGTAGGCCGCGCGAATGGTGTGCTCGTTTCTTGTCCCGAGTACGCGCACGGGATTCCAGGCTCCTTCAAGAATCTGCTCGATTGGTTGGTCGGAAGCGTTGAATTCCCCGACAAACCTGTGGCGCTCCTCAACACGTCACCAATGTCGGTGCACGCACCAGCTCAGCTCACCGAAATATTGAGAACGATGAACGCGCGGCTCATACAGGATGCGAGTGTTACGATCTCGATCGGGCGCCAGCGCGACGCAACCGTCTGTAGTTGCGGATCCGGATCTGTCAGCGCAGATTCGCACCGCGATAGATGAGTTCGCACGCGCGATTGGTGAGTAAGCTTACGATTGCTCGCATCGGTCTCAAGTCGGTTTCTTGTCGGATCCGGCGTGCTTCGCGACAAGTTTTCTGATACTCGACATGTTGCGCATCGTTGACGTAGGTAGCGACAGCGCCCTCACCTCGCGCGATGCCCACACCTTCGATTCCGACGTCCTGATCCTGCACAGCCAGTAGTATTCCCGGCCAGTCACGCGAAATTCGTCGTCCGCGGTTCGCACCGCGGTCAGTCCGCGTGCTACATCGGCACCAATCACATCGTGCACGAATCCTACGTGGATCGTGATTCCTTCGTTTCCATCCTCTGGAAACGGAGTCGATCGCGCAATCGTCGCCACTTCCTCCAGAGTGCGGATGAATGTGTCGACGTGATAGCCAAGTGATTTCTCGAGATGCGACGCAATTCGCGATTCCAACTTCTTTGCGTCGTGTTCGGCCGTCGAGAAAATTACGTTGCCGCTTGCAATGAAAGTCGCGACATCGTCGTAACCCAATTCTTCGAACAGGGCCACCAGCCGCCTCATTTCCAACCGACGTTTCCCGAGGTTGATTCCGCGATGGAATGCGACGTATCGAGTCGATGTCATTTCGCCGAACGTTAATGCACTCCTAATCTGCCTGCTATCTCGTGCTAACCTTTCACCCGCATTATAGAGAATCTCCAAACTCGAGAGATCGCATGGCACGTGACCTAGCTGATGGACTGGCCGTTGGTAGCCGCTGCCTCACGAAAGCAGGCTTTCTCGTAATCGCAATCGCGGCCAGTCTTGGCGCCCAGGACACGACGTACGTACCCGCGGCGAGATTGGAGAGTGGGCATCAGATCGTCGCAGTCTATTTCGGGGCTCACTGGTGCCATCCCTGCCAGACGCCTGAGATGAAGCGAGCGATAAAGGAGATGAAACCGCTCATTGCCGCCCAGGCGAAGCGCTCCAACGCCGACTTCTCGGCGATGGTGGTCGCGCTGGACTTCGACTTGAAGGATGGCCTCGACTTCGTCACGCCGCTTGGACCGTTCGACGAATACAGCTTTGGCTCGGATCTCGAGAGTGTCGCTGCCCAGCGTTTCATCTGGGGCGATTCGCTCACCTTCAAGGGCGTTCCCCAGGTAATTGTCTTCGAGAGAGACATTCAGATGTCGCGCAATAGGCCGATCGTCTTCGGACCCGACCACGTCCTCCAGCGTGTGGCGGGTGACTCGATACCGATCTGGGTCAAGGCTGGAGCGCCGATTCACATCTGACGTCTTGGGTCCTATGCCGCACTTCGATGCGGGCGGTCGATTCCCCAACCTCCGCGACTACACGCGTTTATTGTTTTACGGTTTTGTAATCTGGCGCGCGGGCGTTGATCTCCGCAATTTCGGCCATGGAAAACAGCCCCGACGTAACTGCAGCACTCAGCGACCGTTACGTCATCGAGCGCGAGCTCGGCTCGGGCGGAATGGCGGTGGTGTATCTGGCCCGCGACAGAAAACTGGATCGCGAAGTCGCCCTCAAGGTCCTCCGCCCGGAACTGGGCGCAGTACTCGGCTCCGAACGCTTCCTGGCCGAGATCAAGATCGCAGCGAAGCTGGATCACCCGCACATACTTACGCTCATCGATTCCGGCGAAGCCGACGGCATGCTGTACTACGTGCTGCCGTACGTGCGCGGTGAATCGCTGCGCGACAAGCTCAATCGCGAACATCAGCTTGGACTCGATGAAGCGCTGACGATCACCAAACAGGTCGCGAGTGCTCTCGATTATGCGCACCGCCAGGGCCTGGTGCACCGCGACATCAAGCCGGAAAATATCCTTATTCAGGAAGACGAGGCGATGCTCGCCGACTTCGGCATCGCACTCGCAGTGAAGGAAGCGGGCGGAAACAGACTCACGCAGACCGGACTCTCGCTCGGCACGCCGCAGTACATGAGCCCCGAACAGGCGACCGGCGATCGCGGAATCGACGCACGCAGCGACGTCTATTCGCTCGCGGCCGTGCTGTACGAGATGCTCGCCGGCGAGCCGCCAGTCACCGGCGCGAATGCGCAGTCGATGATCGCCAAGCTCATGACAGAGCGACCGACTCATCTGCGCATACTGCGTGATACGGTTCCGGAAGAGATCGACGCTGCCGTCGCAAAGGCACTGGCGAAAACACCGGCCGACCGCTTCACCACCGCTGGCGATTTTGCCCGCGCATTGTTTGCCAAGCCTGCGCATGAAGCGCGCTCAGCCGATGTGCCTCCGAGACCTAATCGCAGGCCGATGATCGCGGGGATTGCCGTTCTGATAGTCTTGGCCGCCCTGGGCGCATTCGTAATGAGAGGCAAGTCTTCCGCGGCGCAGCCATCTGGTGTAGGCGCGGTGCTCGGCCAGAAGACCCAGCTAACCACGTCGGGCGCAGTGCTCATCCCCGCGATCTCTCCCGATGGCAAGCAGCTCGCGTACGCGACGCGACATTGCAACGGCGGCGCATGCACGTTCTCCATTGTTGTGCAGGACGTTGGCGGGACGACCACGCGATCGATCCTCGATGGAGCGACGGCAGCGTATGGTCTCGAATGGAGTCCCGACCGCCGCAACCTCGACTTCAACGGCACATTCGGTGGACAGGCTGGCACGTTCCTGCTCTCCGCCCTCGGCGGTACACCACGCTTCCTTACCGGAGGCACCGCCACGTTCTACGCTGGCGGAGACTCGCTGCTGATGAGCGCCCCAGCAGCGGCCGATTCGGTTTACTGGATTCGCGTCGCAGGCCTCGATGCAGTCGTGCACGACAGCATTCGCGTTGCCGGACGCGGTCAGGGAATCTGGGCCCTCTCCTCGGTGCCGGGTACGAACTGGATCGTCGTTCTCATTCTCCAGCAGCCACACGGACTCTGGCAGGTCATAGATCGTTCGGGAAAAGTCGCCGATCACGTCGTGAACGCCTGCACGTGCGGCGGCTCCGCGACAAGTGACGCGGTCTGGCTCGCGCGCGCCGGAAAGGGCGACGACGAGTCGATCGTGCGCATCGGGCTCGATCGCGCAACAGGCAAGCTCGCCACCAGACAGGACACCATGGTGACGGGGCTGTTCACCAACTTCTCCCTCACCTCGGATGGCACCGGAATGGTGATGGATCAGGGCACGTACGACTTCAGCGTATGGGCCCTCGACATGCCGGACCTGCTCAACGGCCACTATCCCGACAACCGCAGGATCGCGCAGTCATCCGGCGGCGTGAGCGCCACCGTATCACCCGATGGCTCGCGCCTGCTGGTGCGTCGCGTCGTCCCTACAGGCCACGGCCTCGCGGAATTGCATTACAGCGTGATGCCGTTCACAGGCGGAACGGAAACACCACTCGGCGGCATGGGCACCGATCCGGCGGCCGCTCGCTGGGTGGATTCGGTCACCGTCGAGTTCAGGGCACTTGGATCGAAGGGTCTGCATTTCGCGGAGATGGACGTCCGAACCGACGCTCAGCGAAATACACTCGACATTCCCGACTCCACTGTCCAGGATGCAGCACCGATCCCTGATGGATGGGCGTGGATTCCCGCAGCCGGCGACCGCATCATCATCAGGCAAGGCGAACACACGCGCGAGCTTCATCTACCTGCATGGTACGCCGCCGTGTATCAACTCTATTCAGAACCATCCGGTCAGCGTATTTTTTTCACCGGATTCAACAAACCGAGTGCTGATACCATAGGCGTTAGCGCAGTTTCGCTGTCCGACGCGTCCACCGTGCAATGGGCCTCGATGTTCGCGGACCGCGGCTACCTCACGCCCCTTGCCGACGGCTCCGAATTTTTCAGTGTTGCACAGACGCAAGAGACCCTTTCATTCTTCAAATTGACGGGGCCTGGCAAGATAGAGCGCATAGGCACCTCTCCGCGTCCGGTTCGACTGGTGAGTGTTTCGCAGGATCTCAAACGTGCAGTCGCCTCCGACCGTGACTATCGCGCGGATGCATGGATGAACAGGGTGATCAAGCCTTAAACGATCGAAGCAGCGAGTTACAGATGACAAGCGCCACAACAACCCAGCCTCCGCACACCACAACTCACACCGCGCCTTCCGGCCCTCCCGGTCGCGCTGCCCCGCGCGACTTTGAGATCGTTCCGCGCAAGGGATTGCCGATTGTCGCAGTCATTCTGACCGGCCTCGTCGTCGCGATCGCAGCCAACAAGCTCTGGCCGCTCGTTTTTCTCCACGTCGCATTCGGCGCAGCATGGACCGTCGTCGATCTCTTCATGGGATTCGTCATCGGTCCGATAATGGGGAAACTTCCGGTACCCGCACGCATAGAAGTCGCGACCCGATTGATGCCGAAGATGGTGCTCATCATGCCCACCGTCGTCACCGTGACGCTCGCAGCCGGATGGCAGCTCGGCACACTCATGGGCACGGTCAACAGCTCCTACTACAATCACGACTGGGTCGTCGCGAGCTACATCGTGGTCGGGTGCATGGCTGTCATAGCCCTCGGCCTTCTCTCACCAGCCAACATCGCGGTGCTCACCGAGCTCAAGAAGCCCGTACCAAATCCCGCCGTGATTCAGAAGCTGATGAAGCGTTTCATTTTCGCCGCGGGATTCACCGGCACCATGCAGGTCGCCATTCTCGTCATCATGACGAAGATCAGGGTCGGATGAGCGAGCGCACTCTGCCACCAGTCACGCAGATAGCGATGACGTCGCTCGCACTCATCGTCGCGGGCGGTATCTACCTCGCCGCACATCTGCCGCAGCAGGTACCGCTCACGCCGGCGGTCATTCTTCTCTCCGCGTCCGCCCTGTTCTTGATCGGCAACCTCGTCGCTCTCAGCCGCGTCGATGGCTTTCCGTGGAACAGGTTCTTCACCGTCGGAAAATGGGCGCTGCTCGCCTATTTCATCACCGCTGGATTGATCGAGTACGCATTCCTGCGAGACGGTCTGAGCGGTGGACCGCTGGTCGTGCTCACGCTCTCGATAATCGTCTACGCGGTGCACGTTCCGGTGCTCATAGCGTTCACGGTAGCACAGTACGACTGAGTTCCCGTTCAGGCTCGAATTGCCGGAGCTGTCTAGCGACGGACGAAGAGGCGATGATCTCGTGCGATCATCGCCTCTTCCCATTCGAGCACACCCGTCCCATCCTAAAGCATCGAACACTTCAATTTGAGAACCGTGCGCATTCGCTCTCTGCTCCCGCTTATTGCAACACTCGCCGCCGCAACGCCTGTTGCCGCTCACTCCCAGAACATCGATCCGGCGATGTATTCGAGCCTCCGCTATCGACTCATCGGCCCGTTCCGCGGTGGTCGAACCGTCGGCGCCGCCGGAATCCCGGATCAGCCCAACGTCTTCTACGTAGGTGCCACCGACGGCGGAGTCTGGAAAACGACCGATGCGGGACGCACCTGGGATCCCATCTTCGACTCGGAGTCGACAGGATCGATCGGTACCATAACGCTCGCTCCGTCCGACCCCAACGTCATCTATGTCGGAAGCGGTGAAGGTCTGCGCCGTCCCGATCTCTCCACGGGCGATGGCATCTACAAATCCACCGACGCCGGAAAGACCTGGCGTCATCTCGGACTCCGCGACGGCCAGCAGATCGCATCCATCATCGTCGACCCGCACGATCCGAATCGTCTCTTCGTTGCAGTACTTGGCCACCCCTACGGCCCCAACGCAGAGCGCGGAATCTTTCGCTCCACCGATGGCGGCGAGCATTGGACGAAGGTGCTCTATAAGGATGAGAACACCGGTGGTATCGATCTCTCATTCGATCCGTCCAACTCCCAAACCATCTACGCCGCACTCTGGGCCTCGCGCCGTCCACCGTGGACGGTCGGCAATCCATACGACGGTGACGGCAGCGGACTCTTCAAGTCGACCGACGGCGGCAACACGTGGCACCAGCTCACCCAGGGACTTCCGACACGCGCGCAGGGACTTGGACGCATCGGTTTTACTGTCGCGCCTGACAACCCCAACCGTCTGTACGCGCTCGTCGACGCTAAACAGGGCGCCGGTGGATTGTTCCGCTCCGACGACGCAGGCAACAGCTGGACCCGCGTCAACACCGATGAGCGCATCTGGGGCCGCGGCAACGACTTCGCCTGGGTGCGCGCCGATCCGCGCAATGCTGACGAGATCTACGTCTGCAACACTTCCACATATCGCTCGACGGATGCAGGCAGGACCTTCACCGCGATCAAGGGCGCACCTGGCGGTGACGACTACCATGCTATCTGGATCAACCCGCTGCATCCGGAGATTCTGCTTCTCGCCGTCGATCAGGGCGCGACGATAAGCGTGAACGGCGGAAAGACCTGGAGCTCTTGGTACAATCAGCCGACCGCGCAGCTCTATCACGTGTCAACCGACAATCGCTTTCCCTACTGGGTCTACGGCGGCCAACAGGAGAGCGGCTCGGCAGCGGTTGCGAGCCGCGGCAACGACGGCGCGATAACCTTCCGCGAATTCCATCCGGTTGGCACCGAAGAATACGGCTACTCCGCGCCAGATCCGCTCGATTCAAACAACGTATTCGGCGGAAAGGTGACACGCTTCGACTGGGTTACCGGTCAGACCCAGAGCGTCGCGCCTGAAGCAATGCGAGGCGGCAAGTACCGCTTCGATCGCACCGCACCACTCATCTTCTCGTACGCCGATCCGCATACGCTGTATCTCGCGAGCAACGTACTCTTCAGTACACGCAATGGTGGCCAGAGCTGGAACATCATAAGCCCCGACCTCACGCGCGATAATCCCGATGTTCCGGCAACCCTCGGCGAATTCGTAAGCGACGATCCGGCGCATGGTCATCATCGCGGCGTTATCTACAGCATCGCCCCATCCTATCACGATGCCAGCGTCATATGGATTGGCACGGATGACGGTCTGATTCAGGTGACGCGCGACGGCGGTAAGACGTGGAGCAATATCACTCCGTCATCGATCACACCGTGGAGCAAGATCGCGCAGCTCGACGCATCGCACTTCGACGAGCAGACAGTATACGCGTCAGTCAATCGCTTTCGTCTCGATGATCTCAAGCCGCACATCTATCGCACGCACGATGGCGGAAAGACGTGGAAGGAGATCGACAACGGCCTTCCGGATGACGCTCCCGTCAACGTCGTGCGCGAAGATCCCGTGCGCAAGGGACTGCTGTACGCCGGTACCGAGACTACGGTATACGTTTCGTTCGACGACGGCGATCACTGGGAATCGCTGCGCCAGAATCTTCCCGCAACTTCCATCCGCGATCTCGTCGTCAAGGACAGCGACCTCGTCGTCGCAACGCACGGCCGCTCGTTCTGGATCCTCGACGACATTACGCCGCTGCGTCAGCTCACGGCTCAGATCGCGAGCGAGCCTGCACATCTCTTTGCGCCCGCTGGTGCGTTTCGCGTACACCGCGACACGTACACCGATACACCAATGCCGCCGGAAGAGCCCGTCGGTCAGAATCCGCCCGATGGCGCGATCATCGATTACTACATTGGAGCCGCAACGAGTAGTCCCGTCACCCTCGAGATTCTCGACGCCAACGGCAAGCTCGTCCGCCGCTACGCCAGCGACGACAAGCCGGATGTAACTGAAAAGGAAATCGACGCACTCAACGTCCCCGCATACTGGGTTCGCCGCCCAAGAATTCTCTCGGCATCGATTGGAATGCACCGCTGGATCTGGAATCTTCACTACCCCGATCCCAGTGTACTCACACACGAATACCCGATCTCGGCGATCTACATGGACACACCGAGACTTCCGCTCGGACCGACGGCTCTTCCTGGTACGTACACCGTGCGTCTGACAGTTGGCGGCAGGAGCTACACGCAATCACTCGTCGTGAAGATGGATCCTCGCGTGCATACACCGCGCGCTGACCTCGAACAGGAATTCACGCTTGCGAGTCACATCGCGTCGATGATCGAGACCGACTTCACGGCGATTGCCGAGTCGCGGGCCGTTGCGAAGCAGCTGAGCGATGCTAAGTCGCGGGCCACCGGCGCCAATGCAGGCTTGGTTCCCGCCATCGACTCGCTCGCTGCACGCATTGCAGCGCTGAGAGTAACACGCATCAATGGAGAGCTGAGTGGCTTGCTGGGAACAGTGGATGGTGTGGATGCACGTCCCACCACTCAGGCGACCGCTGCAGTTACCACCGCTTCAGCAATCCCTCGATGCAGCACTGGCGGAATGGGCCAACGTCCGGGGTCCCGTTCTCAACACACTCAACGCGAGATTGAAGGCCGCGGGGATGCAGACCATAACAGTCCCCGCAAACCTCTCCATGTACCGCCAATCCCTTCAGCAGGGCGAGACCGCCGACAAGGACGACAACGACCCCTGACCCTTCAGCCGGCTCGCGCACCGGAAATCGGCTATTCGGGTCGATCTACTGAAAAAGCAGTTGACAGATTCCGGCGGGGGTTGTAGACTACTGAAAAATCAGTAGTTCCCCTTGCTGGAGATCTGTCGATGTATTTCCCGCCCCGTGAGCTCGAGGTAATGAGCATCCTCTGGCGACTTGGATCCGCGAGCGTTGCGGAAGTCCGCGCCGAGCTGAAGGACTCGATCGCCTACACGTCGGTGCTCTCCGCGCTTCGAACACTCGAGGAGAAGGATTGCGTGCGGCACGAGCCAGAAGGTCGTGCATACAGATACTTCCCTACCGTCGATGCGCGCCGCGCCGGAAAGAGTGCTCTCGCACGGATCAGGGAGGCGATCTTCGAGGGCTCCGCCGAGCGCATGTTCGCTCAGCTCGTCGCCGACCGCCGCATCAGCAGCGAAGAGCTCGAGCGTATGCAGCGCATGATCGCCGAGCGGCTGGAGAGCGACGAATGACCGCCGCGATAGTCGTCTACGTCCTGATCGTGACGCTGCCATTTGTCGCCGCGGCCGCGCTCACCGAGAAAATATTCCGCCTCTGGTCATGGCCCGTGCGTGGTATCTGGGCAGTGACGGCGCTGTTGATCGTCTCGTTCGGCGGACGCGCGGTAGTGCAGCAGAGCTCCGCCGCACCGGCCGTCCCGATTGGTTCGATTCACACGGCGCGCGTTACGTATCAAGTCGCTGCGGGCAGTGCTGTCGGCATCGAACAGACCGTCGATCGGGTTACCGCGTTTCCGCGCTCTGCAGCTGCTTACGTCGCGCATGAGCTGGGACCCGTACCCAACCAGGCGCTCGCGGTTTTGTGGTGCGTGATGACCGTCGCGATGCTGATGCTCGTCTGCCTCGTCTACGCTCGCGTGTGGCGCATCCGCAGCGGATGGAAGATGGCCGAGTTCGCCGGCCAGCACGTTCGTGTCTCGCCTCATGTTGGGCCTGCAGTGATCGGCCTGATCCGCCCCGAGATAGTTGTTCCGCGCTGGATGCTTGACTCCGATGCCGATGCGAATCATCTCGTCGTGATGCACGAGAAGGAACACAGAGATGCGCACGACCCCTTGTTGCTCGCTGCTATGTGGGCGCTCGTTGCGCTGATACCGTGGCATCCTGGCGCCTGGTACTGCCTGGCGCGCACTCGTCTCGCAATAGAGTTGGACTGTGACGCACGCGTCGTCAAACGCGGCGCATCGCTTCGAACGTACGCACAGTTGCTCGTGCAGCAGGCACGGGTGCGACTCAACGCGCCGTCCCACATTTGGCTCGGAGCTACATCGCTTCTCGAGCCCTCTTCTCACCTCGAACGGAGATTGAACGCCATGATACGTCCCGATATGAATTCCCGCCTACAGCGACCGGTCGCGCGTTATCTACGGTCGCTTTCATGCCTTGCGATTGTATCGACACTCGCGGTCGCAGCATGTGAGTCGCACGTCCCCACCGCGGACGACATCACCGGGCTCGATGCTGCCAGCGCTGAAAAAAATGCGCGGTATGTATCGATCTTTGACAAGCAGCCGGTGACGTACTACGTCGACGAGATCAAGGTTTCGGCGGACAGCGCCCATGCGATCTCCGCTGCTGACATTAGCGCGATTACGGTCTCAAAGCAGGGTCCGCAACAGACGGTGCGTATGGTCACGATGCCGGACATGGCGCGAATCGGTCATCCCAGCGACACATCGGCTGATTCACTGTCGACGAAACGTCATGGCCCGACGTTCACTGTTCATGTCGTGAAGCGCGTCGGTGCTATAGGTCAGTCCGACACGGTTGTGCATCACAACCAGCCATTTTCCGGCGCCGTAATTATTGATGGCGTCTCAGCGGACCTTGCTGCGATGCAGTCCCTCAATCCGAGCCAGATAGCAACCGTCGAGGTGATAAAAGGCGCGGCGGCAATGCAGCAGACAGCCGACCCTCGCGCAAAGGACGGGGTTATCCTGATTACGCTGAAGCACTGATTCCGAATACTCTATCGCCACCGCAGGATAGGGACCACAGACCGTTGATACGGTTGCACCGTCGCGTAGCAGACGCATTTGGGGGTCGCAAATCGTAGGGCGCGGATTTATCCGCGCCGCCCAACCCAAATACGCGACCGACGATCCTTGGAAACGCCGATAACGTTGACACGAACCTTGGCACCATCGATAAGGTCGAACGCGATCCATGGAAACGCCTCATACGCTGCATACGTCGAACCTTCGTCGAACCTTCGTCGAACCTTCGTCGAACCTTCGTCGAACCTTCATCGAACCGTCGAACCGTCGAACCGTCGAACCGTTGAACCGTCAAACCGTTGAACGCCGTTCACCTGTCTGTAGGAAACGCCGGTAGTATGCGCCCTGCGTGGGGCGGGGATTTATCCCCGCCGCCAATCCCAAACATGCGATGACGGCAATTGGTAACACCGGATACGTCGTTCCTTCCACATCATTCCATGCACATCGTGTCTTGTTCATCGTGCTGTCCACATCGTACGGTGCACATCGTACGGTGCACATCGTACCGTGCACATCGTACCGTGCACATCGTACTGCATACGTGCACATCGTACGTGCACATCCGTGCACACCGTTACCAAACCCGTTTCCCAAACCGGTTCCAACGCCCCTCGGTCGCCCATTTGAGATGGCGGCGCGGATAAATCCGCGCCCTACGACACGCCACGCACAATTCCATATACAACGCGACGGTGTTGAATGAATCGTCGTCCGTGGATCCCCGCTTACGGCGAGGATGACGACTTTCTACGTCCCCGGCGTTACCTGAATCCAGCCTTCGGCGGGACGACTCCCGACGCACACGGCGTTTCCTCACGAGATTCCCGCTTTCGCGGGAATGACAGCCTCGAACTTTTTTCGGCCGAGATGATGGCGCCTACCCCGGCTCCCCCGCCAGCGTCTTGATCTTCCTCACAGTCCGCTCGCGCGCCTGCAGTGACCGGCAGATGATCAGTATCGTGTCGTCCCCGCCCACGGTGCCAAGTATGTCCGGCCACCCCTCGCCATCCAGTGCGCTCGCGATCGGCTGCGCCCCGCCAGGCACCGTGCGCAACACCGCCATCTCGCTCACCCCGTCGATCCGCATGAACAGCTGCGGAAGCAGCGTATCGAGGGCCACCCGCGCCTCTTCGATGTTCCCGTCCGTCACCGCGTAGCGCGCACCCTCCGACGTCGGCACCCGCGCGATCCGGAGCTCCCTCAGATCGCGCGACAACGTCGCCTGCGTCACATCCCATCCCTGCCGCAGCAGCAGCTTCCGCAGGTCCTCCTGGCTCACCACCGGGTGATTCTCTATGGTCTCCAGAATGGCGTTCTGACGCTCGCGCTTGTTGGCCATCGGCGTGAAGATAGCTCGCCTCGCCCACCGCCCGGCCAGACAGTTGCCATTCCTCGTCGAATCCGACTATTTATACACTCTTACCGCATAAAATTCCAAATCGAGCACCCCATGCCCTTCTCTCCAAAGAAAATCGCCCTCGCCTACTCCGGAGGACTCGACACCTCGATCATCGTCCCCTGGCTCAAGGAGCGATTCCCCGGCGTGAAGGTGGTCTGCGTTGCCGCCGACATCGGCCAGGGCGACGAGCTCTCGGGCGTCAAGGCCAAGGCGATCGCCTCGGGCGCAGACGAGTGCTACGTCGAGGACCTGCGCGACGAATACGTCCGCGACTTCATCTTCCCAACCCTGCGCGCCGGTGCCATCTACGGCCGCAAGTATCTGCTCGGCACCTCCATGGGCCGCCCGCTCATCGCGCGGCGCCAGGTCGAGGTCGCGCGCGCAGTAGGCGCCGATGCGCTCGCGCACGGCTGCACCGGCAAGGGAAACGACCAGGTCCGCTTCGAGCTCACCTATGCGGCATTCGCGCCTGATCTCCCAGTCATCGCCCCATGGCGCGAGTGGGACATCCGGAGTCGCGAGGACGCCATCGCGTATGCAGCGCGCCACAATGTCCCCGTCGCTGCAACGAAGGAAAAGATCTACTCGCGCGACCGCAACATCTGGCACATCTCGCACGAAGGTGGCTGCCTGGAAGATCCGGCGCAGTCGCCGCCCGACGATCTGTTCATGCTGTCGCAGTCACCCGAGTCCGCGCCAGATGCATCCGAAGAAGTCACGATCACCTTCGAGCGCGGTACACCGGTCGCGGTCAATGGCCATAACATGTCCCCGGTCACTTTGCTCGCGACGCTCAACGACATCGGCGGCCGTAACGGCGTCGGTCGTATAGACCTCGTCGAGGATCGTCTCGTCGGCATGAAGTCACGCGGTATCTACGAGACTCCCGGCGGCACGCTGCTCTACACCGCTCACAGCGAGCTCGAGCAGCTCACGCTCGACCGCCGCACCCTCGCCGCGAAGGATCTCATCGCCCCGCGCTACGCCGATCTCGTGTACGAAGGTCGCTGGTGGACCGTCGAGCGCGAGTCGTATGACGCCTTCGTCAACGTCACGCAGGAAACCGTCACCGGCTCTGTCACGCTGCGCCTCTACAAGGGCAACGCCATCGTAGCCAGCCGCGAGAGCGCATACGCACTCTACGACGAGCGCTTCGTCACCTTCGGCGAAGACGATGTCTATCAGCAGAGCGACGCCGCTGGCTTCATCCGTCTCTTCGGTCTCTCGGCACGCGTCCGCGCCCTCCGCGACCAGGAGCGCGCCGCCGAGGACGTCAAGGACGATCAGCAGGCCGCATAATCGCCAACGTGTAGGGGCGACCCATGGGTCGCCCCTCGTCACATCATCACGCGTTGATCCGCCCCGTTGCCGGCTCGCATCGGTGCCCCACGGGGTCGGCACATTACGACGTCACCCGCCCCACCGCGATACCTTAATCGGATGACCGCTGACTCCCACAAACTCTGGGGTGGCCGCTTCGCCGCGCCCACTGCTCACGCGCTCGACGCGCTCAACCGCTCCATAGCCACCGATTTCCGTCTCTGGCCCTTCGACATCCAGCTGTCCCAGGCCTGGGCTTCCGCGCTCGCTGAAGCCGGTGTGCTCACGGAAGAGGAGCGCGATCAGATCCGCGGTGGTCTCGATGTCGTCGCCGAGAAGCTCGCCAACGGTGCCCAACCCGAGCAGACCGACGAAGACATTCACACTATGATCGATCGCATGCTGCACATCGAGATCGGCGATCCCGCATCCAGGCTGCACACGGGGCGCTCGCGCAACGACCAGGTCGCTACCGCAACGCGCATGTGGGCGATGAACGCTGCTACAACGGTGGATTCCGCGATCCGCGACCTGCAGCGCGTCATGCTGACGCACGCCGAAAATCTCCGCAGCACGCTAATTCCAGCATACACCCACATGCAGCGCGCGCAGCCGGTCTCCGCTGCACACTGGATGCTCAACCACTTCTGGCAGCTCGAGCGCGATCGCACTCGTGTCGCCAACGCCGCTGCTTCCGCCTCTTCGCTCCCACTCGGCTCCGGCGCGATCGCTGGCTGCGCATTCCCGGTTCCGCGCGATCAGATCCGCGAGGAGCTCGGCTTCGCCGCAGTATCGCCGAACTCGATCGATGCCACAGGCGATCGCGACTTTGTCGCGGACCTTCTCTACGCGACCACCATGCTCGGCGTCCACCTGTCGCGGCTCAGCGAAGATCTCATCCTCTACGGATCCAGCGAGTTCGGTTTCGTCACATTCGGTGATACGTTCAGCACCGGCTCCAGCATGATGCCACAGAAGCGCAACCCCGATGCACTCGAGATCGCGCGCGGCTCCGCAGGCCGAATGCTCGGCAACCTTACATCACTCGTCGCGACTATCAAGAGCCTGCCGAGCGGTTACAACAAGGATCTGCAGGACGACAAGCGCCCACTGTTCGACTCCGTCGACACGATGCTGCTCGTTCTCCCCGCAGTAGCTGGAGCCCTCGGCGAGCTCAAGTTCAACTCTCAGCGCATGCGCGCCGCGCTCTCGTCAAGCATGATGGCGACCGACCTCGCCGATTACCTCGTCGCGAAAGGAACCAGTTTCCGCGAAGCCCATGGCGTCGTCGGCACGCTCGTACGCCAGAGTGAGACGAGCGGTGTCGAGCTCAACGAGATGTCGTTCAAGACTTTCGCCGAAGCACATGACTCTTTCGATCACGATGTCTTCGACTGGCTGTCGCCCGATGCGTCGGTCGCTCGCCGCGACGTCACTGGTGGCACCGGTCCCAATGCAGTAGATGAACAGATAACCGCCGCACACGCCGCACTCGGCGCACCCACCCGCAGACTCCAGCTGATTCCCTGAACTGAGGGCGTATCGATATGTCCGACTCGTCCGATCAAGCACCCGCAGGACCCGATCTCACTGCTGGAATCGATGCCTCGTCTCTGGCAGACGGCGCAATGTCGCTTGGCCACGTCGGTAACGATCCCGTGCTCATCGCCCGCACTTCTGGTAAGGTTTACGCGATTGGCGCGACGTGTTCACACTACGGCGGTCCGCTCGCCGAGGGAATCCTTGTTGGCGACACGGTGCGCTGCCCATGGCACCACGCGTGCTTCAGCCTCAAAACCGGCGAGCCGCTGCGCGCGCCTGCCCTCGATCGCGTCGCGTGTTACCGCGTCGAAGAGAACGCAGGCAAGCTCTTCGTGCGTGAAGCTGTCGAGCCACCATCGATGTTTCTGCGCACGTTCTCGAGCCCGCCGACATCGATCGTCATCGTCGGTGCAGGTGCCGCTGGAATTGCGGCCGCAGAAATGCTCCGGCGCTGCGGATATACGGGATCGATAAAGATCTTCGATCAGCTCGACACCGCTCCCGTCGATCGGCCGAACCTCTCCAAGGATTATCTCGCCGGCACCGCTGAAGAAGCGTGGGTGTATCTGCGTCCGGACGACTTCTACACTTCACACAACATCGAGCTCATCCGCGGTCAGCGCGTAACTCGCATTGACGCAAAGACGCGCACCGTAGTTACTGACCGACGGTGCTACCGTCAAATTCAGCGCGCTTCTGCTTGCGACTGGAAGCTCGCCCGTGCATCTCCCGGTTCCCGGCGCCGATCTGCCGTCTGTCCACTATCTGCGCACACTCGACGACAGCAAGGCGATCATCGCTGCCGCGCAGAGTGGAAAGCGCGCCGTGGTGATCGGTGCAAGCTTCATAGGACTGGAAGTCGCAGCGTCTCTTCGCGCACGCAGCGTCGACGTCACCATCGTCGCGCCAGAGTCGCTGCCGCTCGAGCGCGTACTCGGGCCCGAGCTCGGCGCCATGGTGAAGGAGTTGCACGCGAGCAACGGTGTGTCGTTCAAGCTTGGCGCCAACGTGAAGTCCATCGCGTCCGACGCTGTCCAGCTCGCCGACGGTACGTCGCTCCCAGCAGATTTTGTCGTCATCGGCGTCGGAGTTCGACCCGACGTATCCCTCGCTCAGGAAGCGGGGCTCACCGTTGATAACGGCGTTGTCGTCAACGCGAATCTCGAAACATCCGCCCCGGGAATCTTCGCCGCTGGCGATATAGCGTCGTGGCCCGATCCGCGCGCAGGTCAGATCCGGGTCGAGCACTGGGTCGTAGCCGAGCGTCAGGGACAGACCGCCGCACGCAACATGCTCGGCGCCGCTGAGGCGTTTACCCTCACACCGTTCTTCTGGAGCCGCCACTACGATCTTCAGATCAACTATGTGGGTCGGTCGTCGAAGGACGACACCCGTCGTGTCGATGGCAGACCGTTCGAGCATGATTGCACCGTGGCGTATATCGGGTCTTCCAATGCCATCGACGCTCAGGCCGATGTCGGCCGTGACAGGGCCAACCTGCTGGCGGAAGCGCGGCTGGACGGTGAGATTGCCTAGCGTGTACACACGCCTTGTAACATGCTGATCATCTGGTACGTCGCCGCAGGCAGCGCCCTCGGCGGCGTCGGTCGATATGTCATCGGTGCCGCGCTCCAGCAACGCGCCGGTATCGCATTCCCGGTCGGCACCCTTCATCGTCAATATCACGGGCAGTCTGCTGCTTGGCTTTTTGCTGCGCTACGCGCTTGGTGTCACACAGATTTCGCCGGAGACACGCGCGTTTCTCACCACCGGCTTCTGTGGCGGCTATACTACCTTTTCGACCTTCACGTATGATACCGCGGTGATGTTCGAGAGCGGCCAGTTTCGTCGCGCCGCGCTGTACGTCACGCTCAGCGTCGTTGTGTCGCTCGTCGCGATGTTCGCTGGCTTCGCACTTGCGCAATCAGCTCTCACCTTTCGCAGCGGAGCCTGATCGACATGCATGGACTCAAGGGCGAACGCGTGCTCATGCGGATACACATCGGTGAGCGTGACAGACATGCGGGCAAGCCACTTTACGAAGCGATTGTCAATTTGCTTCGTACGCGCGGTTACGCCGGTGCTACGGTGTTTCGCGGGGTGATGGGTTATGGTGCGAGTGGTCGTGTCTCCAGCGATCACATGGAGCTGCTCGCGTTCGATCTTCCACTCGTGATAGAGTGCGTCGACACTCAGGAGAAGATAGAAGCAATTCTTCCCGAGATCGACGAGATGATCGACGCGGGCCTCATCACGCTCGAGCGCGCCAAGGTGATCCTGTATCGTGGAAAGCGCGCGGATCGTCCGCCGAGCGCGCTTCCTGAACAAGATAGGATCGACATTACTGGTGACTGGCAGCAACACAAATAAAAGAAGCCCCCGGTCAATGTGACCGAGGGCTTCCTGTTTGTTGTGACTGCTCCGGACTAGAACATCACGCCGAAGGTGATCGGCACGAAGCTCGTGCTTCCGCCGTCATCACTGAAGCGATTGTAGCGCGCCTCGACGAACGCATTGAAGCCAGCCAGCGGAATGGTGATGCCACCGCCGATATCAAAGCCGAACTTCGTTCCTCCACTCGCCGTGTAGGTGCTTTCACCGTCGTTGTAGCTCACCGCCGGCGTGAAGCCACCAATTCCGCCGATTACGTACGGCCGGATTCCGGTCATCGTCGGAATCTCGTAGACTGCATTGGCGGTGTACGACCACACGTGCGCGTTGCTGTTGTCGGATCCCTTTGCGCCGAACTCGTCGTAGTTCACGTCACCGCGAAAGCTGATCGGGAGTGCTGGCGTGCCCAGTCCGATATGGCCGCCGACGTTGTAACCCGTGTTTACGTCATTCGAAAGATCGCCCGTCGGGATCGACGCTCCACCCGAGATACCGAGCGAGAACGGCTTGGTGGCGCTCAGTACCGATTGTGCTCCGGCGACGGTTGCCGTTGATACTGCAATGGCTGCGATCGCTGCAAATTTGGAAAGACTCAACATGAATGCTCCGTTTTGAAGTTCTAGTCAAACGCGCCTCGGATCCTCGGATCCTTGGCGCGCGGCTTACCTCTTCTTTTAGTCTGTTCACCGCAAAAGGTTTCGCGGATTTCGTACAAACGTCCGTTTGTTAAAGCATTATTCCAAACGTCAGCGGGACGAAGTGGTACGAGCTCGCATTCGAGCGGTTCACGTCGTGGTACCTGACTTCGAGGAAGGCTCCGACACCGGTGAACGGTAGTGGAAATCCTATGCCTGCCCCGGCGTTGTATCCCCAGTCGTTCGTTCGCTTGATGTCGCCTGGCAGCCGGACAGGGTACCACCCTGCGCCGCCTATGATGTACGGCTTCACTTCACCGACTCGGAACGGCACCACGAGATTGGCCGTGACTGAGCTGATATGCGCGTCCGGCGTAGCCAGCCCAGCTATCGTTTTGCCGTTGAATCCAGCGTACTGATAGTCGAGCCGCAGTCCCATCGGCGCGTCCTCGGGCCCGATCGCCAGATAGATGAGGCCACCCGGGCCTGTGGTAAGCGTGCTATCGAGCTTACCCACCGGAATAGCCGCGCCGCCCCCGACCCCAAGATGAAGGGATTGTTGCGCAAAGGCCGGTTGAGCCAGCCCAGCTCCGATCAAAGCGACTATACCGAGCGCCAGCCGATTCATGTATATTATCCTACAAGTCTAGGTTAATTTTAAATATCCTTTCACTGTAGGATATTATGCCATTCTACAATTCAGCTACCGTTGCAACAGCCCTTGATGTCGACCCAAAATGGATGGATAACATCCTGTCCCACAACGACATGGATCGCGTCCAGCGAAAGGCGCAAGGCGTCTCGAGACGCCTTTCCATCTCGAACGTCATAGTCCTTTCTCTTACCAAAGAGCTTGCCGCCAGTCTTCGAGTCAGCTCGGCTAACGCATTGCAACTCGCGACCGCAATCGTGACATCGCAGAGCGGAAACGTCTCGATCTCGCCTAGCCTGCGCCTCGTTGTCGACCTGGACGGCCTGAGAGCCGATATGCTCGAGCGTCTTGAGCACGCCGTCGAGGTAGCTCCGTCTCCACGCCGTGGTCGCCCGCCCAAAAGATAAGCGTCTTGCGCCGCCAGCGTATCGGTTTCGCCGCTGACCCAACAAAAAAACAAGGGGCGTCTCGCGCGAGACGCCCCTTGTTCACCATTGCCTCAGGATCGCGCTACCCGTTCATCCGGGTGACGTTCTCCGCAGCGGGACCTTTCTGCCCCTGGACGATGTCGAACTCCACCGCCTCCCCTTCCTGCAGCGACTTGAAGCCGTTCCCAGAGATGGCGCTGTAGTGGACGAAGCAGTCCTTCTGACCGTTGTCGGGCGTGATGAATCCGAAGCCCTTCGCGTCGTTGAACCACTTCACCTTGCCGGTCGTGCGCATTCCAACTAACTCCTGAATAGAAACTTGTCCGGAAGCAGGAAACGCCTACCCTGACAATACCGCGGGCACAGATCCCCCGCACAGATCCATAGGACGATCCTATGCTGGGCCACAAAATATTGGGGACCTGAAAATTAGGCAATAGACAAGTTTTTCCCTCGGCACAGCCCCCTTCACCGTAGGGGTCAGCGGCGCTCCGGCCCCTCAGCGGTCGACCCTGAATCCCTGGACGTAGAACTCGGTCTCGCCAAAGCAGCTCGTAGGCACGTTCGTGTGCTGCGCGTACGACAGCGTCACCTGATGGCCAGCCGCAAGCTCCAGCGCCTTTGCCACGGAATCGTTCCTTATCGTGAAATGGAAGAGAGTCGGCGGAGACCCAGGCACCGGTGACATCGCCAACTCCCCCTCCCACGTCTTGCACAGCCACCCCCGGTGCGACATCGTCTGCACGTAGCCCGTGCGCTCGCCGGTCGAGTACACATAACCCAGTGTCCCCCAGATCCAGAACGCGATAATCAGAATCACGATCGCGATGAAAGGAAGCCCAAACTTGAGCCAGAACCTCCGCTTCCGCGCCTTCCTGGCCGGTTGCGGTGCTTCTTCTGGTGTCGCTTCGCTCGATGTCATCCTCTTATTCTCCCCGGTTACTTTTCATCATGGCCTTCGGACCACGTAGAAAAACGGTAACGACACTCGTTGGCGACGTCGCCGTCGGCTCGGACCATCCGGTCGTGGTTCAATCCATGACCAATACCGACACCGCCGACATTCCGGGTACCGTTGCTCAGGTTGCGGCCCTCGCCGCCGCCGGTTCCCAGCTCGTGCGAGTCACGGTCAATAACGAAGCTTCCGCCGCGGCCGTCCCTGCAATTGTCCAGCGACTCGCGGACCTCGGAATCGAAGTTCCCATCGTCGGCGACTTCCACTACAATGGACACCTGCTTCTCGCAAAATATCCCGACACAGCACGTGCTCTGGCGAAATATCGCATCAATCCGGGCAATGTGGGCGGCAAGCGACGCGACGAACATTTCCGCACCATCGTCAAGATCGCGATCGATAACGACAAGCCCGTTCGCATAGGCGTGAACTGGGGCTCGCTCGACCAGGACCTTCTCACTTCCATGATGGACGAGAATGCCGCGCGGCCAGACCCGCTCAATGCTCGCGACGTCTACATCGAAGCGATGCTCGAGAGCGCCCTCCGCTCCGCCGCGCTCGCCGAAGAAACAGGCCTGGGCCACGATCGCATCCTCATCTCCGCAAAGGTCTCGGGTGTCAACGATCTCGTCGACGTCTACCGCCTCCTGGCTGCGCGCTGTGATTACCCGCTCCACCTGGGTCTCACCGAAGCCGGACTCGGCATGAAGGGGATCGTGGCAAGTACCGCCGCACTGTCGATTCTTCTCGCCGAAGGGATCGGCGACACGATTCGCGTGTCGCTCACACCCAAGCCTGGCGGCGACAGAACCGAGGAAGTCCTCGTTGCGCAGCAGATTCTCCAGTCGCTCGGATTGCGGTCGTTCACTCCGCAGGTGACCTCGTGTCCGGGTTGCGGACGCACGACATCCACGTTCTTCCAGCACATGGCGGAAGACATCCAGAACTACCTGCGCGAGCAGATGCCCGTGTGGCGCGCGCAGTATCCCGGCGTCGTCGAGATGAAGGTGGCGGTGATGGGCTGCGTCGTGAACGGACCCGGTGAGAGCAAGCACGCCAATATCGGAATCTCACTACCGGGCACGTTCGAGGACCCAAAGGCCCCCGTCTACGTCGATGGCAGGCTTGCGGTCACGCTCAAAGGTGATAACATCGTTCCCGAGTTTCTCGAGATCCTCGACGACTACGTGGAACGAACCTATGGCGCTTCCGGCGCCGCAAGTAACATCGCAGCTGGAGTCTGATCCGCCGGCGCCGCCGGCGCAGCACTCGACGTGTCTCAACTGTGGCGCGCAGCTCACCGATGCATTCTGCGCACACTGCGGCCAGCGCGCGAGCGATGTTCATCTCTCGGTACGCGATCTCCTGCACGAGCTCGTTACCGAACACTTCGGGCTCGATACAAAAACCGGGCGTACTCTCGTCGCGCTCGTACGTTATCCGGGTCGCCTCACTCTGGAATTTCTGGCTGGACGACGTATCCGCTATCTGCCGCCGCTTCGATTGTATCTGTCGCTCAGCGTGCTCTACTTTCTGGCTTCGGCACTCACTACCAACGCTGGCTTCAATACCAACGCCAATGTCGTCCATATAACGACATCGCCGGCGGCCACGAATAAGTCAGGTGGCATGGTCTCGCTCGACACGACCGCGGCGAACCCCGTACCAATTGGCGCAGCCCTCGATTCAATCGGCATCAGCTCCCACGGTACTACCGATGTCATCGGCGACACACTGCACGGGAATGCGGTCATACGATTCGTGAAGCGCAGGTTCGCGGAGCGACTGGCGTTTTTCAGGGCACATAAGTCGGACGCGGTTCAGCAAATCTCGGAGAGATTTCACCACGAGCTTCCGGACGCGCTCTTTCTGCTGGTCCCAGGACTCGCGTTAGCTCTACTTGTACTCTACCGCAAACACTACTACTCCGAACATCTGGTGTTCGCGCTCCACTTCCAGGCCTTTGCCTTTGTCGCCCTCACGATCGGGCTCATCCCCTATCTGGACGCCCTCGCCAACATCGCGATAATCGTTTACCTGTTCCTCGCGCTGCGCCACGTTTATGGGCAGAGTATTGCTGCGACCGCCGCGAAGTTTGTTGTCGTGGTTATCGGCTACGGAATTTCGCTGGCGCTGGTCATGGCGCGCCGTGGGCGCGACCGCATTCCTTTTCGCCTGACGCGAGAACCGCGACAGAATCTTCGCGAGTCCGCTCGCATCTTCGGTATCGAAAGTCCCGACTTCCGCCGAATCGACATCGAATACTGCTATCAGCTCGCCGTTCGCGCCGACGACAGGTAGCACGATTTCCGACAGCGAACGCGCATCACACGCAATGTGATCGGGAAATGCGTTGACGTTCTGCACGATGACAGTGCGCCGCTCCATAGCCGCCGTACCGCATACACCGCGTCCGAAAGCAATCTCGAGGCAGCCCAGGGTGCCTTGATAGGGGCCTACCCTCATCAAGTCACCCGGTTTGACCACTCGATAGAATCCGGTCCACAAAAAACCGAACGCGTTGTGCACGAGCGCGCTGACGGTCGCCATCTCCGCGATCTCGTCATCGATCCCCTCCAGCACCGCGTCGATGTGACCGGCAAGTTCCCGATAAGCCTCTGACTTGGGTACTCCCCGCAGGTCCAGCGTGACTTCCGTCATTACTGAAAGTTAGTGCCGCGACAATTCGACGTATCTATTGGAAGATCCTGAAATGTCCAAGCACAATCCACAGTATGATGAAGATCAGAATCGTGCCGCAGCCACATCCTCCACCACCCAACTTCCGGGCGCCATAGCCAGCCGCGAGACCGCGAAGAATTTTGCTCATGGGGCTGCCGACTGCACGGACCGTACCCGCAGGGACCGGTGGGTAACCTGTTTCACAGGTACGGGCTGAATCGTCTTTTTCCACGTCCTTGCCCATCGTTGCAACATTCCCAATGAAGAACCCATCCAGCATCGCGGCGGCCGTTTTGGCGCTGCTCACCGCCGCCTCTCTAGGCGCTCAGGCCCCAAAAGGTCTTTCCCAAACGCTCGTTGGTGAATGGCGCGCTGATACTCCGCTTCCCAACGGCGTCATCCAGACCTTTCGTTTCAAACCCGACGGAAGCTTCGACCTGGCAATGGCACTGGCGGTCGAAGGCAACTACCGCGTCCTCGGCAACCAGCTCATCGAAACGGTGACGCTGCCGAGTGTTGGCTTGACGCATACCGACACCTCAACATTCACGATCAACGGTGATTCGCTCGTCGTGACAGAGCATGAAGGGGCGCCCCCGCGGCTGCTTCGCCGCAGCGGAGCACGATCGGCTTCCAGGACCATCGCCGGAGACTGGGAGATCGTGATCGGCGACGGCGTTGCCGCGCACTATGTCTTCGACGCTGGCGGCGCGATGCACATGCATGCGAGCGTCGGCGACGAGGAGGGCAAGTACGTCGTTCGGTCCGACACATTGCGCCTCTCCAACGATAAGACGTTCGTGCTCCCCGCCACAGCGCAGCTCGCCGTCACCGACAGCGTGCTGACCCTCACGCCGCCTAGCGGCAAGGAAGCCCGTCACTTCCACAGGATCACCCCGTAGGGCGCGGATTTATGCGCGCCGTCTTTACGTTGGATCGAAGGCGGCTGCGCGACCGTATCGGCTGCGTGCTGTGCGAGTAATGGTGTAGCGTAGTTTGTCAGGTGCTCTATACCCGCGGAGCCTCGTCGTCCCAGAGAACAATTCCGTGCACCACCTTCCCCGC
This sequence comes from uncultured Gemmatimonadales bacterium, assembly GCA_963731305.1. Classification (GTDB taxonomy): domain Bacteria; phylum Gemmatimonadota; class Gemmatimonadetes; order Gemmatimonadales; family Gemmatimonadaceae; genus Fen-1247. The sequence goes on along the minus strand of CAVSUQ010000002.1, from coordinate 260,069 downwards.
GCTGCGCAAGCTCTTCACCGCCGCGCGTAGCTCGGCGACCTGCGTCGCGCCAACCTGTGCACACAGGATGACGTCGGGCGCCGGGATGATCGTGTTCGTAACAAGCTGTGCGTAGCTCGCCGGTGCGGCAATAACGATGAAATCATACCGGCGCTCCATGCGCGCCAGCATGTCGTGCACCTTGCTCACCGCCTCCGGCGCCGCCGTGCCGATCCGCCCGTGACCGCTCGGTAGCACATCCAGCGGACGATCGCGGCCGACGGTTGTCGATACGATTGCGGCTGACAGCTCCACGCGATTGCTCAGTACCGCGAGCAACCCCGTATCCGACTCGATCCGCAGAACGGATGCGATCGCGCTAGTGGATGGATCACCATCCACTAGCAGCGTGCTCCGCGCCTCGTACGCCGCGACTGCCGCAAGATTGGACGCGACCACAGCGACCACCGCGGGTATGTCGCCGGTAATGGTCACTATCGGAATGCTGGCTTCCGTCGCTGCGAGATGCAGGTACAGCGTTCGGTAGCTCTCCGATGCGATGTCGATCAACGGTGGCGCTTCCACGTCCGATTGCCGCCGCGCGCGCTCGATTCCGCTACTCGGCTGAATCACACTCAGCACACGTACGTTTGACACGGCTTCGCCCTCGCGCATGTGCGCGACGCGTGGATGTCGCACTTCCCCGATGAACACCGTAGTGAACCCGATCGCCAACGCTATCACCAGTGCTGCGCCGAGCATCGCGATTGGCGGTGCACCAACATTCGCCACTTCACGAGCCTCTGTTGCAACGGTGTCGATCTTCGCGTTCACCTGCCGCAACGAATCCAGCCGCGCCCGCGCGAGCAGGAATTGCCGCGTTGCTGCCTCGCGAGCTGCCACGAATCCAGTCGTGTCGACATGAGTCGTTTGCAGCGTCTGCAGCGGTGGTGGCGGCGCTGCTAGCGGTGCGATTCGCGCACGCAGTTCTGAGCGCTTCTCGGACGCTGCGTCCCGGATCGATCGACCGAGCTCGTTCACTCGGGCTGTGAGTGCAACATAGATCGGATCTCCCGCTCCGAGTGCTCCGAACGGCGCGCGGAGCTTGTCTACCTGGTCGAGAGAATCCAGCCACACGCGAACATGAGGGTCCCCTGCCAGCGCCGGCGACTCTCCGAGCTCACGAAATGCTGGAGGGAGCGGCGAATCCGCCGCGTGAGCCATTGCCGCCGTGAGCGAGGTGAGAAGAGCCGTGAGTGAGTCACGCTCGGCGCGAAGAGCGGGCGAGAGCGTATCCTGCGGCTGCTGCACAGGCTGTTGCTGCAGGGCCATTACGCGACGCGCAGCTGCGAGCGCGGAGTCCGCCTGACGTATGGACGCGCGCGCAAGAACGAGCGCATCCGCCGTAGCGGTCGTATCGGCCGTTTTCTCAGTGAGGTGCTGTGTCGCGATGCGCACGAGCCGCGTCGTTTCGCGCGGCATCAACACCAGCCCGATGAGTGTGAAGACGAACGCCGCGCCGCTCACCGCACTCGCCAGTACGCGGCGTCTCAGCGCGTTACGCGCGCGCGCCGCGATCCACACGTATGTCGCGTTACCCTGCGGCATTCCCTACCGGATCAGAAGCTTGACTCACGGATAAAAGTTATCGCCGCCAAAGCAAACCGGCTGCCTTGAAGCTCAAACGCTCCAAGGCAGCCGGTAGAATTATACGAGCTAGACTCTTACTACTGGACGATGATCGTCTGCTTCATGTTCATTGCAAGGTGAGGCGTGCAATGCGCCTGGTACGTGCCTGGAGGAATCTTCGCGAAGGAAATCGTATACGTCGCGTTTGGCTGGACGAGTAGCGGGCCAGCAAGATCGCTCATCTGATTTGGCATGTTCGCCGAGAGCTGCGGCTTCACCGCAGCGGGGATCTGTGCTGGGTCGAAAGCGACATCGTGTGGACCACCGGAAATGTTCGTGTACCGGATCCCGTCGCCTTCCTTGATCGTGATCGTCGCTGGGTCGAAGCGATAGCCCTGTGCATCGCCGATCATCTTGACATCGTGAATCGTGCCGGTGATTGGAGCTGGCGCGACTGCACCAGCTGCCGTTGCACCTGCCGTCGATGTCGATCCCGCAGCCGCAGCAGGTGCGGCAGACGTTGCTGTTGTATCAGTTGCCGCGGTCGGCGCAGCAGCTGTAGTGTCAGCGGCCTTCTCGCCGCCGCCGCATGCCGCGAGCATCAGTGCGCTCGCCGCTATGGCAGTAAAACCAAAATACCGCATCTGCTCTTTCTCCTAGATAAGTGCGCCTGGCGAGCGCTCTCGCCCGGCATTGTGAAAGTATTCACAAACCGAGCCAGTTTCAATGTTGACAGGCAAACTCCCTCCTGTCAGATTGCGGGTATGGTCAAGACCGCGATCCACCATGCGCAGCATCATTTCCATGTCCTGACGGACCGGGGAAGTTGTCGCACGTGATGGTCTAACCAGCCAGCCATCCGCGCTCCCGGCCCGTCCTTCTGGACGGGCTTTTTTTGTTTCTGACCCAGCCAACTTCAATCCGCGTTCTGCATATGAGCCTTCCAACGTGCCAGCCCTCACCAGCCGGCTCGGTTCGCCACAACGTTCCGCCGCTTCTGCGTATCGCACTTCCCAACAAGGGGCGGCTCGCCCAGGACGCTCGAGACCTCTTCAACGATGCCGGCCTCGAGGTCCGTGCTCTTAGCGACCGCGCCCTCAAGGCATCCCTCGGCGGCGAGTTTGAAGCTATCTTCGTCCGCGCTCAGGACATTCCCGAGTTTGTCTCCGACGGTGCCGCTGACGCCGGAGTCACTGGGCTCGATCTGGTTTCCGAGAGCGGACGTAATATTACAAGCCGCCTTGACCTCGGTTTCGGGCGCTGCAGGCTGGCCGTCGCAGCTCGAGAGGAGAGCGGGCTGGATGATGTCGCTCAACTGGCGCCTCGAAGTCGCGTAGCGACGGCTTTCCCGAATATCTCGACCCGGTTTTTCACAGAAGCTGGCCTCGATGTCGAGATAGTTCCCATCTCCGGCGCCGCCGAGATAGCCCCGCACCTTGGCATCGCCGATGTGATCGTCGATCTCGTTTCGACTGGTTCCACGCTCAAGACAAACGGACTTCGCGAGATCGGCACCGTGATGTGGTCCACCGCTCAGCTTGTAGTCCCGCAACACCGTATCGACTGGCCGGACGCCAAGCAAACCGCTCTCGACGAGCTATCGACAGCCCTCGAATCAGTGACATCGGCCCGGGGGCAGCGCTACCTGATGGCCAACGTCCCGCGTGAACGGCTTCAGGACGTGCGTCGGATTCTGCCGGGTCTCAACGGCCCTACCGTTATCGACGTCCTCGATGGCGGCAGGCATGTGGCGGTCCACGCTGTAGTTGCGGCTGCAGCGATATATCGAACTATCGCGGATCTCAAGGCCATGGGCGGCGAAGGCATTCTCGTCACCCGCATCGAGAGACTGATGAGATGATCAACTATTCTGACGGACGTAAGATTTTTCTTACTCAGAGTATAGACAGCCTTACAGACAGTGTGAGACAGACGTATTTCGCACGAGGCACATCGCTCGAAGACACTACAAGCGTCGTTACGAGAGAGCTGGTAAGGGAAGTTCGCGTTGGTGGCGATGCGGCCCTTCTGGATCTGGCAAGACGGTTCGACGGCGTCGATCTCAGAGCACTCGAGGTTCCGCGCAGTGCCTGGAGGGAAGCACTCGACTCAATCGATCCCTGTCTCATCGGTGCGATGCAGCGCACGATCCGGAACCTCGAGTCGGTCCAGCGAGCCTTCTTGCCGGCCGCTTGCGAGATCATACCTGAACCGGGGGTGGTCGTTGGGCGCAGGCCGGATCCGCTCGACCGGGTCGGCGTCTATGCACCTGGAGGACGCGCAGCCTATCCCAGCAGTGTGCTGATGGGTGCCGTCCCCGCCCGAGTGGCCGGTGTTCGCGAGATAATCCTGTGCTCTCCGCCGGGACCTTCCGGCATGCCTTCGGCGGTAGTTCTTGCTGCCGCTGAGCTTTCCCAGGTCGATCGTGTTTTCGCAATTGGCGGGGCGGGTGCAATTGCGGCCATGGCTTTTGGAACCGAGAGCGTGCCCCGTGTCGACCGGATAGTGGGACCGGGCAACGCATATGTCGCCGAGGCAAAGCTTCAGGTGGCCGGCGTCGTTGCGATCGATTCACCCGCAGGTCCCAGTGAGCTTCTCGTGGTTGCCGATTCTACCACCAACGCAGACGTGGTCGTGCGCGAGGTAATGGCGCAAGCCGAACATGACCCGCGCGCCGTAGTTGCTGTGGTCGCCATTGGTCAGCATGTAGCAGATGATATCTCGTCGAAAATACTTGCGGCGCTACCGTTGCAGGAGCGGCGCGACGTAATCGAAGAATCGCTTCGCACGCACGGAGCTGTGCTGAGCGCGGAGAATATCGATCAGGCCGTCGCATTCAGCAATGAGTTCGCGCCAGAGCATCTTCTGCTTGCTACGTCCAACGCGCGCGATCTGCTTCCGCGCTTCCGCAATGCTGGTACGGTGTTCGTAGGCGAGCATAGCTCTGTAGCGTTTGGAGACTACATGACTGGCGCGAACCACGTTCTGCCGACGGGCGGTCTGGCGCGCTCGTATTCGGGGCTTTCCGTTCTCGACTTCATTCGCTGGACTACCTATCAGGTGATCAACGCCGCCGCGGCGGAACGGTTGGCAGATGACGTCGCAATCTTCGCGGACTCCGAGGGCCTCCCGGCTCACTCGGCCGCCGCACGCCAATGGTCGGCGCATACCGGGAGAGCGTCATGACGGACGCGGCATTGGAGTTCGCGCGCGCGAGTTACAGAGACATCTCCCTCTACGCTCCAAACCGCGCGGCGGCCGCTATCGATCTCAGTGACAATACGAACCTATGGGGAGCGCCGCCGGCCGCGCTGCGCTCGATTTCCAACGCAGCGTCAGAATGTGTGACCCGATATCCCGCGCTGTACGCGGCGGATCTCAAACGCGCCATCGCTGATTATGTTGGAGTCTCGCCAGACATGATCGTGACCGGCTGCGGCTCGGACGACGTTCTGGACTCGACGATTCGCGCATTTGGTGATCCGGGGGATGTTGTTGCGTACCCCGATCCGTCGTTCGCGATGGTGCCAATCTTCGCGCGGATGAATGGGCTCGCATGCGCGCCGATTCCACTTACCGATTCCAACGACGCGGATGCCACCGGATACGTCGCGGCCAACGCAGCTATCAGCTACCTGTGCTCACCCAATAACCCGACAGGAACCGCGTTCACGAGAGACGCGATAGAGCGGGTGGTATCGAGCGTGGACGGTATCGTGATCATCGACGAGGCGTACGCTGAGTTCAATTCATGGAACTGCCTCGATCTGCTCGAGCGTTTTCCACGAGTCGTGATAACCCGCACGTTGTCCAAGGCGTTTGGCCTTGCCGGGCTCCGTGTTGGCTATGCGGTGGGAGACTCGGGCATCATCGCAGAGATCGAAAAGTCACGCGGGCCCTACAAGGTGAGCAGCCTGGCAGAGCGTGCGGCGATCATGGCACTCACCGAAGACGGTGTGTGGGTCGAGGAACACGTTCGCGAAGCTGTGACAAATCGGGGTCGGCTCACCGGCGCTCTGACGGGGATTGGCCTGCAACCTTTGCCGAGCGACAGCAATTTCGTGCTGGTGCCCGTCGCGAAAGCGGTGGAGCTCGATCGCGGACTGCGCAGGCGTGGTATCGCGGTGCGGCCGTTCACTTCTCTTCCACGCATCGGCGACGCACTGCGAATCTCGGTTGGGCCCTGGCGCATGCTCGAGCAATGCGTCGATGCGCTCGGGAGTTTGATCGCGTGAGCGCAACGATCGTTACGATCTTCGACTATGGCGCGGGCAACATGCACTCGCTTGCGAAGGCGCTCGACGTTGACGCTCGGGTCGAGGTGAGGCTTCAAACGGATCCGTTGGCTGCGCTGGACACGGACGCGCTGGTACTTCCCGGAGTCGGCGCCTTCAGCAACGCTGCGACTCGCCTCGCCGCCGGCCGCGAGCAAATGCGCGACGCAATCCTCGGCGGCCTTCCTACGCTGTGTATCTGCCTCGGCATGCAGTTGTTGTTCGACGACAGCGAGGAAGGGAAGGGTGCCGGACTCGGCGTGATCCCGGGTCATGTACGCCGCATCCGGGCGCGAAGGGTTCCACAGATAGGATGGAACGAGGTCGATTCGTTCGATGAATCGCTCCCCGGCGTTGCATATTTCGCGAACAGTTATGTATGCGAGCCAGATAATGACGATTGTATAGTGGCGTTCACCACGCATGAGCGCGACCGGTTCGCATCGGTCGTGACAGTGGCCAATACCGTAGGCGTGCAGTTTCACCCGGAGAAGAGCTCCGAGGCTGGCGTGCGTTTCGTACGGAATTTCGTCGAGGGTGTGAGCCGATGATCGCGATACCGGCAATCGACATCCGCGAAGGGGCATGCGTTCAGCTCGTCGGCGGGTCCTACGATGCGGAGCAGGTTCGATTGGACGATCCACCCGGCGTCGCGCATCGCTGGGAGTATGCCGGATTTCGCCGCGTGCATCTCGTCGATCTCGACGCTGCAACCGGTCGCGGTAGCAACGCTGAGATCATTCGCGAAGTATTGCGTGCTACTTCGATGGAGGCGCAGGTCGGCGGTGGCGTTCGTGACGAGGAGAGAATCGAAGCGCTTCTTCGCGACGGCGCTCGGCGTATCGTGCTCGGAACGCGGGCGATAGAGAGTCGGCACTGGCTCGGGGACATGGCGGAGGCGTTTCCCGGCGTGCTGATTGTCGCGGCGGATGTGCGGGAGCGCCGAGTCGTTACGCGGGGATGGACTCGTGTAACCGACAGGTATGTTCTCGACCTGATAGAGGAGCTGAATTCTCTTCCATTGGCTGGAGTGATGGTGACCGCGGTGCACAAGGAAGGATTGATGGAGGGAGCCGACCTGTCGCTCATGGAGGACGTGGTGGAAGAGAGTGAGCATCCTGTCTGCGCGAGCGGCGGAATCGGCACGCTCGGTGATCTGCGCGCGCTCCAGGATCGCGGAGTCGCGTCGGTGGTGATAGGTATGGCGCTCTACACGGGCGCAGTCGATCCTGCGGCGGTGGCTGAGGAGTTTTCGGAATGACAACGGAGAGTACAGAGTGAGCGATAGAAGTGTCGTGGAGCGAGAGACTCGAGAGACGAAGATCCGTCTCGAGATCCAGCGCGGGGAAGGGAAGGGCGATGTCGCGACCGGTGTTCGGTTTCTTGATCACATGATGGTGACTCTTGCGCGGTATGCCGGCCTCGACATGCTGCTTCGCGCAGAAGGTGATCTGCGGCATCACACTATCGAGGACGTCGCCATCGCCATGGGCGCCGCGGTGGCAGATCTCATCAGTCCATCGGCGGCGCGCTATGGTGATTGCACGATTCCCATGGACGAAGCGCTCGTTCAGGCATGCGTGGACATGGGCGGCCGACCTTACTATCGAGGACCGCTACCGAGCAGCCTGTACGATCACTGGATGAGATCGTTCGCGGACAATGCAAAGGCGACAGTGCATCTTCGTGTGTTGCGCGGCACTGACCGGCATCACATCGTCGAGGGAGCCTTCAAGGCGCTGGGTATGGCGATTCGTGGCGCGATGATCGACACCGGCTCGGGTGCAGTATTCAGCACCAAGGGCTCCGTGGCGCTGGACGTCAAGTGACGCTCATGCGCCGGCTCGTGGTGTGTCTCGATGTGCGAGACGGCCGCGTGGTGAAGGGTACGCGCTTCGTGGACCTGCGTGATGTGGGCGATCCCGTCGAGCTCGCTGCGCACTACGAGGCGGAGGGGGCCGACGAGATGGTCTTTCTCGACATTTCGGCGAGCAGCGAAGGACGCGGAACGCTGCTCGACGTGGCGAAGAGAACTGCGGAGCGTCTCTTCATTCCACTCACGATCGGCGGCGGTGTGCGCACCGCCGAAGACGTTGCGCGCGTTCTTCGCGCCGGAGCCGACAAGGTGGCAATCAATTCTGCAGCTGTTCTGAGACCGCAAGTATTGACCGAGGCGTCGGTGCTGTTCGGAGCTCAGTGCGTTGTATCAAGCATCGACGCGAAAATGATAGACGGGGCGTGGCGGGTCTTTACCCACGGGGGCAGAACGGAAACGGATCTCGATGCGGTCGAGTGGGCGCGTGAGTGCGTGCATCGCGGTGCTGGTGAGATATTGCTGACCAGTGTCGATCGCGACGGATCTCGTGATGGTTACGACATCGAGCTGACTCGTGCAGTTGCCGACTCGGTCGACGTACCTGTGATTGCGTCGGGCGGCGCGGGCTCTCTTCAGGACGTTGTTGCTGCAATCGAGGAAGGCCACGCAGATGCTGCGCTCGTTGCGGGGATTCTGCACGACGGCACCGTGACGGTCGCCGAACTAAAGGCGCGGATGCGCGCAGCGGGACTATCCATCAGGGAAGCAGCATGAGTGAGTCATACCTTGAAGCTGTTACGACGCTCGCCAAGCTGGCTGGCGACTTTGCGATGTCGCACTATGGCAAGAACCTTACTGTCGACGTGAAGGCGGATGGCTCGCCGGTTACGATTGCTGATCGGGGAGCAGAGGAACGCGCGCGTGCCTGGATCGAGGAGCACTTCCCGAGCGACGGTATTCTGGGCGAGGAGTTCGGTGACGTGCGCCCGGACGCGAGACGTCGCTGGATTCTCGATCCGATCGACGGAACCAAGAGCTTCGTGAGAAGGGTGCCATTGTGGGGTACGCTGGTGGCTGTTACCGAAGGCGAGAGTGTGCTTGCGGGTTGTGCACACTTCCCCGCAGTCGCGGAAACAGTCTCTGCCGGAGCTGGTGAGGGATGTTTCTGGAACGGTGTTCGCTGCTACGTGTCGTCGACCGCTACTATCGCCGAGTCCACCGTTACGATCACCGACGACAGGTTTGAGGAGCGTCCCGATCGTGCTGCAGCCTGGCGCCAACTTGCTTCGAGAGCTGGCATCGCGCGCACGTGGGGCGATTGCTATGGCTATCTGCTTGTCGCGACCGGTCGCGCCGACGTGATGGTGGACGATGTCGTCGCTCCGTGGGATGCTGCGGCTCTCTATCCGATAGTGACCGAAGCTGGAGGATCATTTACGGACTGGCGCGGCCGCACGACCGCGTTCGGCGGCGACATCATAGCCACCAACGCGGCGCTCGCGAAGCCGGTGCGCGACATCCTGGTGCTCGGCTGATGACAGTGGATGATCTCGATTTCGAGAAGGGCAGCGGTCTCGTGACGGCCGTTGCGCAGGACGCCGTGACCGGCGCCGTGCTGATGGTGGCGCACATGGATCGTGAGGCGCTCGCGAAGACGCTCGAGACAGGTGAGATGTACTACCACTCGCGGACGCGTGGGTTGTGGCACAAGGGCGCGACGAGTGGCAATGTCCAGCGCGTTGTGTCACTCACGCCGGATTGTGATCGCGATGCGGTGCTTGCGCGCGTGAATCCGGCTGGACCGGCGTGCCACAATGGAACGACATCATGTTTCGAGCAGTCGTCGAACGGAGATGCGCTGACCGCGCTCGCGGAGGTCATCGAGTCGCGCATTAGAGCATGCGGACGTTGGTAGCTACACGCGGCGCTTGCTGGAGGATCGCAATCTGCGACTGAAGAAGCTGGGTGAGGAGACGGCTGAGTTGGTGCTGGCGCTGGCGGACAATGACGACGCTCGAGCGAGCGAAGAGGCTGGCGATCTGCTGTATCACATGATGGTCGCGCTGCGAGCACAGGGTGTATCGCTTGATGATGTGCGAGATAGGATTGCCGAGCGCGCTCGATTAAGACCTTCCTGACCAGCGACTGAATGTCCCATCGGTTGCTGCTATCTCGTCGGCTGAGATCGCCAGCATCTGACGCTCCTAATGAGCCCGCCGGACAGCGCATGTACGTGGCGTCCAAGAGTTCAAAAGCTCTCCAACAACCTCCGATCCACCTTCGTCGTATCGCCCAGATACGCCCAGTGCACGTTCTTCATGTATTTCCTCGCGGCTGCCTGCACGGCCTCCGGCGTCACCGACTTGAGATCCTGAACGAACGACATCGCACGCCGGTAATCTCCCTGATACAGTTGCGAGCGCGCAAGGAAATCCGCCTGCGAGGCGTTGGTCTCGTTGTCCAGGAAGTATTGCGTGATGAATTGCAGCTCCAGTCGCTGCAGACCTTCGTTCGTCACGGTCTCGTTCTGCAGCTGGTTGATGAAGAACTTCATAAGCTTGAGCGTCGTGTCCGGCGACACCGTCGTCACGTACAACCCCGACGCGCTAGCTGCATGCTCCAGAAACGGTGCGTGAACGTCGTACGTAAGATTCTGCCGCCCGCGGATCTCCGCGAACATCTGGCCCGTTAGCACCGTTGCCGCAACTCGCAGCGCCGTGTAGTCGGGCGATGAAGCCAGCGGGCCCGCTACGTACCCAAGTATGTAGTTCGTCGGCAGATCGCGCTGAACGAGTACCGCGGACGATGGCGTCACGGGAATCGGGTCTGGCAGGGTCCACTTGTATGACCCCTCGGGCAGCTTGCCCAGCGTCGCATGGATCAGGGCTTCGAGGTGCGGACGTGTCACGTCGCCGACTACTACTATCAGCATGCGTGACTTCACGATCTGCGTCTGCTCGTAATTCCGCAGCTGCGCTGGCGTGATGCTCGCGAGCGAGTTCACGTTCCCGGTCTCCGATACCGCATACGGATGACCGGCGAACGCTACGCTATCCGCCAGATCCGCGACGTAAGCATCCGGATCGTCCTGCTCCTGCTTCTCACCGCTCAGCAATTGCGAGCGAACCAGCTCGACTTCTGCGGGCTGAATTGCGGGATACATCAATCTGTCCGCCCAGATCGCCCACACCGAATCGAGAACCGTAGTTATCGTCCGTGCGCCGAACATCGTCCAGTCTACGGTCGGCGCCACGACGAAATCACTCCCGAGCGCCGAGGTTCTGGTGCGAAGTACAGCCTTGGGATAGTGCAGCGTACCGTGCTCGGATACGGTGAGCAGGAACGGCTCGATCCCGCTCGTCGCTTCGCGTCACCTGGCGCACACCGCCCAGCAGATACACGTTCGCGACGACGACGTTGTTCGACGCATTGCGCCGTGAGGATCACAGGAATCCCGTCGACGGTGAAGCTTGACGTAAGCGTATCGGCAGCAGTCTGCGCGGCAGCGGGTCCAGCCGTCACGCAGACGACCGTCATGAATAGCACGATTCTGCGCAGCATCACTGGTTCCCCTTGAGCTCGTCGGCGGTCAGATGGATCTGCTGCTGGCCCTGTGGCGATATCAGGACGCCGGTGATTCGCGGCTTGCCCACGATGTACTTGTCGGCGTACGCGCGCAGATCTGCCGTCGTCTGGCGCGCCATGTTGTCCACGTAACCCATGTAATACTCCAGGCTGGCGACGCTCCACCAGAAACCAAGTGTATGCGCGAAATCCGATGCCTGCTCGCGACCGAACGCCGACGTCACCGCGCGATGCGCCTGCGCCGCCTTCAGATCGTCCGAGTTGAAGTACGTCGGGTCGTCCAGCTTCTTGATCTCGGAATCGAGCGTGGCGAGCGCCGGCCGCAACTTCTCGGGAGACGTCTGGCCGCTTATCGTGATCGGTCCGGTGTGATTCAACGTGTAGTAGTTGACCGTCACACCCTGCCACAGCCCGCTATCTACGAGACGCTGCTGAAACCGTGACTGCGGATCGTTTAGAAGATCCGAGAACACATCCGCCGCATACGTCGACTTCGGATCCTTCCCGACACTTGGTCCCTGCCACTGCAGCAGCACGGTTACGGCATTGACGTCGGCGGTTGCAACGACCGCGTCGCTCGATGTAAGCGCAGGAATATCCGGAATGGGATCGGTGACAAACGGGTCCGGCCCGCGCGCCCAGCTCCCCAGCTGTCGCTCGGCGATCGCGAAGATGCTGTCGGGCTTCACGTCGCCCGCGACTATCAATACCGAATTGTTCGGGATGTAGTACTTGTGCTGGATGTAGCGCATCTTCTCCGGCGTCGTCGTCGCCACGACCTGACGATCGCCGATCACGTTCTTCCGCGAGTAGTTGCCCGGGTAAAGCTTCATGTCCATCTGCCGTTGCAGCTGGAAGAATGGACTCGATTCGTTCCGGTCGTACTCCCCGATCACCACCTGCCGCTCGACCGCAAGCTCGCTTTCCAGGAACAGCGGCGCACGCAGTGCCGGCGTCAACCACTGGATCGCGCCACGCACCGAATCCGCTGGAACGGTGAGATAGTAGCTCACGGTTTCTTCCTGCGTCGTTCCGTTGAATACAGCACCGAGCTGGGCGGCGCGGTCGAGGTACATCTCGCTCTGCGGATAGTCGGCGTTTGCGCGGAAGAACATGTGCTCGTACATGTGTGCGAGTCCGGCGTACTCCGGTGTCTGCGTGAACGAGCCGTTACGTACGTTCACCTCGACCGTTGCCAGCGGAACACCATGATTCTCGACGACGATGACTTCCAATCCGTTCGAGAGCACGCGCCGCTTGATGATCTTGTCGAGCTCTGCCCGCTGTGCAGAGAGCACGGCAGGCAGCAGGCACGCGGACGCTACGAGCGCGAGCAGCGCCCGGTTGAACAATCGTCGAGCTTTCATCTTCCTCACTTGCGTGGAAACATCTCGTCTCTATTGGCGAGCTCGTACGCGGTGGCCGCGACAACCACTGCGGCCTGCTTCAGGTCGTCGAGCTCGAGATGGTCATACACGTCGTTCGACGAATGGTGCGTGCGAAGTCCGTATTCGATCGGATCCTGAATGAAGTTGAATCCGGGGATTCCGGCATCGTCGAACGACACATGGTCGGTGCTCCCCGTATTCCCGCGCCGCACTGCCACCACTCCCAGATCGCGGAAAGGCCAGAGAATCTGCTCGAAGATCGGTACGGCCTTCTCGTTCGATTGGTCCCAGATTCCGCGGATCTTGCCAGTCCCGTTATCCAGATTCAGATACGCAGATATCTTGGGTGCCAGATCCGGATGGTCCTTGATCCAGTTTCGTGACCCGTAGATGCCCTCCTCCTCACCGCTCCAGAGGGCAATCCTGATCGTGCGCCTGGGGTGAAGATCGAGCGTCTTGAGGATGCGCATCGCCTCCATCATCACGATCGAGCCCGCCGCGTTATCGGTCGCACCATTTCCGAAATGCCACGAGTCAAGATGCGCGCCGATCATCACGTACTCGTCGGGCTTGTCGGTTCCTCGTATGTCGCCGAGCGTGTTGTAGGCGTTGAGATCATTGTTCAGGAATCTGTTCTGTACGTTCAGCTCGACTTTCACCGGCACGCCATTGGTGACGTTTCGGTACATCTGATTGTACTGCTCCTGTTCGATGATTACGTTCGGGACCGGTATCACCGCGTTTGGATTTACCGCCCACCAGTCGCCGCCACCGCGGATGGTCCCATAAGGACTTCCGGAGCCAGTGATGACTCCGGCGACGCCCGCGGCGCTCAACAGCGAGTCACGATGAGCCTGCTGCTTCTGGATTTTCACGAGCAGCGTGTCCCAACCGATTTGCGCGCCGGCCCGTTGATGAACTGCTGCCAGCAGGGAGTCGGCGGGAGTCCGCCGGTCGGTCTCCGTGAATTCCGGCGGAAGTGCGTGCGGCGGCGCAACCAGCACCAGTGCGCCGCGAAGCCTGGTTCCGTACTTCGCTATGCTATCGATGCCGCCTTCGACGATCATCACCGGCGCTGTAATCGTACCCTTGGTGCTTCCGGTCCATGCGCTCGCCTGACCTGGCATCGGCTGGCTGTAGGGCGTAAGGATGCGCCCTTCGTATGAAACGTTCTCCCATCCTCGCCCGAATTTGCCCCAGGGCTCGACCTGTACGTTCGTGAGTCCCCAGCCCTTCAGCATCGCGGCGGTCCACTCGTTCGCTTCCTTCATTCCCGGCGATCCGGTAAGCCTGGGACCAATGACATCGGTCAGATGCGACGCGAGCTGCTGGATCTGAGAGTGCTCCAGGCCTTCCTGTCTGATTCGCGAGATCGCCGAGAGATCCACGCGCTCCTGCGCGATCTGCCCGCGCGCCGGCGCTGCGTAGGTGAGTGTTGCGGCTAGTGGAATTGCGAACAGCGCACGTATGCGACCGATGGAACGAATGGAAGTGCCTCTTTTCATCGAGCTATCCTGGTAAATCGAGTGACTGATTGGGACGTGACCTTCACGCCCTATATTTGATTGGCTATGCAATCGGCGACTGAAAACTACGCGTACGGCGAGCTGGCGTCGCAGCTCGACCCGGCTCGGCTCACACGCGACGAGGTGCTCGCCCCTTACACGACGTTCCGGATCGGCGGACCAGCGGATCTCTTTTACTCCGCTGATTCGGCGGATGATCTAGCCGCCGCGATTACCGCCGCCAGACGGTTCGACATTCCCTTCTTCGTGCTCGGTCTCGGTGCGAACATTCTGGTCGGGGACCGCGGCTTTCGCGGCCTCGTGATTCGTAATCGCGCTCGGCATTTCGAGTTCCACGAGGATGGGCGCCTTCGCGTGGAAAGTGGCGTCGTCATGGGCGAGCTCATCCCGCAGGCGGTTGAGCGCGGATGGTCCGGCCTTGAACATTACGTTGGAATTCCGAGCACCGTTGGCGGCGCCGTCTGGCAGAATCTGCATTTTCTGAGTCCGGCGCCAGAGCGCGACCGCACAATGTTCATCGCCGAAATCGTAGAATCGTGTGAGATCCTGAGCGCCGATGGCGCGCGACAGAGCGTAGACAACGCCTACCTGCGTTTTGGCTACGATGATTCGGTCTTTCACCATCGCGACGATTACGCCCTCGCTGTCACGTTCCGTTTGACACGCGGCGACCCTGCAGTGATGCATCGCATCATCCAGGAGAACCTGAGCTGGCGCGGGGCCAGGCATCCATGGCTGCAGTTTCATCCATCGGCTGGCTCGATCTTCCGGAAGATCGAGGGAGTCGGAGCAGGGCGGTTGATCGATCAGCTGGGGATGAAGGGACACCGTGTCGGCGGCGCACAGATATCGCATATACACGCCAACATCATGGTGAACCTTGGCGGTGCAACAGCACGCGACGTGCGCGATCTCATAGCTCTGGCCCAACAGCGCGTTCGCGACGAGCTCGGCCACGAGCTCACCCCCGAGATAGCGTTCGTAGGAGAGTTCTGATGTCTGCGGAAAGCCGCGAGCTCGTGGTGATTCGGACCTTTCCCGACGCGATATCGGCGCACATCGCCCAGGCTGCGCTCGACGCTAATGATATCCGCTCCATCATAGTTGGTGATGACGCCGGTGGCGCCTATCCGGCGCTCACTTTCTCCAATGGAGTAAGGCTGGCTGTTCAGCACCTGGATGCCGTGCGAGCGCTGAGGTTGCTGGATTTGGAGTGATGTCGAGCTGGACTGATCCTTGCCGCCTTGTTGTACCATCGAAAGGAGGCAACAATGATCCGCAAGCTCAAATCCGGTGAGTATCGTCTGTACTCCAAGAAGGCCGACCCAAAGACCGGGAAGCGTCGTAATCTCGGTACCTTCCGCACACGCGCTGCTGCCGAAAAACACGAGCGGGACGTCCAGTATTTCAAGCGACACTAGCAATTCGAACGTTTGTTCGAATAGGGGCGAGCGACGATGACCAAATCACCTTCGAGCGGATAGCTGCAGCAATCTCTGAGCAACACCCCGCGTAGCAACGCCTGTGATGCGTGAGCCGGGAAGCGGCGCGGACGCCGTTACGCTGGTTCATCCATCGGGGTCTTCCGCCCGCGTCACCTACCATGGCGCACACGTCGTGAGCTGGGTCGATGCGGGCGGCCAGGAACGACTTTACCTCAGTTCCAGAGCCAAATACGGTCCTGGTCAGGCAATACGCGGTGGCATCCCGGTCATCTTTCCGCAGTTCGGCACCGGCCCGCTTCCCAAGCATGGCTTTCTCCGCACGCGCCGCTGGTCTCTGGTCACGCATCTCGCCTCGAGCGCCGTCTTTCGCATCACCGACGACGAGGATACCAGGACGCTCTGGCCCCATAGCTTCGTCGCTGAGCTCGCCGTCAACCTCGCCGACATGTTGACCGTATCGCTAACGATCGCCAACTCCGGAGATTCGCCGTTTTCTTTTTCGGCGGCTCTCCATAACTATTTGGCGGTTACTGACGTCAAACGCACTGCGGTCCGGGGTCTCTCCGGTCTGGTGTACGTGGATAAGATGGCGGCCGGCGCTCGTTGCATCGAAGAGGCGGCTGAGCTTCGTCTCGATTGCGAGACTGATCGCATCTATACCGCTGGACCCAGACAGGTTACGATTGCTTCGGCAATTGACTCCAGTTCCACGGTTATCGGCGCTGATGGCTTTGGCGACTGGGTGGTCTGGAATCCCTGGAGCGAAGGATCCGCGTCGCTCGGCGACATGGATCGTGAGGATTACGTAGAAATGTTATGTGTAGAGGCGGCGCGGATAACGGATCCGGTTGTACTGGAAGCCGGCGCTGCATGGAGTGGGACGGAAGTTATCGGCGCTACCTGAACTGCCAGCTCGGCGGAGAACACAAATGGTCATGCATCCAACCAGAACGGACGCGACAGTCCTGATAATCGACGATGAGCCTGAAATTCGCCACGTCGTTCACGCTGCTCTGCGATCGACAGTCGCCCGGGTGCTGGATGCAGAAGATGCTCGCAGCGCCCTCTCTACAGTGAAGGCACAGATGCCGGACCTGATAGTTCTTGATCTCGGCCTGCCGGATCAATCCGGTCTCGACCTTTGTCGATCGATTCGAGCGCACTCGCTCGCGCCGATAGTAGTCCTTACGGCACGGCATATCGAATCAGACAAGGTCGCGCTCCTGAACGCCGGAGCAGACGATTACGTCACCAAGCCGTTCAGCACATCGGAATTTGCTGCACGTGTCTCCGCGCAGATCCGCCGCGCCCGAACTGCGCGACCCGGCACATCGACCACCGTCGAAGCGGACGGAATGTCGGTCAACTTCACCACACGAAACGCGCAGCGTGATGGCCAGCAGATCCGGCTTACACCAATCGAGTGGGCGATCCTCCGCGCAATCACCGCCGATCCGGGTCGCGTGTACACGCACCAGCAGTTGTTCGACGCGGTGTGGGCAAGAGAGTTTGGCGATGCGAGACAGTATCTTCGCGTGCACATCACCAACCTCCGCCGCAAGGTCGAGCGCGATCCCACACACCCTCGCGTGATCATCACCGAGCCGGGGGTAGGATACAGATTCGGAATACCATTGACGCAGGAATACACGTAACAGGCGAAGTGGATCGAACGAAGGAGCTTCGTTGGGGCGCGGCCTTCTCGGTCGTGCTGTGGTATGGTTTGCTTGTTCTTGTCACTGTTGTCATGCACCTGACTCGTGAAACGCAGCAGAGTCAGGCGCATGTTGTTCTTACGTATCTTCTCGTTGTGCTCGGTGGCAGTCTGAGTGGTGGTCGTCCACTCGGATTCACCCTCGCTGCCGCTGCAACGATTCTCATTTCGTATTACTTCCAGTACCCTTTCGATACGTTTTCGCTGAGCAAGCCGATCGACGCGATAGTTCTTTGCGCGTTCTTCGCCGTGGCGGCAACCACCACGTACCTGCTCGTGCGTGCGCAGGAAGAAGCGGCTCAGGCTCGTGCACACGCCGAGCAGATCGAGCGACTGGCGGATGACGCAAGCCGGACCGCCGCACTGCGTGAAGCTGCGCGCTTCAAGGATATTCTTCTTGCTTCGGTGTCGCACGATCTCCGCACTCCGCTCACGAGCATCAAGGCGCTCGCGCAGGAATCTGCGGACGCAGGCGATTCCAATTCGGCCATCATAGTCGCACAGACTGAACGATTGAGCAAGATGGTGGCACACCTACTCGACATGTCGCGACTGAACGCAGGCGCCTTTCCCGTCTCGATAGAGATCAATACGGCTGAAGATCTGATCGGCGCCGCAATGCTCGAAATGACCGGGACGAGCGGCGTGAATCGCATCCACGTGAATATTGACTATTCCGCACCAGCGCTGGTTGGGATGTTCGACTTCGTGGAATCACTCAGAATTCTCACCAATCTGCTCGACAACGCACTGCTCTATTCTCCACCGCATACACCGGTCGACCTCGCGGCCACCCGAACTGACGAATGGCTGGAACTGACTGTCGCTGATCGCGGGCCAGGCGTGCCGCGAGCGGATGCTGAACGGATCTTCGAGCCGTTCTATCGCCATTCGTCCACGTCGAGTACCGTGCACGGTACTGGCCTCGGATTGGCGATAGCAAAGTCGCTGGCGGAAGCGCAGGGCGGCGTGCTCACCTATTCCGAACGGGGAGGGGGTGGCAGTGTATTCTCTCTCAGGCTCCGCGCGGTTGTCGCGTCCAGCCTCCAATTAGAGAACTGACCGCCGGCAGACATTCGGTGTCCGATATATTCTTTGATTGTTGGGTAGACTTCTCAATTACATCATACCATGGCCCATTCACCGGCTTTTCTCGCCCTGATTGATTCAGTGCATTCGAATGTTCGCGACGTCAGTGTCGAGCAGACTCGCGATCGCCTCTCGGACCCGGCACTCCATCTCGTGGATGTGCGCGAAGACGCGGAATGGGCGGCCGGCCATGCGGCTGGCGCCGTACATATCGGCAAAGGCGTCATCGAGCGCGATATCGAAGAGAAGATCCCCGACAAGAACGCCGAGATCGTGCTCTACTGCGGCGGCGGGTTCCGATCGGTGCTCGCGGCCGACGCCATCCAGAAAATGGGCTACACCAATGTCGCGTCGATGGCCGGCGGCTGGCGTGAATGGACAGCAGTCGGCGCGCCGGTGGTGCGACCATGAACCGCTCCGTCGACTAGAACCAACCCGAGCTGAACCGCTCCGCGCTGCTATATTGATTGGCCTTTCCGCTTCTCTTCCGCGTACCGCTTTACAAGCCCTGTGATACTAATTGCCTTCCTCGCCGCCGCATCGATCGGCGGTACTCCGTTCGGTCGCGCGACCCGCGCTTCCGTCACCGACGCTACTTCTTTCTCGACGGCGTCGTTTCAGCAATCGGTCGCTGATTCGACTCACCACAAGGCGCACAAGAAGAGTTCGAAGGTCTCGAAGGCTCACGCTTCGAATGACACCACGCCCTCGAAGAAGGTAGCTCCGCAGCCTGCGTTCACTGTTACGCCGCTACCCAACGCGATTCTTCCAAAAAAGCGCATCGTCGTGTACTACGGCAATCCGCTGGTGAAGAAGATGGGCGTGCTCGGCGAATACCCCGAGCCGGTCATGATTGCGAAGCTCCAGCAGGAAGTTCACAATTTCGAGGTAGCTGATCCTTCGACGCCCGTTCAGCCCGGTTTCCATCTCATTGTAGCTGTCGCGCAGGGATCTCCCGGAAAGAACGGCATGTACCGCTTGCGCATGACCGACTCCATGATCGATCACTGGTGCAAGCTCGCCGAGAGCAAGGGATACATAATATTCCTCGACGTGCAGGTCGGTCACAGCACCGTGCAGGCCGAGCTTCAGCCGCTGATTCCATACCTCAAGCGGCCGTACGTGCATCTCGCGCTCGATCCCGAATTCTCGATGCACCACGCATCCGAAGGCGTTGTACCGGGCCGCAAGGTCGGAGTCATGGACGCCGCCGAGATCAATTATGCGATCAAGACGCTCGCCGATATCGTCGCGCAGAACAATCTTCCGCCGAAGATTCTCGTCATCCATCGCTACACGCAGAAGATGGTGACCAACTACCGCGAGATTCGTCCCGTTCCGGCGGTACAGGTCGTGATGAACATGGACGGCTTCGGGCCGCCGTGGCTGAAGCGTGATTCATACGATGCGTACGAGCGCATGCAGCCGGTACAGTATACCGGATTCAAGTTGTTCTATAAGAATGACAAGCCGATGTTGACACGTGAAGAGGTCGTGAAGCTCAAGCCATCACCGCTCTTCATCACCTTCCAGTAGAACGTAGAGAAGTGAAACCCCGCGTGCATTTTTTCACGCGGGG
This sequence comes from uncultured Gemmatimonadales bacterium, assembly GCA_963731305.1. Taxonomy (GTDB): domain Bacteria; phylum Gemmatimonadota; class Gemmatimonadetes; order Gemmatimonadales; family Gemmatimonadaceae; genus Fen-1247. Next base: position 240,045 of record CAVSUQ010000002.1, on the reverse strand, counting down.
TTTCGTCAGTCATCAGGATTCTTCTCCGATCGCGGTCGCACGGCAAGATCGACCGCGAGCCATACGATTCTGGAAACGGGATACAGTACAATCGGCAGGATTATCATCGCCGCGACGAGTCCGTACTGAAGAAAGTCCCATGGTACGTGCGGATACGTAATGATCAACACTCCCCAGAACCCAACAGCGAAGATGATGAAGCAGAGCGTGATGTTGAGCAGCATCCCGCCGATGTAGTAATCGTTCTCCTCACCGCGCTCGAGTGCGATGCCGCATTTCGGGCACCGCTCGCGCAGGTGGAACCAGTCCTTCAATACGGGTCTGCCACCACAGTTGGGACAGCCCAGAATCATCCCGCGCCCAACCATTCGGGCAACCGTACGTATTCCGGGCCATGATAGTCCTTCAGATTCAGCCATCGCTAGCAGATCTCGCGAATAGTGGACTACCTAATGCTAACAGCCGAACCGTAGACTATCCGTCGCGTCGGTCCGTGGCGGAGGCTACCGCAGGCGGTCAATTCTGTCCATTTTCACTACCATGAATTCACGCTTTCGCGTCCTTTCCGCTTCTTGCGCGACGCTGATCGCTCTTCCCGTCTATCGCCCTCGCCCAGGGAGCGTTTGTCGCGCGCTCGGTTGCGCCCGACTCGGGCGAGCAGCGGCATCTGACGAATATCCGCCAGCTCACCAATGGTGGCGAAAACGCCGAAGCTTACTTCAGCGCGGATGGCAAGAGGCTGATCTTCCAGAGCACCCGCGACGGTCGCACCTGCGATCAGCAGTACATCATGAACACCGACGGCACCGGCTCGCACCGCGTGTCAAACGGGAAGGGAAAGACCACGTGCGGATACTTCATGGATGGCGACCGGCGCATCTTCTTTGCATCGAGCCACGCCGTCGATACCGCCTGCACGCCGCGACCCGATCCATCCAAGGGATATCTCTGGCGCCTCGATCCCTACGACATCTATACTGCCAACCCGGACGGCTCGCACCTGAAGCGCCTCACCCACTACGGCATCTACACCGCCGAAGGCGTCCTCTCACCCGACGGTAAGCACATAGTCTTCACGTCACTCAAGGACGGCGACCTCGACATCTACACGATGAACGCCGATGGAACCAACGTGAAGCAGCTCACCCATCAGATCGGCTACGATGGCGGTCCATGGTGGTCGCCCGATGGGAAGCAGATCGTCTACCGCGCGTTCCATCCGACAGATCCGAAAGACCTCGCAGACTACAAATCACTCCTTGCGCAGCGGCTCGTTCGACCGAACAAGATGGACCTGTGGCTGATGAATGCCGACGGGTCCAATCAACACCAGATCACTCACCTAGGCGGCGCGAGCTTCGGCCCGTCCTGGACACCGGATGGTCGCCGCATCGTCTTCTCATCCAACTTTCACACCAATCCCAAGCTCGGCAACTTCGACGTCTTCCTGGTGAATCCGGACGGAACCGGTCTCGAACAGATCACCACGAACCCGACGTTCGATGGATTCCCGATGTTCAGTCCCAACGGCAAACAGTTCGTCTGGGCATCGAATCGTCACGCCAGCAACCCGCACGAAACGAACGTCTTCATCGCCGACTGGCGCAATTGATCTGAGGATCCATGTCACGTACGACTCGTAGAAGTTGACCCCGAGATCGTGCAGCGATCGAAGTCGATTGTCACCGCGCCCAACCCACGCAACACGTCCTGACCCAGATTCCCTTCTATATGGCTGCCTGGCGTGAGTGGACCGGTACCATTCAGTACTGGTACCCTGGACAGTCGTACAACGCTTCTCCCGATCGCCAGGTTCACAGGTCCGACGAGCAATGCTTTCGTCGACACACTACCGCCTGCGCCGCCGTACCGCGCGTGTGCATGAGTCGCAGTCACGATCAGCGCCGCATGCGTGGTTCCAAAATACGGATAGAACGTAGTCGAGTTGGCGCCGGTGTCGAAAGTGTATGCACCATGCGTCCCATTCACCGTCACGTCGACGAGCAGTTTGAGCCCATCGAGCATGAGATTCCCATGCGATGATTCACAGAGCTGCTCCCGCGCAGTCGGCGGCCCAAGAACGAGCGAGTCGGTCGCGGATATGGTGACGCGTCCGAACGCGCGGATTACCGGGAGCCCGAGTATCGCCTGAATGGCGTAGTGCGCCGCCGGAAATGCGAGCGCTGAATCCGGCAGAACCAGCACCGGAACATCGGTAAGGGTCGCAGCACCGATGTGCACCACTGGAATCACTGCAACGCGTCCCCACGTCCGCGCCGCAACCCCATCGACCTGCAGGCTGTCCCTGCTGGGATACGATACGCCGACAGCATCGGCGAGGCTTCGCGCCAGCGTCGTTACATCTGCGCCCGTATCGAAAACCGCGTCCACGCTGCGCGCTCTGGATCCCATTTCAACCGGCAGGCGAAGAAGTCCGGCCTTGTCTCGCTGTCCGGCAACACGCACTGCACTCGTTGCCTGCAATTCCTGCGGATGCAGCCCGGCCAGTGCGTGCCACAGTTGCGCGTCGCTCGTGAAATCTTCCTCGTTGCTCGTCCCGGCAGAATTGCCCGGCGATGTCTTTCCCCCGGGTCTCAGACTGTCAGAAAGCTGCACCGCACTGCCGTACCACTTCGCAGCCTCGGCATAGTGAAATGTCTTCGCCGCGTTGTCACCCCGAATCTCAGCAACCAGTGCGCGGTCTCGGAGCGTCGCGTGACCGTTCTGCAGAAACACCGCAAGGTCACGCTCCGACCCGGCGAAATCGAGCTGCTTGTTGCGCAGCACTCCTGTGAACAGCGAGCGCCTTTCCGCATCGAGTGTCGGCATGGATCGAGCGCGACCATCAGGACCGAATAACGAATCGCGCAGCGCGAAGTAGTCGTGCGAGCGGAGCAGAGTGTCCAGCGTGGTCCGTCCCCGACCGGTGAGCGACGACGCAGCGCCTCCGCTTCCTGGCGCTTGCCGCCGAGCGCACACGGGCGCCGCAGTCACAAGTGGACAGACGAGGATTCCCAGGAAGGTACGAAACCAGCGGGTAGTCACGGAACGATCACGACGCGGGCGCAAGCCAGAATCCGTATGTAGCTGTAAACATTTGGCGTGTTAACGACCATGTTAGACAGCTCAATGTCGCCCGCGGCAATTGCGTGACGGAAGCACACCAGACAAAAGGCCCGGTGAATCACCGGGCCCTGCTGTGCATTATGCAATTGTCACAGTTATCGAAGTCATTCCTTCTTCTTTGGGGACCCTCTGTCGACTTCAGCGAATTTGTCTGGATGCTGTCCCGGTATTGGCGTCATCTTGTCGCCATGTTGGACCTGATCAAGCTCTTCCTTATCCTTCTCCAGCAAGTGCTCGTCGGTGGGGCGGAACTTGTGATCTGTGCTCGGAACTGATCGCTGGCCGGTATATGATGGCTTCATCGGATTGGTCTCTCTGGTTGGTGGATCACGCACCACACAGTTCACGATACGTGCCCAGCTTCCCGCTTTCGACTGTTCGAGCAAAGACAGTCAGTCCGCCGTGCTCTCCACGAGGCGGTTCCATTCCTCCAGCGCCCTGTCCAGCTCGCGTCGAACACGGTCCAGATCCTTGCCCAACGCGACTGCCCGGGTCGTACCAGCTGGATTGCCGTACAGAGACGGATCTTCGAGCGTCCGCGTCAGCTCAGCCACTCTGGCTTCGAGCTCTTCGACTCGCGCCTCGGCGTCTTCGGCGCTCCGCTTCACGTCGCGCTTGCTCGCCCGCTCCTTCTCGAGATCCGACTCCCGCCGTCGAGTCTTCTGCTTCTCCCGAACGCGTCGAAGGCCTTCTTCCTCTTCGGCGCTCACCCGCGCCGCATGCTCCCTCTCCTCACTCACCACTTCCCATTCCGAGAAGCTTCCGGCGAAGTCGGTGATGTGGGTCTCATGCAGTACCCAGACGCGCGTGCACAGCGCGCGTAAGAGCGCGCGATCGTGGCTCACGAGAATCACCGTTCCTTCATAACCCTCGATCGCGTCCTCGATCGCCTCGATCGATTCCACGTCCAGGTGATTGGTCGGCTCATCGAAGATGAGAAGGTTCGAGCGCGACAACATCATCATCGCCAGCGCAACGCGAGCGCGCTCGCCTCCCGACAGCGTCGCCGCAGTACGTGCGGTTTCCTCACCCGAGAAGCCGAAGCGGCCGAGGTGTCCGTAGATCAATCCGCGCTCCCACTGCGGACGCATGTCGCTTATCACATTGTACAGCGTCTTGTCGGCTGGCACCTGCGCCATGTCCTGCCGGTAGTACTCAACCGTGATGGAGCCGCCAAGTCTGAGCGCACCAGAAGCCGGCGCACGATCGCCGATCAGAGTCTTGAGAAACGTCGACTTGCCGGCGCCGTTCGGCCCCACTATTCCGAGTCTGTCGCCGCGATTCACCACGGAGGTCAGATCGCGTATGAGCGTGCGATCGTCGACGCCGACTGTTACGTGTTCGGCGATGACTACCTGATCGCCGCCACGCTCCTGAGTTTGCAGGCGCAGTGACATGGCACCGCTCTCGCCTGGCGGTGGGCTCAGCCGCGCAACTCTCTCCAATCGCTTGCGACGTCCCTTAGCCTGCTTGGAATTCTGTCCCGCGATATTGCGGCGGATGTAATCCTCTTCCTCGGCAAGTACACGCGACTGCTTGGAAAATGCGCGCTGTGCAGCAAGACGCCGCTCCGCGCGCTGGCGAACGAACTCCTCATACCCGCACGCATATGGCGTCGCGGTGCCAGCCTCGAAGTGCAGCACGTGATCCACGACTTCCGCCAGAAAGGCGCGGTCGTGGCTCACCAGCAGGACCGTCTTTGCCGTTTCACGCAGGTAGGACTCGAGCCACGCAGTCGTGTCGAGATCCAGATGGTTGGTCGGCTCGTCGAGCAACAGCACGTCTGCAGGGCTCACGAGCTGCCGCGCCAGCCCGACACGCCCACGCTCACCGCCGCTCAGGTGCTCCAGCGGACGGGTGCGCGATTCCACGGGATCGAAGCCGAGCCCGTGCAGAACGGCATCGACCCGCGGCGCAAAGGTGTAGCCCCCTTCGCGATCGAAGCGCTCGAGATCGCGGGAGTACCGATCGAGGTCGCGCTGCGTGCACGCCTCACCCAGCTCGCCGAGCCGGTTCGCCTGGTCGGTGAGCGACTTCTCGAGTGCCAGAAGCTCCGCGAACGGACCAGCTGCCGCCTCCCAGACCGTCGTTGCTCCCTCGAAATCCCGATGCTGATCCAGTACCGAGATGCCCATCGTCGGCGACTTCGCTACCGCGCCCGACGTGGGCCGCATCGCTCCGGTTATCAGCTTGAAGAGCGTGGTCTTACCTGTCCCGTTGCGCCCCACGATCCCCCACCGCTCGCCCTCGGCGACGGTGAAGGTGATGTCCTGGAATAAGGTTGTAGCGCCGAATTCCACGGACGCGTTCGAAACGGAAATGAGAGTCAACTTTGATTCTGGCTTGGGCGTAGTGGCAAGCCGAAATGTAAACGGCGCGTTGATTGTCCCCGTTGCGAGCGATCATGGCTGTGCGCGTCCTCCATTCTCGCCCACGACCTGGCCGGTGTGGCCGCTCTGCTACTCTGCGTTACTCCGCCGAAGCCACCCAGGTCTTCCACTCGTTCTCGGCGAGGCCGAGCGTCACCTTCTGCCCAAATCGCACCATCGGTTGCATGAGAAGCAACGGCTCATCCGCCAGCTTCGCCAGCCAGCTGTCGTCGCTCATCCGCGCGTGCTGCAACCCCAGATCGCTGTAGCGCGCTGACGTCTTGTCGATCAACGATCCCACACCGAATTTCTGAGCGAATCGCCGCAACTCGCCGAGCGACGCAGCGCGCTCGTTCAGGTCCACGAAGTGCACCTTCACGCGCCGCTCGGTGAAGAATCGCTGTGCTTTTCGAGTGTCCGAGCTCTTTCGCGTGCCAAAAATCTGCACTTCCATGCCCGCTAATTTAACAACTGTGACCAATCGTCCCATTCGCTATAGGCCGGCTTGGTGGATTCCCGGTGCGCACGCCCAGACGCTCTGGGGTAAGCTCGCGCGCAGGCAGCAAACCGTTCCAACGCGAGTCGAGCGATGGGAAACTCCGGACGATGACTTCCTGGAAGTCCATCGCCTCGAGGCCCCGCCAAACGCACCCTCCGCTACCCCACACGTGCTGTTGCTCCACGGACTGGAAGGAACGGTCCGCTCACACTACGCTCAGGGACTGCTTGGTGAAATGCGACGGCGTGGATGGAGCGCTGATCTTCTCATCTGGCGGTCGTGCGGCACTGAGCCCAATAGAGCGCGTCGCTTCTACCACTCCGGCGAGACCGACGACCTCGCGCTAGCCATTCATAGAATAACGCTCGAACATCCAGATAAGCCGCTCGCCGTCGCTGGAGTGTCGCTCGGCGGAAATATTCTGCTCAAGTACTTGGGCGAGCAACGCGACGATGCGCGCGCACTGATTACTGCCGCGGCTGCCGTGTCGGTTCCGTTCGATCTCGCGCGCGGTTCGGACTACATCAACCGTGGTTTCTCAAAGTTGTACCAGAAGTATTTTCTCGATACACTCAAGCGAAAGGCCATCGAGAAACAGTCCCGCTATCCCGAACTTGCCGATCCCGCTCGCATCAACGCCATCGACAGCCTGCGCAGCTTCGATGATACGATTACCGCACCGGTTCATGGCTTTGCTGACGCGATAGATTACTACGCACGGTCGAGCTCCATCCGATACCTGCACGAGATCACCGTGGACACGCTTCTTCTCAACGCTGCGGATGATCCATTTCTGCCGTCCGAAGTCCTTGCTGATGTATCTCGTATCGCGAAGCGTAATCCGCACCTGACGGTCGACTTTCCGCGAAGAGGCGGACACGCCGGTTTTGTCGCAGGACGCAATCCATTTCGTCCGCTCTACTATCTGGAACGCCGAGTCGGTGGTTTTCTGAGCGAGAAATTCGCCGCAGTTTATCCGAGCCACACCAAACCCTAAACGCACTCCACCAATGCGCATCACCTCTCTGTTGATGGGAACCCTGCTCGCAACCACGCCGGTCATCGCACTGGCCCAGGGCGGAATGGCGCACGACATGTCTTCGCACGACATGGCGATGCACTCACCGGCGAATGCCGTGGACGACACCACGCTCGCACCCGACGCTGAACATGCTGCCGCTCGCCTCGATGCATCTCCACGTCATGGTCAATGGATAATGATTCCCACAGCACGAGGCGATTCGCTGCGCGCATGGATCGTGTATCCGGAGCGCAGCACCAAGGCTCCGGTCGTGATCGTCATCCACGAGATATTCGGAATGAGCACGTGGATTCGCGCGGTCACGGATCAGCTCGCAAAGGAAGGCTACATCGCCATCGCCCCTGACCTTATCAACGGTCCCAAGATTCCCGTCGGTCCTGACAGTCTTACCAATCAGGAAGCTGTCGCGCTCGTCTCCAAGCTCAACCCCGCAGACGTGCAGACGGATATCGATGCCGCAGCGAAATACGGAATGGCGCTTCCAGCTGCGCTTCACAAGTACGGCATCGTCGGCTTCTGCTGGGGCGGCACCGTCTCGTTCGCTCACGCGGTGCATTCCCCATCACTCGGCGCGTCGGTCGTGTATTACGGAACGTCGCCCAGCGCTACGGAGCTGCAGGCAGTGAGAGCGCCGGTGCTTGGGCTGTATGGGGGCGCCGATGCGCGCGTCGATGCTACAGTTCCGCCTGCCGACTCGGAAATGAAGGCGATGCACAAGATCTATGAGCCACATATCTTCGACGGCGCCGGACACGGCTTCCTCAGGGCGCAGGGTGGCAACAACGGAGCGAACCTTGCCGCGGCTCAGAAGGCGTGGCCGGCCACGATCCAATGGTTCCGCAAGTATCTTGGATCATGATGTCGCTGCACGAAACCACGATCGTTTTCTATGCTATCGTCTTCGGCATCGGTCTCCTCATCGGCGTTTACGCGATGCTCCATGGGACCGTCCGCAAGGGCGATGAGCCAGGCGCCATCCGCTTTCCGATGGCCGGATTCAACACTCCGGTCATCGGTGCCGCGCTCATGGCTTTCGGCGCAGTAGGCTACCTGTTCACGAAATATTCGCAGTTTGATACTATTGCTATCGTCGTCACTGCACTCGTAGCTGCCACCGTCGGCTGGATCGGCATGACGATCCTGATGGCGAAATGGGCGCTCCGCGGATCACTCAACGATCCGCACGAAGAGATAGAGGAGCTACAAGGCACTGTCGCCACGGTCACCCGTGCGATCTCGCCCGCCGAGCTCGGTGAGATATCCTACTCGTTCCGCGGCTCACCCACTCGCGTGGCCGCGCGAAGCATAGGTGGCGACGCAGTCGCCCCAGGCACCGAAGTCGTCATCGACAGAATTGAGAACGGTGTAGCCGACGTCGAGCTCTGGTCCATCGTTGAGCAGCGGCTGTAGGGTGTTGAAGAGGATCGTCATCCCGCTTGCGCGGGGATGACAATCTCTTTCGCGGCGATGACGACAAGCCACGTCACTTCTCCGCAGTAAGGAACCTGACGCCGCGAACTTCCGCGTCAATCGCCTTATTGAATTTCTTGAGCGCGGAGCTCCCGTACCGCCTGAACGCCGGCGCATCCGCGCGAATGCGCACCGTGTAGCGCCCGCTCCCCGGAACGGGCACGTTCAGTCCGTAGTGATTCATCCACGGATGCCACATGAATGGCATCGAATACGTGTCGATCGCTCGTTTGCGCGAATCCAGAATCGTCGCGCGAACATTCAGATCCGGCACCAATCGCCCACTCGTCGCATCACGCACCATTACATCGATGTGGGCGATCGGTCCGATGTCACTGTCAGGACTTGTGAACGTCAGCTTCCCAGCCCGATCTTCCCACGCGCCACGCGCGCGCTGCACCACAACAGCCACCTTGTAATCTCCGGAGCGCACCTGGGATCCGCTCGCGTCCGGATCTCGCAGCACTCCCGCAAGCGGCAGGTCGACCGCATCACCTTCACCTCTCGCAAGCTCTATCGCCTCACGCGGCTCTCCGCGCGCGAGATGCTGCGCTGCAGCGGCCAGGGAATCGGAAGAAACAGTTACATGCTCGAACTTCGCGAGCACTTCTCCGGTGAACCGGTCTCCGTTGATGCGATCGTGCCGGCGATACGTTGGCATTGCTATGTTCACACTCAATGTGAACGGGCTCGGCGGCAATATGATATTTTCGCCGTAGCGATTCAGAACAGGATGCCAGCCGTAGGGAAGATCTGCCGACTTTTCCTCACCCGGGTCCTGCGAGGCACCATCCGAGCGAAGCGTCGCGCGAATGTTGAGACCCTGAACGATTCGTCCATCCGCCGCATCCCGCACTACGACTGCGACATGCGCGGAGCCCGGCACCACGGTGGTATGATGCGCCGGAAGATTCGATTGCGCCGCCTCGAGATCGTAGTAGTCATCCACTGGCGTTATCAGGTAGGTGATGAGATAGTCGCCAGCGGCCATTTCGCCGCTGGCGACCGATTCATGACCCTCGACCCATTCCATCTCCCGACGCACGGCCTTTCCCTCGTCCAGCGCACGGCCAAGCTGCGCTGATGTCGCCTCTTCGCTCTCCTCGAACGGCGGCATCTCCGGCGGCGTTGGTGCTTGTATTGGGATTGTGTGCACCGCGGGCTTTGCTGCGGGTGGTTCCGGTGCTGTCTCGGTGCTGGGAGCATGTGCCGCGCACGCGATCGTTGTCGCAATTACTGCGATCGCCGAGAGTGCAGAGAGGCGGATTCTAGCCGCCACGCGATGTCATTCGGTTGACGCCGGACTACGCCGACGCGACAAACACGCCGAACCAATCCGGCCAGTTGCCGCTCAGCTCGAAGAAATCCTCGAAGTAGCGAAGGCCTATCGTCTCCAGCTCGACCACCAGCTCGCCAAGCATGTCATCCGAAGGTAGTGGTCCTATCGCCACCAGTCCGCCTTCGACCACGAACTCTTCATCCGTGAGATTGAAGCGGGAATCGATAAGATGGCGCTCCAGTCCCGCCCTCTCGAATGCATCGCGTCGGATGAAAACTGTCGGACGGTCGCGGCTGACTGGGATCGGCATGCCCCAAACTTACTAAATGGGCTACCGGAATCGCCACGGTAATTGCGGTCTACCCTACATTTAGTGCATGGCGACGACCTCCATGCCAGGCTTCGAATCCCGTTTCGACGTAATCGTCATCGGTGCCGGTCATGCCGGTACGGAAGCCGCCACAGCGGCAGCACGCCTCGGCGCATCTGTAGCTCTGGTAACGAGTGCGCTCGAAACGATCGGCCAGATGTCGTGCAATCCGGCCATTGGCGGCGTCGCAAAGGGCACCGTTGTTCGTGAGGTGGATGCTCTCGGCGGCGTCATGGGCCGCGCGACCGATCTCGCTTCGCTTCAGTTCCGCATGCTCAACCGGAGCAAGGGACCTGCGGTCTGGTCCCCGAGAGCGCAGTGTGACCGCGGACTTTATCGGCGCGCAGTGCGCAGTCTTATAGAAGAGCTACCCAACATCCAGACCATTCAGGGCACGGTCGCGCGCCTTATCATGGATGAAGCCGGTGCGACCGTGCTCGGCGCCGAAACGCTCGAAGGGCGCAGATTCAGCGCACGCTGCGTCGTCATCACCGCGGGAACGTTTCTACGCGGCCGTATTCACATCGGCGTCGATCGAAACGTTTCTGGAGGGCGCGCAGGCGAGTCAGCCACGACGCACCTCGCCGAACAGCTGGAGCGCGCAGGGTTGACCGTCGAGCGCTTCAAGACCGGGACGCCACCGCGCATCGATGGTCGATCGGTGGATTTCTCGCGACTGCAGGTTCAGGAAAGCGAGATAGATCAGTTCGATTACTCGTGGTCGCACTTCTGGCCGACTCCCCGCTCGTTTGGTGGCGCAACGCGTCATCCCGCGCAGATCCCGTGTTGGATCACGTATCTCGAAGCGCCCGGCAAGCAGATCATCGCGGACAATATTGGAAGGTCCGCGATGTACGGCGGCGCGATCGCTTCACGCGGACCACGTTACTGTCCGTCTGTCGAGGACAAGATCTTCCGGTTTCCCGATGCTGTACGGCATCAGATCTTTCTCGAGCCCGAAGGTCACGACACGAGCGAGTTGTACGTCAATGGCCTTTCGACATCGCTTCCTGCGGATGTTCAGGTAGAAATACTTCGCAGCATCTGCGGCCTCGAAAACGCACGCATGAACCGCGCGGGCTACGCGATCGAGTACGACTACTATCCACCTACACAGCTCGATCCCTCGCTGCAGGTGAAGAGCGTGAACGGCTTGTATTTCGCCGGTCAGATCAACGGAACCACGGGTTACGAGGAAGCCGCCGGGCAGGGAGTCATCGCGGGATTGAATGCAGGTCTCGCGGCGCTGGGACGCGATCCTGTCATACTCGGCCGTCACACTTCATATATAGGCGTGCTAGTCGACGATCTCGTGACGCGAGGCGTCGACGAGCCGTATCGTCTTTTCACATCGCGCTCGGAATTCCGTCTTACCGTTCGCCAGGACAACGCGCTCGAGCGCCTCGCGCCGATTGCGATCGAGCTTGGTTTGTATTCCGAATACGAGCGCGATGTCGTGCAGCGGCGCTTCGACGCGGATCGCGCAGCACGTATGCTCGCCGACGAAACGAGCATACGCCCGGAAGTCGCCGCAACGATACTCTCCGACGCCGACAGCCGCGAGCTCGCGCATTCGGTCAAGATAGCCGAGCTCACGAAGCGGCAGAACGTTTCGCTTGCGGCATTGTTTGCCGCGGTTGGTGTCGGCGGTGATCTGGACCCCGCCGCTGTCATATCGACCGAGCTCGAGATCAAGTACGCGGGATACTTCGATCGCGAGCGAATGCAGGCGGACAAGCTCAAGCGCATGGGCGAGTTCGCGCTTCCGGATGATCTCGATTACTCCGGCATGTCGTCGCTCACCTTCGAGGCGCGCCACAAGCTCACCGCACTTCGGCCGCGATCACTCGCCCAGGTATCGCGTATACCTGGCGTGAGCCCCAGCGACATCCAGAACCTCGTAATCGAAGTGGAGCGTCGGCGACGGTAGGATGAGCGCGGGGTGCGTGGCCCCGTCGCGGTAGGGCGCGCATTTGTCCGCGCCGTCATCGCACGCACAGGACGGAAGGCCCGACGCGTAAGTCATTTCCATCCATTCCCAAAAGTCGTATTTTCGTCACGCACGCCATTCCCGAACGAACCAGCCTGTCAGAAGGAGCCTGCCCATGGTGGACATAACGATCTCCGGCGCTAACGCCATTTTCAATGTGGAGGGATTGGATAAGTTCTGGGCTCTCAAGGGTCAGATTCAGGTACCCCTCTCACATATCGCCGGTGTGACGATCGATCCGGAAGCCGCCCGTGGATGGTGGCATGGTTTGCGTATGCCCGGCACGCAGATCCCGGGCGTCGTGATTGCCGGCACCTTCTATCAGCACGGCGGTAGAGTTTTTTACGACGTGCACGATACCGATAACACCATCGTCATCACACTGAATCACGAGAAGTATGACACGCTCGTGGTCGAGGTCGCTGATCCCGATGCCGAAGTGAGAAAGATCATGTCGGCTGTAAAGCCCCAGACGGCGCTGACCGGCCGCTGGACCCTCCACGAACGGAGAGGAAGATGGGCGCATCTATAGCACCTGTGGCAGCTGCAGCAATCATAGCGAAAGAGCGACGGATCGTCGACCGATTTCGCGAAGTCGGCGCAATCTCACCAGAGTCCGCCTGCGCCGTTCCTGAGATCGGCGTTCATGAAGGCGTCGCGTTAATGCGTCTGCGGCGCCATGAAGTCATTCGTGAAGCTGCACCTCAGCGTTTTTACCTGGACGAAGCGGTATGGCTCGCTGTCAGACGCACACGCCGAAGATTTGTTCTTGCCATTTTCAGTGTGATCCTGGTAGTCCTGGTACTCGCGGTTGGGGCCACGATAGGAATCATCTCGACGAAATAATATTCACCTCGGTGTTGGGATTAGTTGCAGGGCGTGTTGCTGGTGCTCGAAACGTCGGATGTCATCGAAATCACTTTCACACACGGAGCTTCCAGCATGTCGAACATTCGCAGCATAACGAGAATTGAGCCCGGCCAGTTCGCGTTGATGATGGGCGCCACTTACGCTCTGCTCGGAATAATATTTGGCGTGATCGTGTTCGCCTTTGTGGCCGCCATCCCCATGGCTGGTGCTTCGTTCGGGGCGTTGGGTCGCGGAATGGGGGTTCTCTTTTTCCCGGTCATCTACGGAATCATCGGGTACATCGGTGGCCTTGTCGGCGCTCTCATTTACAACCTCGCGGCTGGCACTGTCGGTGGTATCAAGGTTACAGTTAGCGATTGACGCCTTTCGCTTAGGGAGCAGGCCGCATCGCAGACCCGGAAACTTCAGCCAGCAGACCCGTCACGAATCCAGATGCGGCGCGCAATCTTGGATTCGGCCCTCGCATCGCGGTAGATAGTCGCCGACGGCTACTAAATCGCGATGGGACTTTCAATGTGGAGCTCGCCGGGGCTCGACGGCGCACATTCGCCCCGTACCACGCGCTGCTCGGTATGGGCTGGGGCAGATTCCTGCTCATCATCGCGACGTTCTACGTTCTCGTCAACGGATTGTTCGCGCTGGTATACCTTGCGTGCGGCCCTGCGGCGCTGGTCGGCGCCGGGTTCGCTGGACATTCGAGTCACTTCAGTGACTTCTTCCGCGCCTATTTCTTCAGCGTCGAAACGTTCGGCACCATAGGCTACGGCAACATCGCCCCCGTTGGGATGCCCGCAAACATCGCTCTCACGGTCGAGTCGTTTCTCGGACTCTTGAGCGCGGCGCTCGCGACAGGACTGGTGTTCGCCCGTTTCTCTCGACCCAACGCCGCTATTGTCTACAGCAAGCAGGCGCTGATAGCGCCGTACCGCGGCATCACGGCATTCATGTTCCGCTGCGCCAACGAACGGAGCAATCAGCTGATCGAAGTGTCAGTGCGAATCATGTACAGCAGGATCGCCGTGCGTCCCAATGGCGAGCGTGTACGCGAGTTCACAGAGCTTCCACTCGAATTCGACAAGGTCACGTTCTTCGCACTCAGCTGGACCGTCGTGCATCCCATCGACGAATCCAGCCCCCTGTATCATTGCAACGCCCAGACACTCGCGGCGAACGAGGCAGAGTTCCTCATTCTGCTGTCGGGCAATGACGAGACATTCGCGCAGACGGTCCATTCGCGCACGTCTTACAAGGCCCAGGAAATCGTCTGGAATGCGCGCTTTCGCTCGATGTTCATCGAGTCGCGTGATCGTGGGACCACTGGGATGGACCTCGCACGCATTCACGACTACGAGCCAGTTCCGGTTTAAGGAACGGCTCTAGGGCGGTAGTTGGGCTTCTCGTGCGCCAGAATCGGCACATTGGCCAGCGTACCGGTGTTCAAAGGACGCAAACCACACGGAGATCATCATGCTTCTTTCGAGATTCGTCGCTCTCTCGCTCCTCCCGGTCGCCATTGCCGGCGCCCAGGGATCACCTGATGCCTCCCGCCCTGGCCCCACGCAACGTGGACCGTCGGCCACGATCTCGACCTCGGCATCGGCCGACGCCAAGTTCACCCCGGACCGCGCGACCATCAGTATCAGCGTTCAGACAAAGGCTGCAACCGCAGCAGTGGCTGCAGCCGACAACGCAAAAAAGCAGAACGCTGTTCTCTCTGCCTTACGGTCGTTAGGTATGACTAACGAACAGCTGTCCACCACGGGCTACAACGTGAACCCGGAGTACCGGTACGACCCCAATCGGGAGCCTACCCTCACGGGCTACACAGTTACGAACACTGTACGGGCCGACGTTCACGACCTCAAGCAGATCGGAAAGATTCTGGACACTGCGCTGGCCAACGGGTCCAACATGATATCTTCACTCGACTTTTATTCCACTGATACCGAGGCATCCACGCAGCAAGCGCTGAGCGCCGCTGTTGCAAAGGCCAGAGCCGAAGCGGAGACGGCTGCGAAGGCAGCGGGCGGCTCACTCGGACCGCTTGTTCATCTCAGCGTAGGTGGTGGTGGCGTTCCGCCCATGCCTAGAGCGATGTTCAGCGCCAAGATGGTGGCGGGTGCGGCTCCGCAAACTCAGATCAATCCGGGTGACCAGACCGTCACGGTAAGCGTATCTGGCGACTGGAGGTTCGTGCCGAATCCGTAAAGGGATTTTTCACGTTCCACACTCTTGCCGTATTCAGGAAATCTTTTTCACGTTCCACAAAGGAGCAGCCCGAGCGCTGCTCCTTTGCTTATCGATCCGCGACCGCAACTCGCATTCCGGCGCAGAAGTCGTGCGATAGCCGTCAGCGCGCTTTAGATTCCTCGGGCCACCCCTCTCCCGACGACCCACCAAGCCAATTGTCCAGAGTAATCGCCGTCGCAAACCAGAAGGGCGGAGTCGGCAAGACCACCACCGCCGTCAACCTCGCCGCATCCCTAGCCGCAGCCGAGCAGCGTACTCTCCTCGTAGATGGCGACCCGCAAGGCAATGCGACGAGCGGGGTAGGCACCCAGGACATAAGCACGACGGTCTACGAGGTGCTACTCGGTGAAGCGACTGTGGCCGAAGCAAGGCGCCGAGGCGAGCACTTCCCTCTACTCGACATACTCCCGGCAACACCGGACTTGGCAGGTGCCGAAATCGAGCTCGTCGACCAACCGCAGCGCGAGCAACGAATGCGCAATGCTCTCGCTGACGTCAGAGACGAATATGACTTCATCCTCATAGACTGCCCCCCCTCGCTTGGCCTTATCACGATCAACATGCTCGCGGCGGCTGATGCACTCATCATCCCGCTTCAGTGCGAGTACTACGCTCTCGAAGGGCTCTCCCAACTGCTCAACACCGTCCACAGGGTCCAGCAAGGAGTCAATCCTGGACTTGGCATCGATGGCGTCTTGCTCACCATGTACGACGCCCGTCTCAACCTCAGCCGACAAGTAGCGAACGACGCGCGTGAATACTTCGGTAGCCAAGTCTTCGAAACAGTCATCCCACGCAACGTCCGTCTGGCCGAAGCGCCAAGCTTCGGAAAACCGATAATCCTCTATGATGTAGCATCGGTCGGTGCGCAAGCGTACATGGCCGTTGCAAAGGAGTTGATTCGTCGAATCGCTGAACAGCGCCCCAACAACCAGGAATCGGCCCAATGAGCGCAGACAAGACACCGCGCAGACTGGGGAGAGGGCTCGATGCCCTGCTGGGCGAGAAAACCTCACAGCGACCCAGATCCGGCCTTACCGCCCAGACAGAAGTGCCGCCAGAGCCGCCAGAAGCCCGCACCCCCTTCCGTGAGATCCCAACCAGCGAGATAAGGCCGAACCACTACCAGCCAAGAAAGGAGTTCAGCCAAGACGAGCTACACGAGCTGGCAGAAAGCATTCGCACAGCCGGACTGCTCCAACCGATTACGGTACGCACGATAACCGGCGGATACGAGCTCGTCGCAGGTGAGCGACGTCTCCGGGCAATAAAAGCGTTGGGTTGGACCACGGCCCCCGTGATCGTAAAGGACTACGACGATCGCACCATGCTCACCATGGCGCTGATCGAAAACCTCCAGCGCGCAGACCTCAATCCCATCGAAGAAGCCGAAGGCTATGCTCGGCTCGCCACTGAGTTCGACCTCACTCAGAACGAGATCGCCGACCTGGTAGGCAAAGACCGGTCGACGGTCGCCAACCTCCAGCGCGTCCTCCAGCTCCCCGCAGCTGTCCGTAGAATGCTCGAGACGGGCGCCCTGAGTCTTGGCCACGCCAGACCACTGCTCGCACTCGAGGACAACGCGCTCGCAATCAAGCTCGCCACCGAAGCGGTCGAGCACGGGCTCTCCGTACGAGCCATCGAAGAGCGCGTCCGCCAGGACGCTCCACGCCATGCAAAACCGCACCGCGGCCGCCCACGAAAGGAAGACACACGCCCGCCGGAAGTCAGGCACGTGGAAGATCTCCTCCGTGAGCGTTTCCAAACTGATGTTTCACTAATCCGCAAAAAACGCGACAAGGGCGAGCTCCGAATCCAGTTCTACTCCACCGAAGACCTGAACCGCCTCCTCGATGCGATGGGGGTGATCGAATGACCGATGAATTCCCGAATATTCACATAGTTTTCAACACTCAACCTAAGTCTTTGTCATGAAGGAACTTAGGCCACTGCCAGGCCGATCCAGACGGCACTTATCCACAGTTATCCACAGCTTGTTTGCAATCGCGATGGCCGCTGTCCTGGCTTGCGGACGGACGTCGAACAAGGGCGCCAAAACAGATTCCAGCGACTTCAAAGTCGCTCTCGTAACCACAGGCCCGGTTTCGGATCAGGGTTGGAACGCTGGAGCTTATCAGGGCCTGTTAGCCATTCGCGATTCGCTGGGCGCACATATCTCCAACGTGCAGACCCAGACTCCGGCGGAAATCGATGAGAATTTCAGGCAGTACGGCGCCCAAGGGTACAACCTCGTATTCGGCCACGGCTTTGAGTACCAGGATCCGGCCATTCGCGTCGCGCCCTCCTTTCCCCACACGGACTTCGTTACAACATCCGGGGTCAAGACGGCACCGAACGTTGCTGGCGTCTCCTTCGCGTTCTCCGACGGCGCCTACCTCGCTGGAATCGTCGCTGGTGCAGCGTCACACAGCGGAGTGATCGGAACGATCGGTGGAACGCAGCTACCACCTGTCGTCGCCGCATTCTCAGCATTCGCGGCGGGCGCACGATCGGTCAATCCGAAGGCGAAGCTGCTCACGGCCTACGTGGGCGACTGGCAGGACGCGAGCGCTGCCAAGGAACAGGCTCTGGCCCAGATCGCTCGCGGTGCGGACGTGATCTTCCAGGATGCCGACGCCGCCGGCCTCGGCGTTTTCCAGGCCGCACGCGAAGCCCGAACCGTGCGCGTGATCGGTTCCAACTCGGATCAGAACGCTGTCGCGCCCGAAGTGACGCTTGGAAGCGTGGTAATCGATCTTCCGCGCGCAATGATGATAATCGCCCGCGATGTGAAACGGGGCACCTTCACAGGTCACGTTTACCGCCTTGGCGAAAATGACGGCGTGGTACGGTGGGTGGCGAACCCGAAGCTCGCCTCGGAAATATCCGCGAGCACTGTCGCCACGCTCGACTCGGCGAGGAAGGCAATTGATGCAGGTCATCTGAAGGTGCCGGAATGACGACTACTTCTCTGATCGTTCAGTACCTGGATGACCTGCTCGATACGAACGCGGTCCCGGACTACCCGAACGCACTAAACGGCCTGCAGCTTGCCAACGATGGATCCGTAACGCGCATCGCCTCGGCTGTCGATTACTCCTTGCGTACCGTAACTGCAGCCGCCGACGCGGGTGCAAGCATGCTCATTGTTCACCACGGAATGTTCTGGAGCGGTCTCCAGCCTGTCCGTGGAGCATCGTTCGCGAAAATTCAGACACTGATCGAAAAGAACATCGCCGTCTATTCATCGCATCTGCCGCTCGACCGGCATGCCTTGTACGGCAACAATACGCTCCTTGCGGCGGAGCTGGGGCTCGAGCCGTCCAGCGAGTTCGCCCGATTCAAGACCATCCACGTCGGCGTCGCCGGCGAAAGCAACGTCGCTACCGAAGATCTCGTGAAGCGTGCGGATGACTTTGCACGCGCACACGGTGGATCGGTGCGCACCACACCGATGACCACCGGTCGACGCACGCTCTGCTGGGCGATTTGCACCGGCGCCGGAGCGAGCACCGAAACACTCGACGAGGCACGCGAGCGCGGTATCGACACGCTGATTGTCGGCGAGGGACCGCACCACAGCGCTATCTACGCGGAAGAGAGTGGCATTGCGGTGATCTACGCCGGGCACTACGCCACTGAAACGCTGGGAGTGCGCGCTATTGCGGCACACGTGGCAGATCGCTTCGGCGTGCCGTGGTCATTTATCGAGGCACCTACAGGTCTTTGATAGAGTGAGCGACGTCGCACTCGAGTTGGCGTCGATCAACAAGCACTTCGGTCACACACAGGCGCTGAGTTCCGCAACGCTCGTGGCTCGGCGCGGAACCGTGCATGCGCTGCTCGGTGAGAACGGTGCGGGAAAGACGACGCTCATGCGCATTGCTTTCGGCATGATCCGACCAGACGCTGGACACATCAGGGTCGACGGGATCGACCGGGTGTTCCCGTCGCCTGGTGCAGCGATAGACGCTGGTATAGGGATGGTCCATCAGCACTTCACACTTGTACCGGCGATGACGGTGGCCGAGAATATCGCGTTGGGCGGCCGCGGAATTCTGAAGCCAGCGCGGATTCGCGCATCGATACTGGAGCTCGCCGACAGGACCGGGCTCGCGATAGATCCCGATGCGCGTATCGAGAATCTTCCCGCTGGAGCACAGCAGCGCGTCGAGATTCTCAAGGCTCTGGCCCGCAATACACGAATACTGATCCTGGATGAGCCGACGGCGGTACTGACACCTGCGGAAGCGCGGGAGTTGTTGTCTAAGGCACGAGAGCTGGTGAGCAACGGCGGAACGGCGATTCTCATCACGCACAAGCTTCGCGACGCACTCGAGTTCGCCGATGATGTGACGGTGTTGAGAAGAGGGTCGACTGCGTGGACCGGCGCGATATCAGACGCGACCGAAGAGATTCTGATATCAGCGATGCTCGGCGGTGATGACGTACGCTCCCGCGTCGAGGGCGGTGTAGTGGAGGGCGGTGCATCGGCCCCGAAGCGCACTGACGAGCCAGTGATGTCTCTCACCAACGTCAACGTGCGCGATGCACTGGGTGTGGAGCGTCTCAGAGCAGCGACAATTTCAATTCGCAGTGGCGAGATAGTCGGCATCGCGGCGGTCGAGGGCAACGGACAGCGGGAGCTGCTACGCGTGCTGGCCGGCCGCATGACTGCGGACAGCGGCGAGGTTGCGATACCATCAGTTGTAGGCTTCATACCGGAAGATCGGCAGCGCGATGCGCTGATCGAAGATTTTTCGTTGCGCGACAACATAGCGCTCCTCGGCGCTGGTGCGCGATCCGGAATTATGAAATGGAACGATGTACGGAGTGAGACCAGGGCACTCCTTGCCGGGTACGACGTACGCGCACGAGATGAGTCACTCCAGGCGAGAGCTCTTTCCGGTGGCAATCAACAAAAGTTGATTGTGGGTCGAGAGATCGAAGGGTCGCGAGCGGCACTCGTAGCAGAGAACCCTTCCCGCGGGCTGGACGTCCAAGCGGCAGCCGCGGTGCACGCGCGCATTCGGGAAGCACGGAATGCCGGTATGGCGGTGGCAGTCTACTCGTCCGATCTCGACGAGGTATTGTCGCTCGCGGACCGCGTGGTGGCGGTGTACGCCGGACGCATGATCGAGGTCCAACTCGATCATGAATCTGTCGGCCGAGCAATGTTGGGGTTGGCGCCGGAATGACGGAGTCGCTCGCGTTCCTGGTGGACACACTCCTGCACGCCACACCGCTCATCCTTGCAGGGCTCGCGGTGGCTATCGCATTTCGCGCCGGCATCTGGAACATCGGCGCGGATGGCCAGCTCATCGCTGGCGCGACCGCGACCGCGTGGGTTGGAGTTTCGGTATCGGCGACGATGGGCTGGCTTGCATTGCCGCTCGCACTGCTTGCGGGTGCGGCCGCCGGCGCAATATGGGCCGCAATCGCTGCGTGGTTGCGGTCGAGGTTCGGCGTGCTCGAAGTGATCAGCACGATCATGCTCAACTTCATTGCGACCTACGGAGTGTCGTATCTCGTGCGCGGACCGCTACAGGAACCGACGCATGTCTATCCGCAGACGAGCAGTATTGCGGCCGGCGCACAAATGCCAATTCTCATCGCGGGCACTCGATTGCACTGGGGGTTCGTCATCGCTATTGTCGCCGCGGTGATAGCATGGTGGGTAATGCGCTACACGGCTGCAGGATTTCGAGTACGGGTGAGCGGCGCCAATCCGCTCGCGGCGCGCAGCGCAGGGCTGATCGACGTTCCACGCGTGACGATGGCGGCGTTCGTGATAAGTGGCGCAATTGCCGGAATCGCAGGAGCGATCGAAGTCTCTGGCGTCACCTTCGCCCTTTATGAGAACATATCGCCGGGATATGGCTACACCGCGATCGCCGTGGCGCTACTGGCCGGACTCGATCCGCTGGGCGTGATTGGAACCGGTATTCTTTTTGGCGCGCTCGAGACGGCGGCGGGCACTCTGCAGCGCAATGCTGGAATTCCTGCAACAACAGCGTCTGTCATTGAAGCTGCCATCATACTGATAGTTATAGCGATCGCCCAGGTGCGCCACGCGCGCGCCGCGAGCACAGCATGACGGGCGGATACTCCGCGTTTCTGGAAGGTGTGGTGCGGACAGCGACTCCGCTTGCACTTGCGGCGCTTGGCGAGACCGTCACCGAGCGGAGCGGAGTCATCAACATCGGTCTTGAAGGCAGCATAATAGCTGGCGCGCTCGGCGCGGTGATAGGTGCCGGATATGGTGGGGTCTGGACCGGCTTTCTTTTCGGAGCGATGTGCGGTTGCGCTGTGGCAGCGATATTCGCGTTGTTTGCCGTGACGCTGCGCGCAGATCAGATCATATCAGGCACGGCAGTGACTTTGCTCGCACTTGGTGGGACCGGAACGCTGTATCGCGTGCTTTATGGAAGCGCGGGCGCTGCGCTCAATACACCTACACTCGAGCCAGCGCGTATTCCTCTACTGGTACGGATTCCCCTGGTTGGACCGGCGCTCTTCGCGCAGCCATCTATCACTTACGTGCTGTATGTGCTCGTTCCGACGGTCGCGTGGTGGATGTACCGAACTCACGCAGGTCTCGGCCTGCGTGCAATCGGCGAGAATCCGGCTGCGGCAATCGCGGCTGGGGTGCGGGCAAGGCGAGTGCAGTTTCTTGCAGTACTATTTGGTGGACTGCTGGGCGGAATAAGTGGGGCGACTCTCGTTCTGGCGCAGGCCGGCACCTTTGTAGAGGGAATGTCGGCAGGTCGCGGTTTCATTGCCATAGCGATCGTGGCGCTTGGGCGTTGGAATCCTGGAGGTGTGGCGCTCGCTGCACTCGTGTTCGGCGCCGCAAGTGCGCTGCAATACTTTTTCCAGGCGATCGGAAGCAACCTTCCGTACCAGCTATTTCTCGTCTTCCCATACGTTCTAACGCTTGTAGCACTTGCGGTTACGCGCGGTCGAGGCAACGCACCAGCTGCACTCGGGCGCCAGGACCTCGGTCAGAGCTAGCGCGAATACCCGATCGCCGAACGAACATGCACTCCCGCATGACCATCCGCGAGAAAGTTGAAACGTGTCTCATCGGGATCAGGAATGCGGCGATTGAAGTAGGCCGCTCCTCCACCGCTGCCGAGGACGATACCAACTCTGTCGGATACCGCAACGGCACCTTCCAGTGCGAGTGGAATCAATCCGGCTCCGAACGCGTTCTTCTTGTACGGTACAAGTACATCGCCGCCAGACGAATCAGGCTTCGGCGCACCGCAAACACTGTCGCACGGAGCCTGCGCGGTCAGAAGCGCTGTCACTGTCGATACCATCAGCGCGCACAGGAAGCACAGCCGGGAGCGTGGTACCGCGACAACAGAGTAACCGGTGAGACGCAAGATGTCGCCCCGTCATATCGTGCGCCGCCCACCCGACCTTCGCCGAAAGCGCGGTAGCATTTTGAATCGTAATTTGGAGCCGATGATCCCTATAGTACATGACCGGGCTGGGACAGAGGCGCCCGGCGTCGGGCTCGCAGCTACAGACGCACCTGTCAGGGAGCGGTGGAGCTGGGCGCTGTACGAGTTCGCCAATACGATTTTCTCGATGAATATCGCGACGCTCTATTTCGCGGTATGGCTGGTGTCCGACCTTCATGGGTCGAATACCGACGTCGCGCTTGGGAACGGAGTCGCCTCGATTCTGGTGATGTTTTCCATTCCTGTCCTTGGCGCCGTTTCAGACGTTACAAGACGCCGGAAGCCGTGGGTCGTCGGCTTCACACTGACCGCGGTCGCCGCGACCGTCGCAATCGGAGCTGTAGGTCAACGCATGATTCCGCTGGTTGGCGACTCCGTGGTGAATCCCAGCCCTATAACTGGCTTCGTGATTGGCGGTGCACCGCTCTTTTTCATCATCGCCGCTTTCGTCGTTGCAAACTATGCCTATCAGGGCGCTCTTCCGTTTTACAACGCCATGATGCCCGAGCTTGCAACACCGGATCGCTGGGGGCGCCTCTCAGGCTTGGGCGCGATACTTGGCTACATCGGCTCGATATTGGGTGTGCTGATGATCAAGCCATTCTTCGATGGATCGTTGCCGGTAATAGGTCAGCTTCCGAGCGGGATGGTGCATGCGCTGCGATCTGCCTTTCCATTCGCCCATTCCGGCGGGCGCGCCGCTACGTTTGCGCCCACGGCGCTGCTGTATCTGCTTTTCAGCGTTCCGCTTTTCGTGTTTTGCAGGGATCATTATGCGGTGAAAACACGCCAGGTGATTCCATGGCGCCAGGCGTTTCGCGATGTTGCGCACACGGTCCGCGAATCGAGGAAGTATCCAGGCGCTCTCAGGTTCATCATCGCATCGTTCGTGTACCAGGATGCCATGGGAACGATCATAAGCTTCATGGCGCTGTATGCCGTGGTAGCGATGGGCTTCCAACGCGGCAGCGAGACGACGTTGTTCGTGGTGCTTACCATTCCTGCGGTTTTCGGCGCGTGGCTGTGGGGACGTCTCACCGATCGTATCGGACCCAAGAACACTCTTCTCCTGGTGCTGAGCGCGTGGGTGATCCTGCTGATTGCGATGATCCTCGCCCCATCCCGCCAGGCATTCTGGATCGTGGGAGCGATGATTGGATTCATATATGGCGGCGTGAACGTAGCGGAGCGGCCTATGCTTCTTGGACTGATCCCCGATGAGGAAGCCGGTCGGTTCTTCGGCCTGATGGTCCTCTCTGCTCGTGCGGCCGCGATCGTTGGCCCATTTATCTGGGCGCTGGCCGTGGATGGACTCACGCCGAGTTTCGGGAAGGGAGTTGCCTACCGGGCAGGAGTTGCGACAGTGGCAGTCGCGATGTGCATCGCATTGCTCATCATGCACGGTGTGCCTGACAGGTTCCGCGAAGCCAGATCGTAACCCGCTGGATCCGCACCATTACGATGCTCCAACGGTTCGCGCACTGGGTAGGCGGTATCGCACTTCACTGGTTCTACAGCGATGTGCGAATTATCGGAGCAGAGCGCATTCCGCTGACTGGACCGATCCTGGTTGCCATGAACCACCAGAATGCGTTGGTAGATGCGGTACTGGCGTTGTGGGTCGTTCCTCGGGAGCTGAGGATAACGGCGAAAGCGACACTTGGCGAGAGCCTGCCGGGAGCCCTGCTCATGCACACAGTAGGGATCATTCCGCTCAGTCGCACATCCGACAATCCGGCTTCGCCTGATCCAATCCGAAATCGTCACTCGTTCAAGGCAATCATCGAAGAATTGCGAAGAGGCGGCGCCGTTCTGGTATTTCCAGAAGGGAAAAGCCACAACGAACCGGAGATAGCGCCGCTCAAGACCGGTCTTGCGCGCGCGGCACTACGCGCACGTACGGAAGGAGTGGAAGGCGTGCGGATAGTGCCGATCGGAATCACGTTCGCGAACAAGGCCGAGCCGGGGACGGCAGTGCTCGCTGAGGTTGGCGAGCCATTGGCAATGGACAGATGGAGCGGCGACAACGCCCGCGACCTTACCGAAGCCGTTGCGGAGAGGCTTCGCGCCATTGCACTACTGGGAGAAATTGCGCCGGATAAACGGCAACCGTCGCGTAAGCGAAACGCGTTCATCAGGTTGGCCGCATGGTGGGGCCGATTCACTCACGAGATTCCTCTTCGGATCGCACGACACGAAGCGGTACGACGCAGCGCCGATGCCGGCGAGCCGGCCATGTACACAATGACTTTTGGGCTCGCGACGGTCGTCGTTTCATATCTGATCGAGGTGCCAATCGTGTGGGCGCTATTTGGCTGGCTGGTAGCGCTGATTTTCTTCTTGTCGCTCGTTGTTGGCGCTTACTGGGCGGCATACGCAGATCACTCTCCAGCAGCATCGACGCCTTGAGTGGCTTCGATGACCTCGGCTACAACTTGGTGTCGAGCCAGTTGTCGCCGATCCCGACGTCGACTACAAGGGGCACTGAAAGCTGCGCTGCATGCTCCATCTGGTACGTAACCACATCGCTTACGTCATCCAGCTCCTCAGGCGCGACGTCGAACACCAGTTCGTCGTGAACCTGCAGCAGCATCTTGCTGGTGAACTTACGCTCGTGAAATGCATCGTCGATCCTGATCATCGCGATTTTGATGAGATCCGCCGCCGAGCCCTGGATCGGTGAATTGGCCGCAGTGCGCTCGCCAAACGCGCGCATGTTGAAGTTGCGCTCTCTCAGCTCGGGAATGTATCGGCGACGATTGAAGATCGTCTGGACGTACCCGTGCTCGCGGGCGAATTCAACCATCGAGTCGAGATACCGTTTGACACCTTCAAAACGCTCGAAATACTTGACGATGAAATCCCTTGCTTCGGCGTGCGCAATTCCAAGCTGACGCGATAGCGCGTGCGGCCCCTGTCCGTAGATCGTCGCGAAATTGATGGTCTTTGCTCGGCCGCGCATCTCGGCCGTGACGGACTCGAGCGGAACATCAAAAATGATCGCCGCCGTCTGCCGATGGATGTCACCTCCTGCATTGAATGCATCCACGAAGTTGCGGTCTCGCGAGAGATGCGCCAGCAGACGCAACTCAATCTGTGAGTAATCTGCCGCGAGCAGCTTCCAGCCAGAACGCGGAACGAAGCCCCGTCTGATGTCGCGGCCCAGCTCACGTCGGATCGGAATGTTCTGGAGATTCGGATCGCTCGAGGAGAGTCGGCCTGTGCTCGCTACTGTCTGGTTGAACGAAGTATGGAGCCGGCTGTCACGGGGGTTGACCTGTCGCGGAAGCGTGTCCAGGTAGGTGCTTTCCAGCTTCGCCAGCTCACGGTACTCCATCAGCAGCGACGGCAGCTTGTGCCCTTCTTCAGCGAGCTCCTGCAACACACTGGCATCAGTCGACGGTCCCGTTGGCGTTTTCTTCAGGACCGGAAGTTTGAGCCTGTTGAAGAGAATCTCACGCAGCTGAACGTTGGAGCCGATGTTGAATTCTTCACCGGCTTCCTTGTAGATCTCCAGTTGCACCTGCTCACGCTCGCGCTGGAAGCGCTCCTTCAGCGTCGCAAAGCGCGCGTTGTCGATCGCAATACCGTTCCACTCCATATCGGCCAGAACAGCGATCAGAGGCATCTCGACATCCTCGAATAGACGCGTGAGCTCATGCGCATCGAGCTGCGGCTCGAAGTGCTGCCGCATTCGCAGCGTCATATCCACGTCTTCGCAGGAGTAGTCCCGTGCTACATCGAGCGGGACCTGATCGAATGTGATTTCCGACTTGCCCTTGCCGCAAACGTCCACATACGACGTCATCTTGTGATCCAGAAACTCGAGCGCCAGCATGTCGAGCGAATGCGACCGGCGTCCTGGATCCAGGACGTAACTGGCAATCATCGTATCGAACTCGACGCCACGAAGCATCACTCCTTCACTTCGAAGCACGAGGACGTCGTACTTTGCGTTCTGGAGCGTCTTGGGAACCGTCGGATCTTCGAGGAGATCGCGGAGCGGCTTCATTGCATCGGACATTAGCGCGGGAAGATTCTTCACGCTCGACCGGGGTGCCGCGCCGTCGGCAAGCAGCTCGCCCTGGTGAGCTGTTGCGTCCGTGTGGGCGAACGGAAAGTAATACGCCTCACCAGGCGCGACTGCGATCGAAACGGAGACCAGATGCGACCGGAGCGGATCCACCTTGTAGGGCGACCCGGGCTCGATCGTCGTTTCCGTATCAACCGCAATGGTGTGCGCTTTGCGCGCCTTGCGGACTACGCGCTCGACCTCAGCCACAGTTTCCACCGTACGATACTTTGCCGATGCCGTGACCTTCGGCGACTCCACCGCACCCGCAGCTTCCTTCGCGAAAGTATGAAACTCGAGCTCGACGTAGAGCTGTGCAAGAGCAGCGTTATCCGGTGCGCCAACCTTTAGCGCATCAAGATCCAGCTTGACGGGAAGATCATCGCGAATTGTCACGAGCTCTTTTGAGAGACGCGCATTCTCTGCATGCTCGAGCAGTGCTTCGCGCGGCCGCTTCTTCGTGAGATCTGCGGCGTGTGCAAGAATCTCCTCGAGATGTCCGTATTGTGCGACCAGCTCACACGCTGTCTTGTCGCCGATTCCCTTCACGCCCGGCACATTGTCCGAAGAGTCGCCGACGAGCGACAGATAGTCAGTGACGAAACTGGGAGGTACCCCGAGCCGTTCGGCGCCGTTCTCGACACCTACCCAGTGCTCTTCCACGCTGGCAGGGCCGCCACGCCCCGGATTCAACAGCCATACTCCGGGACGAACGAGTTGCTGGAAATCCTTGTCGCCCGATATCACCACTACGTTGACTCCCGCATCCACTGATTTCCTGACGAGAGTGCCGATTACGTCGTCTGCCTCATAACCTTCGAGCGACAGAATCGGGATGCCGTACGCGGTCAGGAGGCTGCACACACGCTCCATGCCGCGGTCGAAGTCGGACTGCAGCTCCTCCGTAAGCTTCTCGCGCGTCGCCTTGTACGCCGGATAACGCTCATGCCTGAACGAAAGGCCGGAGTCGTGAACCCAGCCGAGATATTCCGGCCGGTGCGATGTCAGCAGACGCTGGAGAAAGTTCGCAATTCCCCAGGCTGCCGAGGTGTTCTCGCCGCGACTCGTGGTGAGCGGTCGGGATATGAGCGCAAAGAACGCGCGATAGATCAGTGCGTAACCGTCGACCAGAAATAATCTTGGTGCCTTGGGTAGCTCGACTTCCATTACCTGTTCATCTTGCGCGAAAGTAGTGATTGGAATACAGCCATGCTGGGCCGCGTCATACGCCACTGACCCGTATCGTTCGGGTCGTAGAAAATAATTTGTGCCTGATACTGCGAGAATTCCCAGATCAGGATCTTGACGCGCGTCGCCATCTCGCCGGCTACCGCAAAATCTCCCATGTACATCGACCCGTAATCTTCGTACGCATTCGATGGCTGTCCGAGGGTCACGAATACCATGCCGCGATCCGACAGCCATCCCTGTGGAGAGTCCGAAAGAAAGGCCGCATTCGCGTCACGTATTCGACCAAAGTAATCGTCCAACGCTTCGTTCTGCGGTGTACTTGGGTTCGGATCGGTGGCGCGCAGGAATGCAGCCCATCGCTCACCACGCTCCTCAGGCTTCGCGTCATACAGCGGCTTCAATACATCGGGCGTGCTGAAGAAGCGGAGATAACCCAACATCGCGTTGAACGAAAGCACGGGAAGATCTGGCCCGAAGCCGACGAAGATCCGTGTACCGAGCGTATCGGGCGAACCGGCGGCCGTTGCGACTATCGTACCGACTCCGACGTCGGCGTGTGCGAGCGGAACAGACACGACACCTGACGCCAGGCGAGGGCCGCGTGCTACGAGTGTTCTGGTCCCCTGCCACGCAACCTTTCCATCAGGGGTGCGCAGCTCCACCGAGATTGGCGCCTGCGGATTGTATGATTCCAGATACACCGAAGCGGAATCATCAACACCGAATACGTACGAAGCACGGGGCGCGGGCAGATATGTCGGCGCCGAATCCAGCTGCGTGCGTGGTTGAGCCTCGTATACCGGCTCGACCGTTGACAGAGCTGCCAGTGTCGAGGCATTGAAGCGCGGCACCGCTACTGGCAGCCGTTGCGATCCACTTCGTTGGCTGCCGGCATCGCGCACAGCGTAATTCACCACATAGTTTCCGGGAGCAACTCTGAAGGGCCTTCGGTAAATCACACTCTCGTCGGTCCGCGATATTTCCTTGAAAGTGGGCACTCGAACAGATTCGCTGTCCGATGCGCGCGCTACCACTCCTGCAGTTCCGACGAGCGAAACGTCCACGGCGTAGCTCGCTGAATAACCGCTGCCCTGGCGATTCTGATCGCGCGTGAACGTCAGTCCTTTGTTCGGCAATGACATTCCGACCACCACCAGAGTTGTGTCTGGTGATGAAGTGGCGAAGTAGGCAACGTCTCCTACGAAAAACATCGGCGCTCCCGATGCGGCGAGTCCCATGCTTCGATAGATCGTTGCAAACTCCCCGGTGCTTCCTGTCACCGGGGAACGGTTCGGGTCGTAATTCCGCAATGGATCCGCGCGCTGTGATCCTGACTCTTGCGGGTTACTCGAGGCGCACGCTGCCACAACAGCTACCACGCCAAACCTGAGCCATCTGAGCGACATCACTGTCATGCACCGGCCTGTGAGTGTAAGGGCAGCCGACTTATCCCACGGTCATTAAGTATTATATACCCCACTGCCCCTGTCCCCGCCGCCCAATTCGCATTAGGTTCGCCGAGTGTCAAGAGAGAATCTGGTGGGAACGACGATCGCTGGGTACGCCGTCGACCGCGAGGTGGGCGAAGGCGGGACATCAGCCGTTTACCAGGCGCATCACGCTGACCATGGACGCGTGGCGCTCAAGGTGCTGAGAGAGCGTCTCCGTCAGGACCCGACCGCGGTCACCCGTTTCATACGCGAGGCCAAGTTCGGTGCCCGAGTGGAGCACAACAATGTCGTCCGCACCATCGAGACCGGCGAGGCTGAAGGCGGAATACCCTTCCTCGCGATTGAATGGGCGCCCGGCGAGCTCCTCGAGAAGTACGCGAAGGCCAAGGGCCACCTTGATCCCTCCGAGGCATCTATAATCATCATTCAGATCGCCGCGGCCGTTGACGCCGCGCACTGCCAGAACATCGTGCATCGCGACCTGAAGCCCGACAATGTCATGTACGATCCGCTGACTCGAACAGTGAAGCTGCTCGACTTCGGAATTGCTACAGATACCACCACTCCGGCCGATGAGCGTCTCACACGCGCTGGTTTCTTCGTTGGAACGCTCATGTATGTCGCACCCGAGGCGCTCTCGGGAGAATTGGTAACGCCAGCAGCTGATCAGTATTCGCTGGCCACAATTGCGTATTTCCTGCTCACCGGCTGTCACCCATATACCGCAAAGCAGCCCCGGGAGATGTTTACCCAGCTTCTCACCATGCCTCCGATTCCGCTCAGTCAGGCCAATGAAAGCCTTCAATTCAGGCCGGAGGTCGAGGAAGTCGTGATGCGTGGGCTGGCGCGTCAGCCCAAAGATCGTTATCCGAGCGTCACGGAATTCGCAGTTGAACTCGAGCGAACCTTGGCACTGCCAGTCGAAGAGAAAAGCAAGCTTTCGAAGCTACTGCGACGCTTCTCCAGGCAGCCAGACCGTAAACGTTGAGCCCCTTCCAAGCTCACTCTCCACGGTAACATCACCACCGAGTAGCCTGGCCAGCCTGCGCGAGATCGGTAACCCCAATCCGGTGCCGCGATTCATCGAATCGCCGCGCGGTCCTGAATTGATCTGCTCGAACTCCTCGAACACCCGGGTCTGATCGTTCTTGCTGATTCCGATCCCCGTGTCCGACACCATGATGGCTATCCACGGCCTGGCTGCCGATATGGGCGAATCCTGAATCGGCTTGAGAAAAGCTGGCAAGAGCGGATCGGTCGCCGTCATGACTTTGGTACGCACCGATATCGTTCCGGTCGGCGTGTACTTGACCGCGTTGCCAAGCAGATTGAGGACGATCTGTCGAAGGTGAGTCGGGTCGGTTCGCACGCGTGGGATCGCGGAGCTCATTCCGAGTGAAAGATACAGGCTCTTCTCTGACACCAGCGGCTCGACCTCGCTCGCCACATCGAGAACAAAAGGGCGCAGATCGAGCGGTTCCGAGTGCACCTCGAGCCGGCCAGCTGCCATCTTGGCAAGATCGAGGATCTGGTCGACAAGATGTCGGAGATGGCTTGCTGATGCTTCTATCCGTTGCACCGGACCCGCCTGCTTTGGCGTCAGCTCCCCGTAGACGCCCTCACGCAAGAGATCCACGAAGCCCACTATCGCGTTGAGCGGTGTGCGTAGCTCGTGCGATACGTTCGCAAGAAACTCGCTCTTCATCTTGTTGACGCGAATCAGCTCTGTGGATAGATGCTCGAGTTCGCGAGAGCGTTCCTGCAAGCGGTGAGCTTGCAAGCGCAGATGCCGGACGACCAGAATGAAAACGATCGCTCCGACGCCTACGAGCACCCAGCCAAGGCCTGGCGATAGATGACCTAGCACTGATCAAGCACGGAAGAATCCCGGAGGAGTCTGTATATTCTTCGCGCATGACGAAGCATGAGGAATTGGTGGAACTCCTTGCCACGCGATCGGCACGCCTTGGAGAATTTACACTCGCATCCGGCGCTCGCTCGAATTTATACATAGACGCACGCATGACCGCTATGAGCCCCGCGGGTCTGGCGCTGATAGGCCCGTTGGGACTCACCGAGTTGGCAAAGGCATACTGGACCCCCGACTCTGTCGGCGGCCTCACACTGGGTGCCGACCCGGTTTCGTACGCCATCGCCTATGCCAGCGCGCTGGCTGAATCGCCAATTCGCGCATTCACCGTACGAAAGGAAGCCAAAGCGCACGGCACTGGAAAGCTCATCGAAGGCCCCTTTCTCCCTACGGACCAGGTGGTCGTCATCGAGGATGTGATAACGACCGGTGGGTCGGCGCTCAAGGCAATCGGCACCATCAGGAGCGCCGGTGCCAAGGTCATCGGTGTGCTTTCGCTCGTCGACCGCGAAGAAGGTGGCCGCGAGCGAATCGAATCTGAAGGTTTTGCAGTACGCTCCCTTACAACCGCAAGTGAGATCGTCGCGCGAATGAGCTGACGGTATAAGAAGAACGCCGTAGCGTAATCCCATTCGCCATCCCATTGCCGGCTCTTCATGCGCATTTCGATATCCATCCAGGTTGTGCCGCGGCAGGGCGAAACGAGCGCAGTGTAGATGCGTGCGGAAGAATGAGCTCCTCACGGAATCTCTTCAGCATTTTCTCACCATCGAATGTTTCTCGGAATTGGACCGGTGACATTCCGAGCACACAACGCACATGCCTGCTGAACGCCTGCGGTGATGAGTAATCCAGCTTCAGCGCCACATTCGTAACCGATAATCCGCCGTTCTCGAGTAGTCTCGCAGCTCGCACCAGACGCCCCACGTCTATGTAGCGCTTCGGGGATGGCAGATTTGCCCGATAGAAGCGACTCATGAGAGTCCCGGGAACGACGTTGAGATAGCGCCCCATTTGCCGAACATTCGCGATATAGGGTTTGTGCGTGAAGAGAAGCTCGAAGAACTTCCAACAGTCCGGCGCAGCACCGGCAAGATCGAGGTTGAGCGCACCCAGCATCTGACGCTGTACATCCGATGACCGCTCGTGCGTAAGCAAGTCCCTCAAAGCCGACCAGCCAGCCGGCGATCGTGCATCGATCAAGGTCCTCACCCCCACTCGGCCCAGCTCCAGCACTGAGTGTGGTGTGGATCGCTGAACGTCGGTGAGAAGCGCGAAAGTGGGCACCGTGGGAAACTCGCGCACCATTGCAGCCATGCGAGCTGTGCTGCCAGTGTCATATCGTGCAACCGATACAATTACGGCATCCACTTCCTGCGCACGTACGTCCGCACTCAACTCGTCGACGGTGCCACGATGCACCACTTCGAACACCCCTTCGGATGCTACATCGACTCTTATTCTCTCCAGAGGCGTGAGGACCGTAGCGATTACCAGCGGTCGGTTGAAGGTTGACGACGTTGGCTTACGCGGGGCGGCAGTAGACATCGATGTACCCTCCGAATGATGGTGTTGCGAAACGGAAGTTCGTTCGCGGGCACGATCATATAACCGCACATCACCACGACATCATTACGGCGTCATCACCAACACCTCACGAGTCCCGTTAGATTCGGGAAGTGCCACCGGCCGGATGGTCGCGATATAGTATCCGAATGATACTATATCGAGGAAAGTCCGGGCTCCATGGACACACTGCCAGGTAACGCCTGGGCACGAAGCGCTAACGCGCCAAGTGACGGAAAGTGCAACAGAAAACAAACCGCCGATGGGAAACCGTCGGTAAGGGTGAAACGGCGAGGTAAGAGCTCACCGCACATGTGGCAACACGTGTGGCTCGGCAAACCCCAGTGGGAGCAAGGCCAAATAGGCGGCGAAGGGTGTCCACTCTGACAAAGACGCCGCGGGTAGGCTGCTGGAACGCGCAGGTGACTGCGCGTCGAGAGAAATGACCGTCACGTTGATCGAGAGATTGGCGTACAGAACCCGGCTTATAGGCCGGTGGCACCTCTCTCCATAAGGTTCTGGAATGAAACTGATCGGGATCCTAAGTCTGTCGGGAGTAGTTTTCGCCGCCGCGTGCGCATCCATTTCGCCCGTACATACGCCGTCTCCTTCGCCGCAACCTGGCGTAGAGCCAGCTCAGCCGGCTAACGAGACACCACCGAAGCCCATCACTCCACCACCGCCAACGACACGGAGTAACGGAGCGTGGAAGTTTGCGTACACGCCTGGGACCTATGTGTATGCGCTTACGACTGATGCAACGATTGCCCCGCTCAACGATACCACTCGGAAGCGCCAGATTCCGGAGCTGAGCCAGCAGGCTACTCTCGCGATGTCTGCAACCGGAGATCTGCAGGTCATCGATCCAGTCCCGAGTGCATCAAGCGCGTGCGATACAGTCGCAGCTCTGATAACACGCGCGCAGCAGTTGATCCCCAAGATCCCCGATCACTTCGCGGCAGGCAATCACTGGCGTGATTCTACCACGACAAATGGATGTCGCGGAATAATCCCGGCTACGTCACAGGTGATCAGCAACTACACGGTGGTCGGCGACACCACGTTCGCGGGTACAGCGTCGGTGCAGATACATCGGACCGATTCTCTTACAGCGAATGGTGAAGGTGCAGAAGGTCAGCACCGAATCATCATGACCGCTACAGGGACTGGCGACGCCGATCTCTTTTTCAACACTGCGACGGGGATGTTCGTCGGATCCAATAGCCTGCAGACAAGTGTCGTGAACATCACCACATCAGGACGACTTACACAGTTTCTTCAACACGTCAAAGAGACGGTGACGTTGAGAGGATCGCGGTAGCGCTCAATCCATCAAGCGCAATGGCATCACCAGATACATGTACGTAGCTGGATCGGACCAGCCTTCCGGTTCGATGGTAGCGGCGCGTTCGGGTGCCTTGAGGGTAATTCTTATCTCATCGGTTGGCATGAAACGCAGACCCTCGAGTAGATAGCTCGCGTTGAACCCTATCTCCAACTGATCTCCGTCGTAGCGAATCGGAAGCTCGTCCTGGGCCTCGCCCAGGTCAGGAGTTGTAACACTGAATCTGAGCATTCCGGAGTTGAACGCCATACGGATCCTGTGCGTCTGATCACTGGCGATCACGGACATGCGCTTCAGCGCGCTGATCAATGCGTTCTTGTCAGCTACGGCGTGCTTGTCGTTGTCGCGCGGGATTATCTGATCGTAGTTGGGGTAGGGCCCTTCGATCAACCGCGTGTATACGGCAGTGAGTGGCGAGCGAAAACCAATATGGTTCTCGCCACGCGCAACTTCCAATTCCTCTTCAGCTGGAAAGAGCCGGCGCACTTGATCCAACGCCTTTGGTGGAACAATCAGATCACTGGCTGGTGCGTTACTCGCAATGATCGGAGTTTCCATCTTTGCGAGACGATGGCCGTTAGTGGCAACCATACGCATCAGCTCCGGGCGCAGCTCCCAGAGCACACCATTCAAGATCGGTCGACTTTCTTCCGTCGAAACAGCGAATATGGTTGCACCGATGAGTTTCTGAAGATCTCCCGACTTGATACGCCAGCTCTCGTTGAAGCGAACAACGGGAAAAGTGGGGAACTCATCTCTCGGAAGCCCAAGCAACTTGAATTTCGACCGGCCACATTCAAGAGTGATTCGCTGCTCACCGAGTGCCGCGATTCTTACGGGCGCTGGCGGAAGCTCACGGGCGAGCTCGCTCAGTTTTTTTGCAGGAATGGTTACCGCACCAGACGCTTCGACATCAGCGGTGACTTCAGTGCTCACGGCGATGTCCAGATCAGTGCCTGAGAGCCTTATACCTCGATCTGTAGTCTCGACAAGAATGTTTGCCAGGACCGGAAGGGTGGTCTTCGTGGGGATGCTTGCCGAGACGGCGTTGAGCCCTTCCTGCAGCTTCTCACGAGAGATCGTAAAGCGCATCCGTATTCCCTTGACGTCCGAGGAGAGGAGTAAACGTACCCGATGTTGGTTCGGAGAATCTTATTGTGGATTAACCCTCCGTACTATTACAGCCTATATGATATAGAAATCTAGCAGTCGTAGTAGGGGAGTGTTCAGAAGCGGATAACTCACGTAAGTAGCGATTTTACATAGGCTTCCAGCGATCTAGCTCTGTGGAAGGTTAGTGGAGAACATATGATTTCTACATCTGCCAACACAAGGTCGGCATGTAACCCGGCTGATTAACAAAAGTACGTGGATAACCAGGGAGGAAATTGTTCATATCCGCATAGCTGCCAACATGGATCTGATACGATTGATTCGATCTCGCGCATCCGGGCTATCGGTTAGCATCTGTCCCACTTTATCCAGGCTGTGGATTACAGTCGAATGATCTCGGCCACCGAATGCTGAGCCGATCTCCACGAGCTGCATGCCCAGGAGATCACGAGTGAGGTACATCGCTATCTGCCTGGGAACTGTGAGAGCCTTGGTTCTCGTTTTAGACCGAAGGCCATCAACGGTGGTACCCCACTCCTTGGCTACCGCGATCTGAACTGCGCCGACAGTAAGACCTGACGGTCCATCACCATCCAGCGCGGCAGCTTCTGATGCTTTTAGCTTGTCGCGAAGAGCTTCCCTGGCTACTTCAACGCTTACAGGCTTGTGTCTGAGCGATGCATAAGCGAGGAGCTTGATAATCGAGCCTTCGAGCTCGCGGACGCTTGATCGGACATGCTCGGCGATGAACCGAATGACATCATCCGGGATGGTCGTCTGGAGGTCATCCTGTTGTGATTTTTGCTGAAGAATGGCGATTCGGTGCTCGAAGTCAGGCAGCTCGATATCGGCGACCATACCCCATTGAAAGCGACTTACGAGCCTTGCTTCGAGGCCGGCGATATCTGATGGTGGCCGATCGCTCGTGAGAATGATCTGGCGGCCGGCCTCATACAGGGCGTTGAAAGTATGGAAGAACTCCTCCTGAGTGCCCTCCTTGCCTTTGAGGAAGTGCACGTCGTCGATTAGGAGAAGATCAGTCTCGCGATATCGGCGCCGGAACTCAGAATTGGTCCGGGTCTGGATGGCGTGGACCATCTCATTCGTGAATTGTTCAGTGCCGACGAAGGTGATTCTCGTCGACGGATCCCGCTGATAAATCGCGTGCCCGACCGCCTGCATGAGGTGGGTTTTACCGAGTCCGGTATCGCCGTAGATGAAGAATGGGTTGTAGATCTTGCCTGGCGCTTCGGCGATCGCATAGGCTGCTGCCGCGGCAAGCTCATTCGATTTACCGATGACAAACTGCGCGAACGTGTATCTATCGTTGAGTGGCGCCTCAGTGGCGCGTTGGAGCTTTAGTGATGTCGGGATTTCTTCTGGCTTCGGGGCCACGAAGAAATCCATCTGTGGTCGCGCCTGGCGCTCTTCGGTTACGCGAAAGGCAATCTTTAGTGGCTGACCCAGCGCAACTGGAGCGAAGGAGCTGAGAAGTGCAGCGTGTTTGGACTCGTTCCATTCAGCTGCGAAACGATCGGGGGCACCTACGACCAGGGTGTCGCCTACGATCTCAAGGGCTTCGGTGGGCTCCAGCCAGGTACGGAAGGTTTGCTCAGGGAGTTCGCGTCGAGCGCGCTCGAGTAAGCGCGTCCAGATTTCGGCGGGTTGAAGATCGAGCGATTCCATGAGGTGGGGAGGCGAAGCTACGGAAGCAATGTGGATAAGTCAATCACTTGCGGTCAACGGGTCTGCGGGATCTGGCTGCATCGGCATCGTTGACCATTGTTGCATCTTGTTGCGGCTATTAGATTTAACGGTCTTTCGCTAAAGTTGTTCAAGAGCCGTTCAAGAGCACTGAGGATCATATATGGGTAAGCCGACTTATCGTCCGCGTAACAAGCGCCGGATCAAGACGCACGGATTTCGCGAGCGTATGTCAACGCGTTGGGGCCGAGAAGTGTTAGCGCGTCGTCGCAAGAAGGGACGCAAGCGTTTGACGGTGCAGTTGCCATCGAAGTATGCTGGCGCGTAAGTAACCAACGTCGCAGCTTAAGTTCTCTCGCGCGCAGCGACTGTCGCGCGCTCCGGATATTGAATTCGTAAAGCGAGCGGGGAAGCGGGTGAAGTCTGGACTGCTGGACGTCCGGGTCACTGCTTCCCCGTCGTCTTGTGCGCGGGTGGGGATCATCGTGCCGAAGTACGGGCACGTGATAGTCGAGAGGAACAAGCTTCGGCGGCGCGTGCGAGAGATCGTGCGGGTTCGAATGCTTCCGGTATTGCAATCAGCGCCTCCCGCGGACGTGCTCGTTCGAGCGCTTCCGCGGGCTTATTCGGCTAGCTTTGAAGTGCTGGAGCGGGAGATAAATGGGATTGTCGCACGGATCTCGTGAATTACGGAAAGACGCAGCTTCATCGAAGCCGCGCCGGTCAGTATCGATCTGGTTGTTGCGCGGTCCGATCCGGTTCTATCAGCTCGCCATATCGCCAATGATGCCGGCTGCATGCCGTTACTATCCCAGTTGCTCCAACTACGCTATCGAGGCCATCGACAAGTATGGTGCCTTGAAGGGTGGCTGGATGGCGGTACGGCGAATTCTGAGATGTCATCCTTTTCGGCCGGGCGGCTTTGACCCGGTCCCTTGAGCTCGCACTGATTTATGGATAGTGGCAAACGTTGGGTCATCGCCATCGCGTTGTGCGTTGTCGTGATTTTTGGAATGCAGTTTCTGTTTCCGCAGAAGCCGCAGCCGAAGAAGGTCGCAGGTGCGGACAGCACGCAGGTGCTCGACTCGAGCGCAGCGACGAAGTCAAAGGTCGCTGCCGGCACTACTGCCGCGGCGGCGACCAACAGCGCAACGGTTGCCCCGGCGAGTACGCGAGCGACCGCGGCAATGCCGACCGTTGCCGCCGAAACGACAGAAGTAGCTCCGGTGGCTGCTCGGCGCGACAGCGGCGCGACATTCGAGTTCGGCAGTGTTGGAGCGGCACCGCTTTCCGTGGTGATGAACACCTACGCCAATCGTGTAAGCGGCAGCGATGGAGCAAAGGTCCGGCTCGGCGGTCCCGGAAATCCCGTCCTTAAGTATCAGTTAGTAACTAATAGCGGTCAGCCGATCGACCTGTCAGGGACGGCCTTCCAGGCATCTCGTGATGGCAACGTCGTCACGTACACTGCGGATGTGGCTGGCTCGGCTGTCACGATAAAGTATTCGACGGTTCCGGACAGTTTCGTAGCGCACGTAAGCGGTTCTGTTGCTGGCGCGAAGTCGGGAAGCTACCTGATGGTAGGATTACCGCAGACGTTCGCTGCGACGGAGCCTGACACGAACGACGATCGCAACTCGCTTGCGTTCGCGTTTCTCACCAAGCGTGAGGCGGCCCGGAACATCACGTTCCGGTCACTGGATCCGGGAGAGCGAAAACTGGTCGAAGGGCCCGTAACGTGGATCGTCGCCAAATCGAAGTATTTCGTGGTCGGTCTGCTTGCACCGAAGAATGGGCCAGAGTTCACGGAGGCGAATCTTGTAGGCGGTGCGCGCACGACCAAGATCGCAACGCATGCAACTGGCACCGCGTTGGTTCCGGTAGTGAACGGCACTTTCGCCTTCGACATGTACGCGGGCCCGCAGGAGTGGAAAAAGCTCAGCGCGCTGGGTCGAGATTTCGACCAGGTGAATCCGTACGGCTGGGCATTTGTGCGGCCGCTGATGCAGCCGATCGCTACATCGGTGATCAGGCTGGTGCTGTGGATGCACAGCGCGCTCAACCTCAGCTACGGCCTGGTGCTCATAGCGCTTGGACTGCTCATCCGCCTCTTGATGTGGCCGCTGTATCAAACGTCGATGAAGACGTCCATCAAGATGCAGATACTGCAGCCCGAGCTCACCGCGGTGCAGGACAAATACAAGGAAGATCCGGAGAAGCAGCGCGCCGAAATAATGAAGGTCTACCAGAGCCACGGGATGAATCCGCTCTCGCCGCTGCTCGGTTGTCTTCCGTCGCTGTTGCCGATGCCGATATTGCTGGCGCTGTTCTTCGTATTCAGGAATACGATCGAGTTCCGTGGCGTTCCGTTCTGGTGGATGAGCGATCTCTCGGTGAGGGATCCGTACTACATCCTTCCGTTATTGATGGGCGCATCGATGTATCTCATCTCCTGGATCGGAATGCGGAATACGCCTCCGAATCCGCAGGCGAAGATGATGAGCTACATCATGCCGGCGATGTTCACGCTGTTCCTGTATCGCGAGGCAGCCGGACTCAACCTGTATTACGCCACGCAGAACCTTGCGACTCTTCCCCAGCAGTGGCACCTGTCGCGCACCCGCGGAATGACGAAGCCGAAGGTCGTGACGCCGCCGGCGAAGGATGTGGTGGTCAAGGCAAAGGTGAAGAGCAAGGCGTAGCGCGGTCGGCATGTAGCTTAATTACGAGCATGCGCATCACGTACATCGGGCACGCGACGTTGTTGATCGAGATCGGGGGGAAGAAGGTTCTAACCGACCCCAACTTCGATCCGGCGCTCGGGCGATTTCTGGCGCGGGTGAGCAAGCCAGGGATTGCGATCGACGAGCTGCCAAGGTTGGACATGATTCTGCTCACGCATGCGCACGCGGATCACCTGTCGTTCCGGTCACTCGCCGAGATTCAGCGTGCGCCGCTGTTCGCGCCGCCGGCGGTTGCGAAGTGGATCCGCAGGCATGG
Source organism: uncultured Gemmatimonadales bacterium (assembly GCA_963731305.1). Taxonomy (GTDB): domain Bacteria; phylum Gemmatimonadota; class Gemmatimonadetes; order Gemmatimonadales; family Gemmatimonadaceae; genus Fen-1247. The sequence continues at coordinate 199,996 of CAVSUQ010000002.1, read as the reverse complement.
GGTTACCAATGCGATAGAGCTGGCGCCAGGTGAGACGCTCTCGAGTGGGAGTCTCACCGTGCATGTAGCGGCAGCCACACACTCGGGGAACCGGTACGTGGTGGACCGGTGGCGAAGACAGGCGAATATGTATCTAATCGCGACTAAAAGCGAGAGTGTGCTCTTCGCTGGAGATACGGCGCTGGCGAACGACTCGGAGCAGCTGATGGCACGGGCACTGAAGGGTCGGCAGCTGGATGTGGCGCTTCTTCCGATCGGGTATGCGCCGAACTGGAAGGTCGGGTTCAGCCGAGGGCATCTGACGAGCCTGGATGCACTTACGCTGTTCGAGCGGCTTGGAGCGCGATATCTGATTCCGTATCACTGGGGCACCTTCAATCACGTGACGGCGTCAGCATACGACGCGATACGCGAGATGCGGCAGCACATCACCACGCACGCGCGAGGGAGCGACGTGCGCATTCTCGAGCCAGGCGAGTCTTTTCAAGTGGCGCCGGTTTCCTCTTGAGCTTTGCTGGCGGCGAGGATACAATCGTCGCAATCGCGACTGCGGAAGGCCGCGCAGCGATCGCCGTTATTCGGATTTCAGGAGCTGCCGCGTTCGAGATTGCAAAGCGGCACATCACTCCATGGCCTGACGAAGCGCGACGAGCGGTGTTGTGTGTCGTGCGTGACGTGGATGGTGACGTGCTGGACGAGGCGCTCGTGACGACCTTCGTTGCGCCGGGGTCGTTCACCGGCGAAAACGTCGTCGAGATAGCGACCCATGGTGGTGTCGTCGTGCCGACGCTGGTTCTGGGCGCATTGATTCGTTCTGGTGCGCGGCTGGCACTTCCTGGAGAATTCACGCGTCGCGCAGTGTTGAACGGGAAGCTAGACCTGGTTCAGGCTGAGGCGATCGGTGACCTCATCGATTCGACGTCGCGCGCGATGCAGCGGGTTGCGATGACGCAACTTGACGGAGGGCTGTCTCGTCGTATCGAGGAGCTGCGCAACAAGGTCATCGGGCTGGAGGCGCTGATCGCGTACGATATCGATTTTCCCGAAGAGGACGATGGTCCGATTCCGAGGGCTCGGATCGACGCGTCGACGCGCTCGGTAATTGCGTCGTTGCGTGCGTTACTCGAGACTGCTCCGGCCGGCGAACTGGTGAGAAGCGGTGCGCTCGTCGTCATTGCAGGTGCGCCGAATGCTGGCAAGTCGTCGCTGTTCAACGCGCTACTTGGAAAATCACGCGCGATAGTCACGGAAATTCCAGGAACGACAAGAGACGCCATCGAGGCAGTGCTGGACGCGGGACGCTGGCCGCTACGGCTAGTCGACACGGCGGGACTGCGTGAAACGAGCGATATCGTCGAGCGACTGGGGATTGATGTAGCGACACGCTACCTGGAGTCCGCCGACGTAGTGCTGGCGTGCGGCGAGAGTGTCGAAGACATCGAGCGTACCAGTGCATTCGTTTCGCGGCTTACGAATGCACCGCTGATCGAAGTGCGGACAAAATCGGATCTCACCGGCCTGCATGGTGATGGACTGGTGAGCGCGGTTACCGGCGAGGGAATACGCGGACTGCTGGATTGCATCGCCACGACCATCTCGAAGCGTTACGGCGATATTCCGCTCGACGCGCCGCTGTTGACGCGAGAGCGGCAGCGCTTCTGCATCGAGGAGGCCACGCGCGAGGTAGCGGCATTCGCGGCGGCGCTTGGCGAAGAAGGATTGCCGGCATCGGTGGCGGCGGTGCATCTTCGCAGCGCGGCAGGCGCGCTTTCGGATGTTACGGGGACTATCGACGTCGAGGACGTGCTTGACAGCCTATTTCGAAACTTCTGCGTGGGCAAATGACAGTTGCTGAGAGGGCCCGGATCTCCTCGATAGCTCCAGCGAAGCTGGGAAGTGCGCCCAGTCTCGACGTTTCGCTGGACGTGGAGACACCCGAACAGATTGCACTCTCTTATTCCATAGCTGGCATTGGCTCGCGCGGCACCGCGGCCGCAATCGATGCGGCGATCAGTATCGGTACGCTTTTCGTCCTGGCGCTGATACTGGGCGTGGCAGCGGCCTACACGGGCCTGCGGGTCGGCAGAATAAATCCGTCGGCAGCGTGGATCGAGGCGGTATACGTCATAGCAGTATTCGTGGTGAATTGGGGCTATTACGTGATTTTCGAGGGAATCTGGGATGGCCAGACTCCCGGCAAGCGAATCATGAAGCTGCGAGTAGTGCGGGATGGCGGTTTTTCGATCACGTTCGGCGCGTCTGCAATCCGGAATCTGCTGCGAGTGGTCGACGCAATAGGGCTGTATCTCGTCGGGATCGTAGTCGCGCTCACCAACAGCTCGCGCAAGCGACTTGGTGACATCGTAGCGGGTACTTTTGTGGTCAAGGAAGAAAAAGTCGGTATCTTCGGCTCGGCGCCGAAGGCGACCAGGGCGACTCCTGAGCACGCGCGGGTACTCTTCTCGCGGCTGAGCGATGAAGAGTACTCGGTGCTCGAGCGCTACATGGAGCGTCGCACGACGCTGGAGGTAAGCCATCGGGACGCAATTGTAGCGCAGCTTGCGGCACGCTTCGCCGGATACCTGCCGCCATCCGCCGAAATGTCGTCGCGCGCGGCGCTGGTGCGGTTGTATGAAGCAGAGAGGGATGCAAGGGGGCGCGGAGTAGCTTCACGAAGTGACATGGGCGCGCACCGTGAGCAGCATGCGATAGTCGCGCTTGGGCTCAAGCGATGGAATGACTTCTCGAGCGCACTCGATGCGGCCTATGCGCGCGGATTGTCCCGAATGTCGCCGGAGGAGGTATCTTCGCTCGTCGCACGGTATCGAGAGCTGACGACTGATCTGGCGCGCTTGCAGACAGCAACGCGCGGACGGAATACGGAATCACTGTTCTACGTCGGCCGCCTTGTGGCACGCGGTCACAATCTTCTGTATCGACAGCGCGGACACAACATTGCCGTCGTTGCGAGGTACTTCATGGAGACCGTGCCAGCCGAGGTGCGACGGTCGTGGCGACTGATTGGACTTGCCGCTTTGTTGTTGTTTGGGCCGGCGGCGGCAGCGTATGTAGCGGTTGTTCGCGAACCGGCGGTTGCGAGCCAGTTGCTTCCGGACGAGATGCTGAGCCGGGCCGCGACCGGGAGCGCAAGGGAGAAACGCGGCGAGGGGTACGTATCGATTCCTGATGAACTCCGTCCGGTCGCGGCGAGCAGCATCATCTCCAACAACGTGACCGTGACGTATCTGGCATTCGCGATGGGACTGACGCTCGGGATTGGTACGATCCTTCTGTTGGTCTTCAATGGTGTCGGAATCGGCAGTGGAATTGGACTATTCGCATCGCGAGGGGTGGCGAAGCTGATTCTCGCGTTCATCGCGCCGCATGGAGTGCTGGAACTGAGCGCCATCTGCATCGCGGGCGGCGGTGGGCTTCTCATCGCAAAGGGAATCCTGCTGCCGGGCAACCACACGCGGCGTGATGCACTCGTGTCGAACGGCAAGCGCGCAATCAACCTGATCGCAGCGTCGACTTTGCTACTCCTGGTGGCGGGCACCCTTGAAGGGTTGGTTTCGCCCAGGGTCTGGCCGCTGGAGTGGAAGTTCGCGATCTCGGGCGCGACGGCTGCGATCATGCTTGGGTATCTGTCCCTCGGCCATCGGCGTATCGCGACGCGATGAATCTCAACTCCTGGCGTACAAGGCGCCCCTCGTCGCTGTGCATTGCGACCGCAATTGCTGTCTCGCTCGGCTATTCGACAGCTGCCAGGTGTCAGGTCAAGGCAGGCATGAGAGTACAGGATTTTGGGATAAACGCCGCGATCGGAGTTGTTACAGCAACGGCATGGTCGCTCGTACGGGGACGCGGGTTGATGCCAGGGCTGCGGAACGGTCTGATCGGCGGAGCTACGATTGCGGCGGGCCGGCAGGTCGCGGCGAGTCCGTTCAGCGGATCCGGATTCGTGGGACGCCAGATATCCTCCGCCGGGATATCTCTGATCACCGCTTCCGGCAGCGACCACATGACGATGGCCTTTCCGATCGGGCCGGTTCGGATCCAGGTCAAAGATGGCGGAGCGATCGACTGGCGACTCAATGCGACGGATGCTGTCGATGCGATCGCGAACTCCGTGCGCAGCGAGACGCGCCTGGATATTGGTCTGTCGGTCTCGTCGGGGACGTTCGTGTTTCGCGATACGCGAGCGACCTTCAGCACGGGCGGCGCAACGTCGGTCGAAGCAATAGGTGAGGAGGAGCTAGGGAACATCAAGCTCGCGAGGGACGCCTTCTATCGCCTCGGTGAGCCGAGAGCGCTGTATCATGAGAACGTACACGTGTTACAGGAGGACTACTTATCGGAGGCAGTGGCCAATCCAATCGAGCATGCAATACTCGACCGGCTGCACGTGAGCAAGCGAATTACTCGGCACATCGATCTGGGAATATTGTCGTCACAGATCGTGTTCATCGCCAACAGCGCGATTCCCTACTCTGCGCGTCCCTGGGAGCGAGAGGCGTACGCGCTGACGCCGCAGCACGACTACTGATCGTGCGTCAGAGCGAAGACCGCTCCTTGATCTCCAGGTAGCGGTTGATGAGAGCGGTTGTCATGGTTGCAGGAGCAGCATCGAGAACGGCGACTCCCGCTTGCCGCATGATCTGCAGCGCTTCATCGCGGGCGGAGAGCAGCTCCTCGGCGGCGGCGCTCTCGTAAGTCTGCTCATCGTTGGCGCCGGCGGATGGGACTGCAGCGGCTACGAGCTGCTCGTTTCGCAAGGCGACGACGAGCGGAAGATGGCGCTCCGCGCTGCGTGCGGTGAGTGCCATGACCGCGCGTGACGAGCGGACATCGATCACATCCGTGAACAGAATGATGAGCGACCGACGGCGATTGCGCTCGGTAAGAGTTCGGAACGCGGCCGCATAATCCGGCTCTGTCATCGTAGCGGTGACGCCGGTGAGGGCGTCCCGAATGGCACCAAGAGTACCTGGCGCACGAGTCGGTGCAATGTACGCACGCACCATCGAATCGAAGACGATAAGGCCGACGCGATCTCCGACTGACAGCGCCGTATCCGCGAGCGTCAGCGCCGATGCCAGCGCGTACTCGAAGCGCGGCCGGTCACCGGCGAGCTGGGTCATCATGCGTCCGCAGTCGATCGCGATCATTATCGTCTGACCCTGTTCCACGGTGAACTCGCGCGAAATGAGTCTGTGGCGTCGCGCGCTGGCTTTCCAGTCGATCCTGCGTGGGTCGTCTCCTGGCACGTAGTCGCGAAGGTTTGCAAACGACGTCCCTGCCCCGCGCCGCCGAATCACCCGCTGGCCAGCTGTTCGAACCCGATGCTGTGCAGCGAGCAGACGATAGCGTCCAGCGCCGGCAATCGATGGGACGACGGAGATAGTATCATTTAGAGAATAAACGATCGCCCGCCGGATAAGACCCCACGGGGCAATAACCGACAAGGCTACAGGGCCAAGTGGAAAGGAGCCGCGCGCACGACCCGTGACGGTAAGTGAAAGAGTGAGCGGGTGCTGTTGATCGAGAGGTTGCGCGCGCACGGGGAGCGGCGATGCTGCGATCGAGGGAGGAAGCTGATGAATGACTGCAACGTCGAGCTGAGCCGGCCATGATGACGTGACCCGATAGCTCGCCTCCCTGGTATCGCCCACGCCGATCGTCGTCGGAAAGGATCGCACGAGCTCGAGATAACGCGGACCGGGGACTCTCAACGCATCTGCGAGTGAAGCGATCGCGATCAGCGCCACAACGGCCGCTCCAATTGCCTGACCGATGCCACCAGAAGAAAAGATCCAGATCGGCGCAGCGAGCGCGACCACCAGTGCGAGCCGCGGCGTTGGAGCATAGCGCGCGAGCGCACGTACAGGAGCGATGATGCGGCGCAGGAGCGGCGACGTCACCGCGCTGCGACCGATTGACGGGCTCGAACGTGCACGGCGGGTTACTGGGGCGCCGGGACGCGGGCGAGAACTGCGAGGATCACATCGTCGGCACTACGGCCTTCAACCTGAAGCTCGGGGGCCAGAAGCACGCGATGGCGAAGGACCGGTAGTGCGTGTTGCTTCACATCATCCGGCGTGGCGAAATCCCGTCCAGCCACGAGTGCAGCAGCCCGCGCGATGCGGAACAACGCGACTGCGGCTCGTGGAGAGGCGCCGAGTGTGAGTGAGTTGTCATCGCGCGTGGCACGGACGATGTCGGTTATATATTCGCGGACTTCGGGCGTCACGTTCACGCTATCAGTCATCGCGCGCAGCTGAGCTACCTCGGCGCTCGTCACGACCGGCGCGGGCATGAACGTACTCGCACGCTCGGCGTCAAAGCCTTCCGAATAGTTCGCGAGCATGGCCAGCTCGGCGCTTCTGGCCGGATAATCGATTCGAACATTGACGAGAAAGCGGTCGAGCTGCGCTTCGGGAAGCGGATAGGTTCCTTCGTATTCGACCGGATTCTGTGTGGCGAATACACTGAAGAGGTCGCCCAATGTGTGCGTCACGCCGTCGACTGTGACCTGGCGCTCCTGCATCGCTTCGAGCAGCGCCGATTGCGTTTTGGCCGGAGCGCGGTTGATCTCATCGGCGAGGAGGAGATCGGTGAAGATCGGGCCTGGGCGGAACTCGAAGGCTCGCGACGATTCCTGGTACACGCTCACACCTGCGACGTCGGAAGGCATGAGATCCGGGGTGAATTGAACGCGTCCGAACCGGACGTCGAGTGCGCCGGCAAGGACTCGAATCAGGAGTGTCTTGGCGGTTCCGGGAACGCCTTCGAGCAGAACGTGACCGCGCGCGATGAACGCTGCGAGAATCTGGTCGATCACCTCTTCCTGGCCGATGACCCGAGCGGCAACGGTTTCGCGAATTCGTTGAAGCGTTGCGGATGTTGCGGTTAGATCATTCACTCTCTGAAGGCCCTCTCGATGTTCGCGACCGCTGCGCCGATAGTGGCAAAATGGTCTGACGAATCGTGTGAATCTGACGTCAGTGAGACGAGAAGGCGATCGACGTCGGTGGCGACGACCGGAAGCCTGGCTCGTACCGCGGACAGATAAGTTGGATCTGGCTGTGATTTTGGCAATCCAAGTGGATGCCTGCGTCTGAGCCCGCGGACCAGTCGACTGGTGGCGAGCGTTCGTGCATCCACCTGGAGGTACGCGTGGGCGAGGGCTCCCACGTGCTCGAGCGGTGACCGCCGTGAGAGAAGTGGGGCCGGTACCGGAGCGATCGGCCTGACCGCGAATGCGAGCAGCAAGACCAGCGCTGCTGCTACAAGCTCGATCGTCATTCGTCCAACTGGCGTTTGGCTGAGCGCTCGCTCCACGGCCGCGGCGACATCGGCGTGGGCGCCGAAGCCGTGGTGGTACTCGTCGAAGACGACTCCATTGGTGCGCGCTGGCGATGCCGTCTCGGTATTTGCGAACTGGAGTGCGCGCACGATCGCGATTGCAGCACGCGGGTCGCGCATTATCTGGTTCATCACGATAGGAGCGGGTGTTACCGCGATCACGTAGCCGCGGCCAAATGGATGCCCCAGCACGAGTGCCGGTCGCTGTGCTGAATCGACATGCGCGCCGGCGCTATCCTTTGGCGAGTCGAGCCAGAGAAAGGCTTGATTTCCCGCCTTTACTTTTGACTTGAGAGCGATCGAGATCGGAAGCGCGGTCTGAAAGGCGACACGAGGATCCTGCGTGGTCAGTTGCGGCGGATTGCCACCGGCGACGCTCGTGCGGCTCAACGCATAGAAGCCGTCGGAAGGGAGTACAGTCTGGAATTCCAGGGAATCGGTGAGCTCGTCGTCATCATTCGCGGTGAAGACGAGAACAGCGCCGCGTCGCACGGAGCCAAGCAGCATGGTCTGCTCTACCGAGGTGAGCGGCTGGGCTGGCTGCAGGAGGATGTACGCGGAATTGGTATCGGGCGGAGTCGACAGGGATTTGACGTTTCGGCTAACCCTGAAACCGAGTCGACCGATAACGTCGTAGAGAGCTCTGGCACCCTGGGAGCCGGTCGAATACGAGTTGTACATTGGGCCGGTACCATCATTCTGCTGGGGCGCGAAGATGACGAAGGCAGCGAGCAGCGCCGCGACACTCAGAAGAACGTAGACAGGCGTGCGCGATGTGGCATCACCTGCGGGATCTGCCCGAACCGCACTAGCCGGCAGCGTCATGATGCCGAGGAGTTGTGGGCGGCGAATCTTGAGACTCGACGTGGTGAAACGCTTTGGATGAGGACCCGAGCCAGTGTATCGAGTCCAGCGTAGCGCTCCCTGTCGCACGTGCCGATGCCGTAAATCACGGTTTCGTATGAGCGCGTGAAGTCGGTAAAGCGCGGGACATCCACCGAGTCCGGGGCTCGACGAATCTCGCGGAGGTAATCACCGGTGGTTTTCGATTCGTGGAGCGATACAAGGCCGCTGCGTGCAGCGGAGCCGATCAGTGCGAGGTAGAGTGCGTGCGCGGCATCGGTGTAGTCTTCGCGGGACGCAAGCAGCTGTGCGGTGGCCCACCAATCCGTGCCGCGATTGGCGTCGAGGTGTCTTCGGGCGATTGCCGAAGGTGCGTAGCGCGCGACGAGGCCGTAGATGATACGGGCAAGGATGAGAAGTCCTGCAATTCCAAGCGCCACGCGGAGCACCTGCCCGACAATCGGGTGACTCGCGGCGAAGCCGAGCATTCGCATGAGAACATCCCAGGCCCACGCTGCGACCAGCTGGCCGATCGAAACGGTGTTGTGCGCGGTGAACGCATGACTGCGGAAGACTGCTGCTACCGTATCGGCGATAGCGGAGTTATCAAGCGGGTGCATTAGTATCTCAAAGATACTAATATTGGATCAGCGCAACGACTGCGACAGCGCTGGCACACCAAGCGCCTGCGTCATGAGCTCGATGTCGTAGCCTTCCCTGCGGATCCGGATGTCGTAATAGAGAAGAGTGGCCACGATGGTACTGAACGGCGAAACCAGCACGCTGATGACCAGCCGTAGAGCGGTCCCCACCGCGGCGGATGCGAGAGAAGCGCCGAGCGACCATGACACGAAGAGCGTGAAAACCAGTACTCCGCCAATGAGCGCGAATATACGGGAGCCACTTCCGTTTGACAGAGTACGTGATCTGGCGATCGCATCACCCACGGTGTTGTCTTCGAGCACGACCGTCATCGGCACGGCGAAGTATCGCTTGAATACGATGCAGCCAGGTGCGATGAAGAGCACGAAGCCGAACGCCATGGCGATCCATTTTACGGTCATGGCGACGAAGAGACGCCCTGGTCTGGCAAAGGCGACTCGAAACGATTCGCCGAAGTCCACGCGGTTACCGAGGTAGGCGGCAGATGCCGCGGCAGTGACTGCGCCTTCTGTAAACGGTGCGACGAAAATCCCCAAAAGAACTATGAGCGACGAGGGAGGGATCGTGCCGGGCGTGGGCAGCGCCGGCGCCGTCTGGCTCATGTAGGCCGAGATAGCCCACGGGATAGAGGTAAATACGCTTATCGCGACGAAGACGAGGAAGTGCCTTCGATAGATCTCGAATGCGGCGTCGAGAATCTCGGAGCCGGTGCGAGGGCGGAAGTCTGCCATCAGCGCGGCGAATCGGCGCTATTGTGTGGCAGCCATGTCTCAATCGCTGCCATGTGATTGACGGCGTTAGGCGCTTGCGGCCGACGTCTGCTGGCTGGCGGCGACAGCGGCTATTTGTGTTGCGTCCGCCCGGACGGCCCAGGCGAGTCCGCGGCTAGCAACAGCGGCGTCGGTGAGTCTTGCGCCGACAAAGTAGCCACTGCGTTCGGGGATGACGTTGCGATCGACGGTGCGTGCGTCGTCGCTCATTCCCCCGGATAGATAGCGCAGCCGTAGACCAAGTCCCGCCCGGTCGAAATGCTTGGCTACGGTGCGCATAATGAACGGTTCTGCTTCGCGTACACGCGCGTATTCCTTGCGAGCGTAGCCGAAGTATTCCCACGCGGCATGGCCCGGGCTGACGATCCGGCTGGTCTGGACGGCGATGCCTTCGTTGACGATGAGCTCGCGGAGCGAGGCTCGGCGTCCCGTTTCCCAGTAATCGTAATTGCCAGCGGCCTCGGCGATGAGCTGGCGCATCTCGCTATGACTGGTGGGCGAAGTGTAGCGCACCGCGTGAGCGATTTCGTGGGCCAGCCAGAGCGGAATCAGCTCCGGCTCCAGGCCGAGGGCGCTGGTTTCCGGATTGGGCTGACCCGTAAAGTGCTCGAGCGCGATGAAGGCGATTCCGCGGCCACCGACTACAAGCTCACCAGCGTTGGCAGCGCCGACACCAACCATGAGGACGACATCGGTATCGACGTCAGCGTCGAGGACGCGCCGGCTCTCGGTCTCGGCCAGTCGTGCGAGCGCCACCACGTCGATGCGCGCGAGCATCGCGCGAAGATCGTCACGGTTGGCGTGTGTGGTGGCGCGGACGACTTCCTGAAAGTGCGGCCCCTCGGGATCGAGGACGTAATTGGTCCAGTACGATTCGAGTATTCGGCGGTGCGCTTCGAAGTAGCGCAGGTATGCAGCGACGCGATCTGTGCTGTCTATGACAGCGAAAAAATCTGGGAGCAAGTTGATCAGCATCGGCGCCAAGAAAATACCGCGTTGGGAAAAGCACAACAAGAGTCCACGCCGAAGTCGCTGAATATTTTCGTGGTGCCGGATCGTCCCGTCGAGCGTCCGATAACGCTATTGACGATCAAATTCGCGCCGTGGCACAGAAATTCCCTGTGTGTCATTACGGGAGGCGACCGAAGATCCAATGACTGCATTACGCAAGATAGAGCTGCGGTGTCCGTCATGCAGCCATGAGTTTCCGTCGGAGACGGTTGTGTCCACCAACTGGTTTGGCGGCAAGCGAACGGATTTTCACGAGCGCGCCGCGGGGGCGCAGCCCTGGGCCTACCAAGTACACATGTGCGACCGATGCGGTTACTCGGGCGCAGAGCGTGATTTCACTGATCAGACAGACATCAGTCCGCTGGTAAGGGAGCGCGTGTGGAACGAGTTGTCGCCGCGTGCGAACGGCGTAGCGACAGGCTCGGAGAAGTATGAGGCGGCGGCCAAGGTGGCCGAATGGCAGGGCGCCGACCGGCGCTACATCGGCGATCTGTGGCTGCGCGCCGCCTGGTGCTGCGTTGACGAGGGCGACGTCGAAGCCGAACGCTATTACCGGAGACTCGCCGCGTGGTCGCTCGAGCAGGCGCTGGAATTCTATGACACCGTGGCGCGTGACGATCGAGCCGTGCTCGTATATCTGGTTGGTGAACTCTGGCGCCGCATCGGAGACCTCACGCAGGCGAACGCATGGTTCGATCTCGTGCCGGACGAGATTACAGATCCGGTCGCGCAGCGCTGGGTGATGGAAGCCGCACGGCGCCAACAGACAGATCCGCGGGAATGGTTCGCGTAGCTGAGTTACCGCGTTCCGAAAAGTCTATCTCCAGCGTCGCCCAAGCCCGGCAGGATGTAGCCGACGGAATTGAGCTCGCGATCCAGTGATGCAGCGTAGACCTGAACGTCCGGGTGAGCTTCTAGAAGCTTCTGAACGCCTTCGGGAGCGGCGACCAGACAGAGAAAACGAATGCGTGTGGCACCGGTTCGCTTGAGCGATGAAACGGCAGCCACCGCGCTTCCACCGGTGGCGAGCATGGGATCGAGCAGAAAGAAATCACGCTCGGCAGCGTCGCCGGGAATCTTGAAGTAGTAGTCCACTGGCTGGAGCGTTTCGTGATCACGGTAGAGGCCAATATGCCCGACCCGCGCTGACGGGACGAGCCGCAGTACACCTTCAACCATTCCGAGTCCGGCACGTAAGATGGGAACGAGCGTCAGCTTCTTTCCGCTGATGTGATGTCCGGTGGTGTGCTCGAGTGGTGTATCGACCTCGCGGGGCTCGACGCCCAGATCCTTGGTCGCCTCGTAGGCCATGAGGGTCGCGATCTCATCCACCAGTTCCTTGAAGATCTTGGTAGATGTCCGCCGGTCTCGAAGCAGGGTGAGCTTGTGGAGGACCAGCGGGTGGCGGATAATAGTGAGGTTCGAAAACTCCATAATCTCAATGAAAGAATATCAGGCCGTAGTGCTCAAGCTTACGCGGCATACGCGTGAGAATGAAGATACCCTTACCGATCTGCTCAACGAGCGGAGCCGCGGTGGCTGGGAGCCGACGCTCATCAGCCAGGACAAGGAGCAAGTGGTCCTGATATTCTGCCGGTCAGCAGAAGGCTGATCATCCCAGCAATAGTAGCGTCTTGATACTAATAGATTCCCGCTTTCGCGGGAATGACGGGGGTTATCCCGCGAACCATTCCGGGAAGCATCCCGGGGACGGAAACAATCCATGGAAATAGAATTCTATGGCGCTGCCCGGGAGGTTACCGGGTCGTGCCACATTTTGCGCGCCAACGGCAAGGTCGTGGTGCTCGACTGCGGGATGTTCCAGGGCCACCGGACTCAGGCTGCCGAGAAGAACAAGACGCTTCCGGTCGCAATTGGAGAGATCGATGCGGTGGTACTGTCACATGCGCACATCGATCATTCGGGACGGCTCCCGTTTCTGGTAAGCAAGGGATACTCCAGGACGATATTCGCCACGGCGGCGACGCGCGATCTGTGCGCAGTGATGCTAGCCGATTCAGCGCACATCCAGGAGAGTGATTCCAAGCATCTTGCCAAGCACCACAAGGAATTCGTCGAGCCCCTGTACACGATGCGCGACGCGGTGCGCACGCAGGAGCTAATGATCGGAATCCCTTACAACAAGACGTTCGATGTGGTGCCCGGCGTCAGATGCACCTACATCGACGCAGGCCACATCCTGGGCTCGGCGTCGGTGATACTCGACGTTACGGAGAGCGGCGCCACCAAGCGGCTCGTGTTTTCCGGCGACATAGGCAGGCCGGGCCTGTCGATCATTCGCGATCCAGTGGTGCCTGAGGGGGCCGACGCGGTGATCATGGAGTCCACATACGGCAACCGCGATCACGAAACCGTAGTCGATGCGAGAGCGCAACTCGCACAGGTCGTGCGCGATACGGCGGCGCGCGGCGGCAGGGTTCTCATTCCGTCGTTCGCTGTGGGAAGAACGCAGGAGCTTCTCTACAATCTCAACGGACTGTCACGCGAAGGATCGATTCCCGAGATCCCCATATACGTGGACAGCCCTCTGGCGATCGACACGACGACGGTGTTCGAGATGCATCCGGAGGTGTTCGACCAGAGCGAAGATCTGGTGAACAAGGCGCACGACCTGTTTCGCTTTCCACAGGTACACTTCACGCGGAGCGTGGAGGAATCCAAGGCTCTCAACACCGCGCACGGGCCGATGGTGATAATCGCCGCGTCCGGAATGGTGGAAGCAGGCCGCATCCTGCATCATCTCCAAAATGGCGCGTCGGATCCCAAGAACACGATCCTGTTTGTCGGCTACCAGGCGGAGGGAACGCTGGGGCAGCGAATCGAGACGAGGCCGCCGACCGTCAGAATTTATGGGGATGACGTTCCGCTTCGAGCGGAGGTGAAGATTCTGGACGGATACAGCGCGCATGCCGACCGTACAGAGCTGACCGCGTGGCTCGATGGCGTGAAGGCAACGTCACCGCATCTTGGCCAGGTCTTTCTGGTGCATGGGGAAGCGGACGTGCAGGACATCTTCAAGACGGCGCTCGTTGCGAAGGGGTATACTGTAGAATGCCCCGACCCACGCGCGAAGCGAACGGTCTGACGCGGCGTCAGCCGCGGCCGAAATGGTCGCGGCGTCTGGTGGATATATTTTCGAATCGCTCCAGGCACCAGTCGCTTTCATAAGTAGATGACGAAGACAAACCTGAAAAGCTCCAGAGCCGTGGCCGTTTCACGCGGCGTTCTTCGTACCGGCACAGCAGCAATGGCGTTCGCGATCTTCGCGGCTGCTTCCGGCGCCCAGTCGATACCACGGATACCGTTCGAGGAGTACACGCTCCCCAACGGGCTCGAGGTGATTCTGCACGAGGATCACACGACGCCGATGATAGCGGTTGACACCTGGTATCATGTCGGATCCGGGGACGAGAAGCCCGGCCACACCGGTTTCGCGCACCTGTTCGAGCACCTGATGTTCATGGGCTCGGAACATGTACCCACCGGGCAGTTCGATCAACTACTGGAGTCTGCCGGCGCGAACAACAACGGCTCGACCACGGAAGATCGGACGAACTACTACGAGACGATGCCGTCGAACGCACTTCCGCTCGCGCTGTATCTCGACAGCGACAGGATGGGATTCCTGCTTCCGGCTCTGGACAGCGCGAAAGTCGATCTTCAACGGGATGTCGTGAAGAACGAACGACGACAGCGGGTAGATAACGTTCCCTACGGCAAGGCAGACGAGACGATTCTGGCGGCGCTTTATCCGAAGGGTCATCCGTACTCATGGCCGGTGATCGGATCGATGACCGACCTGTCGGCGGCGACGCTGCAGGATGTGAAGAGCTTCTTTCGCACATACTACGCCCCAAACAACGCGACACTCGTGATCGCAGGGGACTTCAACGCAGATTCTGCGAAGGCGCTGGTCAAGCGGTACTACGGCGACATCGCGCGCGGTCCACAGATCCCGCCTCGACCTTCACCGGCGCCCGTCGTCATCCCACGCGACACGTTCCTCGTGCTTCAGGACAGGGTTCAGCTTCCCCGTGTGTACTACACGTGGCCGTCAGTGAAGAACTTCGCAAGAGATGACGCAGCATTGAATGTGCTTGCGTCGGTGCTCACCGACGGCAAAAACTCGCGGCTTTACAAGCGGCTGGTGTACGACCTGCAAATTGCGCAGGACGTGAGCTCATTCCAGAACGGAGAGCGGCTAGCCGGATACTTCCAGATTACGGTCACGCCGCGCAAGGGAGTCGCGCCGGAACAGGTCGATGCAGTCGTCCGCGAGGAGCTTGCCAGACTGCAGAAGGACGGCATCACGTCGCGCGAGCTGGCGCGCGTGCAGAACTCGACGAGATCTCAGTTCCTGAGCTCACTCGCGACCGATCTTGGAAAGGCGGAGCTGCTCAACCAGTACAATTATTTTGTCGGCAACCCTGATTACGTGCAGCGCGACGCCGCAAGGTTCGACGCGGTGACGCGAGCAGACGTGCAACGTGTAGCACGCATGTATCTTGGCAAACCCAAGGTTGTGTTGACAGTCGTGCCCGACGGAATGACGTCGATGATGCTGAAAGGAGGCGCCAGATGAGCTCCGGCAGACTGCGGGTTCTTTCGGTCGTGGTTACAATCGTGCTTTCAGGAGTGACGCCGGCGGTAACGCACGCGCAGGTAGACCGTACGAAACCTCCGGCACTTGGACCACCACCAGCGCTGCACCTACCGCCCGTGGTAGTGCGCGAGCTTGCGAACGGCCTCAAGCTCATGGTGGTCGAGCGGCACAACCTTCCCGTAGCGGATTTCGTGCTCGTCGTTCCGAGCGGGGCCACCGCCAATCCGCCTGACCGCGCGGGGGCAGCAGGTCTCGTAGCGAACATGCTGACCGAAGGAACCGCGACTCGCAGCTCGTTGCAGATCGCCGACCAGATCGCATATCTGGGCGTATCACTCTACAGTGCGAGCGGATGGGATGCGACCACGGTTCAGCTGTCGACGCCTACTGCGCAGCTGGACAGCGCGCTGGCGCTATTTGCAGACGTGTCGCTCCATCCGTCGTTTCCGTCCACCGAATTTGCGCGTGTCAAGCAGGAACGGCTGACCGCGCTTCTCCAGCTGAAAGATCGGGGGCCGGCGATAGCGAGTCTGGTGTACCCAGTCCTTCTATACGGCAAGGACAACCCGTACGGTCGATCCGAAATCGGGACCGATGTATCCGTTCAGGCAATGACGACGGCGGACCTCAGCACGTTTTACCGTTCTCATTTTGCACCCAACGGCGCAACCCTCATAGCCGTTGGCGACATCACACCGGCGGAGATCGAACGAAAGGTAAGTGCCTTGTTCGGAGGATGGGCTCGGCAGACGGTTCCGCCGGTAACAGTGGGAGCCGGCCTCCAGCCTTCAGCGACGACGGTGTATCTGATCGACAAGCCGGGCGCGGCTCAGTCATCGTTCAGGATCGGCTCGGTGGGTGTTCCGCGTGCAACTCCGGATTATTTCCCGATCATGGTGATGAACACTGCGCTGGGTGGCTCGTTCACCAGCCGCCTGAATCAGGATCTGCGCGAGGACAAGGGGTACACTTACGGCGCGTTCTCGCAATTCGACATGCGGAAGTACGGCGGCCCGTTCGTCGCATCCGCCGAAGTGGTATCGGCAAAGTCCGACTCCGCACTCATCGAGTTCATGAAACAGTTGCGAGCGATAAGAGATACGATCCCGGCCACGGAATTGAACAAGACCAAGCGCTATCTTCAGCTGGAGCTCCCGAGCGAGTTCGAGACAACCGGCGACATCGCGATGCGACTGAGCAATGTCGCACTCTACGGATTACCGCTGGACTACTACAACCATGTAGTCGACGACATCGGCGCAGTGACCCAGGCGGAAGTCCAGCAGGTGGCAGAGAAGTACATCGATCCGTCTCATCTCACGGTGCTCATAGTGGGAGACAGGAAATCAATCGAAGGACCAATCAGGGCATTGAATGTCGGTCCGGTTGTGTTTCGCGACACGAATGGCAATCCAGTCCAGTAACCTGCAACAACGGGCAACAGCGATGAGATCGACGCGAATCGTTCTGGGCGCAGCAGTCATGCCGATACTTCTCGTTACAGCGTGCAGTGGCAACGATCGATCAGGTGGATCGGCGAGCGCAGCGGTCCCCGGAAAGGCATTCGGTGACAGCATGGTGATCCGAACCACGGACGGGACAATGAAGCTCGGGCTTGCACGTGATACGGTCTTCATGGGTCTCACTGATTCAGTGCTCGCAGTAGCGCGGAAAGACATGGCGCGCGACACCGAGGAGACGACCAGCGCGCTCGGGAGCACGATCGAGAGATTCGTCAAGAAGAGCGTGAGCACGGCACTACAGACAAAGCTCAAGTACCCGCTGGCCGACCTCGACAGCGCCACGTACAACGACGGGAGCATCAAGTTTGCGTACCGCAATCGCAGGAGCATGGCATTCGAGAACGTGACACAGAGCGGACATCGTGCTCTGAGCTCGTTTGACCCAGCGGACGCCCAGCGGTTCGTAGCCCTGGTGAACTCAGCCATACGCACGGAACGAAGCAATCCTCGATGACACCGATGAATCAAGACGACAGATATCCAATCGGACGCTTCAAGTACGACGGCGATTCGTCCAGACGAGCGATCGATGCGTCAATCACAACGATCGAATCGCTGCCGCGACAGCTCCGCGAATCGATTGCCGGCCTGGACGATGCTCAGATGAACACACCATACCGCGAGGGTGGTTGGACACCGCGTGAGGTGGTTCATCATGTGGCAGACAGCCACATGA
The DNA here is from genome assembly GCA_963731305.1 of uncultured Gemmatimonadales bacterium. Lineage (GTDB taxonomy): Bacteria > Gemmatimonadota > Gemmatimonadetes > Gemmatimonadales > Gemmatimonadaceae > Fen-1247. Next base: position 182,521 of record CAVSUQ010000002.1, on the reverse strand, counting down.
ACGCATACATACGCTGCAAGCTCGCTCTGGCCGAGGATACGCCGCAGATCAAGCCTTACGACGAGGCGGTGTGGGCGAAGCTGCCCGATGTGAGCAAGGTGCCTGTGGACGTATCGCTGAATCTGCTAGATGCTCTTCACCAGCGCTGGGTTGGACTACTGCGTGCAATGCCGGACGCCGACTTCGAGCGCGGCTACATCCATCCCGACCACAACCGCAGAGTCCCACTGCATGAAGTTGCCGCACTGTACGCGTGGCATGGGCGGCATCATACCGCGCACATTAAGGCGTTGCGTGAGCGAAACGGGTGGACCTGACGCGATACAGGATAACTGTTGCAGCTGTACTGCTTGCGATTGCGTCGCCATGCGCGGCGCAAAGCATCACGGTTCCTTCAGTAGCACCGACGCCGGCGGACGATTCTCTTTACAGGCTCGCAGTCGATCCTGCGAAGTACGCAGACGAGAGCACCCACATTCTGTTTGACTCCACGTCAGTGCGCCTGGAGAGTGACGGCAGGGTCATAAAGAACTACCGGCGTGTAATCCAGGTTCTGACGGATGCGGGAGCCTCGCATCTGGGTGAGCAACAGTTCGGGTTCGTTCCGGGTCATCAGAATTTTGCAGTTCACTGGTTCCGTGTCGTACGCCCCGACGGATCGGTCGTTAGTGCCGACGCCGGCACAGGTTCAGGAGTCTGACGTTCCCGCACCTGTCTCCGCGTCACCCGTGTACAACGACCAGAAAATCGTTCGCATGTCTCTTTCCGGCGTTGCGGCTGGAACGATTCTGGACGTCGATTTCACGCTCGAGGAGAGAAAGCCGGCGTTGAAGGGGGACTTCAATCAGAGCTACATATTCACGCCTGGATCGTCGATCGAGCACGCAGCGTTCGTCGTGGATGTACCGTCGTCGGTGACACCGGTGATCAAGGAACAGAACCTCGATTTCAAACGGGTAAGCAGGAATGTTGGCGGTCGCACGATCTATAGCTGGACGAGATTGCACACGCCGAAGGTGCAGCCTGAACCGTTCGCGGCTGATTCCAATGGCGTGGTGATGGAAGTGCGTGTCGGTGGCCCGATCAGCTGGAGCGACGTCTCCAAGTGGTATGCCGATCTTGCACGCGACCGCTATAGCGATACGCCCAGTCTCAGCCGGATCGTGGATTCTCTCGTTGCCGGGGCAAAAACCCGGGATGATTCCATTCGCGCCGTGCACCGTTGGGTTGCGCAGGACATCAGGTACGTTGGCATCGAGCTCGGAATTGGCGGATATCAGCCACGAATGCCTGATGCGGTAATCGCGACCGGGTTTGGTGATTGCAAGGACAAGGCTACGCTGTTCGTTGCTGCACTGACGCATCTTCACATTCGCGCATACCCGGTACTGCTGAGCATAAATGCGAAGGCGCGACGCGATCTTCCATCGCCCCAACAGTTCAACCACGAAATTGCCGTCGTGGCGCTGGCATCGGGCGGATATCAGTTCGTCGATCTCACATCGTCGTACACTCCCTACGGCGAGCTTCCGTTGAGCATTCAGGGCGGTTTCGCGCTCATTGTATTCCCTGATGGACGAAGCCTCGAAGTCACGCTTCCAAGCGATCCGCCGACCGCGAATGTTCTGACGACCGCTCTGACAGGCACGCTTTCAACCGATGGAAAGTTCAATGGCAAGTACGAAGAGTCGGTAAGCGGATCGATTGCGTCCGGCATGCGCGCCACATTTGCCTCGCCACTCGATTCCGCGCAGCGCGCGGACGGTGCACGGCGCGTCGCACGCAAGTACTTCGCGAACGGCGACGGAGACTCACTCTCCGCGTTCAATGGTCGCGACTACTCCGCCCCGACTCAGGTGACCGTTCGTATAAGCAATGCGAGTGCGACGACGACGGCGGGTTCGGAAGAGCTGCTGAACAACCCGTTTCCGAACTTTGCGGCAATGGCTGCCGCTGCCGACGACATCGCGCGGCTTCCCAGCAGGCGCTTTCCGATAGACGCGTCCAAGATCGTAGGGCGACAGACGGCGATCACGGAGATGCGTGTGACTTTACCAGAAGGCTGGCATGCGCGGCTCCCGACGACCGTGACCGCAAATAGCGTATTCGGGACTTACACGACGAGCTACGCGCAGCAAGGGCGCGAGCTTGTGATCAAGCGAGAGATCGTCGGCGGAACAGGGATATTCATGCCGAGCCGAGTGAATGAATTGGTGATGTGGCTTCGTGCGATCGGTCACGACGATGTGAAGTTCATCGTCCTCGACAGACCGGCGAGCTAAGAGCAATACTACCGACAAGACGCGGCAGACGCGCGGATGCGTGCCCGTACGAGGGCTTGGCCCTACTCCTTGAGCATGGTCGCGGCGTCCGGCTCGGATGTGACAGGTGCGCCCTCGGCGACGAGCGGCGCCACGAAGTTGAAGCTGTCGAGGACGAGCTTCCCCACAGTTCCCATCGTGGGATCGACATCGAACCGGGTGACGGAGCAATTCGCTACGTCGCTCTCCCGGTCGATCTTGAGGATTTCCGCCTCCGTGAGTCCCTCGATTATGTAACGCATGCACAGCACGACGACTGAATGGGCGACGACGAGGACGCGCTCGCCGCGGTATTCGCGGCACATCATCTCGAATGCGCTTCTCAGCCTGAGTATGACATCGCACCAGCTCTCGCCGCCCGGCGGCCGGTGGTAGAATTTCCCGACCGATGCACGAACGGCAGCCTGCTCGGGGAAGCGCTCCAGGATCCCGTACTTGGTAAGGCCATCCAGGATTCCAAACTCTTTTTCCCGGAAACGTTCGTCTACTACCAGGGCCGCAGCATCGCTGGCGTACCGAAAATTGCCGAGTGATTTGATGACATCGGTGGTCTGCCGCGCCCTCACGTACGGGGACGTGATGACCACCGTGGGCCGCTCCGCGTCCGGGAGCGCACCGAACCAATGCCCCAGAGCCGTGGCCTGGCGCTCACCGAGCCGGGAGAGTGGCACATCCACGTCACGCGAGGTGGTGTGGATCACCAGGTCGTGCGCGGCGTTGGCTCGGTCGCGTGCAACATTGCCGGCTGATTCGCCATGCCGGACTATGAAGAGAACACTTGGCCACACAGAGGCATCGTTCATTCTACAGCGATCATAAGGGGAAGAAGTGGGGATGGATAACCTCTATATTACGCGGAAACCAAATACGTCATGCGCATTCCGATAGAGACTTTCCGGCTGGGGAACGGCCTTTTCGTGACGCTCTCCGAAGATCATACCGCACCGATAGTGGCGGTGAACTTATGGTATCATGTGGGCTCCGCCAACGAGCGTCCTGGTCGCACCGGGTTCGCCCATCTGTTCGAGCACATGTTGTTCCAAGGCTCCGAGCACGTCGAGGCTAACGAGCATTTCGAGCTCGTACAGCGCGCAGGCGGAACGCTCAACGGGTCAACCTGGCTCGACCGAACCAATTATTTCGAAACGGTTCCGTCGAACCAGCTTGCAATAGCGCTCTGGCTCGAAGCCGACAGAATGGGCGCACTGCTGCCGGCGATGACGCAGCAGAAGCTGGACACACAGCGCGACGTCGTATCCAACGAGCGGCGCTGGTCGGTGGACAACCAGCCGTACGGGACCTGGTGGGAGAAACTCCCTGCCCTGACATATCCGGACCCGCATCCATTCCATCATTCACTGATTGGGTCCTTCGAGGATCTCAACGCTGCGTCGCTCGACGACGTCGCACAGTTCTTCGCTACGTACTATACGCCGGATAACGCGGTGCTCACCATCGCCGGTGATTTCGATCCGAGTGAGGCGAAGCGGCTCGTGGAATCGTACTTCGGTGGAATCAAGCGAGGCAACGGAAAGCCACCACTGCCGGATATGACCCTGCCGGCGACATTCGGTGGAACTCTGCACGAGGTCGTGAGGGACGAGGTAAGTCTCCCTCGACTGTACCTGGCGTTCAGGGTGCCTCCGTTTGGCAGCGCAGAGTATTACGCGGCATCGATCGCGGGCGCAATACTCGGAATGCGCAAGGGGAGCAGATTGCAACGCGCACTCGTGCGTGAACGCGAGGTCGCAACCGATGCTGCAGCATTCACGTTCGATCTTCCGAAGGGCGCTGACATTCTCGTCGTGGATGTGACCGCGCGGCCCGGAATCACACCCGAGCGGCTCGAGCAGGAAGTCGTCACAGAGATCGATCGTCTGCGAAATGGCGGTGTAACGCAGAGCGAAGTCTCTCGCGCCGTCGCGCTCATTGGAACTGATTTCGTGGTCTCCATGCAACAAGCCAGCGAGCGCGCGGATCAGCTTTCACGTTTCGCGACTTACTTCGGCGATCCGTCATTCATCAACGATCAGATGAGCCGATACGGCTCTGTCACCGTCGAAGACGTCAATAAATTCGCGGCCACGCGGCTAGGCGAAGACAACCGAGCGTTTCTGATGTACGTTCCGCGCGGAGAGACGGCATGACGAACGCCACTCGTCCGCAGCCAGGGCCGCCGCGCGAATACCACTTCCCCGCTTTCGATCGGCGCACGTTGACGAACGGACTCACGCTGCTAGTTGCTCCAGTCCACAGCCTTCCGGTCGTCACCGTTCTGGCGATAGTCGACGCGGGCGCCGTTGCGGAGCGTCCCGGCCAGGAAGGTGTGGCGCAGCTCACGGCGCGCGCCCTCAACGAGGGGACGCCAAAATATGATGGCGAGGCTCTCACAGACTATCTGGAGCAGCTTGGAACATCCATAGGCGGCGCAGCCGACTGGGACTCCGCGTCGCTCGCGATGACAGTATTGCGGGACAATCTCGACAATGCATTCGTGCATTTTGCAGAAGTGCTCATCACTCCGACGTTCCCCGAGGCAGCGATCGAGCGGCTCAAGGGCGAGCGGATTGCAGAGCTGATGCAGATAGAATCCGAGCCGCGCGAGCTCGCGGACGAAAAGTTCGATGAATACATCTACGAGACCGAATCGCGCTTCCGGCTTCCGCTCGGCGGCACGAAGCAGTCGGTGAGCAACTTGACGAGAAACGAAGTAGCAGCGTTTCACGCGGCACGCTTCCGACCGTCGGCGACGACGTTGATAATCGTTGGTGATGTGGACTTCGATACCGCCGTAAGCATGGTCGAGGACACGCTCTCCGCCTGGATCGGCGGGCCCGCACCGAAAGCCCGGGCTGACGACAGACCGGTGCGGAGCTCACGCGCGGTGAGAATCGTCCGGAAGGAGGACGCGCCGCAGTCGGAAGTGCGGATCGGGCACGTGGGAGTGCCACGCACTCATCCTGATTACTTCTCGATAACAGTGATGAACGCGGTGATGGGCGGCCTGTTCTCATCGCGAATCAATCTCAACCTGCGTGAGGCGCACGGTTACACCTACGGCGCATCGTCCGCGTTCGACTGGAGACGCGAGGCCGGACCGTTCGTCGTAGGCACTGCTGTGGCGAGCGACGTCACCGTGCCGGCAATCGAGGAAACGCTGAAGGAAATAGATCGGATGCGCGCAGAGCCGATAGGCGAGAGCGAGCTGTCGCTGGCTACGAGTTATCTCGAAGGCGTCTTCCCGATTCGATACGAGACGACTGCGGCGATAGCGGCAGCGCTCGCGGTGCTGATGATCTATGGTTTACCAGCCGACTGGTACGATACGTATCGAGCGCGAATGAGCGCTGTGACCATCGATGATGTGCTCGCCGCTGCGCGCACGCACGTGCATCCGGAGTCGTTGCAGATTGTAATCGTCGGTGACGCCGGCGCGATTCGCGAGCCGCTCGAGGCGCTCGCATTCGGTCCGGTGGATGTGGTGAGTCCCTAAAACGCAAACCCTTCTATTCAAACAATGACCGATCCACTGATTGCGTCGCACCGAATCTACACCGGCAAGGTAGTGTCCCTGGATGTCGATCAGGTTCGCTTCCCGGATGGCAGCACTGGCGAGATGGAGATCATCCGCCACTCGGGCGCGGCTGCGATCCTTCCATTCATCAGCGATCCCGCAGGTGACGATCCACAGATCATGCTGCTGCGTCAGTACCGATACGCGGCTGGTGGCTATCTGTACGAGGTGCCGGCCGGCAAGCTCGAGAAGGACGAGAGCCCCAAGGAATGCGCGAAGCGGGAATTGAAGGAAGAGACCGGCTGCAGCGCGCAGCGGATCGAGCACATGTTCAGCTTCCTCACGACGCCCGGTTTCACCGACGAAGTAATTCACTCATTCATGGCGACAGGTCTCACCGCCGGCGATAAGCAACTGGAAGCGGATGAATTCAGTGAGGTCGTGACGTTCAAGCTGTCGCAAGCACTCAAGATGATTCAGACAAATGAGATTCGCGACGCGAAGACGGCGCTCGTCATCCTGTATGCGGCAGGCTTCAGCGCGGGGCTCTAACGCAGGACTCCAGCACGGCCCTTCCGCGTTTGCTACACTCGACTTACTTGAGCTCCATCGCGCGAAGGTCGTCTCTCACATACGGCGTTGTCCCATCTGAACTCGGCAGCCATAACGTGAATACGGAACCATGCTGCGCGCGACTTTCGACAGTGATGTCGCCGCCCATCATCCTGGCGAGATGGCGGCTGATGGAGAGGCCAAGTCCAGCGCCGCTCTTCTGGCGCGTGTACGGATTTCCGTTGTCAGCTTCGAGCTGCGTGAAAGGTTGAAACAATTTGCCAAGCTTATCCGCGTCGATACCGATGCCGGTGTCCGATACACGTATGGCGACATAAGACAAATCGCGATTCAGATTGGAATTGCTCCCGTCCGGCCTCTTCACCACACTGGTGACCAGGATTTCACCACCAGCGTCCGTGAACTTGACCGCGTTGGATAGCAGATTCGCGAGTGCCTGCCGCACGCCGCGTTCATCTCCGGTGTAGCTCACCGCCCTCTCATCGTCGGCTTTCACGACGATTCTGATTCGCTTTGCTGCAGCCTGCGGCTCAACCATGGCGACGGCAGCATCTACGGCCGGGCGTGTGTCGACACTCGCGGCGCGCAACCGCATCGTGCCTGATTCGATTCTCGACAGATCGAGCACGTCGTTCACCAGCGCGAGCAAATGACCGCTGCTCGTGCGGATGCGCCGCAGGCTCTCGTGCTGCTTTGGAGTGAGCGGGCCAGAAATTCCAAGATCAAGGATGTCTGCGTAGCCGATGATCGCATTGATCGGCGTTCTGATCTCGTGCGACATCGTGGCGAGGAAAGTCGATTTCGCCTTGTTCGCGCTGACGGCGACCTCGCGTGCCTGGTCCAGCTCGTCAGCCAACCGACGCGCTTCCTGAACCTGACCCGCAAGCTTGGCCTGAGCGGCTGCGACTTCGCCAGCCATCTCATTGAACGAGGTACTGAGTCGTCCAACTTCGTCGGTACCATGAGTCGCGACCCGTGCCGAGTAGTCGCCGTGCGCCATCAGCGTCGCCGCGTCGGTGAGATCCACCAGCGGGCGCACTGCGCGCCTTATCAGTAACCACGAGATGGCCGCAGCTATGATGAGCAGGAGCAGGCTGAACAGCGTGAATCTTATGAGCAGAGAACGCGCGCCAGCTGTAATTGCCGAGCGATCCACCTCCAGCACCAGCCACCAGGATGTTCCCGGAAGCGCGGTGGCAGTTGCAAGTACCCCACCGTGCTGTGGACGATCGTACGTGACGGTGCTCATCGTGTCCTGGCCCCGCGGTACGGTCAGCGTCGACGCCGTGGCTGGCTGTGCAACCGGCACGCCGCCAAGCGTGGTCCAGAAGTCGTCACCCTGATTGCGCAAGTACGCGGCTGTGTGATCGCCGAGGATGTTGTTGATCTGCTTGTCGGCGCCAGGGCGCTGCGTAAGACGTGCCTGTTCTGCAATCCAGCCGAGATGACGACCGCGGCGGCTGAGTACCGGCATGGTCACCCAGTAGTAGACGCGATGGTCGCTTCCCTCGAAAAACGGAAGGAAGTGCGAATTGCTGTCCGAGGGCATGACAGTTTGCGGAACACGGTTGCCCGGAATCGATACTGTTGGCGGAGTATCGTGGGCAGACAGCGGCGCTTCCGGCGTGTCGCCAAGGCTCTGAATAAGTTGTCCGTCAGCAGACCAGAGCTCGATCGCCTGCGTGGAATCGCTCGGAAGCACGAGTCGGTGCATAACGGCGGTAGCAGCAGCAAGCTCGGGCGAAGGCGTGGGTCTGCCGATCGAGTCAGTACTCCTGGCGGTAACAGCAATAACAGCCGGCGATTCCGCAACATCATGCAGAAGCGCCGTGCGTCTCGTTATCGATTCTCTGGATGTCGATGCGAGCTGACGGCCGACCGTCTCGATGCGTGAGCTCGCGGCGACAAGGGCTGTGTTACGAACCTCATGGTACGCGAGCGCCACAGCCGTGGCCAGGGTCGCGACGAGAACCGCTGCGACCAGCAAGGGGAGCTTTCGCTCCAGAGACATCTGTCGAGTCGGTACACGCGACACAGGTTACAGTATCGCCACGCCTAGCAGGGCATGCAAGCAGGCGCGAAAATAACTCACCGGATACCGGCGATCGATGCGACAACCAAGACCGGGTGAAACGCGTAATGCTCCTGAGGGCGAGCGAGTCAAGCCCGCTACCTTCTTGGCACGTCACGGCAGTATGGTTTCAATGGAACCAAAGTTCCATCGTAGCCTTAACGGGACATACCGAGCTAGCGTCTAATTACCGTGATGTCTGACGGCCAGCGCATATCCAGCCAATATGACGCGACAGAATGGCAGCCAAAGTATCTTGGGAAATTAGCTAAGTCATTGTAATATAAAGGCTTAGCTACTTGTTGGACGGCAGGCAACCCGGCACGTCTGGTGCTTGTCTAATACTGAGAGCGAAGAACCTGTCCGGGGGAACTTCGCATGGGCCGACAAAAGCCGACCCCGTCCCGTTGAACAGTTGTCCTAGAAAAGGGGACTTTATGGCCACTGCCGCTCGTAAAACCATACCAGCACTCGCCCACGTCGAGCTCATCGGATCTACCGTCCGCGAACGTCTTCGTACGGCTGAAGATTCTGAGGTTGTTTCGGCGTTCCTGAACGGCGAGGAGCGCGCTTTTTCGGAGCTCGTGGAGCGCTACCAGACGCGCCTCCTGAATTTCATCTATCGCACGATCGGCGACAGGGAGAAAGCCGAGGACCTCGTGCAGGAAGTCTTCATTCGGGTGTACCGGCATCTACACCGGTTCGACAGGTCGAAGAAGTTCTCGACCTGGGTTTATACCATCGCCTCGAACCTTGCGAAGAACGAGCTCCGCAACCGTTCTCGGAACCCTCTGGTGCTGTTCCAGACGATTACCAAGAACTGGCAGGACGAGGAGCGTCCGCTCCAGTTCGAGGATCCGGGCAACCGTCCGGACGACCTGTTCCACAAACGCGACATTCGCGAGAAGGTTGAGGAGGCGGTTGGGCAGCTTCCAGAGCATCACCGGAACGTTTTCGTTCTGCGCGAGCTGGAAGGCAAATCGTACGAGGAGATTGCCGAAATCACTCACACGAACCTCGGCACCGTCAAATCGCGATTGAACAGGGCGCGGAACAGCTTTGCGGAGATAATTGGGCCCTGGCTGGGCTGAGAGGCTTGGGTAGATGGGGAAAGCGCGTGGCCTACAATGGCCGCGCGCTTTTTGTTTATAGGCTCGGCATCGCGACCCCGGCACGTATAAATCCGCGCCCTGCGATTCGTATCTTGATCAGGAATGGATAGGCGCGGCTTGCCCTGGCCTTTCGAGTGGAACTATTATCCACGCCGTCCGGTATCCTTATTTCGATGCGCTGTTCAGAGTTCAGGGATCTTCACTGTTCCTTCGTAGACGACACCCTGGCCGGGGTCGAGCTGGTGCGTATGCAGCGGCACGTTGCTGAATGCGCCGACTGTGCTCGCCTCGACGCCAGCGTGCGACGCTCGCTCCTGCTCGTGCACAACCTTCCTGTGATCGAGCCGTCGACCGACTTCTCGTTCAGGCTGGACGAGCGGCTTCGCGAATGCCGGTTGAGTCAGGCCAATGTTTCTACCGGAAGATTCCGCATGGTTGCTGCGGTCGGCGCGATCGCTTCGTTGATGATGATGGGTTATGTGGCAGAAACGATGAGACTGGCAGATCAGAAGCAGCCTGACATCGTGTTGCCGCCTGCTATCGCGATAGCGACCCCTCCAGACTCGACGCCAGCTCCTTCCATCGTCGCCTCGGTTTCTGCCGGAATGCCGATCTGGCCCGCAGCGCTGCTTGTGGAGCAAGGCGGTCTTCAGACGGTGAGCTACACACAAGCTCGATAGCAGCCGTCCCGCGAAATTAGATTTTGGGCATGGCAACAGACGCTGCCCTCAAGACGCTCCGCGACGCCGTAAAACGACGGCAGTTCGACGGGGCGTATTACGTTTACGGCGACGATGAGTACCAGAAGAACGATGCCGTCAAGCAACTGATAGCCGCCGCTGTCGATCCTGCGACGCGTGACTTCAACCTCGATGTGCGTCGCGCTGCCGAAATGGATGCCGAATCGCTCGGGTCGCTGCTTGGCACTCCGCCGATGATGGCCGAGCGTAGAGTCGCGGTGATTCGCGACATCGGCACGTTGAAGAAGGACGCGCGCGCTACACTTGACAGGTATCTCAGAAATCCTTCACACGACACGACGGTGATCCTCGTGTCCGCTGCTGGTGCGAAGACCGACAAGGCGCTGCAGATGTCGACCACGCCGATGGAATTCAATCCACTGGATGGAAGCCGGGTCTCGCGCTGGATCATGCACCACGCGAAGTCGGAGATCGGAGTGGAGATAACCGAGACCGCTGCGGATCTGCTGCACGAAGCGGTGGGTAACGATCTTTACCAGCTGGCGTCGGAGCTCGACAAGCTGGCGAGCTACACGAGCGGTGCTACCATCACCGAAGAAGCAGTAAGCTCGGCGGTCGGTATTCGTCGCGGTGAAACGATTGCCGATTTTCTCGACAAGGTGCTACAGCGTGATGCTACCGGCGCGCTCGAGCTCATCCCGCATGTTCTCGCGCAGCCCAAGACCACCGGGGTGAGCGTGGTGATGGCGCTGTCGACGCAGATGCTGGCGGTGGCGTGGGGCCGGTGCCGGTTGGATTCCGGACTACCGCAAGGACGCCTCGAAGGCGAGTATTTTGAGCTACTCAAGTCGACCCGTGCCTATCCAGGTCGGCCCTGGAACGGGGCCGCACACGCGTGGGCGCTCGCAGCCCGGGACTGGAAGGTGGCCGATTGCGACAGGTCGATAGCGGCACTTCTGGCGGCGGACGTTGCCCTCAAGGAGAGCCGCGTATCGTCCGACCAGCAGATCCTTGCGACGGTAGTACTCGCCATCTGTTCAGTATCAGTACGCCGCCGCGCGGCGTAAATCGCGTCAGTATAAGATCACTATAGCAGCATTCTCGCGACAAATGAGCAAACCAATGCATCACTCCGCTATTCTCACGGCTTCCATAATTGCCGGAACAGTCCTGCTCGGCGTTTCTCCCGCAGCTGGCGCTCAATCGGCGAAGGACTCGACGTTGTATCTCCAGGCTCAGCAGATGGTCGCGAACGGCGAGGCAGCGGCTGGGAGAAAGCTCGCCGACTCTGTCGCGGCTGCGGCGCCTGCTGGAACGGCTGCTTATGCGGAAGGGCTTTACTGGCAGGCCACGCTCGCGAGCAACGCACGCGACTCGGAGCACGATTACCGCGAGATCATAGTCGATTATCCGCAATCTGGACGGGTACCGGATGCGCTGCTTCGGCTTGGCCAGCTTGAATCGGCGCGCGGTGAAAACGCGGCGGCGCTGCAGCACTTTCAGCGGCTTGTCCTCGAGCATCCATTGAGCCCGCTGCATGCGGAAGCCAGCTACTGGGTTGCGAAGATGTATTTCGACTCCAATGACGCAGCGCATGCGTGTGTGGCAAATGCCGATGCGAACAAGAGCGTCAAGGCATCGAACGTGGAGCTCAAGAACCGCATCGATTTCCAGCAGCAGCGCTGCCGCGGGGTTACACTCGCGGCGAACGCCGCTCCGACGGCGGCCACGGCCCCAGTTACGGTACCAGTCGACAAGGCGCCAGCCGCGGCGCCGAAGGTCGCCGAAGCGCCAAGGACGATAGCAAAGAGCAACGAGGCTGAGCACCGCGACACGAGCGCCAGACGCACGCCGGAAAAGCGAGCGGCTACACATACCGAAGTGGCTACAGCCCCAACAAGGCCGAAGCCTGTTCCCGAAAGCGAAGCAACAGCTTCGCCAAGGCCGGTGACACCGAAGGCGACCGCAAGCGCCGCACCGGCCGACACCGCGAGCAATTTGCCGAGTGCCGGCAGTGGCGTAGTTTCGCGCCAACCTACCCAGGAAGAAGTCGACCGTGCGCTTGCGTCGGCCAGGCAGTCGAATCTGGTCAAGCCACCGAGAACAACTGCCTCCAGGACGACCGCGGCGCCAGTGGCGCCAGCGGAGAAGGCAAGAACGTCATCAAGAGTAGCTGCATCAAAACCGACGAGATCACACGCGGCGCCAGTCGCTGGGGCAGAAGAGACGGGCTCGCCGAGTACGTCGAGTGGATCGTATGCCGTACAGGTCGCGGCGTTCGGCGCCAAGTCTCCCGCAACACTGCTCGCTGCCAAATTGCGTGGACGCGGCTACAGTGCGTACGTCGACGGGTCGGCGGCTCCTTATCGCGTGCGCATCGGACACTTCGCGACGCACGCCGCTGCCGCCGCTGAGCTCGCGAGATTGAAAGCCAAACAGATAGACGGATTCGTGGCAGAGAGGTAGTCGCGTGGCGAAGCCCACTGTGGCCACGCCACTCATGCAGCAGTACCGGGACATAAAAGCACGACATCCGGATACGATCCTGTTCTTCAGAATGGGCGATTTCTACGAGACCTTCTACGAGGACGCGGAGCTCATCGCGCGCGTACTGGGTCTCACGCTCACCTCCCGGAACAACGGCGGCGCGTCGCAGGTTCCACTCGCCGGAGTTCCTGTGAAGGCAGGGCCGGACTACGTGCGCAAGCTCGTGCAGCTCGGCCATCGCGTCTCCATCTGCGAGCAGGTCGAAGATCCAAAGACTGCAAAGGGAGTCGTGCGCCGCGAGGTGGTCGAGACCATCACTCCAGGTGCAGCCTTCTCCGACGAATTGCTCGACGGATCGCGTAACAACTTTCTCTGCGCGATGACGATCGGCACAAAGGGCACATCACCGAACGGGTCGTCCAGAAACGTTGCGCTGCGTGCAGGTATCGCGGCGCTGGATCTCTCGACCGGCGAGCTGCGGCTCATCGTAGTCGAAGCATCCGAAGCCGAGGCGATGCTCGCGCGACTGTCGCCACGCGAGATAGTAGTGCCGGAACAGCTCGTAACCGAATCGCATGCGATGCTCGACACGCTACTCGTGTCGCGTCGTCCCGCGTGGGAGTTCGACGCGGCGATGGCGCGTGATGACCTGCAGCGGCAATTCGGTGTGCAATCACTCGACGGATTCGGCATCGAATCTTCCGACGACATCGCTATCGGGGCGGCTGGCGCGTTGCTGCGCTATGTACGCGAGCTGCAACCGGCGGGAGTACCGCACCTTCGTCCGCCTCTGATCGAGCGCAGCGGTGGTACGATGCCGCTGGACGAGATGACGCGGCGAAACCTCGAGCTCACGGAGTCGCTGCGCGGCGGAACGGGTCAGGAAGGAACACTGATCAGCGTACTCGATCGCACGCTCACACCGATGGGCGCGCGGCTGCTGCGTCAGTGGATTCTCGCACCTCTCTGTCAGGTCAATGCAATCGACGCGCGGCTCGACGCCGTGGCAGCGTTCGCATCCGACGCAATGACGCGCTCGACGATTCGCACGGCTCTCGATGGCGTACGCGACGTGGAGCGGCTCGCTGCAAAGGTCGCGGCGAGCAGGATCACTCCGCGAGAATTGCGCGCGCTCGGCGACTCTGTCGCGCGGCTCCCGGATGTTGAACGCGCTGCGCGCAGGATACAGAGCGACGCGCTCAAATGCGTGCTAAAAAGCTGGGACGCGTGCAAGGAGCTGGGCGACGACATCATCGATCTTCTCGTCGAGCGGCCGCCGATCATGCTCGGCGAAGATCCAACAGTGCGCAAGGGATTCGACGCCGAGCTGGACGAGCTGCGCTCGCTACGCGACGGCGGGAAGGACGGAATCGCGCAGATACAGAGTGAGGAGCGCGCGCGCACCGGAATCAGCTCGCTAAAGGTGGGCTACAATCGTGTGTTCGGGTATTACATCGAAGTCACCAACACGCACGGCCACAAGATTCCTGACGATTACCAGCGTCGTCAGACACTGACCGGCGCAGAGCGTTACATCACGCCGGCGCTCAAGGATTACGAGGAGCGCGTGCTGTCGGCGGCTGACCGGATCGAGGCTCGCGAGCGAGCGTTGTTCGATGCATTGCGCGAGCGTATAGCACGAGACGTATCGCGATTGCAATGCGCTGCACGCGTGCTGGCCGAGCTCGATGTGCTGTCCGCGCTGGGCGAAGTGGCGGAGTCGGAAGCGTATGTACGACCGCGATTGAGCGACGGCTTCGATCTGCGGATCGTCGGCGGACGGCATCCCGTTGTCGAGCGCATGATGCCGCGCGAGAAGTTCATCCCAAACGATGTGACGCTCACCGCCGACGCACGCGTGATCATTCTCACCGGTCCGAACATGGCTGGCAAGTCCACCGTGCTTCGCCAGATCGGACTCATCGTGCTCATGGCGCAGATGGGCAGCTTCGTTCCGGCGAGCTCGGCGGAAATTGGAGTGGTGGACCGATTGTTCACGCGTGTCGGCGCGAGCGACAACCTCGTGCGCGGCCAATCGACCTTCATGGTCGAGATGAGCGAAACGAGCGCGATCCTTCACTCGGCGACCGCCCGGTCACTGGTGCTGCTGGACGAGATCGGACGTGGCACTTCGACGTACGATGGTGTATCCATAGCGTGGGCTGTTACGGAGCACATTCACGACGAGGTGGGGTGCAAGACGGTATTCGCTACACATTATCACGAGCTGACGCAGCTCTCGGACGAGCTGGCGGCAGTACGGAATTTCAACGTACGAGTGCGAGAGGTTGGGGAGGAAATTCTCTTTCTTCACACACTCGAACCAGGCGGCGCCGATCGCTCGTACGGCATAGAAGTCGGGCGGCTGGCGGGGCTTCCGCGCCCGGTATTGAAACGTGCGCGGGCACTGTTGCGTCAATTAGAAGGGCAACATCGCATGCCGCCGCGTACTCCCAGCGACGAAACGCTGGGCCAGCTCGCATTATTCGGATCGGTCCCTGATCCCATTGTCGAAGAGCTAAGAGGAATCGATCCCAACACCATGACGCCGCTGCAGGCGCTCGATACACTCGCGCGCCTGGTTTCGGATGCTCAGCAAAAGACGTGACCTGCATGACCAATGATGATTCAAGCTTGACTGTGCCGAGGGTCGTTGCGATCGCGGCCGTCGCTCTTCTGGCAGCGTGCTCGAAGGGCGATGGGACAGCGACTGCGTTCGACGCGGGCATGTTGAGACCGGACACCTATCCGATCATGCTCAACAAGGACATGCCGTTCAGATATCCGCCTGCGCTGTACGCGGAGAAGGTGCAGGGCAACGTGACGCTCCGGCTGTACGTCGACAAGACTGGGACGGTGGTGGACGATTCGACGCGCGTCATCGAGTCATCAAAGGTCGCGCCGCTCGATTCCGCAGCGATCAAGGGGTCGCGCGAGCTCAAGTTCGTCCCCGCCAAGCTGCGCGGGACACCGATGCCGGTGTCGATCCTGTTCCCGGTATATTTCCGTCATCCCGACGCTCCGCCACCACCGGGCGATTCGATTCTCAGGAAAATGAATACACCAGGCGCCGACAGCTCGGCGACAGCAGCTGTGAAGCAAGCCGCGGATTCGACTGCTTCAAAGAAGAACTCATCGAGCAGCACCAAACGAAAGCATAAATAGTAGCAATATGCATATAAATCGCAACGCGCGGCCTTACGACAACGTCCTCGAGACCATCGGGTGGACGCCGTTGATCCGCCTGAATCGCGTGACGCGCGGGATTCGCACGCCGGTGTATGGCAAGGCGGAGTTCTTCAATCCAGGCGGATCGGTCAAGGATCGCATCGGGCTGCCGATCATCGAGCGCGCGGAACGTGAGGGAAAGCTCAAACCTGGCGGCACGATCGTCGAAGGGACGAGCGGAAACACGGGAGTGGGGCTCGCCCTCGCAGCCGCACTGCGCGGATACAAGTGCATCTTCACGCTGCCCGACAAGATGTCGCAGGAAAAGGTGCGATTGCTGAAGGCGTTCGGCGCGGAAGTCATCGTGACACCGACCGCGGTCCCGCCGGATCATCCCGACAACTACGTGATGATGGCGAAGCGAATCGCGGAAGAAACGCCCAACGCGATTCTCGCGAATCAGTTCTACAATCAGGCGAATCCGGAAGCGCACTACGCGACAACGGGTCCGGAGCTGTGGGAGCAGACCGAGGGCAAGATCACGCACTTCGTCGCGTCTGCGGGTACGGGCGGCACGATCACAGGCGCAGGGCGTTATCTCAAGGAGCGGAATCCGAACATCAAGGTCATCGCCGGCGATCCCGTCGGATCGATACTGGCCGAGTACTGGCGCAGTCATGGCGAGCACAAGATCGAGGGAAGTCCGTACAAGGTCGAGGGGATCGGGCAGGACAAGGTTCCCGGCACGCTCGACATGTCGGTGATCGACGAGTATCACACGGTGAGCGATCGTGACGCGTTCGCGATGTCGCGCAGACTCACGCGCGAGGAAGGTCTGTTCGTCGGCGGATCATCGGGTCTCATCGCGAAGGTCGCCCTGGATCTCGCGCGCAGGCTCGACGATCCCGATGCACTTGTCGTGACGTTCCTGTGCGACACCGGGGAGCGTTATCTCTCCAAGCTCTACAACGATGAGTGGATGCGCGAGAATCAGATGCTCGAAGCCGAGCACGTCACACTCGGCGACATGCTCGGCCGCAAGGACAGCAGCGCGCCGGCAATTGTCAGTGTTGCACCGGCTGCTGGAGTACGACAGGCGCTCAATCTCATGGCGCTGCACGACGTGTCGCAGCTCCCGGTGATGGATGGAAATGAGTGCGTGGGATCGGTTGTCGAAGCGACGCTCTCGCAGCGCGGGCTGGAGACGCCAGCGCTGCTCGAAGCGACCGTGCGCGAGGTGATGGACGCGCCGTTTCCGTCGCTGAACAGCGATCAGGCGATCGAGCTCGGGGTGAAACTGTTGTCGAAGAGCACGCCTGCGGTGCTGGTGCTGGAGAATGGTCAGGCGCAGGGGATCGTTACGCGCTCGGACATGCTGCGATACATGATGGGTCGGTAGATCGCAGACCGCCTGCGCGGACTTCGCGACCGGGCTATACTAAAAGCAATGCCGATTCTCTCTCCGCTCCGCATAACCGTTCTCATGGGTGGAGCGTCCGCCGAGCGTGACGTTTCGCTCGCTTCGGGGCTGCGGATTGTTGCGGCGTTGAGGGCGCGTGGACACTTGGTTACCGCGCTCGATCCGGCGACGGATGTGCTGAGCGACACGGAGCTGGATGCATTGCGTGCCCGGAACGTCGGGACCGAGCCGCCGTCGCTGGAAGCGCTGGCCGGATTGAATGGTGGCGGCCGATTGCGTGATGACCTCATCGCGATGCCCGAGATTCGCGATGCGGACGTTGTGTTTCTGGCTTTGCACGGAGGTCAGGGCGAGGACGGTACGGTTCAGGCGCTGCTGGACACGGCGGGAGTCCGATATACCGGGAGCGGCCATCTGGCCAGCGCGCTAGCGATGGACAAGGATCTGTCCAAGGTTCTTCTACGGGCGGCCGGTGTTCAGACGCCGGACTGGCTCATGGCACCCCAGTCGGCTGCGCTGGTCGAACAGTCGCTCGGGCTTCCAGTGATCGTGAAGCCATCGAAGCAGGGCTCGACTGTAGGATTATCCATAGTGCGCAATGTGCTCGACCTGGACGCTGCTGTTGCCGAGGCTTTCAGGTACGACGACGAGGTGATGATCGAACGTTTCATCGCTGGCCGGGAACTGACTGTCGGCGTGTTGGGCGATGAGGCTCTCCCGGTGGGCGAGATCAAACCATCGAAGGAGCTTTACGACTACGAGTGCAAGTACACGGCGGGAATGGCGGTGGAGGAATTCCCGGCGAATTTGTCTCCAGATGTTACTAATAAATTACAGGAGCAATCCTTGCGGGCATTTCGGGCATTGAAGCTGCGCGGATATGCCCGGGTGGATTTCCGGCTGGACGAGCGGGGGGAATGTTTCTGTCTCGAGGCCAACACGTTACCGGGGATGACGCCGCTGAGTCTGATTCCGCAGGGAGCGGCAGCCGCGGGAATGGGATTTGAAGAGTTATGCGAGCGGATCGTTAAGCTTGCAATTGGGTAGGACCGAAGGGCGCGCATCATGGAAACAGCAACGGAATTCAACGCAGCCGATTTCGAGCCTGGCGTCGGGATAACACCGGCGGTCCAGTGGCTCATCGCGCTCAACGTACTGGTCTATTTCGTACAGTTGACGTCGCCGGTGGGAACGGCGGACGTCGCGGCGTGGATGGGGCTCACGTCCGCCGAGTTTCCGTCGCACTGGTGGACGATCGGCACTTACATGTTCGTGCACGCGGGCTTCGCGCACATCGCGACGAACATGATAATGCTGTGGATGTTCGGACCGCGCGTGGAGCGTGCATTCGGCGCTCGTGCGTTCACGTACTTCTATCTGTGGTGCGGGCTGGGCGGCGGAATATTCCATCTGTTGTTCGAGCAACACGGCGCCGTCATCGGCGCGTCGGGCGCGGTGGTTGGCGTCGTGCTCGCGTATGCACTCAAGTGGCCGGACGACGAGGTTTATGTACTTGGTGTCATGCCGATCCGCGCTGTGTGGCTTGCGGTGTGGACGATCGCGTGGAACGTCGGCATGGCGTTCGCCGATCTCACCGGCTATTCGAGCGGATCCGTTGCGTTCATGACGCACGTAGGCGGTCTGGTGTTCGCCTGGATCTATCTGCACGCACCGAACAGCTCGAGCTTCGACAAGATTCGCCGGCATGTCGCGACGGTTCCGGACGACACGAATCCGCAGCCGATTCCAAAGATGCAGCGTCCGCCGAAGCGTCGCGATGGATTACCGAGCGCAGATGAAGCGGTGGCACGAAGCAACGCCATCGTGAAGCGCCGTCCGCAGTCTCCGATGATAGCCACGCCAGAGCCGCTTGCACCGCGCGCGGAAGACGTGAATGCTCTGCTCGACAAGATTTCGCGCGAGGGGATGGGCTCGCTTTCTGGAGACGAGCGCGATCTGTTGCAGGAGATATCCCGGAAGCTGCGCGGGTCCTGAACACCGCGTCTTGCGCGCACCCACGATGCGGTTCCGAAACGTCGCTCGGCGCATGTTCGCCGCCGCCGCAATCGTACTGATCTCAGGATGCCTCACGGCATCTACTTTCCACACCGAGGCCGCCGATGCGCCAGAGTTTCGGCCAGAGCTGTTCTTCGCCGGCGATACTCACGGCGATGGGACGTTGGTACAGCGCTGGAAGGCGCCCCGAAAGCTTCAGGTCGATGGTCGCGGACTGCGGGACGCGAGCGATGGCAGCTTCATACTGGAGCAGAGAGTCACCTTCGACGACGGTACGACCGAGAACCGCATCTGGCATCTCCGGCAACTGGGCGCGCATCGTTACTCGGCCACACTGAGCGACGCATCCGGCACCGTCACAGCCGAAACGAAGGGAAACGTTCTGCATCTGCGCTACCTGTTGCGGAAGCCTGCAGTGTACATGGACCAGTGGCTCTATCTACAACCTGATGGTTGCACGGTGCTGAACGTGGCGACGGTAAGCGTACTGGGCATCCCGTGGGCGCGATTGTCGGAAAAGATTACACGTGCCGATTCAGTGACCTCTCGCCGATGTCTAGATTTGTAACAT
This sequence comes from uncultured Gemmatimonadales bacterium, assembly GCA_963731305.1. GTDB lineage: Bacteria > Gemmatimonadota > Gemmatimonadetes > Gemmatimonadales > Gemmatimonadaceae > Fen-1247. Next base: position 162,567 of record CAVSUQ010000002.1, on the reverse strand, counting down.
GCCAAAGCCACAACTGCTTGAAACATTTCCCAATCCGTATCCGGATCGCGATTACGAGATCCACATGGACTGTCCCGAGTTCACGTCGCTCTGTCCATTGGGTGGAATCGAAGGCGACGCGAGCGATCTTACCGCTCTAGAGGGCGGCGCTCCGGATTTCGCGACAATGCGAATCACGTACTTCCCCGGCGCGTCATGCGTGGAGCTCAAGAGTCTCAAGCTCTACCTGTGGAGCTTTCGCAACGACGGGATCTTCTACGAGCGCGCAGTAAATCGAATCCTCGACGATCTCGTGGACAAGGTCGAGCCGAAGTGGATGCGCGTGGTCGGCGATTTCAATCTGCGTGGCGGAATCAAGTCGGTGATAACAGCCACAAGCGGAACTCGGCCCCGCACGCCTGAACTCTAGGATTACATCGATCCCAGTGTGAGATCGGCGCAGGCCGTGGCCGCACTGCCTGCTGCGCTGCTCGATGCAATGCCGGTCGATGAAACGGGCGTGGCGACGACGGCGTAGGACGCGGCGGGCGAGAGCATAGCCGGAACCACAGCTTCGACAGCGCCAGACCCGTCGGCGCGAGTGGTGAACACTGCATATCGATCGGCAGGCCCGACGATGCTTCCCTGCGAGCTGCAGCTGCCCGAGCGAAGACTCCAGCTGTACGTTGTGCCGGCCTGAAAGTCGTCGATGGAGAGCAACACGTGCTCCCAGCCGGGAGTCGGGCTCGGGCTCACCGACGCGGCTCCCGACTCCGCGTTAGCCGCGCCGCGTACGGTGCCCAGCCACAGCGGAATGGGTTTTTGCGGCGGAAGGACGCCAAGTGTGTTGGGAAAGTCGTACGTGTCACGAGGCGCACATGCGATGCAGGTGGCGCATGTGAAAGCAATTGCGAGAGCAATCCCGACATGGCCGCGAGCGGTGTTGAGAACGTATGGCATTTCGGCCAGATTAATGCAATTTCCGGGCACATCGGCGTCCGGATCGACCGGTCCAAACAACCCGAGCCTGCCCGTCCAATGCAACCTCGTTTTCTGGGACTCCGCACTGTGATTTACCACGTGCCAGACATCGCTGCCGCAAAACGGTGGTATATCGCCGCGACGGGAGTCGAGCCGTATTTCGACGAGTCGTTTTACGTCGGCTTCAACATCGGCGGATTCGAGCTGGGGCTCGATCCTGATATGAATCACGGGGCCAACGGCGCGGCGGGTACCACGGCATACTGGGGCGTCGCGGACGTCGAAAAAGCGCTCGTCGGCCTCGTCGATGCAGGTGCCAGGCTCAAGGCGCCGGCAACCGAAGTCGGAGATGGAATCCGGGTCGGGAGCGTGATCGATCCGTTCGGCAACGAACTCGCTGTAATCGAGAACCCGCATTTCAGGCTTCAAGAGCTGGGCTGACTCCCGAGGGCTCGGAGGCTTTCGATGGATGAATCGAAGAAAAAACGGCACGTGTCCTTTCGCACGCTCGAGCGCTCCGAAGCGGAGAAGATGCTCGCGCGTAATCACGTTGGGCGTATCGCATTTTCTTTTCACGACCGACTCAACATCGAGCCGATTCACTACGTGTTCGACAACGAGTGGCTGTACGGGCGAACGAGCTACGGAGAGAAGCTGCTCGTGATCGAGCATCATCCGTGGGTCGCGTTCGAGGTCGATGAGGTGAAGGACCTCTTCAACTGGCGGAGTGTCGTCGTGAAGGGGGCGTTCTACATGATGGGGCCGGACACGCCGAAGGCCGAGACGGTCGCTTTCGAGCGCGCAGTCGCGTTGATGCGCTCAATCGTTCCGGAGGCATTGACGGAGGACGATCCGACTCCGTTCCGGCTGCAACTTTTCCGGATACATCTCGACGAAGTTTCGGGGCGAGAGTCGATGATGGGTTGAAGTGCGTTCGTCATTCGGCGGGAGGAATCCCGTAAGGAAATACCGGGCGTATCGGATGTCGTCATCCCGCCGAAGGCTGGGAACCACGGACCGTTATTCATTGAACACCGTCACGTTGCACCATGCCGGTGGGTAGCGCCCTGCGTAGGGCGCGGATTTATCCGCGCCGCTATCTCAAATTGGCGATCGACGGTTATTGGAAACGGGTTAATCGCGCCACGATATGCGCGGCGTGATGGCACGGTGCGATGTGCACGGAACGATGTGCACGGAACGATGTGCACGGAACGATGTGCGAGACACGATGTGCATGGTATGATGTGGACGGTACGATGTACCCGGTATTACCAATTGCCCTCATCGCATGTTTGGGATTGGCGGCGGGGATAAATCCCCGCCCCACGCAGGGCGCATCGTAACGGCGTTTCCTATGGATAGGTGAACGGCGTCCGACGGTTCGGCCAGCGTTCGGCGTACGGGGCGTTTCCAGCGATTGTGTTCGACGTTATCGGCACGGTCAACGACGATGGTTCAACGTGGCCGGCGTTCCCCAAGGATCGCATCCGACGTTATCGGCGTTTCCAACGATCATCGATGCGTATTTGGGTTGGGCGGCGCGGATAAATCCGCGCCCTACGATTTGCCGCCCACAATCTGTCCTGCAACGAGACGGTGTTGAAGGAATCGTCGGCCGTGGATCCCCGCTTACGCGAGGATGACGACATTCAACAAACCCGGCGTTGCCTGAATCCCAGCCTTCGGTGGGACGACGACTGTCTACGAAGCCGGCGCTGCCTATGTGCCAGCCTTCGGCGGGAGGACAACTATCGGACGGCCGCGTATGCACGCGGTTTCAGCCCGCGCCTTGACACTACGCGCGGTCTGATGGTGCGATCGGTGCTGCGTCGGTGGTTTCGAGCACGTGCTCGGCGACTGCCTTCATGCGCTCATCCTGGTTGCGCGAGATGCGCCGTATCGACCGCCGCACCTGGCGGTAGCGATCGGCGATGAACAGTCGTGCGCAATCCATCTCAGGCTTCACTGCGTCGACACTTCCGGCGCGCTCGATCTCCCACGTGGTGCGCGACAACACTGCAGTGCACATGTAGATGCCAATTGCAGCGTCGGCCATGCGCTCCTGAATGAATTCGCGCTCCATGATCTTCTTGCCATGTTTCATGAGTGCGCTCTCGACGGCGAGCGCGAGACTGTGAATCATGGTCGCTACACGGTCGGCTTCCTTGCGCAGGGCCGGGTGCACGCGCGTGAACTCGGGTTTCTTGATCGCGCGCTTTGCGCGGCCGGCTATGTACGAGCTGATCTCTCCAACGGAATGCAGCGGATCCTTGAATGCAGAGCCCAGGGCCTTCAGCCGTTCGCCGGGCTGCTGCAATCCGCTCAGCGCTATGAGCGCGCGCAGGATCTCGTTGGTGCCCTCGAAGATCATGTTGATTCGAGAGTCACGCATCGCGCGCTCATACGGAAATTCCTTGGAATAACCGATGCCGCCGGCGATCTGCATCGCTTCGCTCGCTGCATGAACGGCCAGCTCGGACGCGAATACCTTGCACGCCGCGGTTTCCAGCGAGTAATCGATGTGACCACGGTCCATCATCTCCGACGTGAGCATTACCGCCGAGTCCGCTGCATATATCTCGGCGGCGGCCTGTGCGAACTTGCGCTGGATCATTTCGAAGGACCCGATCGGCGCGCCGAACTGTTCACGCTGGTTCGCGTACTTCGCCGCTTCGGTAAGGATGCGGCGCGCACCGCGCGATGATCCGGCGGCAAGTCCGAGCCTGCCCGAGTTGAGGATCTCGAGTGCGATTCTGAAGCCGTGCCCCACTTCGCCGAGCACGTTTTCGACTGGGACGCGTACTTTCTCGAACGTCACAGTGCGTGTGTCGGACGCCTTGATTCCCATTTTCTGCTCGGGTTGACCGAGCGTGATGCCATCGCTGTGCGCGTCGACGATGAACGCCGTAACGCGTTTCTTGATCTTTCCATCCACTGTAACGGGGACTTTCGCGAACACCGTGAACATGCCTGCGTAGCCAGCATTCGAGATCCAGATTTTTCTGCCGTCGAGGATGTAGTGCGTGCCGTCTTCGCTCAGAGTCGCGGTCGATGCCATCGCCTGCGCATCGGATCCGGAGCCTGGCTCGGTGAGGCAGAACGCGGCCACGATCTCGCCGGTCGCACACTTCGGGAGCCACGTGCTCTTCTGTTCGTCCGTACCGAACAGCGTGATGCCCTTGCAGCCGATCGATTCGTGCGCGCCGAAATAGACGGTGAGCGCCGGATCGGTGCCGCCAAGCTCGCCGAAGATTCGATTGAACACCTTTGCCGATGCGCCGAAGCCGCCATACTCTTCGGGGATGTTGAGCCCCATCAAGCCGAGCTCGTGCAGTCCGTGCCGAACCTCGTCGGGAAACTTGCCGTCGTGATCCATCTTCGCCGAATCGATGTGTGCTGCCGCGAACGCGCGCAGAGCATCGAGGATCATGTGGAGTGATTCCGTTTCTTCCGGCGACATCGTCGGGAAGGGGAATACCAGATCCTCGCGAATCTCGCCGAGGAAGACGCCCTTGGTGAACGACGGATTGACATCGGGCGACGCGAGGTGCGGCTCGTCGTGTGTGGAGGCGGTGTTAGTCCGGGCGGCGCTGGGCATTCCTGTCGGCTCCTGCTGGCGTATGCTGAGTTTGCTATCGTCGCGACGCAATACGCATTTCGCAATGCGGGATCGCGGCTTCGCTACTACCTGAAGAATACGCTGAGCGATGCGCGTTGGCGCGCGCAAAGAAAAGGCGCCGCTGATAGCGGCGCCTAGTCATCGAGCAGGTCTGAGAACAGGTTGGTGAAACACTGCGAGCCTGCTCAGTCCTTCTCCGGCCCAGGCTCGAACTCGGCGCCGCCGCTTCCAGCTGATCCGAATTTCGGGGCGGTCCACTTGCCCTTGGTGGTCCGGGGTGGATTCTGGTCTGGCGTAACGGTCGAACCGGTCTCGATTACCTCTTCCGAACGCTCGTTCGAACTGGATTTCTTTGAATCTTTCATGGTTCTCCTCTCTGTAGGCGCATGATGAGGACGGTGCATGGAGCATGCCCGCGGCGAACCATCGCGGATGCGCCGGTGACATATCCACAGGCGATCTGATTGGATCGATCAACGGAGGAAACATGATTTGCACTCTGGCTGCACTTCTCAGCATGACTCTCGTCAACGGCAACTCTGCAGCGGCGCGGTGCGCCGAGGCTGCGGTGCCTGCGGGCGATTACATGTACACGTTCATGACGACGGATGAGAACGGCTCGACGAGCAGTGGGACCGTGCGCGTGCACGGCGGCAACACGCGTATCGACATGGACGACAAGAAGCACACGGATGACTACATCCTTCTCACCGACAACGGAACGCGTATGATGTCCGTGCATTCGGATCGAAAGGAAGTGGACGAGATAAGCTCGCCGAGCTTCGAGCACATTGTGGGGACGTCGCTGCGGATGGTGTCACCGATGGTCAAGTTCAATGTGCAGAACCCCAAGATCTCCTTCGAGCGGGTAGGAACCGGTCAGAAGCTGCTTGGCTATTCAACCGAGCAGGTCCGGATGACGGAGCAGTTCGACGTGCACATTCGGGCGATGGGATTCGATACCGGCACGGAGCATCACACCGTCGTGACTGATTTCTGGGTGAGCCCGGGGCTCGATCTGGGAGCCAATCCGCTTCTAGCTCTCATAGAGCACACCAGCACCGCGACCGCTCAGACCGATCGTGACTTCGTGCAACAGGAAGCGTCGGTGCGCGCGCGTGCATTGCAGGGAACCCCGCTTCGTACAGTCGTTCGGGAAACCACCTCCGACGACAAGGGAGTCAGCCACACCCGCACTCACTCGATCGAGATAACCAGCGTCAAGTTCGGCGCACAGCCGGCCGAAATGTTCGAGGTTCCATCGGGATACCGCATCAAGTCGGGGACGAATTTCGACATGTAGCAACAGGCAGCGCGACACAATGGCAGTCAGCAGCTTACCGATAACCGCGGCGTGCCAGCCGCCCACCGGCACGTCGTCTAGCGGGCAGCGACGGACGCGTGCATTTTCACGGTGATTTTCGGGACTTCGGCCAGTCGTTGCAACGTTCCCTCCATCACCCCAGTCGCCATGCGTCGCATCGCTTACTCGGCAATCGCTCTGTCGCTTCTTCCGGCGATTGCGCCGGCTCAGACACGGATGCTCCGGTCACCAACCATCAGCGCGACGCAGATCGCATTCGCGTACGCGAACAATATCTGGGTGGTGCCGCGCTCCGGCGGGACCGCGCAGCGGGTGACGAGCTTTCAGGGTGCGACATCGAGTCCGCACTTCTCGCCAGACGGACGGTGGCTGGCATTCAGCGCTGAATACGGCGGCAACACCGATGTGTATGTGGTGCCTGCTGCGGGTGGAGAGCCGCGCCGGCTGACGTGGCATCCGGCTCCGGACATCGTTCAAGGGTGGACGCCGGATGGAAAGTCGATCGTGTTCTCGTCGACGCGGTCGTCCAATCTTCCGTCGCCCGAGCCGCGATGGTACGCCGTGCCGGTGACAGGCGGCGATCCGATTGCAATGCCGATGTATCGCGCATACCAGGGTCAGATCTCGCCCGATGGTGCGCACATCGCCTATCGCATGAACGATTCGTGGGACGAAGAGCGGCGCAACTATCGCGGCGGACAGAATCGGCCGATCTGGATTCTCGACAGCAAGACACTTGCAGTGGACACGATTCCGCGACCGAACTCGAAGGAGATGTTCCCTGTCTGGTCAGGCAATCAGAAGGTGTATTTCCTGTCGGATCGCGACGGTGTGTCGAACGTGTGGTCGTACGACATGGCGTCGAAGCAATTGAAGCAGGTAACGGATTTCTCCGATTTCGACGTGAAGACGCTGGACGCGGACGATGATGCGATGGTGTTCGAGCAGGGCGGATACGTTCACGAGCTGGATCCGAAGACCGACCACGAGCACATCGTCAACATCAAGGTGGTTGGCGACTTCCCGTGGATGATGCCGCAGTGGAAGGACGTGTCGCACAGCATCACGAGCATCGCGCTGTCGCCGACTGGAAAGCGCGCCGCGATCGAGGCGCGCGGTGAGATCTTCACGGTGCCGGCTGAGAAGGGCGACGTACGCAATATGACGCAGTCGAGCGGCTCCGCCGAGCGCAATCCCGCCTGGTCGCCTGATGGGAAGTGGATTTCATACTTCAGCGACAAGTCCGGCGAATACGAGCTCGTCATTGCGTCCGCAGATGGAAGCAAGCCGTCGAGGTCGATAGCGCTGCCGCATCCGACGCACTACTACACGCCGTCGTGGTCGCCGGACGGCAAGGACATCGTGCTCCAGGATACCGATCTCCGGCTCTGGGTCGTCGATGTCGCCACTGGCAAGGCGACCGATATCGGCGGTGACGATTTCATGGTGCCGGATCGCTCGCTGGATCCGGTGTGGAGTCCTGACTCGAGATGGATCGCGTATGCCAAGAGGCTGCCGTCGCTGTATCGCGCGATCTTCGTGTACGATGTAGCAAACGGACAGACGCATCAAGTTACCGATGGCCTCGCGGACGCGAAGTCGCCGGCTTGGGATGCGAGCGGCAAGTATCTCTGGTTCTTCGCATCGACCGATTACGGACTGCAATCAGGCTGGCTCGACATGTCGAGCTACGGACACTCCGAAACCGACGCATTGTATTTCGCCGTGCTCAAGAAGACCGACCCGTCACCGCTGCTTCCGGAAAGCGACGAGGACGCTGGATTCGCAGCAGAGCCACAGGTGCCCGGTATGCCGCCTCGCGCACCGCGGCCGCGCCGGCCGGACACGACATCGACCGTCGACTCAGCGAAGGCCAACGCGCCGATGTCGGACTCGCTCAAGGCGATGCTGGCCGCGCGCAATCATGTAGTCATTGATTTCGACGGACTGCAGCAGCGCATCATCCCCGTGTCGGGTATCGTCGAGCGCGGTTACGGTGACCTTCGTGCGGGGCAGGCCGGCACTGTGTTTTTCGTCGAGAACGTTCCACAGACCGGGACTGAGGAGATTCCGGCGTTCGGAGCTGTTCTTCATCGCTATCAACTCAAGGATCGCAAGGCAACGGAGTTCCTGCACGACGTCTCGCAGTATTTTGTGAGCGCTGACGGAAAGAAGTTGTTGTACAGCACGCCGGGGCCGACGAGCGGCCTGTATCTCGTCGACGCCTCGTCGCCGATGGCGCCCACCGCAGGCAAGGGCAAGCTCAACGTCACGCTGAGCATGCTCGTCGACCCGAAGGCCGAGTTCAAGCAGATCTTCAACGAAGGATGGCGCAATCAGCGCGACTACCTGTACCTGAAGAACCTTCAAGGAACGGACTGGCCGAAGATGAAGGAGATGTACGGTCAGCTTCTTCCGTACGTGATGCACCGTGACGATCTCAACTATCTGCTCGACATGATGGGCTCCGAGATCGCGATCGGGCACTCATTCGTTCGCGGCGGCGACATGCCCGCCGTTCCGCGCACCACGGTGGGCCTGCTTGGCGCCGACCTCGCGGCGGAGAACGGGTATTACAGAATCACGAAGATCTATGGGACCGACAGCTGGAATCCGGATCTGCGCGCGCCGCTCACGTCGCCTGGTGTGGACGTGCACGTCGGAGACTACATACTGGCGGTGAACGGCGTGGATGTGCGTGCGCCGGAAAACATCTACCGCGCGTTCGACGGGACGGCGAATCATCAGACGGAAATCACGGTGAGCGCGCGTCCCTCGCCCGAAGGTGCTCGGCGCGTGAACGTCATTCCGATCGCGAATGATGCTGGATTGCGGTCGCGTGCATGGGTGGAGCACAACCGGCATATCGTCGACTCGCTGTCACACGGCCAGCTTGCGTACGTGCATCTTCCAAACACCGCTCAGGGTGGGTACACGAGCTTCAATCGCTACTATTTTGCGCAGCAGGATCGCAAGGGCGCGATCATCGACGAGCGATACAACAGTGGCGGATCGGCAGCCGACTACATCATCGACGTGCTGCAGAGACAGTTCGACGGCTACTTCAACAACCCGGCCGGATCGAGATATCCATTCACGAGTCCGGCGGCGGGAATCTGGGGTCCGAAGGTGATGTTGATCAACGAGATGTCGGGCTCGGGCGGTGATCTCATGCCTTACATGTTCAAGGACCGCAACGTGGGACCGCTGGTCGGCAAGCGGACATGGGGTGGGCTGGTCGGAATCTGGGACACGCCGCTGTTCATCGATGGCGGAATCATGTACGCGCCGCGCGGCGGTTTTTTCCGCAAGGACGGACAGGCATGGGCGGTGGAGAATGAAGGGGTCTCGCCCAACATCGACGTTGAAGATTGGCCGAAGGATATTGCCGACGGACATGACGTGCAGCTCGAGACAGCTGTCGCGACGGCGATGAAGATGTTGGCGGAGCATCCGGTGGATCGCGCGACGCACGAGCCACCGCCTGCGATGTGGGGGAAGAGGGTGAAGCCGTTGGTGCCGAACGAGCCTTAGGTGATCGTCATCCACGCGAAAGTGGGAATGACAATTGGCGCGCATGCGTCGCGCCTACCGTTTCACCCACACCTGATTCGCGCGATCGAGATCGGGATATAATCCATTCGGATCAATCTCGACGCGCGTCACTTCCGGTGACGACGCGACGTGTTGCACATAGCTTCGTGCACCCTTGAGCCAGACGGTGACCGGAACGTCGATGTGCTGGACCGTTCCGTCTGCGCGCGTAATGGCGAGAATGACCGGCATCGGTGCCAGGCCGCGGTCCTCGATGGTTATCGCAGTGCCGTCTGCATCGGGCTTGACGCTCGCGATGGCCTGATCGAGCGGCCACGCATTGTAGAACCATGTTTCCCAGAACCAGCTGAGATCCTGCTTCGAGACGTTGTCGAACGTGTTGAAGAAATCGTTGGGATAGGGATGTCTGTCGACCCAGCGCTTTCCGTATTCTCGCAGTGCACGATGGAAGGTCTGCTCGCCGATCGTGCCGCGCAGCGCCGCGAGCACCTGCGCGGTCTTGTCGTACACGATGATGTTGTAAAGATCTGCCGGGAAGAGATCGCCGCGCGTCATCAGCGGCTGGTCCTCACCGGCGATGGCAACGCGAGTGTAGAGCAGACGCTGGCCCTGCTCCGTGTCTGCTATCCGTCCGCCATTGCGCGGCTCGCCGTAGAGCGGACGCAGCCCCTGCGCTTCATCAAACTGCGTGAGGCCCTCATCCATCCATGGAACGCGCGACTCGTTGGAGCCCACCATCATCGGGAACCACATGTGACCTGTCTCGTGCATCAGGTCGCCTGCGAGCGATAGCGTATCGGCCCACGGCTGCATGAGAGTCATGCGCGGATACTCCATTCCACCGCCGGTGAGAATTCCTTCCATCGACGTCATGCTGGGCCACGGATACTTCCACAGATACTTCGAGAGCTGTTCGATGGCGTCACGTGTGAAGCGCGCGCCGCCGATCGCCCATGCGGCTGCGGGTGCATGGAGACGGTAGAAGCTGTAGATGTCTACAGTGTCTGCTTTCTGTCCGGAGTCGGCTACGAGTGCGCGCGTGGCGTCCCACACGTAGCGATCGCTCGTTCCCCACGCGAAGTCGCGCACGTCGGGAGCGGTGAAGTGCCACGTGACGGAAGCAGGTGCTTTCGCAGCGAATGCGGCGTCGCCATCGCCCGGCTTGCTGATGGTGATCACGGAGCCGGTGCGACGAGCCTGGGCGAGCTTGGTGCGTGCACTGGCGCTTAGAATCGCGTCGGCGTTGAGGAGTGTGCCAGTAGCGCCAACTACCCATCCGCGCGGGACGGTGACGTGAACGTCGTAATCGGCCGGGTCCATGTAGAACTCGACCGAGAGTATGTACTGATCCGCCACCCAGCCATCGACGTCGTCGTATACTGCGATCTGCGGGTACCAGTACCCCATGAAGTACAGATGATCGTCGCGACCTTCCCTGCCGTCGGACGGTGTGAGTGCAGGGACGTACGACCATCCGAAATCGAGAGCCACGCTGTCGTGCGGCATCAGCGGCCTGGGGAGCGACACGCGCATCACGGTGCCGTTCACCGTGTAGCCACTCTGTGCTGATGAACTTCTGGATCTGCGACGCGGAGCATTCTGCGAGTCCAGTGCGACTCCGCCTGCGACGACGCGCGTGAGCTTCATTCCGTCCGTGACGGGGGCACTACCGTCGTGTCGCTCGCTGCCTGCCTTGAACACATTCTGGCGCAGATGCACCATCAGGAACGGCAACGTGTCGGGCGAGTTGTTGATGTAGACGACGTGCTCGGTTCCGGTAACGGTGTTGGTCGCGGGATCGAGCGTCGCGTCTATGTTGTATCGCGCATGCTGCACCCAGTTGCCCACTCCTGGAACGCCCGTGCGCGTTCGGGTGCCCTTCTGAACGGCTCGTGTGAACGGAACGCTCTCGTACACCGCACCTGGAATCGGGCGCGCGCTGCCGAGTATTCCGTCACTGGTGACGGTGGGAGCGGGCCGCGATTGCGCGCGGAGAGGGGTCGAAAGGGCCAGCGCGAGAAGCAGCGGAGCGACGGAGCGATGCGGCTTGATCATGCACGAATCTTACGACCGACGCGCCGGCCACGCCATACGACCGCGTGGACGACGACGCGTGTTGGGGCGCCGTGCACATTAGGATGTCGTCATCCCGTATTCGAGGCTGGGCCGCGCACGCGGGATGTCGTGATCTTCGCCGCAGGCTGGGGATCCACGGACCGTTATCTATTCAACACCGTCACGTTGCACTATGCCGGTGGGTAGGCCAATCGTAGGGCGCGGATTTATCCGCGCCGCCCACCCAAATGGGCGATCGACGATTATTGGAAACGCCGGTTACGTTGGGCCACGATCGCACGGAACGACGTGCCACGGTATTACCAACGGCCTTCATCGCATATTCGCGGATTGGCGGTCCGGGAAAACCCCGCCCCACGCAGGGCGCTACCTAACGGCGTTACCTAATCAATCGATGATTGGCGTCGACGTGGTCGGCGATGCCAATGATCGTCGGTCCGCATTTGGGTGTGCGGCGCGGATAAATCCGCGCCCTACGATTTTGCCACCGTCACAATGCGTCCTGCAACGTGACGGTGTTGAATGGAATCGTCAGTCCGTGGATCCCCGCTTACGCGAGGATGACGACATTCAACAAACCCGGCGTTGCCTGAATATCAGCCTTCGCCCGGTCGGCGCTCAGCTTCCCGGGTGGTACTCCCGCTCGGTGTGGCCCTTGAGCTGAGACGGATAGAAGTAAACGGTTCTCAGGTTGCCGGTGCTGTAACGTTCCGCTTCATCGTTGAAGTGCGGGGAGTCTGGATGGCCGCTCTCGCCGCCGGCAGTAATCGCGATCGCGCGCACACTGTCACCGAACTGGACTACGGCGACGAAGCTGTTGCCGCTGGTGCCGTACCACTTTTTTGTGCCCGGGTATGCGTGCGCGCCGAACGACGCGAGCGAGCCCCACAGCGACGACGTGAAGCCGACTGGAATGCTGGGCTTGGAGTCGTCGAAATGCTGGACGATATCGCCGTTCACGCGCTGGTAGCGGTTGATGTCGCCCCACGGCGTCTTCCACGTTCCGAAATCCGCGGTGAGCTTGTCCGACGCGGCGGCAAGCGCTTCGAGCTGTTGGTCCGGAGTCGCCTCGTTCTGAGTGTACTTCTCCGGCGACATTCCCGCTGTCGCATGCGGACTCACATGACGCATCAGCTCGCTGCCCCAGAAGACAGCAAGCGACGTTGGAATCGAGTTCACACCCCACCGATAATCCCACTTGCGCAGCACTGAGATCTGGTCCGCCAGCTTTGCCTTGAGCGGGTCGGACGCAGGCGCATCGTCCCACGCCTTGAGGAGCGGCGGAATCATCTCCTCGAACGCCGGCAGATAACTATCGTACGCAGCGGCACGGAGTGATTGAATGGTGAAATCCTTCCTGCCGCTCAGCACGCGTATCGCGTGAAGCCCGCGGGCGGATTCCACGCCGACGTCCACGTAGCTGGGATAGTCCTTCTGCTTCGGACTGTACGGGCCCGCGGCGGACCATGGCCAGTTGTTGCTGTTGTACAGCCAGCCGTTCTTCGGATTCAGCAGATGCGGCGTCTCGTCCACAGAAAGCAGCGGTCCCCACATCGTCTTCGGATTGCTTCCGTCCACCGGATGAGTCCAGTCGAAGGAAGTATCGCGCCGAGGAATGTAGTTGGCGTGGAAGTAGGCGATGTTGCCGTCGGCGTCAGCGTAGATCGTGTTGTTGGAGGAGTTGCCGTGCAGCTCCATCGTCTCCCGGTACTGCTTGTAGTTCAACGCCTTGGTGCGCGTGTACGACTGGATGAGCGCGATCATCGGCCGGTTCATCAGCTCGATGCTGACCCATCGTCCATCCGTCTTTCGAATGATCGGTCCGTGAACCGTGTAATAGACCGTGAACGTCTTGCTGGCCATTCCGGTCGCGGTCTTGTATGGCACCGCGATCGTCTTCGTGATCATCGGCCGCTCCTGGTTGCCGAACTTGTAGTAGAAGCGGTCGCCCTTCTTCTCCACCGTTTCCAGAAACTCCGACACAGCGTTCACGGCGCTCGAGGTGTGCATCCAGCCGACGCGTGTGTTGAAGCCCTGGTACACGAAGAACTGTCCCCACGTCACGGCGCCGTACGCGTCGAGTCCCTCATCGCTCGACATCTGCAGCTCCGAGCGGAAGAAGAACGACGTGTGCGGGTTGATGAGAAGCAGCGCGTGGTGATCGATGGTGTTGGACGGTGCGATTGCCATTCCGTTCGAGCCGCCGGGCTCTGGCGGTGGGAGCACGTTCGATACCGGTTCAGCCGTCGCGGGACCGTTGCCGTAGAAGGCCTGCAATTGCTTGAGATTCACGCGCTCGATGTCGCCGCCGATACTGCCTTCGCTGAAGCTGAGTGCCATCCACGGCTCGTAGTGCTTGATGGCGCGCGGCTTAGCGTCGGGATGCTTGTACATGTAGTAGTTGAGACCGTCGGCCCACGCGTTCATCAGCTTCTTGAGCCACGGCGGACTCGCAGCGTAGTACGTCTTCATCGAGTCAGGATCGATGAACAGCTTCTGGCGAAGATCCTGATAGATCATCGGCTCGCCTTCGGCTTCGGCAAGCCGTCCGAGCGAGTTGAGGTAATTCGTCTCGACACGATTGAAGTCGTCTTCCGCCTGTGCGTAGATCATTCCGAAAACCGCGTCCGCGTCGGTCTTGCCGTGAACGTGCGCGATCCCCCAATCGTCGCGCACGATCGTCACGTCCTGCGCCTCCTTCTGCCAGCGCGCCACGTCCTGCTGGGCGCTACTGATCCGGGGAGCGATCGAGCCGACTGTGACGGCGAGAATGACGGCGAGTTTTTTCATGTGTCCCTCAGGTCCGGAGATGCGTTTCGCGGCATTCCGGTAGAAATGCGGTGTGCGAGCTGGCTATGGGTCGGCTGCGAGCCGGCCTGGTATTCCTTCGTGTAAAATATGAACAATATCGTGGCTCTCCGCACTTGCACACGGCGCCAGATGCTGAAATCATTGTCCTGTGCACATCGCATTCGTAACATCGGCCGCTCACCGCGATTTGACTCCCGACGACCAGCTGGCCGTCGCCGAGCTGGGTAAACGTGGTGCAAGCGTGCGCGGAGCAGTCTGGAACGATCCAGCGGTGGATTGGCGCGCCTTCGACGCCATAATCCTGCGATCGACGTGGGACTACCACCACAATGCGGACGAGTTTCGCACATGGATCGACGTGCGTGAAGCCGAAGGCGCACCGGTGTGGAATCCGCCGGCGGTGCTACGCTGGAACATGGAGAAGACCTATCTCCGCGATCTGGAGAGCGCCGGCGTCGCCGTGGTGCCGACCGAATGGCTGGCGCAGGGAGCTCGGCCGGATCTGTGCGCGCTGCTGGACTCGCGCGGATGGTCAGAAGCAGTTGTGAAGCCGGTGATCTCGGCGGCGGCGACGCGTACCTGGCGAGTATCGCGCGAGTCGGCGTCGGAGATCGAGGAGCAACTCGCGGAGTCGCTCGAGTTGGGGGATGTGATGGTGCAACCGTTCATTCCGGAGATCCAGACGCGCGGCGAGTGGTCACTGATGTTCTTCGACGGTGAGTTCAGCCACGCGGTGCGAAAGATGCCAACCGAAGGCGACTTCCGGGTGCAGACCGGATTTGGCGGACGCTCGGCAGTAGAGCATCCGGGCGACGCGGTGATGAGGGCGGTGCGAAAAGTTCTGGATGCAGCACCGTCGCCGTGGCTGTACGTGCGAGTGGATGGGATCGAGACCGCGAACGGTTACGTGTTGCTCGAGCTCGAGATGCTGGAGCCGTCACTGTTCCTTGCGCAGAACACGAAAGCGCCGGCGAAGTTTGCGGACGCGATACTTCGCGTGGCGAATCGCGGCCGTTAATCAGCGGCGATGGCGATGGGAGAAACGGCGCATTACCACTCAGCGCGGCTTTGCGTGCGGAGTCGAATGGCCCGACGTCGCACCACTGTCACGCCTGCCAGCCGCTTCACGCGCGAAAGTGTCGCTGGAGGGCACGACATTGGTATCCAGCTTTCCCGTGGCGTTGTTTGTCGGCAACATCGAACTCGCACGCGTACGTGCCGTCGCGTTCATGGTCGGCCCACCGCTCGTCTTGGCGCAGGCAGCGGAGAGCGGAATGATGATGAGAGCGATAAGAAGGGGGTAGCTCGACTGGTTGCGCATCGATCTTGAAGTGAGAGGTGGGCACGAGTCGCGGTGACGCGCCGGACCTCTGGTTACGCGCAATGGCCGCGCCAACGGCCTCGGCGAGCGGACGGCACCGGGCTCACCTATGCAGGTTGTCGAACCGTCGCACAGCATTGCTGTCAGATCGGCGTGCACAGGCCGATTCGTCCTGATCCGGGATCACTCCTGCCGCGGGATAGCCCCATTGAACAAATTAATGGCGTTAATTAACATTATTAATGAAGCATAAGAAAAGGCCGGCTTCACAGGTTCGCGAACCAATCCAGATATACATGTCCGCCGATGAGCGAAGGCTACTCGATTCACTCGCGGCTGAGATTGGGCTTTCGCGTGCCGAGATATTGAGGCGAGGTCTCAGGAGCTTTGCCGCTGAGCATGCTGGTGAACGCGGCCCCATGCATCTGTTGATGCAGACGTTACGCGACGATGCGTGGCCGATCGATATCGCGGTCAGGCACGATGACCACCTTGCCGATGCGTACCGGGACGAGCACGAGTCAAAGTGAGTAGCGCCGTGTTCATCGACACCTCTGGCTGGTTCGCTGCAGTGAGTGCGCGCGAGCGCCACCACACCGAGGTGGCAGTGGTTTATGATGACCTTGCGAGTCGAGGTGTTCCATTGCTCACTACCAACCTCGTCGTGGCTGAGATGCACGCGCTGGTGGTGCGGGAACGCGGGGCACTGACAGGATGCGCTCTGCTCGACGCCATCTACACGGACCCGGCGTACCGTGTGATAACGTCGACTCGCGAGCTGGAGTCCGATGCTACCGCGCGCTGGCTTCGGCCATTCGGTGAGCACCGATTCAGCATCACGGATGCCGTCAGCTTCGAGGTGATGCGACTGGAAGGCATCACCGAAGCACTGTCTCTGGATCATCACTTCGAGATCGCTGGCTACCGAACGTTGCCTGCTGCGCTACCGCGCTCGGGCCGACGACGCCGTTAATACAGCCTGCGAGCTGTTCGCATTTGGCTATCGTCACTCCGCACGGTGCATTATCCGAACTGTTTCGATCTCCAGCGACCAACTGCCCATATCCCGGATCCGGCGATAACCAGTACCGGCAGCACTACCAGCAGCGCGAACAGGATCAGGAATAGCAGCAGGTAGCCGGCGACGCCCCAGAGCGAGTCCGTCCCGATGTGAAAGGATCGCTTCAGCTCGACGATGGCGATCGAGATTGCCCAGGGTACTACGGCCGCAATCCACCACGAGAGCACGCGGCGTCCCGAAGCAGCGCGCAGCCGCTCGATTCGCGGGCTTCTGGTAATGAGCCAGAGTGGGATGGCGATCATCACGAGCAACACGAGAAGCAACGCAATTACGAAGGCCCAGATGAACGCCGGCAGTTTTGGCATAGAGATCGTCTGGTGATTTCAGATTAAGGCATCATAGTAGCCTGTTTTCGACGCTGATATCTCCGACAGGGTTGCCTGGCTTGACACCACTCGCTCATCCGCGCATAATGCGTAACCATCCGGTTACTCAACTAAATTGCCCACCGCCCGCGCCACCTCCGACCCATTCCACGCCGTCTCCGATCCCACGCGCCGAGCCATACTCGACCGCCTGAGGCGCGGCGCCGCGCCCGTGACGGAGCTCGCATCCGGCTTCCGTGTCAGCCGGCCCGCAGTGTCGAGACACCTCCGCGTGCTGCGCGATGCGCGGCTCGTGACCGAGCGTCGCAGTGGCGACGACGGGCGGCAGCGGATGTACGAGCTCAGCCCTGCGCCCCTCGCCGACGTCGCCCGCTGGATTGCGGGGTATCAGGCATTCTGGCCCGTCAATCTCGCAAGTCTCAAACATCACGTCGAACGCTCGGCGAAGGCAAAGCTCAAGGAGAGGAATCGCACATGACGAACCCGGAAGCATTCTCGAATTCCAACGAACGCTCGTCGACCGAATTCGATTCCGCGCGCGGCATCGTACACGCGAGCGTCGACATAGCGGCGCCCCCCGACGCCGTATTCCAAGCTTTGCTGGACCCTGCGCAGCTCGCAACGTGGTGGGGATCGGACGACAGCTACCGAACGCGCGACTGGGACATCGACGCGCACGTCGGTGGTGAGTGGACAGTGCACACCGTCAGTGCTTCCGGCGATGAAGGCACGGTTCACGGAGAGTATCTCGTGATCGATGAGCCGCACACGCTCGAGTACACCTGGCGCGCAAGCTGGGACGACTTCGCGCCGACGATCGTTCGCTACGAGCTGACCCCGATTCTCATCGACGATACCGAAGGCACGACGACTCGAAGTCACGCACACCGGCTTCTACGGATTCACTGCCTGCGCCAACGCAGGCATCGCGCAGGCACACAGGTGGAATCACGTCATGCTATGTCTCGCGCATGGCGCAATTCTTCACTCGACACCCGAGCTCGTTCTGTAATTCTGCGTCCACCACACAGACTCAATACACCACAGCAATGCCGACACTCTACACGCCATACGTAATCGAGCGCTCCAGCCGCGGCGAGCGCTCTTATGACGTCTTCTCGCGGCTGCTCATGGATCGCATCATCTTCCTCGGCAGCGCTGTAACCGAAGACGTCGCGAACGTCATCATCGCGCAGCTTCTATTTCTGGAAGCAGACAATGCGGAGCGCGACGTGCATCTCTACATCAACTCGCCCGGTGGATCCGTTTCGGCGGGACTCGCGATCTACGACACGATGCAGTTCATGAAGGCGCCCGTGAACACCATCTGCATGGGATTCGCCGCGAGCATCTCGTGCTTCCTGCTCGCCGGCGGACGTCCTGGCAAGCGGTCGGCGCTGCCGCACGCGCGCATCATGCAGCATCAGCCTTCGCAGACAGGCGGCGGCGGAACGGCTTCCGACGTCGAGATCCAGGCGCGCGAGATCGTCTATCTGCGCCGCAAGGTCAATGAGCTCATGGCGAAGCACACTGGCCGACCAATCGAGCAGATCGAGCACGACTTCGACCGCGACAACTACATGTCAGCGGAGGAAGCGAAGGCGTACGGCATCATCGATCGCGTTGTCACGCACAGTGGGGAGATAGTAGAACCGTCGCCGAGGGCGGCCATCACGGTGTGAGGATGGTGTAAAGGCGCGCACTGGCCGCTCATTGGTGTTATGCTTTCAGGGTCTCGCGAATTCTACAATCCGATCTGAAACAGCCAGGGAGATGCGGCAATGAGAACGACGACAACGGTCGCGCAGATGCTGCTGCGCCTGTTCGGTGTGATACTGATAGTGCTCGGAATAATCTTCTGGACCGGCAACGCGTTGTCGCTGGTGAACGTTCACATGCTCATAGGCGTGTTGTTCGTGCTCTCGCTATGGCTGCTTTCCGGGCTGGCCGCAGCGGCGCATCAGTCGGCGGGGTTAGTGGCACTGGGTTTCGTCTGGGGAATTATCGTGCTGGCGCTCGGCATGGTGCAGCGCGGCCTGATGGTTGGATCGGCGCACTGGGTGATCCAGGTGCTGCATCTTCTGGTGGGCCTCGCCGCGCTCGGGATTGGTGAACGACTGGCGAAGAAAACGAAAACTGCGCTGACCCCGACCGTTTAGCGGTTCGTCAGCCGACGAGCATCGCCACCACGGTGCTCGCGATTGCGATGGCGAGCACATCCTCCACCGCACCGATATACGGATCGCTGATTCCGGTGGCCCGTCCAGCGTAACGACGCAGGTAGAACATCACGAGCGTACCGACTATTGCGCCAATTGCGCCGCAGGCTGCGCCAATCCATGGGTTGATCCGGCCCATTTCCACAAGCGCCGCTCCAGCGAGGCCGCCAAGCAGTAATCGCGCGACGAACGGCCCGAGCGCGATGCGGTTGGGGCAGCGGGGCAGCTTGTCGATCACCAGCTCGCCGAGCGCGAAGAGGCCGAGCAGAATGGCGAGTGGGCGAAGAGTGAGCCACTGGGCCGGCGCGGATCGAGGTACGAGCTCGGGGCGTCGCGCGAGCGTGAGAGAAAGCACCGCGAGCGGCATCATGCTGCGCATTCCCGCGACGAACCCCAGGATCAGCGCAGAGAAGTAGAAGAAGAAGTCCGAATGAGCCGGCATGTGTAAAAAAATGGCCGAAGACGCGCCCCGGTGCCAGAGGTAGTCGAGTGGCAGGCGTGCGCAGTAAGGTTAGCGCGCACAAATCTTTGCCAGTCGTGCGCGGGCGAACAGTCTGGCACGAACCGTCCACTAAAACCCGGCATGTCGACCACTACATCACGTTACGCGCTACTCGGCGGCGCGATCGCTGGCGGCGCGCTGCTGGCGCGATCGCTCGTTCGCTCGCGCCGGTTCTACGATCTCAACAACAAGATAGTCCTCATAACAGGCGGCTCGCGCGGACTCGGGCTCGTAATGGCGAGAGAGTTCGCGAAGCGCGGTGCGCGCATCGTCATCTGCGCGCGAGACGCCGCGGAGCTCGAGCGCGCACGTGCCGAGCTGTCGGCTCTTGGAGCGGACGTTCTGGCGATGACCGCCGACGTTACCATTCGCTCGGATGTGCTTCAGCTCTCGACCGCCGTGGAGAATCTCTTCGGCCCCGTCGACGTGCTGGTGAACGATGCGGGTGTGATCACCGCCGGTCCGTTCGACGAGATGACACTCACCGATTATGGCGAGGCGATGAAGACGCATTTCTACGGACCGTTGTGTACGACGATGGCGTTCCTGCCCGGCATGCGCGAGCGCGGGCATGGACGCATCGTCAACATCTCTTCCATCGGCGGGAAGGTCGCGGTGCCGCACATGCTTCCGTATTCAGCGAGCAAGTTTGCGCTGGCCGGGTTCTCGGAAGGGATGCGCGCGGCCGTGAAGCGCGAGGGCATCTATGTCACTACGGTATGTCCCGGCCTGATGCGCACCGGCAGCGCGCGCCGCGCGGAGTTTCGCGGTCAGGCCGAGAAGGAGAGCGCGTGGTTCACCAGCGCCGACATGCTGCCCGGTCTCACCATAGATGCCGATCGCGCAGGCCGCATGATAGTCGACGCGTGCGTGTACGGCGACGCGGAGCTCGTGATGCCGATGTCGGCTTGGATCGCCGCGAAGGCGAACGCGCTGATGCCGGGGATTACGAGCGATGTGTTATCAGTGAGCGAGCGACTGCTTCCGCAGGCGGATGACGCGAGCGGAGGGAAGCACGAAGGAGCCGATGTATCACGCGAGAAGATTCCCGGATGGCTCGCGAAGCGAGACGACGAGGCAGCGGAGAAGAATAACGAAGCGAAGTTACGGATGGTGACGTAGGCAACATGCGTCAGGGAACAGCGGGCACGCTGCGCAATGCATCTGTAGACGTCGGTGTGGTTTTCGTGTAACCTGCGGGCACGACGAACAGAGAATCAGGAACCACGGCGACGGTATCGGAGATGCGGTCCGTGGTAACGGTGCTCCGAAAGTGGAAGAGATTATCCGCGTCGGCCGAAGACTGTACGACAGTCCGCACAATATCTCCGATCTTCGCCATCCGCGCCTTGTTTGCCGCTTCTCTCGCGCCGAGCTCCTTCATGGCCGGCGATAGATCAACCACATCGCGCTTCGGTAACTGGATTCCGGGTGAAACGGTTTTATCGACGGAGTCGGACTTCGATCCAGGAGCGACGTAGTAGTCGTAGATCATTGTCTGGATGGTCACCGAATTAATGGCTGCGGTGCTTACCGACGTTCGCGTCGCGGAGCGTTCCCTGAAGTGGATGGTGTTATATCCATCGATCATTCCACCGCTCCCCAGGCTATCCAGGCGTGCGGTGTCGGGGCCGGTCTCCGGTACCACATTCAGGTGTATCGACTTCAGAGTACTTGCGATCTTTTCGCCCGCATCGTCGATCCAGTAGACTTTCCTGACGGGATCGATGTGAATTGTGGTGATCGCGCTGTCAGTCATGGTCATGATCGTCGTGGCGCCTACGATCGACCACGGCAGGCGTGTCGCACCTGGCCCAGATATCTCCAGTCGCGACCGCGGTCCTGCGGCGACTGTTCGCATGGCAACCGTGTCCGGCGATTCGCCAGGCTTTTCCGTGATGACTCTCGACTCGCTGATGTACGCGCGCACCTGAGCCTGCGCAGCCGCTGCTGGAACGAGTAGAAGCAGAAAGAGCGGTGCATGGATCTTCGGCATTGCGTCCTCTGATGAGAATCGTACCCGCCTGTCGTCTCACAGCTCGCAATCCATGCGCAGCCGCCAGATGAAGGTGCGACTTAATGGTCTAGTAGGCAACTCAGGGTCTTTTGGTCAAGTTGGTTGGTCAACTTGACCAAAAAGGCTAACTTCCCTATTTTCATCCGAGGGCCCATGCCGGACAACACGCCAAAGCAAGTCAATCTTTACGAGGCCAAGACCCACCTCTCACAGCTCGTGAAGGAGGCGGCGGCAGGCCGCGAAATAATCATCGCCAACGCAGGCGAGCCGGTGGCGCGACTGGTGCCGCTCGCCGCTGAGCCCAAGCCGCAGCGCGAGCCCGGACGACTGAGGGGCCAGATCTGGATCGCCGAAGACTTTGACGATCCGCTCCCACCGGATATACTCGCGGCGTTTTACGGTGAGCCCCCGCAGGATGCTACTCCGGCGCCACAAAAATCGAAGGCCTCGCACAAACCCAAAAAGCAGAAACACCGATAGTGGCCCTGCTACTCGATACACACGTACTGCTCTGGTGGGAGGAATCGTCACCAAAGCTCGGCGTCGCGACGCGCGCAGCTATTCGTGCCAGTGACACGGTGTACGTGAGCGCGGCCTCGGCCTGGGAAGTCGAGATCAAGCGCGGTGCGCGCAAGCTCACTTTCAGGGGTGACTTCGCCGACATGATCAAAGCCAATGACTTCGTCGAGCTTGCGGTGAGAGTTCAGCACGCGACGGTGCTTCGTGCACTTGCCATGCATCATCGCGACCCGTTCGATCGAATGCTGGTGGCGCAGTCGCTCGTGGAAGGATGCACACTCGTTACATCGGATCGGACTCTGGGCGACTACGGAGTTCCGATTCTGGACGCGAATCGGTAACCGGTAACCGGACACCGCTCATCATCGCGGCATACTGGCGCATGATGCAGTGTATGCGATCGATCTCTTCATGCCGTGGTGGGCGTCGAGGGTGCGCGCAGCACCGGCAACAGAAGAAAGACCCTCAGATCGATCAGCGCGTGCAGGATCATGGAAAGCAGGAGACTCCCCGTAGCGATGTAGAGCAGACCGAGTATCAACCCCAGCACGCCAGTAAGCAGGGTGCCGGCACGTCCCTGATACACGTGCGCAATCCCGAACATTACCGCCTGGATCAGCAGCAGCCACCACACGTTGACGGACGGTAGCTGCGCGGTGAGGACGTGCAGCACGAAACCGCGGTAGATCCATTCCTCGCAGATGCCTGCTGTCAAGCAGACGAGAGCGAAGAGCCAGCGCTGTGCACGGGTGCTCGGCAGCATGAAGCGGAGCGGCTCCAGCTGCCTCCTGACCGCTTCAGGATGACGTCGCGCTGCGATCGCCGGTACGCACAGGCCGATCAGCAACCCCACGACCACTCCGATGATCCCGCCGGCCGGGACGAGGTCGAGCCTCATGCGGGTCGCAAGGCCAACGGGTGCGGTCCAGATCACCGGATATGGCAGCAACACGGCGCACAACGCCGCCAGCAGCCACATCACTCCTATGGTAATGACATATGTTCGCGTCAGAGCGATGTCTGTCCGCTCCCGTTTCAGCCGGCGCATGTCCAGCCAGCCCCAGACCGGCATCACGAACAGCAGGAACAGGATGACGCAGAGCGATGCAATCGGGTGGATCATCCAATGTTATTTAACGCATTCCGGCAACTGATGGGATGGATGCGGCACGGCGGCGTCTCCGGGCCCGGATCGTGAAGTGAGGAATGCCATGCCGAAACAACAGCCCGTACCGGCGTCATGGGCGATCCAGCTGCAGCCTGCGTCGGAGTTCACGTCCGCTGCGGAGTATTTTCCGGCGCGGATGTCGCTTCCGGCGCTACGGAAGGCGGCTGCCGGTTGCGAAGCGTGCGATCTGTGGCGCACTGGCAAGCAGACAGTATTCGGTGAGGGGAAGCGCGGCGCCGAGCTGATGTTCGTGGGGGAGCAGCCGGGCAACGAGGAAGATCTCGAGGACCGACCGTTCGTCGGTCCCTCCGGCCGTTTGCTGAACGCCGCGCTGGATGCAGCGAGCATCGATCGTTCGCTGGTCTACGTCACCAACGCCGTGAAACATTTCAAGTGGGACGGCGCGAGCAAGCAAGCTGGTAAGGCCGCGCCATCCAAGTCGACAGCGCCCGAACGCAAGCTTCACGCGTCGCCGAGCCGCGCGGAACAGCGCGCGTGTCGTCCGTGGCTTACCGCCGAGGTGCGCGTCGTGCGCCCGCGGCTTCTCGTCTGCCTCGGCGCGACGGCGGCGCAAGCGGTGCTGGGGCCGAAATTTCGCGTGACGAAGGATCGCGGAAAGGCGTTGACGGCGAGCGATGACTTCATCGCAGAGCTGGATGGTGCGGGCGAGTTCACCGTGATGGCGACGGTGCACCCGTCATCGGTACTGCGCGCGCCAAGTGCCGCCGATCGTGAGCGCGAGCAGAAGGCATTCTTCAAAGACATTGCGAAGGCCGCGAAGTATCTGCGGGATCACTGACTGCGTGGTGACAGGCGGCGACGGGAACGGGTGACCGAGGCGCGCACGATCGCGTACATTTCCTGTCACACAGCGTGGCGAGAGCCACATCGGCGACCTGTCAGCTTATTCGAGCGAGCAAATGGCGACTTCATCCTTTGGCAGCACTGCGGACGCGATCTACCCTGATCTGGACAACGAAGTGAGCAGGACGCGTCGCATGCTGGAAATATTTCCGGAGGAGCATAATGACTGGCGGCCGCATGCCAGGTCGACGCCGCTCGCCAGGCTTGCGTCGCACGTAGCGGAGCTTCCGCAATTCGCTACAGCGATAGTCACGACCGACAGCATGGATTTCATGAAGGGCGAATACATTTCTCATTCATGCACCAGCAGAGCTGGGCTTCTCGAGCTGTTCGACTCATCCGTCGAATCGTTGCGCACGGCACTCCGGTCTGCGGATGCGGCATCACTGGCGCAGCCGTGGACACTGCGCAGCGGCGAGCAGGTGCTGGGCACGGGACCCAAGGGTGTTCTCGTGCGTGACTTTGCGATCAATCACATGGTGCATCACAGAGCGCAGCTTGGAGTCTACTATCGGCTGCTCGATGTTCCAATACCGGGGACGTACGGGCCGTCGGCGGACGAGAAGCACTGAGGTAGTACATCAGCAAATCGTAGCCTCGCATATCGCCAATGCGGCGCCGGACCACGTAGTGTCCTCGATCGAGCTGATGCGGGCTGATATCACCACGCTCGCCGTCGATGCGATCGTCAACGCAGCAAATACATCGCTGCTCGGCGGTGGCGGCGTGGACGGCGCAATCCATCGCGCAGCGGGGCCGCAGCTCCTTGCTGAATGCCGAACACTCGGCGGCTGTGCTGTCGGTGACGCGAAGATCACGGGAGGCTACAATCTGCCGGCGCGCCATGTGATCCACACCGTCGGACCGATCTGGCGTGGTGGCACGCACGGCGAGTCGGAGCTACTCGCGTCCGCGTACACATCGTCGCTGCTACTCGCCGAGCGACACGGCCTGCGCTCGATCGCGTTTCCGGCAATCAGCTGTGGCGTTTATGGATATCCGGTTCCACAAGCCGCTAACATCGCCGTGAGAACGGTGCGGGCGCATCTGGCGAGTCATGTTCTTCCCGAGCGAGTGATCTTCGTGTGCTTTGGTGACGACGTGTACACGTCACTGGATCGCGCCCTGACCGAGACCGCACCCAGGGAGTAGTTGCGGATCGTGCTCACCACGAGACAGCGCAATCACCATTATCTCTGCGCCGTGGTCACCTGCCGCAGCACCGTCCCGAGCGTGCGTGTCGCTCGCTCGATAATCTCTTCGTTCGAGCCGCCGAAGCCGAGCAGGAGGCCGCTCTGTGGAGCGTCGCCGGCGTAGCACGTCGAGAGAGCGGCGCCTGAAAGGCCGTGCTCGGTCATACGGCTGCATGACTGCTCGATCATCGACACCTTCGGCGAGAAACGTCGAGACGTGGAGTCCGGCGTCCGCGTTGTGGACTATCAGATGCTCGCCGCAATGCGCGTCGAGACCTTCCAGCAAGGCCGTGCGGCGGCGCAGGTAGAGTGCGCGCATGCGGCGGAGATGCCGGGCGAAGTGTCCCTCGCGAATGAAATCTCTGAGCGCGAGCTGGTACAGCGTGGGAGAAAAAATGTCGAGCGTCTCGCGCGCCTCGACAAAATTCGTCCAGAGCGATGGCGGCACGACGATGTAACCGACCCGGATCGAAGGAAAGAGCACCTTGCTGAATGTGCCTATGTAGATCACGCGCTCGTTCGCGTCCATTCCCTGGAGCGATCCGAGCGGACGGCTCACGTAGCGAAACTCGCTGTCGTAGTCGTCCTCGAGGATCCACGCCGAGTGTTGCGCAGCCCACTCGAGCAGCTCCAGCCGGCGCGTGGCCGTCATTGCAGTGCCGATCGGATACTGATGCGATGGCGTTACATACGCCGCGCGCACTCTGGACCCCAGTGCGTGCAGCGCTGTGACGTCGATTCCGTCGCGATCGATTCGCACCGGTGCAGTGACTGCACCGGTCGTCGCGAGTGCAGCGCGCGCACCGCCATATCCGGGCTCCTCCATCGCCACCACATCGCCGCGCTTGAGCAGCACCATCGCGCATATGCACAGTGCCGCCTGTGATCCGGATACCACCAGCACGTGCTCGGCTTCGCAGCGTACGGCGCGCGCGGTGCGCAGATGCTCCGCCACTGCGGAGCGGAATGAGCCGAGTCCTGCCGGGTCGCTGTAGGCCATTCGCGCTGGCGAGAGCGCGTGCGCGTGTCGTGCAACGAGGCGCGACCAGATCGTACTCGGAAACTGATCGAGCGCGGGCAGACTTACACGAAACGGACGCATGCCGCCGTCGTCGCGCATGCGAGGCGGCAGCACGCGCACGTGCTTGGCGCCCGCGACGTGTGGCCGAGGTTTCGGGGATCGACTGAGCTGCAATGGTGATGCAGATACCGAGCGTAGCTCATCGTCCGGCAACGAGGCGCTCACGAAGGTCCCGGAGCCGATGCGACCTTCCAGATATCCTTCATGGAGTAGCTGATCGTACGCCGTGAGCACCGGGAGCCGCGATACGCCGAGATCCGCCGCGAGCGCGCGGGTGGCCGGCACGCGCTGGCCAGCGCGTAGCAGGCGGGCGAGGATGGCATTCCGGATCCCGTCGTAGATCTGTTGCTGCAGCGGAAGCCGCGACCGGCGGTCGATCGGCACCAGCGAAAGGATCTCCGGACTCGCGGTCGCCTTCACCGCTGGATTCCCAGCAAAGTGGTCATGCCCAAAAGATAATAAATGGCGCTGGCGAGCGGACCATTTCAGGGCGATCATGCCGGTATGGCAAGTACACCGTGGCCAATCGTCGAGCTGCGCCGGTACACGCTGCACCCGGGAAGGCGGGAGGATCTGATAGCGCTGTTCGACCGCGAATTCGTGGAGTCGCAGACGGACTGCGGCATGGACGTCATCGCGCAATTCCGCGACGTCGATGATCCGGACGTGTTCACATGGCTGCGCGGCTTTTCGGACATGGATGCGCGCAGGGCTGCGCTGAGAGCGTTCTACGACGGCCCCGTCTGGCACGCGCACCGCGATGCGGCGAACGCGACGATGATCGACTCCGACAACGTTCGACTGCTTCGTCCTGCGAGTCCAGGGTCCGGCTTCGAGCTCAACGGAGCGGCGCGGCCGGATCGCGATGCGACCGGGACGCCGGCCGGACTGACTGTTGTCACGATCTATACGGTGGCGCCAGAGCGCGGTGGCGGGCTTCGCGGATTTCTTCGATTGTGTAGTGGCGCCGGAGATGATTGCAAGTGGTGCCCCGCCGTGCGCGACGTTCGAGACCGAGCCCAGCGAGAACACATTCCCGCGCCTGCCCGTACGCGAGGGCGAGCATTGCTTCGTGTGGTTCGCGCAGTTCGACGACGCGCGTGAGCACGCCTGGCATGCGATACGGCTCCAGGCGTCGCGTGAATGGCGTGAGAGAAGACGGCCGTTGCTCGAGCGCTGCCTTTCGGCGCCGGTGGAGCGCTGGCGACTTACGCCGACCGCGCGATCGTTGCCACTCGTGTGCTCCGCGAAACGCATCGCGCCAGCTTGCGTCGCGGCGATGGTCTGACCGGTGAGCAACGCACGACGGTTGTCGATTCGAATGCGAATCTGCTTTCTGCTCCTGGCATCGCTGCCGGCGTGCACGTTCGCGCAGTCGGTTGTCGATACGGCGCACCAGTCGCTGAACGATGCGTGGTGGACCGGTCCGGTTGCGGCTGCTGGCGCCGGCACGTTGCCGCCGGGACATCTCCTGTTCGAGCCTTACTTCTATGACGTGCGCGCTAGTCACTCGAACAGCATGGGCTCGAGTGCATTTGTCGTATACGGTCTCGCGAACCGGATAGCGCTGGGCTTCATCCCTGTCGTCGGTTACAACGAGCCGAGCGACGGACAGAGCAGCTCACACCTCGGCGTGGGTGACGTAAGCATGCTCGCGCAGTACCGGCTCACGCAGTTTCATGAAGGCAGCTGGATTCCGACCGTCTCCGCGCTCGTGGAGGAAACGTTTCCTACAGGCAAGTACGACAGACTCGGAAGCAGAGCCGAGCGACGGATTGGGGGAAGGCGCGTACACGACGACGCTGTCGCTCTACTCCCAGACATACTTCTGGATGCCGAACGGCCGCATCCTGCGCACGCGACTTGATCTGTCGCAGGCGTTCTCGAGCGATGCAACCGTGCGCGACGTGAGTGTGTACGGAACCGGCGACGGATTTCGCGGGCAGCGCGAGACCAGGCAGTTCGTTCTTCGCCGACGCGTCGGGGGAGTACAGCTTGACGAAGAGATGGGTGCTGGCGCTGGACGTCAACTACGGACAGCACGGAAGCACGACCGTGCGCGGCGATGACGTCAACGATGCTGACGGTGCTCAGACACTGCAGCGTATCACGGCGAGCTCCGGATGGAGCGACGCCGTCGGATTCATTCCAGCGGTGGAATACAACTGGACCTCGAACGTGGGCGTGATCGCCGGAGTGCGGCGGATCATGCCCGGCCGGAATTCGGCCGGGTCAGTTACGCCGGTAATGGCGATAAATCTCGTTCGATGATCGGCGTACGCTCCGTCAGGTGTGATTGTAGACCCAGACCACACCGTTGTACGAGAATGTGAGCGAGCTGTGGCTGAACGTGCCACTACCCGTGAGCGAGCCCGTGTATTGCGCGTAGGTGCCCTGCGTGCTGTAGGTCGGCGAGAACACAACTGCGTTCCCATTCTGGGACCAGGTTCCCGCTTCCGCGTCGCTCGCGGGTGACGACCCGGAACCATTGGAGATGGTCTCGTTGATCGTCTCGCTGTACGTGCCGTCACTGTTGAGCGTGTACATGTCGCTCTGAATGGTGACAGTCCCGGAGCCGCTGGAGTACGTGTAGGGAAGATTGCTCGCGTTTATCGTTTGCAGCGCGTAGGTACCGCCCGCGAACTGGCTCGATGGTGATGTGTTGTCGGAGCAGGCTACCGCACCGACGAGTGCAACGACCGTCGCCAACGACTTGAAAATTGTGCTGCGCATCAACGTTATCCTCCAGAATCGTGCGAATCCCCAAAATCGCGACAGATTGCCGCCAGGGTTCTGATACTCGCCATATGCGGCTTGTGTGCCACGACATTCCGGCGAGCCGAAACGTGCGCGCTTGGGAGGGGGTTCGCAGGGCGTCAGCCAGGCCGTCTCTGACACCTTTTCTGGCACCGGAATCCTGTCATCTTCATGACAGCTAGAGAGCCATTTTCGCTCTAAATAACGCTCGAAAATCGTTAACTCGCATCCACTTCCGACGTCTAACTATATGAAGCAAAAAGCACGATCTCATCACGAGCGTGCGACATCTGGAGGTTCTGATCATGAATGCAAAGCTTGTAGGTTCGTTTCTCGGAGTAGCAAGCATCGCCGCCATTCCACTCGCGGCGCTATCGATATCCGCAACAGCGGGCGCACAGGGAATTGCTCAGCGCGAGCTGTTCGACTGGCGCGGAAACGTGGACCAGGAAGTCCGCGTGGAGATGCAGGGCAACCGCACGAGCGTAATCCCGATGGGCCCGCGCGAGATGACGGGTTACGACAACGCGCGCGCGATGGGCGGCATTCCGTCGGTCGATGGATACGTCACGGTTCAGATGCGCGAGGGCCGCGGTTACGCGGACGTCGTCGAGCAGCCGAGTGCGCAGAACGGGTACACGACGGTCGTGCGCATCCGCGATACGCAGGGCGGGGTCGGATCGTATGATGTTGCCGCGTTCTGGCAGCCGATCGGTGGCTACGGTTACGGCGACAATGCGCAGTACGGGAATTACGGGGACTATGGTAACTACGGCGCGTACGGCAACTACGGCGGTTACGGAAACGGCGGTGTGTATCGCACGTATCCGCAGACGGTGATCGTGCAGCAGCCGGTGCCGGTATATCGTCCGGTGTATGGCGACCGTGATCGCGACGCGGTGGGCGGCAAGTCACTTCCGGTTCCCGAGCGCGCGAGCGAGTATCCGTCGCGGACGCAGTATCCGGTGCAGACGGATCGTAGCGGTGATAACGGGCGGTATCAGAACGACGGGAGATACCAGAGCAACAATGCGCAGGCGGGTAAGGCGTTGCCGTCGGATCGGACTGCGCAGCCGCGTCAACAGGATCAGCAGAACCGTCAGTCAGGGAAAGCGCTACCGGCGACGACGAATGGATCGAGTCAGAATGATGGAGCGTGGCACCGCGGGCATTAGCGGTCGCTAGCGTGCAGCAGTGGAAAATGGAAACAGCCCTCTGGGAGATCAGAGGGCTGTTTTTTTCCGAGAGTAGTTCCATTGCCGTCACTGTGTATGCGGGCAACCGTACAAGGACTCGCGGACGGATCAACCGCATCACCAGCCTGGATCGAGCTTGGATCGACTGCGTTCCAACTGCACGAATCCGATCTCCAATCTTGTGTACCACCCGACCAGTGCATCGTTCTTCGCGTCAACAGCGAGAAAGACGCCGCCTGTGTTCTCCTGCGCGCGCCGAGCGGTTTTGATCGCGGCAGCGACGAGTGCAGCACCGCAGCCGTTACCCTGATAACGTTTTGCGACGCCGAATCTGCCGAGCAGATAGCCGCCGATGCTTCGGTATGAAACGTCAGTCACGCCGACAGCATGGAGTACCGCGGAGCTTATGGGAATGGAAAGTCGACTACCACATCCGCATCGTCCATCGCGGCTGGACTGATCGCGACAGTAACGCTGCTGAGCCCAGCCGATTGTTCCGCAACCGCACGGGTTTGGAAATATTCATTAATCTCGGCGGCTCCGGAACGCGCGACTAGCCTCACGACTTGATGTACTTCGCATACCAGCCAGATACCGCTCATACCGGTCCCTCTGATAGCTCGGCCTCTGAATCCCATGAAACTCATTGGGATAGATGATCAGCCCCGTAGGAACCCCAAGACTCCGCAACGCCTCGTACATCTCCTGATTCCCGATCATCGGAACATTGGAATCCTTTTCCCCGCTGAAATACAGAGTGGGTGTCTTGATCCGATCCGCATGCAGAAACGGATACGACAGTTTCTGATACGTCTCCCACGACTTCGGATTCCACGGTGGCCCGATCTCGTTGTCGTACTGGATGATGTACTGATCGACGCCGTACAGTGCCACCGTGAATCCCGTACCCGCACCGCACGTCGCAGCCTTGAGACTCGGATAGCTCGCGACCATGTAATCGGTCAGGATGCAGCCGTAGCTCCAGCCGCCTACACCGATACGATTCGGATCCGCGACACCCATGCTGATCACGCGATCGATGCCGGCCTTCAGGTCCTGCACTTCGTGATCGCCCCAATCCGCGAAAATTGCGCGCTGATATTTCTGGCCGCGGCCGGAGCTGCCGCGATAGTTGACGTTGAGCACTGCGTAGCCGTTCGCGGCGAAGATCTGGCGCTCGGCGTTGAAGCTGTGCGCGTCCTGTCCGTTCGGGCCGCCGTGGATGCGCAACAGGAGTGGGACTTTGGTGCCGGCAGTGTAGTGCACCGGATAGGTCAGCAATCCGTGCACTTCGGTTCCGTCCGGTGTCTTGTAGCTGATGTCCTCCGTCTTCGCGAGTTCGAGCTGCGCGAAGAGCGAATCGTTCTGATGGGTGAGCTGACGCAGCGTTCCGTCAGACCACGAGTAGATCTCCTGCGATTTGTCATCCCCGCCTGCAAGACCAACAGTGCAGCTCCCGGCGTGCGACATCTCGCTCAGAACGACGGGCTGCTGAATCAGCTTCCTCGCGCTTCGGTCAGCAATGCTGACGGAGACCGGATACGCCCACCTGTCATCTTCCTCGAGCGCAACAATCGATTTTCCATCTGCGCTGAAGTACGGCGCCGAGACCGAGCGATCCAGCTTTTCTGTCAGGATTGTGGGCGCCTCGGAGCCATCGGACGACACAACCGCGAGATAGCTACCACCATAAGCATCCCACTTCTTCTCATCGCCCACCAGGAACGCGATCGACTTCCCGTCAGGACTCCACGCAAGCCGCCCGCGTGTTCCGCGCGTTCCGAAATTCGTAACCTGTTTCTCAGTGGCGCCCGACTGCGCATCGGCAACGTAAACCTGCGGCACCGGATCGCGATCTGGCTCGGCGTCGTGATTGCTGAGGAAAGCGATCCGCGTTCCATCCGGCGACCACGTTGGACCCGCTTCATCGTGATCGCCCTTCGTAAGACGCTCGGTCTTCTTCGTCGCGATGTCGAAGAGATAGATGTAGGTATGACGATTACTCAACAGATAGCCGACGACGTCCTGCTTGTAGTGATACCGATCGATGACGATCGGCTTGGGTGGCTTGGGTTTACCCGACGCCGAATCACCCTGCGGCTCATCCGGGTCGGGATCACCAACCAGCAATGCAAGCCGTTTGGAGTCCGGCGACCATTCATAGCTTTGCAGCTTGCCCTTCACGTCCGTGAGCTGCATCGCTTCACCGCCGCCGCGATTGAGAATCCAGACCTGATTCCCTTTCGCCTTGCCGGGACGCGATGATGTGAACGCGAGATACTTTCCGTCTGGCGACCAGCGTGGCGTGTTCTCGGATTCCTCACTCTCGGAAACCTGGATCTCCTTCGAACCGTCAGTGCCCACCATCCACACGTGGGTGTTGCGCTTGTCCGCCTTGACGTCGATCGTGCTGACGGTGTACGCGACCCACTTTCCGTCCGGCGAACACTGCGGATCGCGCACGTCGTGCATGCGCTCGATATCGTCCAGGGTAAGAGGATGGCGAGTCTGCGCATGGACGGGCGCGCACAGAATCAACATCGATAATCCGGTGGCGCACGATACGGCAAGCCGCGATCGGATGTGTAGCCGGTCCGCAATGCGCGTAGCACGCGTAAAGTTTGACGTGCCAGATGACTGCATGCAATCCACGTTGATCTCCCTGGGCCTTCGCCCGAGTCTACGAAGTGGAAAAGAGCGGGACGCCGATCCGGCGCCCCGCTCTTTCCATTCAACCTTTCAACTCAGTTTCCCAATCCTACTGCATTGGCCACGCTGATGCGGCCCTTTCCATAGTACTGATCCTTGTTGTGCTGACCGAGCTGGACCGCCGACTTCTCGATCAGGTTCTTTATCCGCGACGGAGCGGCGTTCGGATACTGCGAGAAGAGGAGTGCCGCGAGTCCGGAAACGTGCGGTGTCGCCTGACTTGTTCCGATGAAGCCGTCCAGACGGTTGCCAGCGTCACACCCGGCGCTCCGGAGAACGGTACCCGTCGAGTCGAACACCAGCGACGTCTTGCTGCATAGCGACCATACCCACGATGCTATGTCGGATCCCCACGGCCAGTTCGATGGCGGGAAACCATCCGCAGCGTCGGCGTTGCCGCCCGGTGCGGCCACGTCGATCGAGTTGCGGCCGAAGTTGGTGTAGAACGCGGGTGTGTTCGGATCATCGCCCGCGACTCTGGGGCCGACGGCGGATACGCAGATCACGTGCGGAGCGTCGCAGTACGCTTGATACACGTTGCCGTTCTGATCCAGATTCTCGGCGTTATTCCCCGCGGCCACCACTACGAGCATTCCCTTTCTGTTGGCGTAGTCGAAGATGCGCTTGATCAGATTGACGTATTTGTGGTTACCCGGCTTGGCGAAGCTTCCGCCGAGGCTCATGTTGGCGACGTTGGCGCCGTGGTCGGCGGCATAGAGAACGCCGGTGAGCGTCGTGCTGAGCGGACCGGTGCCCATTCCGTTGAGCACCTTTACACCGATGAGCGTTGTTCTGGACGTAACGCCGGCAAACGCAACGGCCTTGCTGCTTACCTGGGTGGCGACGTTGGTGCCGTGACCGTTGTAGTCGGAGATCGCGTTGCGCGACGGAAAGAGATGCGCGGTGATCGAATCATCCGATGGTATGAACGACACCGAGCGCGACAGATCGACGAGGCCATTCAGATCGAACGCGTCGTAGTCGATTCCAGTGTCCATGATCGCGACGGTGACACTCGACGAGCCGAGCTTGCCAATGGCCCATGCCCTGTCTGCGCCGATGAGGCGCATGTTCCACTGCCACGAGAAAAGGGCGGCTGTGGCGGGATTGACCTGACTCGCCGCCGTATTACTGACCGATCCAAGGTTGGCGCCCACTGCAGGCACCGGAAGATCGAGCGCGATCTGCATGTCAGGCTCGACGTCGTCGACGCCCTTGAGACTGGCGAGCTGCGCTGCGTTGGCGTCGCTGATGTTGCTGACGACCGCGAATCCGGCACCGGTGTGCAGGCGCTCGAGCTTGCCACCGAGCTTCGTGATCTGACTGGCGAGATCGCTTCCGAAACCGGCGCTGCTGGACAGGATGTAACGCCCGCTGAGAGAGCTTGCGGAGCTGGACGCGCTCAACAGATCTCGCGCTGCAGTTACTGACGGCGCGACCGGATTGGGGCTATCCGGCGCGCACGCTGCGAACGCGACTACGCCGGTGATGGCGGCGATGACACGGCAACGGTGATTCAATTTGACCTTCCGGGGTTGGCGGGGATCGATAAATGTGCAGCGAAAGTACAAGGTTCGTTAAAGTTGTCAATACAATTGTTTACGGCCGTGGGTGACCACGCGATCAATGGCCTGATCGGGGCGGTCGGATGAGCCATCGGATGATCAATGCTCGTTGCTAGACACCGGTTCGGCGTCCGCCTACATTCACGGTGCTCCCGCACTTGGTCGCAGGAGTCGTGAACTCCTGACAGAACCGGCATGACACCCCCCATCGAGCGCATCCGCGACATCCTCGCTCCTACCTATACGGTGGACCGGGAGCTTGGCCGCGGTGGGATGGCGACGGTGTACCTGGCGCAGGATTCCAAGCACGAGCGCGTCGTCGCGCTCAAGGTGCTGCACCCGGAGCTGGCGGCGTCGCTCGGGCCCGATCGGTTCCTCCGCGAGATAAGGGTCGCCGCGCGGCTCAATCATCCGCACATCCTGCCGCTGTTCGATTCGGGCGAGATCGAGGGACTGCTGTACTACGTGATGCCGTATGTCGAGGGCGAGTCGCTGCGCGAGAGGCTCGACCGCCAGCAGCCGCTGCCGATAGAGGAGGCGGTGCACCACGCGCTGGCCGTAGCCTCGGCGCTGGACTACGCGCATCGCCAGAACGTCGTGCATCGCGACATCAAGCCCGAGAACGTGATGCTGTACGAGGGCGAGCCGATGGTGATGGACTTCGGTATCGCCAAGGCGGTGAGCGCAGCCGGCACGCAGACGGCGATGCTCACGCAGACTGGAATGATGGTGGGCACACCGGCATACGTGAGCCCCGAGCAGGCCGCCGGCGAGGCACAGCTCGATGGTCGCAGCGATCAGTACAGCCTCGCGTGCATGCTGTACGAGATGCTCTCGGGGCAGCGGCCATTCACGGGCGCAAGCGCACAGGCGATACTTGCGAGGCGATTCACCGAAGTACCAAAGCGTATCCGCGAGCTTCGCTCGAGCGTGCCGGAGAACGTCGACCATGCACTGTTCAAGGCGATGTCGATCGATGTGGGAGATCGTTACAAGACGGCAGCGCTGTTCGCGCAGGCACTGACGTCGAGCAGTCTCGTGACGCCACTCGATACGCTCACGATGCCGCAGCAGGTAGTGTCGGCGGCGAAATCGGTCGCGGTGCTGCCGTTCGCGAACATGAGCGCCGACGCGGACAACGAGTACTTCACGGATGGAATGGCGGAGGAGATCATCAACGCGTTGACGAAGATCCAGTCGCTGCGCGTCGCGTCGCGCACGTCGTCATTCGCGTTCAAAGGAAAGAACGAGGACATCGGCGACATCGGTCGCAAGCTCAAGGTGTCGACGGTGCTCGAGGGAAGTGTTCGCAAGATGGGGAACAAGCTGCGAATAACGGCGCAGCTTGTGAATGTCGCGGATGGTTATCATCTCTGGTCGGAGCGCTACGACCGCGAGCTGGAAGATGTGTTCGCGATCCAGGACGACATCTCGCAGGCAATTGTAAAGGCGCTTCGCGTGATTCTCACTGAAGGCGAGAAGAAGGCGATCGAGAAGGCGCGATCAGTGAACGTGCAGGCGTACGACTTCTATCTTCGCGGTCAGCAGTACTTCCATCAGTGGCGCCGCAAGAGCATCGAGTATGCTCGGCAGATGTACAACCGCGCTGTCGAGATCGATCCGGAGTACGCCCTCGCACACGCCGGCATCGCTGACGCGTGCTCGTCGCTCTACACTTACTGGGATGCGAGAGAGTTCAATCTGCGCCAGGCAGACATTGCGAGCCGACGTGCGTTGGAACTGGAGCCGGAACTCGCCGAGGCGCACGTGGCGCGCGGGATAGCGGTGTCGCTCACCAAGAAGTTCGCGGAAGCCGATCAGGAGTTCGAGACGGCGTTGCGGTTGAACCCCAAGTTGTTCGAGGCGGCGTATTTCTACGCGCGCGGACTCAAGTCACAGGGTCGTAATGCCGAGGCGGCCAAGATGTTCGAGCGGGCCTCGCTGCTAAGACCGGAAGATTTCCAGGCGCCGAACTTCCTTGCCAATGTTCTCGACGACATGGGTCTGGCGGCGGAGGCGGAGGCAGCGCGTCGCCTGTCGCTCAAGCTCATAGACGAAAGACTCGAGCTCAACCCCGACGATGCGAGAGCGACCAACCTCGGCGCAACTACGGTCGCCAAGATGGGCGAGCGAGAGAAGACGCTGGAATACATCCGCCGCTCGCTGGCGATAGATCCTGACGATTCGGGAATGCTCTACAACATCGCGTGTTCCTACGCTCTTATCGGCATGCCGGACGAGGCGCTCGCGAGTCTCGAAACGGCGGTGGATCGAGGATTCGGGCACAAGGAATGGATCGAGCACGACAGCGATCTCAATTCAATACGTGAAACGCCGCGCTTCCAGGCGATCGCGCAGGCGATGTGATAAAGCCACGAGTCGTCATTCCCGCGAAAGCGGGAATCTCGTAAGGAAACGCCGCGCAGATCGAAAGCCGAGAAAACTTCGTCATCCTCGCCGAAGGCGGGGATCCACGGCCGACGATTCATTCAACACCGTCACGTTGCAGCCGGATTGTGGGTCGCGTGTCGTAGGGCGCGGATTTATCCGCGCCGCCAATCCCAAAGGAATATCGACGATCGTTGGAAACGCCGCGTGCCTCGGATGCGCCTACACCGGGCCGTCGAATGCCAATCACAGATCCATCGGAAACGCCGGTGCGTTGCGCCCTGCGTGGGGCGGGGATTTATCCCCGCCGCCAATCCCAAACATGCAACGAGGGCCATTGGTAATACCGTGCACATTGTGCCTGCACATCGTGCTGGGCATATCGTTCCATGCACATCGTGCCGTG
Organism: uncultured Gemmatimonadales bacterium; assembly: GCA_963731305.1. Taxonomy (GTDB): domain Bacteria; phylum Gemmatimonadota; class Gemmatimonadetes; order Gemmatimonadales; family Gemmatimonadaceae; genus Fen-1247. Next base: position 124,907 of record CAVSUQ010000002.1, on the reverse strand, counting down.
CACATCGTGCCGTGCACATCGTTCCGTGCACATCGTATCCGTGCACATCGCACCGTGCCATCACGCCGCGCATATCGTGGCGCGATTAACCCGTTTCCAATAACCGTCGTCGCGCATTTGAGATAGCGGCGCGGATAAATCCGCGCCCTACGCAGGGCGCTACCCACCGGCGTTTCCTATTGATCGATGATTGGCGTTCGATGGTTTGGCGTGTTCGGCGTCCACGGCGTTTCCAATGATCGTCGATCGTGTATTTGGGTTGGGCGGCGCGGATAAATCCGCGCCCTACGACACGCCACCCACAATCCGCCTGCAACGTGACGGTGTTGAATGTATACGACGGTCCGTGGATCCCCGCCTTCGGCGAGGATGACGACTCTCTACGTGCGCCGGCGTTGCCTGAATGCCAGCCTTCGACAGGAGGACAACGCGAACGGCTTACTTCCTCCCGTCGCCCTCGAACAACTTCAACCACTCGCCATACCCTTCCTCCTCCAGCTTCGCCACCGGCACGAACCGCATCGCCGCCGAGTTCATGCAGTACCGCAATCCCGTCGGCCCAGGTCCGTCATCGAACACGTGACCGAGATGTGAATCGGCGAGCGTCGAGCGAACTTCGGTGCGTGGGCGCGCAAGCTTGGTGTCGGTTCTGGTGGTCAGGCTCTTGTCATCCAGGGGCTTCGAGAAGCTCGGCCAGCCGCAGTGCGCGTCGAATTTATCGAGTGAGCTGAAGAGCGGCTCGCCGGATACGACGTCCACGTAGATGCCAGGTTCGTGATTGTCGTTGTACTCGTTGCTGAACGGCCGCTCGGTCGCTTCATGCTGCGTGACGCGGTACTGCTCCGGAGTGAGCTTCTTCCTGAGCTCGTCGTCGGTTGGCTTCTGAAATTTCCTTGCCGAATCCATGTCTGCTCCTGGCGTTCATCGCGGCGCTCTCAGGTGAATTTGAGCGGCAGAATGAAAGCTACCGGTCGCGTCCACCGCTGACACCGGTCTCATCGCGAAGCTCGTCGATCTTCTTCGACGCCTCGGCCTTGGTCATGTTGTCGTCGACGTTTTCCCCCGCGTCGTCGGCGAGAGTGTGAAGATAGGAGCGCTGAGCGCCCGTCATTGGCTCATCGCCGGTCTTCCAACTGTCCGGATCCTTCACTGTATTGTCGATACCCTGAGGCTGATCTGCGTTGCTGTTGCTGGTGTTGTTCATGGTACGTGTCCTCGACTGGTTGAGTGCCTGGACGCATAGGATATTGCATCAATCATGCCGAACAAACACCGAAGCCGGTAGGTAGCAAATCGCGTGGGAGGGCAGGGGGGGTGCTGCTAAGGAGCTCGCGAGCGGTCCCGCTCCATCGAGCGCCGCCAGCTGCGCAGGCTGATCGTCTCGACGCGCTCATTCAGAGCAGTGACGACGCGCATCGCGTCTTCGGTGTCGGCGCTATCGTCCTTCGATTTCTCGGTGACCAGGCGCCGAATCTCGCGCCGGAAGATGGCGTGGTCGCGTCGTACGCTCGCTTCGTCCCAGCCCTGCGCGTAACGCCGTGCGCCGTGTGCTTCGGCGATCGCGCGCTGGATCGAGCTTCCGTCACGAAGAAGATCGGCAGTCTGCGCGCCGGCATCCGCCACTATTATCAGCGATTGCGCGAGGTCCGCCAGGAGACTCACCGCATGATCTTCGAGGAGAACGCTGCGCATCTCTCGCGCGAGAGGAATCGTCCGGGTCTGCGCGCAGGCCATCGCGATACGCAGTAAGAATTTCCTCGATCGAGTCGTTGATGAGCTCGCCAACGTGGTTGAGGGTGGACGCGCGCGCTCTCTTCGTTGCGTGTTCGGCCCGAAGTCTGGCGCCGAGTTCGGCGTCAGCGGGCGCAGCGTAGTCGTAGTGTTCGGGACTTGGAAGCCAGAGTGTGAAGATCGAGCCCACGCCCGGCGTGCTCTCGACTGTGAGATCGCCGCCCATGAGTCGTGCAAGCTGGCGACTTATCGCGAGGCCGAGTCCGGTGCCACCCTGTTTTCGAGTATGTCCGGTCTCGACCTGATGAAACGGCTGAAAGATCCGCGCCTGCTGTTCGGGTGAGATACCGACACCGGTGTCTTCGACACGGATGTATGCCCATGGTCCGGTCCCTTGCAGCTGAGTACCCGTGGGCAACTCGGTCTGAAGGTCGCAATGGATCGTGACTACTCCTCCGCGCGCACTGAACTTGACGGCGTTGGACAGCAGATTCACCAGAATCTGACGCACTCGATGCTCGTCACCCAGATACGGAACACCGACCGGCCTTCCGTCGACCAGCTGAACTCCGCGCATGGCCGCGGCGGGCTCGACCAGGTCGATCGCTGCGTGGGTCGCGACGCCGGTTAGCGATTCGTTGCGGGCGACGCGCATACCACCAGCTTCGATCTTGGACAGGTCCAGTAAATCGTTGACGAGTCCGAGGAGATGCTCCGCGCTCGCCGTCATGCGACTCACGTAGTCGCGTTGCTGAGCGGTAAGCGAACCGCCAATTCCCACATCGAGCAATTGGGCGTAGCCGATCATCGCGTTGAGCGGCGTCCTGAACTCGTGGCTCATCACGGCGAGGAAATCACTCTTTGCCGCGTTGGCGAGCTCCGCTGCCTGGGTTGCGGCTTCCGCGCTGGATCGTGCGAGCTCTGCGGCCTGAGTGCGATCTTCAAGAGCCGCCATGGTGGCGTGCAACTGGTTGGTTGCTGCCTCTAATTTGACCGTATTCTCGCGAAGTTTGCTGTTTGCGAGTTCCAGCTCACGTTCTCGCTCGGCTGGCTCCGCACGGGCCACCATGTCATCCGGTGCGCGAGTCTGGCGCTGGGCGGGTGGTTGGGAGCCTTCTTCGGTCGGGGTCGGGTTCGTCGGGCCGAAGGTCATGGGGCGGGAAAGTTCGTCGGGATATCGCGTGCGCGTGCAGGAGCCGAACGGTTCGAGCTTGAGGGGCACGTGGAAGCAAGCTGGGTGCCGAATTGACAGATGGTTACCGAGTGGCCGCCGCTCGCAAAAGCTCCCATGCGCGCGCTACATGCCTCTCTTCGGTCCTGATATTCCCTACCGCCAGCCGCAGTGTGAGCTTCCCGCGCAGCTTCGTGTGCGACAGGAACATCTCGCCGCTCGCATTCACTGTGTCCATGATCTCCTGATTCAGTGCGTTGAGCTGTGCCTCGCTGCGTCCCTCCGGCGCGTACCGAAAGCAGACCAGCGAAAATGGGTGCGGCGCCATGATCTCCCAGTCGGGCTCTGCCCTTACCCATGTCGCGAACTCCTGCGCGATGCGCACGTGCTCCCTTATGCGCGCGGCAAGTCCGTCGGTGCCGAACGATCTTATCACCATCCACAGCTTGAGCGCGCGAAACCGCCGTCCAAGCTGCACCCCGTAGTCCATGAGATCGACAACCTCGCCCGTTTGTGCGGTAACCAGATACTCGGGAATGAGCGAGAAAGCGCGCTTGAGCAGCGCGCGGTCCTTCACCCAGAGCACCGAACAATCCACCGGAGTGAACAGCCACTTGTGCGGATTCACCACCATGGAGTCGGCCCGATCGGCGCCGTCGAGATAGTGCCGCAACTCCGGGACGATACCGGCCGAGCCGCCGTAGGCACCGTCGACGTGCAGCCAGATCTTCTCGCCCTCGCAGATGTCGGCGATGGCCGGCACCGGATCGATGCTGGTGGTGCTCGTCGTGCCTATGGTCGCGACGACTGCCACTGGCAGAAATCCGCGCTTCCGATCCTCCGCGATCGCCGCGGCGAGCGCCTCGGGTCTCATGCGGAAGTCGTCATCGGTCGGAATGTGAACGACATTCTCGTGACCAAAGCCGACGGTGATCGCTCCCTTGTCCACGGATGAGTGTGCCTGCTCGGAGCAGTATACGCGCAGTATCGGTACATCATCGCGTCCAGCGAGCCCTTTTTCGCGAATACCGAGATTCAGGCGTTCGCGAGCGGCGACGAGAGCCAGCATGGTTGAGATGCTCGCCGTGTCGTTGATAACGCCGAACCACGGTGTCTCGAGCCCCAGTGCCTGCCGAAGCCAGTCCAGCACGACCATCTCGAGCTCGGTCGCGCTCGGACTCGACTTCCACAACATCGCATTCGTGTCCAGCGCGACTGCCAGCAGCTCGCCAAATATGCCGGGAATCGATGCGCTTATCGCGAAATAGGCGAAGAACGACGGACTGTTCCAGTGCGTAATTCCTGGCATTATCACCCGCTCGAAATCGGCGAGGATCGCGGTCATCTCCTCGCCATTCACGGGCGCGCTCTTCGGCAGCGCGGCAATCGTGTCGCCTGGCCGCGATCGCGACAGAACGGGATACTTCGACGGGTCGTCCAGATACGTGGCGATCCAGTCGATCAGCTCGTGACCGTGCTTGCGGAAAACCTCGGTCGACAGATCTCCGGTAGCATTGGGATCGGTGCTCATTGGTAGCTCGATATTGATCGGAAGAAAAACTGACGAACCAGCATCGGACTCAATGTTACCCAACAAGACTCCGAACTGTCGTGTCTCGTAGGTTAAGCCGCAGCGTGGGTGGATTCGCGCCATACATCACCAATACCTCACAAACAACGGCAAGATAGATGTCAGCTCCCATCCCCACGGACCTCCAGGTTTCGGCTCTGCGCAAGCGGCTCACGGGCGCCTTTCCATTGATGATGCATGCGGCGATCGAGCCGTTCGACGACGAGTCGATATGGTGGCAGCCGATCGAAGGCGTCAATCCTGTCGCGGTTCTGGCGCTGCACTGCGCGGGAAACCTGCGCCATTTTATCGGTCGACACATTGCAGGAACTGATTACGTGCGCGACCGCTCGCAGGAATTCGACGCGTCGCGCAGGCTCACCAAGCGTGAGATCTCCGAGGAGTTCGACCGTGCGATCGGCGACGTGCGTGCGGCGATGGACAGGCTCACGCCACAGGACTATGCGGCCCCTTCGCGCGATCCCGACGGACGCCACTGGACGGTGTACGAGGATTTTCTCAACGCTACGGTCCATCTCGCGCTGCACGTCGGCCAGGCGATCCAGCTTGCCAAGCTCAAGGGCTACAAGCTGAGCGATCGCGTCTGGGGTGCGGCGCACGCTGAATCAGGAGCATCGCGTGTCTAGCATTCCGATGCTCGCGATCTTCGCAGCAGCGGTCGCACTGCTCACCATCGGCGCGGCACTCGGCTGGCTGGTCGCCGCAACGCGTCAGCGCATGTCGAGCGCCACTCTGCAGAACAGGATCGCCGACCTCAACGCGCGCTTCGAGATCCGCAGCGCGGAAGCTGCGCGACTGCTCCTTCGTGTGGAACAGCTCGGTGCGGCCGATGTGAAATGCGCTGCGCTGACCGCTCAGCTCGACGCCGAGCGTGGAAGCAACGCCGACAAGATCGCCGTGATGGAGCGGGCGGAACTGCGTCTGCGCGAAGCGTTTCAGGCGATGGGTGCCGAGGCGCTGCGGCAGAACAGTGAATCATTCCTGCAGCTTGCGCGCACTTCGCTGAGCGAGATGCAGCAGAGCACGTCATCGGATCTGGAGCTGCGGCAGCAGGCGATCACCGAGCTGGTATCGCCGATAAAGGAAACGCTCGAGAAGATGGATGGCACACTGCAGAAGGTGGAGGTTGCGCGGGTCGGATCGTACGAATCGTTGATCGAGCAGGTGCGCGCGATGGGCGAGGCGCAGCGCGAGCTCACGGGCCGCACCAAGCAGCTTGGCGACGCTCTGCGCGCACCCACGGTGCGCGGACGCTGGGGCGAGATGCAGCTCAAGCGGGTGTGTGAGATGGCGGGAATGCTCGACCACTGCGATTTCACCGAGCAGACGAGCGTCGACACGGGCGATGGAAAGCTGCGTCCCGATCTCACCGTGCGACTGCCGGGCGGCAAGGTGATAATCGTCGATGCGAAGGCCCCGCTCATGGCCTATCTTGCCGCGACCGAATGCGCAGACGAGCCGGAGCGCGAGCGGTTGATGCGTGACCATTCGCGTCAGGTGCGCGACCACATGGTGAAGCTGGGCCAGAAGGCATACTGGGGACAGTTCGAGTCGACGCCTGAGTTCGTCGTGATGTTCCTGCCGGGCGAGACCTTTTTCAGCGCCGCCTTGCAGTACGATCCTGCGCTCATCGAATACGGTGTCGATCAACACGTGATTCCCGCGAGTCCCACGACGCTCATCGCGCTGCTGCGCTCGATCGCGTATGGCTGGCAACAGGACCGGGTTGCGAAGAACGCGGAAGAGATAAGCGCACTGGGCCGCGAGATGTACGTTCGGATCAGCACTTTCTCGACCCACTTCGATTCGATGCGCCGCGGGCTCGAGAAGTCGGTGGAGGCGTACAACAGCGCTGTTGGCTCGCTTGAGCGGAAGGTGCTGCCGCAGGCGCGCAGGTTCCGGGATCTGGGCGCGGGCACCGTCGCCGAGATCGACACCATGGATACGATAGATCTCACGCTGAGAACGTTGGAACGTCCCGACGCGGTGGGCGCGGAGGAGGCGGCGATGGTACTTCCTGCGCATATTAGGGAGCACCAACACTTCCCCATCTAGCGGCGGATCTCTCGCAATGAGCAACGGCCTGTGACAACTACCGAGCACGGGCTGGAGCGCGCGATCGGCGTGCGTGCTCTCGCCGCCAACGCGATCAATATCACGGTGGGCGGCGGAATCTTCGTTCTGCCGGCGGTGGTCGCTGCATCGATCGGTCCTTCGGCACCGATCGCTTACATAGTTTGCGCGGCGGCGATGGGGCTGATCGTGCTGTGCTTCGCGCAGGCCGGCAGCAGAGTTTCACTCACGGGCGGCCCGTACGCGTACGTCGAGCTCGCGCTCGGCAGGTACGTCGGCTTTCTGGTCGGCACGCTATTGTGGCTCGTGGGAACGACGGCGACTGCTGCGGTGGGAAGCGCCTTCATCGGATCGATGGCGGCATTCTGGGCGCCGCTCGCGCAACCAGTACCGCGAGCGCTGATTCTCGCCGCGGTATTCCTGCTCTTCGGCGCGCTCAACATTCGCGGCACGAGGCAGAGTACGCGGTTCATCGAGCTCGTGACCGTCGCGAAGCTGTTGCCGTTGGTGATATTCGTCATCATCGGCGCGATGCTCGCGCACGGTTCACGGCCGGATGTGATCGGGACCCTCGCACCGGCGAAGCTTGGCCGCTCGGTCATAGTATTGATCTTCGCCTTCGCCGGAATCGAGTTCGCGCTGGTTCCAAGTGGCGAGGTGCGCGATCCGGCGCGAACTGTGCCGCGAGCGCTGTTCGTCGCGATGGCGGCGATAACGATTCTCTACGTGTCGATCCAGTACGTAGCGCAGATGATACTCGGCGGATCGCTCGCGCTGCAGCAGGCCGCGCCGCTCACGGCGGCGGCGAGAGCGGTTGCCGGATCGGGTGGCGCAATATTCATCGGAGCCTGCGCAAGCATATCGATGTTCGGCTACGTGAGCGGAATGATTTTCACTGCGCCGCGAGCGCTGTATGCGTTCGGTCGCGATGGGATTCTGCCGGCCGCATTTGCGCGGATCTCGAAGTACGACACGCCCGCGATTGCGATTGCCGCGCAATGCGTGATGACTTTCCTGGTTTCTGTCACGGGCGGATTTGCAGAGCTTGCGATACTGAGCAACATCGGCGTGTTGCTGCTCTATCTATTGTGCTGCATCTCGGCGTGGGAGCTCAGACGAAAGAACGTGCAGACGGGAGGAGTCCCGTTCAGAATTCCAGGCGGAGCGGCGGTGCCGCTCGTGGCGGTGGTGGTGATCGTCTGGATATTGAGTTACGCGACGGCGAAGGAATTCTCGGTAGTCGGCGGGGTGCTGGTGGTGGCATCGGTGTTGTATCTGCTGGCGCGTGGGAGGAATGGCGGGGTGAAGGCTGATGTTGTCGTTGCGGCGTAAACGGGAATAATTGGGCGGTCGTCCAATGGCCTTCGCTCATTCCCGCGAATGCGGGAATCTCGCGAGGAAACGCCGTACACATCGTAGGTCATCGGAAACACCGTCATCCTAGCCGAAGGCGGGATCCACGGACCGTTGATGTGTGCTGCACCGTTGCGTTGCAGGAAACAATGATGGTCGCGCCCTGGTAGGGCGCGGATCGCATCCGCGCCGCCCAGCCAAAATGTGACCGACGATCTGCGGCAACGAGTAATGATATACGACGTATATGGCGTTGGCGCCGGATAACAGCGTTCAACAAATGACGGCGTCGCGAACGGGGGATGACGATCCGACGTACGCGGCTACCAACGGATGACGACGATCCGACGTATGCGGCGTTGACGATTGTGACGACGATTTGACGTACGCGGCGTTGCCAACCAACGTCGTTGTGCGTAAAGAGAGAGGCGCGGATGCATCCGCGCCCTACCAGGGCGCGACCATTACTGTTGCCTGCAACGTGTCGGTGCAGTACGTACCCGCGGCGCCATCCGCAGTGAATGAACGCATCCCCCGATAGATAGCGGTAGGTTACGTGCAGCTGGGATGGGCGATGCGAGAAATATCGATCAGTAAGATTTTAGCCGTTCGTGACGTTAGTGAGAGTCGGACATATTTCTCACCAAGCTCCCATGCCGAATCCAATGGCTCACCGCGACACTCTGCCCGATGCGATTCGCCGCACCGCGGCCGGTGATACGGCGGCGCTGGCGGAGCTGTTTCGACGGTATGGCGCGACGGTATTCCAAACGGCGTACACGTTTACCGCGTCCCTTGACGAAGCCGACGACGTAACACAGGACGTGTTTGTGGGTCTTCCGGAGGCCCTGAGACGCTACAGCGAGCAGGCGCAGTTCGATGCGTGGCTCAAGCGTATCACCGTACGTATTGCGCTCACGCGAATGCGCCTCAACCGGCGCAGAGCTGATGCGCTGAGCTCGGAGGCAGCTGTCTTCGCCAGCATTGAGCCAGATCGGAACGACAACGAAATTCTGGGTGTCCGTATGAGCATTGAACACGCCCTGAGCCAGCTCCCGGAACAGGCGCGCGTGGTGTTCACTCTGAAGGCTTCAGAAGGATATTCGCACGCCGAGATCGCGGCGTTGCTCGGAATAAGCCGTTCGGCGAGTGAGGTGCGCTACTGGCGCGCCGTTCGCCAACTCCGCAGGATATTGGGGACAGACGAATGAGTATGACCATGTTTCATCCGCGTACATCCAGGCTCATGGCATTTGCGAGCTCTGAGCTGGAAGGCACGAGTCGAAGCCGCGTGGTACGACACCTCGCGAGCTGTTCGAGGTGTCGTACCGAAATAACCGCCGTCCGCTCGATCGAGTCTGACGCGAAGACCATAAGCACTCCGATACAACGCGAGGATATTCTCGCGAAAGTGCTGGCGCGCCGAGCGCAGGGTGAGCGTCTGGTTCTTCCGCATGGAGATGAGCTAACGCAGATAACCTCAGCTCGAATTCCTCTGCGGAGATCGGTGCAACTGGCGAGCGCCGCATTAGCCGCGTCGATACTTCTTGCAATTGGCTGGTTCGTGATGCCAAGCTCGGACGCGGGAGCAACAGCGAATGGCGGCGAGCTTTCGTTCAGTGTGCTAACGCCACACGTCGGCCAGGGGGTGCGCGTTTCATACGCCGCAGATTCACGATTCCGAGCGGGTGATGGAGGGATTGGGGTGGGGGCCCGCCGGCATTTGCCGACAGCACTCGTGTTGCGTGCAAAGTTCCGTCATACTGGCGACGACCCGTATCGGAGCTTTCTCAATGAGGACATAGCGACTCTCACACTCGGAAGCGACGGCCGCTATCATGGGAGCTTTGTGTGGCCAGACTCAGCGGTGTACGCTGCTTTTGCGGTGGAGGACTCCGCAGCGGATATCGTGGATAGTCATCATCGAGCCATGTGGTCCCGCGTCGCAGCGGCAGAAGATGGCCGACCGAGCGAGAGCGGCCTGGAACAGAAGGCCAACGATCTGATGTATCAAGATTGGAGGACAGCGTACGGAGTGGCTCGCGAGCGCGAGCGATTGTATCCCGCGTCGCTCAATGCCTGGAATGACGTAATTTTCTACGAGATATCGCTGCTAGGTACGACGGGCTCCCGCAAAGCTCTTGCGTCCGATCGGGCAAGGTTAGTACGTGTCGATGCACAGTTGCGTAATGTAACTGCGGTCACGAGCGATGACGAGCAAGCGCTGCTGTGGATAGCTCGCACTATCGGCGATTCCGCACGCACACTTTACTGGCAGCAGCGACTGGTGAGGGATTTTCCAGCGAACCCAAAGGCGGTGGAAGAACGCGTGGTTGCGATTCTGATCCATCAACCGAACGACCCGCATGCGGCGCTTACGCAGCTTGAGGCGCTCTGGAAGGAAGTCGGTCCGGCGCATCGCAACCTGATGTTGGAGGGATTATTCACAGCCGCAACAGCTCACGATTCAGCTGCGGTACGAATATGGGGTGAGAGACTGCTGCTGCCGCGGAAGAATCCCGGGGACGGCGACGACGGATTAGTCGCGAGCCTGTGGCGACACCACGCTCGAGGCAGGTGTCGGTCCGTCCTAGCCACCGGCTCATACCGAGATCCGTCTGAGCGACTATTCCGGTGCGGATAAGAGACTGCGAGGTCTGGCGCACGGACATGTGACTCTCGTGGCGTTCTGGTCCCGCGAGTGCGGACCGTCGATCGAGCAGATGGCAAAGCTCGATACGACAGCGCGGTGCACTGGCGGCCCGCGGCATGAACACTATCGCCATTACTGATGAAGCCCCATCGCCTACTGTTCGTGCCTTTCTTCAGGAACGCAAATTCGGTATTACACCTTACTTCGATGTCCATGGAGAAGCGGCGCTTGCCTTCAACGCACGAGGCACTCCGATGTACTTTGTTCTCGATTCCAGGGGAATCACCCGATTTGAATATTCCAATCTTGACGAGGTGCTTGCGCAGGCTGCCGTACTTCAGAACTGACCACACCGGTTATTTTCCTCTACGTGATCACGCATCCGCGCCATATGGCGACCATGCACCGGCTTCCTCGTCGAGATGCTTGGATTCGAGCAGCATTGCTTCGAGGTCGAGCTCGCGCTGAAGCTGGCGCAGGACGCCCTCGCTTATGGCCTCGCTCGTGCGCAGCTTGATGAGTGAATCGCGCTGCGCACCGATGATTCTCTCATTCACCCGCTCGGCTGCGTCGGACACATCGTCCATCACGTCGCTCGTTCTGCGCTCATCCTTTGTTGCGTCATCACCACCGTCGCGCCTCGCGGTCCAGCGTCGCAGGCGATGAACGTAGCGGGACCGCAATCGTTTCGCAATCATCGCATCGGTGCCGCCATGCGCCGCGATCTCATCGATCGTGTGAAGCGCAGCATCTGCCTGCGCGACGCGCGCCAGCGTCTCTTCGATTTCTCCGGACGTATCACGGTGCAGCCCGAGCATCCTGACTACTGGCGAGAGCGTCATTCCCTGCACGACGAGTGTGACGAAGATGAGACAGAAGGTGATGAACACGATGAGACTGCGAGCGGGTACAGGCGTGCCCGCTTGTGTGGCGAATGGGATCGCGAGTGCTATCACCAGCGAGTCGCCGCCGCGCATTCCTGCCCACGCGACTAGCGCTCCTTCATTCCATGCAGGCTCCATCTTCTGATGCTTGCGTCGCTTCGATCTGCGAAGAATCACGACCGAGACGCCTACCCAGATGAAACGGACAGCGATGCAGACCAGAATCACGATTGCGGCGTCGCCGAGTAGCGTGGGCAGTCTGCTGGAGTGCAGCCCGTGCATGATGTAGGGCAACTCGAGTCCGATCATGATGAAAATCAGACTCTGAAGCAGGAACGTCATCATCGTCCACATCGCTTCGGCCTGCACACGCGACGCTGGCGACATGGACTTGGGGTCCTGACGTCCGAGATACAATCCCATCGTGACGACAGCTATGACGCCGGACGCGCCGATCGCGTCGGCCGGTATGTATGCGAGAAAAGGCGAGAGCAGCGAGAGAGTGTTCTCGACGATCGGCAGTCTTCCCGTAACGGTTCGTCTGAAAACCACGATCAGCCACCCGATCGCAAGCCCGATTGCTGCACCGCCGACTCCGGCGGTGAGCAATGGATGCTCGCCTGAGTCGCGGAGAATGTGCCGGTGACGGCGGCGGTGAGCGCGACTCTGTACGCAACGAGCGAAGTCGCGTCGTTGAGCAACCCTTCACCTTCAAGTACGGTAGTGATCCTGCGAGAGACGCCAAGCGGCACGATCACCGCCGTCGCGGCGACTGGATCTGGCGGAGCGAGCGATGGCGCCGAGCAGGAAGGCGGATGCCCAGGAAAACTCGGAGTTCAGAAAGTGGATGACGACCGCGACCACCGTCATCGTAAGAAGGACAAGTATCGTGGACAGCCGCGCGACCGGGCCGATCACATCGCGCAGCTCGCGCACGGACGTCGTGAGCGCAGTCCAGTATAGAAGCGGCGGGACGAACAGGAGGAAGAGGAGCTCCGGATTACTGTCTATGCGTGGAAGTCCCGGGATGAGTGCGATGGCGAGGCCACCGATGACCAGCAGCGATGGGTATGGAACGCCAAGCCTGCGCGCGAGCATCTGGACCGTCGCGGAGGCGGCAAGCAGGGCAAGGAGGAGTTCCAGTTCGCGCACGCTTTGTTCTGGAAAGAGAAACAAGTGAAGCGGACGCGAGCAGACCGGAAATATTCGGGCCACGGCGTGATCGATCGCTCGTGTAAGCCTTACTTCCCAAGCCAGAACGTAGCTTTGAGCAGGAAAACGTTCGTGGGCGATTCACGGAAGACGTCACCGACGTCCCGGGTAAGGTCAAAGTCGCCGATGGGGGCTACGCCATTTCGCTGCTGCTGCCACACGAAGAAGATCGTCGAGCCTGGCCGGTACTCCCAACGAAGGACCGCATCGCCCTGCAGGCTGCGGGTGTTGAAGTTCGGATCACCCAGGTCGAAAGACGGCGCCGGGCCTGCCGCATCGGGGTCGATGGTGTAGATGCCATTATCGCTCTGTGATATCGTGCCGCGGTCGACCCCGTAAATGCCGAACTGCCGCGTGCGCGGTGCAAGGAGTTCCTTGAGACTCGTGTACCTTGCGGACGACACGAAAGGCTGCGCGTAGAACTGCAGACTCAGGTTGGTGGTGAATGTCCAGTTGAGCCGCGTATCGAGCGATAGCGTCGTCTGATGAAGGTTCGCGAATACGTATCGCTTACCATACGTCTCCACTGCAAGTGGATCAGCGACGGTCTGCACGTACTGGTTGGAGCTGTTGTTGACGGTGAGTGTTGGTCCAAACGTCAAGTCGATGACGGAGTTTGGCCGAGCTTCGAGCGTGACGTTTGCGGCTTCAGCGATGCCACCTGCAGCGTCGTGTTGATACTGCAGCTCGCCACTCGCGAGGAACCGTTTGCGTGAATCGCTATTGACCGACGCGTCGAGACTCCACAGCCCAGGTATCATTGCGAGTGGTCCACCGCGCGTGAGCTCGTCATTGAGCTGATCGGGGGCATACGTTGCCTGCAGACCAGCGGACCAGAGGTTGTTGAAGGTCCCATTCATGATGGCGATGTTGCTCTGGCGAATCAATGTGTTGCCGAAATTCCACGCATCGAACGAGGCGCCAGTGATGGAATAGGAGCGAAAGATCCTGTCCGGGATCTTCCGATTGGTACCCGACTGCGGGCACGACGGAGCGATAGTCCGCGCGTGAGAGAAATCCGAGGTCGTTGATCTCGAAACCCGGCGTCACTTCCTTGTAGTCGAGTGACCCGAACCATCTCCCGCGCCTGGCCAGCGCGAACTCGGCCATGTGTCCCGTGAGCGAGGTACGCGTCGTGTCGACTCCGAGGTAGGAAGCATCGGGGCGCTGGTAGTAGTGGGTGCTGGAGAGTTGCGTCGCAGTCATGGCATGCCGGCGTAGCCGTCCACTCTCGAGCCGGTGACGTAACCGCTCAGGATCCAGTTGCGCGAATCCCACGAGTGATCGAAGTCGATGCCGCCAAGAAATGCGCGCGATCTCAGCGCGTCGCTGACCACGGTATCGGAAGTGTTTCCGATTGGTTCCCGTGAGCATTCCACCGATTGCGCTGTTGCCGTCGCCAAACTCGCGCTGTACGCGTGCGACGGCGTAATTGGTGAGCGGCTCGACCGTCGCATATTCCGCGCGTACCACTCGTCGTCACGTACTGCGCGGTTTCATTCGCCGTGAGCCCGTCCATCAGGCCGACTGGTCCATCCGTGCGTCTTGCCGGCGAGCTTGACCGCGCCGAGGATCGTCGACTTGTCCGGAGCATCGACGTAGGCGATGTTGGAGCCGGGAACCGCGAGCTCGGGTGCGCGCCCGATTCGGCGTGAGTAGTAGAATATCTGTGAATTGTAGCTCGCGTCGGTTTGCGTCTGCCCGAACTGAAAGGCGTCCGCTCCCTCGAGAAAGAATGGCCTCTTCTCCGGAAAGAAAGTTTCGAAAGCCGTGAGATTCACTACTGCGGGGTCGACCTCGACCTGACCAAAATCCGGATTGACCGTAGCGGTGAGAGTGAGACCGTTCGGAAGTCCGTAATCGACATCTCCGCCTATCGACGGCTTCGTATCAGTGCGACGGTAGAGTGGATCCGCGCTCGTGCCGGGCGCACGGGTGAGCCTGGTACTCACATAAGGTATGAGATCGAGTCGCTCTGGGATCGGGAATGTCGCGAAGTCCCGTAAGATCACCGAAGCTCGACACGAATCCTGGCGACTGAGACGTGTAAGGCGCCCAACAATCGCGCTCGCTGTATCGCGCGATGTCCCGCTGCACCTGGAATCCCCAGACGCGCTGCGCTCCGTTCCTCTCGGGTCCGAGACGGAGTTGCGACAGCGGTATCCGAAACTCGGCGGTCCAGCCGAGCGAGTCGATGGTTGTCGCGACCTGCCAGACGCCGTCCCAGTTGAGGTCTTCCGTGTTGTCGTTGGAGAGCGTCTCATCTTTCTGAACACCGCGCGGGTTCACCGCGAATCCGAACGCCGTACGCCGATCGTGATACGAATCGATTGCGAAGTAGACCCAGTCGGAGTAGATACCATACGAGTCGCGTCTGGCGAGCGGGGCCGCGATCGAATCGGGATGATTGTCGAACGCGCGAATGCCCACGTACAGTGCATCGTTATCGTAGAGAACGCGGACTACGGTGCGCTGGCGCGGAGTGGCGCCCGGATTCGGAAAGCTCTGCGTGAAGTCGCTGTCAGCAGGTGCGCTCTTCCAGTCGGGCTCATCGAGCTTGCCGTCGATATGGATCGCGCCATGTGTACGTACTGCGACCATCGTTGGCGTCTCTGCGCCTCTGTCGTCGAGTCGGCGCGACGGTCTGCGAAGAAGCATCTCGTACGACGACTGCGAGCAGAATGCACGACAGCAGGATGGCATGCGACTTCACGAGGAATCGCAGATGATCTGCGCACGACGCCATGGTACCAGGGTTCGGTTGCGAAAGGATTGTCGTCAGCGATCGAAACACGCTCGGCGCCGGTATTATCAGCGTCGGGATTCGGCGCTATAATCCTGCAGGTAAACTTCCCAGCTCGAACGGCTGGTCACACTCGACGTCATGGCACAAAATCAATCGCAGGTCCTTTCTGGCAGTGAGCATCAGGGTCGCTGGCCTCGATGGCGCTCGGTTCGCGGGCGCCCGGCGCTGCACGCGACTCGGCGCCTGGGGCGCATCGGTGTGCAGCTGTACACGATAAGAGACGCGCTCAAGGCCGATCTCGACGGCTCGCTCGCTCGAGTCGCGGCAACCGGCTATCAGGAAGTGGAGCTTGCCGGTTACCAGTCGCACACCGTCGCCGAGTTCAAGGCTGCCCTGGTCAGGCATGGGCTCGCAGCGCCCTCGACCCACATAGCGATGGAGCGAGTGCGCGACGAGCTGCCGAAAGTGCTCGATGAAGCGCACGAGCTGGGTCACCAGTTCGTGGTGTGCCCAAACATTCCGGACGAGAAGGCGGGGCTCGACGGCTACCGCAGGGCCGCCGACGTGCTCAATCACGCGGGTGAGATAGCGAGGAAATCGGGAATCCGGATCGGCTATCACAATCACGGAACGGAGCTGGCGGCGATCGACGGAGTGCGTCCATACGATGTGATACTCGAGCGCACCGACCCAGCGCTCGTCGCGATGGAGATGGACATCTTCTGGTTGGTGCAGGGCGGAGGCGATCCGCTGACTTACTTCAGGAAGTATCCGGGCCGTTTTCGCATGGTGCACGTGAAGGACATGGACGGCAGCCCGGCGAGAAGGATGGTGGATGTGGGGAAGGGCATTATCGACTGGAAGGCGATCTTCGCGCAGTCACGCGAGGCCGGGATCGAGCACTATTTCGTGGAGCACGACGACGCGCCCGATCCGTTCGCGAGCATAGCGGCGAGCTACGCGTATCTGAGAGGGTTGGAGTTTTAGGAACGGTGATGATGTCAGGGTTGGCGGATCTCCCGGAATTTCAGCACATTAATGTCGACGTCTCCAGCAGGAAATTCGTCACACAACATTGAGCATCGGATTCTTCAATGACTGCAACGCGCGTCAAGCTGTCGGTGATGATGTTTCTGGAGTACTTCGTGTACGGCGCGTGGTATGTCACCGCCGGCACATACTTCATCGAGACGCTCAAGTTCAACGGCGGCCAGGCGGGGCTCGCGTACGGCAGCATGGGGATCGCGGCCATGATCTCGCCGTTCTTCGTTGGAATGGTGGCGGACCGCTTCTTCTCGTCGGAGCGTGTGATGGCGGTGCTCCTGATCATCGGGGCGGTCATCCTGTACTACGTGTCGACGATCACGACATTCTCGTCGTTCTATCCGTTGCTGATCATCTACGCGCTCACGTTCATGCCGACGCTGGCGCTGGCGAACTCCATAAGCTTCGATCACATCGAGAATCCGGCTCGCGACTTTCCAAAGATTCGCGTGCTCGGCACGATCGGCTGGATCGTCGCGGGTGTTCTGGTTGGGACACTCGGCATCGAATCGACCGCAATTCCAATGAAGATTGCGGCGGTGGGCTCTCTCGTCTTTGGACTGTTTGCGCTCACTCTTCCGCACACGCCACCGCACGCGGCAGGTCAGCGTCTACGCGTGCGCGATGTGCTTGGGCTCGACGCGTTGTCGCTGTTCAAGGACAAGTCATTCAGCGTATTCGTAGTCGGCTCGTTCCTGCTTGTGATTCCGTTGCAGTTCTACTACACGTTCACGAACGCGTTCCTGAACGAGACCGGCATGACCCAGGCCGCGACGAAGATGACGCTTGGCCAGGCTTCGGAGCTCGGATTCATGCTGCTGCTTCCGTGGTTCCTGACGCGTTTGGGTATCAAGCGCATAATGCTCCTCGGTATGGCGGCGTGGGCGGTACGGTATCTCTTCTTCGCGTATGGCAACACCGGACCGAATCTGTGGATGCTGTACGCGGGCATTCTGATCCACGGAATGTGCTACGACTTCTTCTTCGTCAGCGGTCAGATCTACGTCGATGAGCAGGCAACGCTGAAGATCCGCGCCGCCGCTCAGGGCTTGATTGCCTTCGTCACACTCGGAATAGGCAACGTGATCGGATCGTGGCTGTCGGGACTCGTGGTTCAGGCATACCAGACCACGGGTGCGAATGGCGCCATCACGCACGACTGGCGGGCGATCTGGCTGATTCCGGCGATCGGGTCGGCGGTGATCTTCGTGATATTCCTGTTCTGGTTCAGGCCGAGCACGACGCCCAAGGAGCCGGTGAGTCTGGATGAGCCCGTGCTGCCTATACCGGCGTAGGATGCGTGGGGCGATGCATGCATCGCCCCTACGGGTGCCATTTCCCTCGCGCGACCGCTGGCCGGAAGTCTTCGATTCCCTTGGCCGGCAACTCGATCGTCCGTCCCTCTTCCGCGCTCCGATACGCTGCCATCAACAGCTTCACGACTTCGAGACCGTCATCGAACGTCAGTAACGGTGTCTCGTCGCGCAGAAATGCACGTACGAAGTGTCGGTTCTCGGCTTCGTAACCGTACGCAGCAGCCTCGCTCGCGACGACGGGCATCAATCCCATCTCGGCGTTCTGCTTCTCGATGAGATCCTCGCCGGCGTTGCCGCTCACGTCGCGGCTGAAGAAAAGATTCAGTCCGCTGTCCAGCGTATTCCAGGACATCGAGTATTCCGGCCCTAGCAGCTCTGCGGAAAGTCGCAAACCAGCGCCGACGTAACTCCACGAAGTGCTCGCCTCTCCGATCGCGCGCGTTCCATCGCTCGATTCGAACTCGATGGTAACGCCGGCGAAATCCTCCGATGGATGCTTGCTGTAATCCACTTCCTTCCCCATCATGCCGCGCAGACGCTCGGCGTACTCCGGCCTGCTCCACTTGAGGCTCGCGATGCGGCCATTGATGGAGACCGGTGTGAGCGAATCGCGCGCGTCGCCAGGTTTGGTGAGCAGGTAGCGCACGAGCTCGACCGAGTGACACATCATGTCGTTGAGCACGCCGCCGCCCTGAAGATCGCCGCGCCAGAACCATGGCATGTGCGGCCCACTGTGCTCTTCAGCGGCGCGCGCAAGGTATGGGCGTCCGGTTTTCGCAGCGCCGCGAGACCAGATGAGTGAGCGACCGGTTTCGATCTGAGGCGCGAATACCTGATTCTCCAGATATCCATGCTTGAGACCCACCCGCTCTACCATCTCCAGAACGCTCTTCGCTTCAGCAACGTTCCGAGCGAGCGGCTTCTCGCACGCGATTGCCTTGAGCGTTCCCTTCCCGCTCTCGATCGCCTGTACGATCTCCTCGACATTCTCGATGCGTGCGAAGTTGGGACCGAGCAGCCAGATGGCGTCGATCGCCGGATCGGCCACCATGTCGGCGATCGAGTCGTACGCGCGCGTGTTGCCTACGTCGAGCGTACGAGCGAAGGCAGCGGTAGCGGCGGCGTGCTCGCGGTTCGGGCTCCAGACGCCGAGCACGTCTGCGTCGCGCACGGTGACGAACGATTGCAGATGAAACCTCGCAATGAAGCCACTGCCGATGAAGCCGACGCCAAGTCTCTTGCCGCTCATGATATTCCTCTAGCTATTGTAGCTGACGCCGAGCTGATGCAGCACTTCGTCGGGGCAACCGTTCCAGTTGGGATTGAACACGTTTCCGATGTAACGCACGTCCTTCCAGCCCATCTGTGATGAGAAGAATCCAGATGCCGTGAGATCGCGCATGCTGTTGAAGAAGGCTACACCATGACTGAACTCGGGCCGTGCACGCTCGGGCCACGAGATGTCGTCGAGCACCTGCTCGCGCTGCGCTTCGGTACACTTGACGAAATCAGCGTTGAAGCGGGTGCGGCATTCAGTATCCAGCCACGCAAGTCCACCGTGCATCTCGACGCGATTGCGCTCGGACGATTCGGCGAGCATGTAATCCATGAACTCGGGGACGCGTGCGTCGGTTGCGCTACCGGAGCGCTCATCGCGCGGAATGATCATGTCGACGAGGACTCGAACCGTCGCATCTTCGTGCGCCGAGAAGAACTTGCGCGTCGCGGGCGCCGGATCCACATCGTCCTGCTGCAGTAGATGCTTGCCCCGCTCCAGCGCTTCCGGCGTCCAGTGCATCGCACCGGCAAGCGGTACTGCGCCGAGCAGCTTGAGAGCATCTCGGCGGTTCATCCCTTTCTTGGTGTCGTCACTCATAGTGCACCCTGCTTGCGTTGATCAGCGATGTAATCACTCGTGCGCCACGCGAGTGCAAGAATTGTCCAGGTCGGATTCTTGTCAGCCTGCGATACGAACGGACCACCGTCGGCGACGAACAGATTCTTGACGTCGTGCGCCTGGCAGTTCCGGTTGAGAACAGACGTGGTGGGATCGTTGCCCATGCGAGTCGCACCGAGCTCGTGAATGATCTGGCCGCCGTTAGCGAGGCCGTATCCTTCTTCCTTTCCGGGAACGGGGTGGGTTACCTCGCCGCCCATCTCGGTGATGATCGAGTGAAAGGTTTCCTGCATGTGCCGCGCCTGATTGTATTCATGATCGCTCCACTTCCAGTGGAACTGTAGAACCGGGATGCCGAACCTGTCCACCACTCTGGGATCGATCTCGCAATAGCAATCGTCGTTCGGGATCATCTCGCCGCGGCCGGCGAAACCGACCGTCGCGCCGAAATAGCGGCGGTAGTCGTCCTTGAGCGACTTTCCGTAGCCTCCTGCACCGGGGTAGCGTTGTATCCCGCCCATGAATCCGTATGATGGCGGCTCGAAGCCGCCGCCGACTTCAATATGATAGCCACGTGGGAAGTCGAGCTTCTTGTTGTCCTTCGTCCATGGCATGTAGATGTGGTTGCCACCCGTGCCATCTTCGTTGTGCGGCATGCGCGCGACCATCTTCGGTATGAATCCATCCAGGCCGGCGCCGGTCGTGTCGGTGATGTACTTACCGACTATTCCACTGGAATTGGCGAGACCCTGCGGAAACATCGCCGACTTCGAGTTGAGCATGAGTCGCGCGGATTCGAACGCGCTTGCGGCGAGCACGACGACGCGCGCGCGAACATGCTGGTCAGTTCCGTCGGCTTTGCGGATGTACGTGACACCAGTCGCCTTTCCGTTCTTGTCGATGGTGACTTCGCGCGCCATCGCGCCTGTGACGAGCGTGAGCTTGCCCGTCTTGAGTGCCGGTGCGATCAGAACGCCGGGACTCGAGAAGTTGGAGTTGGTCTGGCAGCCGCGGCCGCACTGACCGCAGTAGTGACACGCCATGCGTCCGTTGAGCGGACGCGTGAGGATCGAGAGCCGGCCCGGTATGCAGGTTACGTCAAGCTTGTCGCACGCCTGCTTGACCAGCAGCTCATAGCAGCGCGGTTTCGGGGCCGGCTGAAAGAAGCCGTCGGGATTATTGTAGAGACCTTCGTTGCTCCCGAAGACGCCGATCAGCTTGTCGACCTGATCGTAGTAGGGTTTGATGTCGTCGTAGCCGATGGGCCAGTCGTCGCCCAGTCCGTCGATGGATTTACCGCGGAAGTCGTTGGGCCCGAACCGGAGCGAAATACGTCCCCAGTGGTTGGTGCGTCCGCCGAGCATTCGGGCGCGCCACCAGTCGAACTTGGTACCTGGTGCGGTTGTGTACGGCTCGCCCTCGATGTCCCAGCCACCGATGCAGCCGTCGAACTCGCCGAAAGGCTTCTCGCGCGATCCGGCGCCGCGTCGCGGGGACGCGTAGGCCGGAACCAGCATCTTGGAATCACGCGTGCTGTACCACTCGGGACCGGCCTCCAGCATGACGACGTTCGCGCCGGCATGGGTGAGAACGTAGGCCGCCATTCCGCCCCCCGCTCCCGACCCTACGATGCAGACGTCGTACTCCTGCTGCGGTGAAAACTCGGACATCCATTCCTCCAACCGGAAATCAGGCGAGATTCTAGTTTGCTATTGAGCGCGCGCGCGAAGATAGTGTGCGTTCATGACACTTGCAACGTGTCGGGGGTGCAACTGGAGAGCAAGGGGTACTGGCGGGGAGCGGTTGACGGAGCGCAGCTTTCTCGGGAACACGATTCCAATTCACATGTCATTCGAAATCGCAAAGGAATTTCCCTGGGCCGGCCGTGATGTGGTGTATCTCAATGCCGCCGCGACCGGACCACTGCCCGCGCGCACCGTCGCCGAGCTCGAGCGGTGGACGCGTCTGCGTGCAGAGCCGTGGAACATAGCTCTGGATGAACAGTTCGATACGCTCGCGAAAGCAAGGAAGCTGTGCGCTGGATTGATAGGTGCGGATGCGGACGAGATCGCGCTTGTTCCCAACACCAGCACCGGGATCAACGTCGCGGCGCAGGTGCTTCCGATTCCTCACGACAAGGTGATCATTGGGTACGACGGTGAGTTTCCCGCCAACGTGTATCCGTGGATGGCCATCGAGCGACGTGGCGGTGCGCGATACGAGCAGATCCCCCTGCTGACGGGCGGTCTCCCTGACTGGGATGCACTTCCGGCGAGACTCGATCGTGGAGACGTCGCGGTAGTGGCGATCTCGTGGGTGTCGTTCGTGTCGGGTGATCGCGCCGATCTCGCGACCATTGGCGCGATGTGTCGCGAGCGTGGGATCTGGTTCGTAGTGGACGCTATCCAGGGCGTGGGGACAACGCGACTCGACGTGCACGCGTGCAACATCGACATCCTGTCGTGCGGAGCGCAGAAGTGGCTGCTGTCGCCGTGGGGAGCGGGGTTCTGCTACGTGCGACGCGAGCTGGTAGAGACCCTGGAGCCGCGAACCGTGGGTTGGCTAGCGGTGAAGGGCGCCGAGGATTTCTCGCACATGCTGGAGTACAATCTGGACTATGCAGCCGACGCGCGCAAATTCGAGGTTGCGACCATCCCGTATCAGGATATGGCGGGAATGGTATCGAGCCTCGAGATGTTGCACGAGATCGGGGTCGCGTCGGTCGAGAAGAAGATTCACTCGTTGCTGGGGCGCCTCGTGAGCGGAATCGCCAGGATTCGCACGCTGAGTCTTGTAACGCCCGCCGATCCGAGTCGGCGTGCAGGGATAGTATCGTTCAACGTCGCCGATGTCGCGACGGTATCCGCGCGACTCAACGACGCGAAGGTTACACACTCGGTGCGCGGCGGCGGCGTCATTCGACTGGCGCCGCACATTTACAATACCGAGACCGAAATCGATCGTGTTCTGAGTTTACTGGATGGCTGACCCGGTCGTGACCGCATCGCGCGAGCCGCCCACGTCTTTGCCCACATCTTTGCCTACGTCGCCGATCTCGCCGCTGGCGAACCATTCAATTCCAAAAATTGGAGTGTTCGACGCCACGATGCTCGTGATGGGCGGCATCGTTGGCGCTGGAATCTTCAGCAATCCGGCCGTTGTAGCAAAGATGGTGCACAGCGGACTGCTCATGATGGTCGTGTGGGCGATTGGTGGAGTCATCGCTCTGGCTGGCGCGTTCGTTTACGCCGAGCTCGCGGCCAGGCATCCCGCCCCAGGCGGGCACTACGCGTACATGCGCGACGCGTTTCACCCGGCTGTCGCGTTCATGTTCGGGTGGGCGATTCTGCTCGTCGTCCAGACCGGTGGAATCGCCGCGGTGTCGGTGATATTCGCGCGATATTTTCTGGCGGTCGTGCCACTGCACATGTCGGAGACAACGGTTGCAGTGCTCGCACTCGCTCTGCTCACTGGAATCAATTGCGCGAATCTCCGGGCCGGCAACAAGACGCAGAGCCTGTTCATGGTGTTGAAGGTTGTCGCGATCGTCGCGATCATTGGGTGCGGTGTTGCGATAATGGCGCACGGTAACAGCTCGCAGGCGATGAGCGGGACTGCGCCCGTGAATCCATGGCGCGCGCTCGCAGCAGCATTTACTCCTGTGATGTTCGCGTACGGCGGCTGGCAGACCGCGAGCTTCGCCGCGGCCGACATGCGCGATCCGGCACGTGACCTTTCGCGCGCGATGCTCTACGGCGTGCTTGGCGTCGTGGCGTTGTATCTCGCCGTAAATGCAGTCTTTCTCCTCGCACTCGGCGCGGACGGTCTCGCGAATACCGTCACACCCGCCGCGGCGGTGGTGGATCACGTGTCGAGCCGCATGCACATCGGCGCCGAAGTAATGGCAGGGTGCATCGCGCTTTCGACGTTTGGATTTCTCAGTCAGGGAATGTTCGCGACACCGCGCGTGTACCAGGCGATGGCGGCTGACGGATTGTTCTTCAAGGCGATCGCGCGAATCTCACCGCGCTCCCATACGCCGACAGTCGCAATAGCACTTCAGGGTACGTTGTGCGCGATAGTCGCGGCGTCAGGGAGTTACGAATCGATAATGAGCTACGTGACGTCGGTCGACTTCATGTTCTACGGACTTGCGGCGCTCGCGCTGTTCGTGTTCCGTGCGCGGGACAGAGAGCGGATCGGCGTGGTCGGTTACACGGTACCGGGCCATCCTTGGACGACGGCATTCTTCATGATCGCGAGCTGGATAGTCGTTTCGACTACCGTGTACAGTGATCCGCGGCACAGCTTGATTGGAATCGGCGCATTGTTGCTGGGCGTGCCGACGTATTTCGTGTGGATGCGGCTGCGAAAGGTGGAACCGGGAATTGCGGTAGAGTGAGGGCTGAAAGCCCAGTCGACGGGAGATGACTACGCAGTGCTTCTGATCGTCTCATCTCAAAGCCATGCGCTCCTTTTCAACTCGGCCGTTCTCTATCCTTATCCTTTCGGCCGCTCTTGCCCTTGGCTGCGGAAGCGACGCGCCGGCCACGGCGCCCGGGACTGGTTTCACCAGCGGCGGTGATCCATCGGAGCCTTCCGGCGATGCACTCGGTAGCAAACGTGTGTTTCCGGCCGACAACCCGTGGAACCGGGACATCTCGACCGACCCTGTCGATCCAGGGTCGGCTGCCATGATTGCGTCGTGCGGGGCTGGCGCTGCGCTGCACCCGGATTTCGGGACGACCTACAACGGCGCTCCAAATGGGATCCCATATATCATCGTGCATTCTGGTCAACCGACTGTTCCGGTGGCCTTCGATTATGCCGACGAGAGCGATCCGGGGTCCTTACCCGATCCCGCTCGACGCTCCAATCGAGGGCGGCTCCGCTTCCACTGGCGATCGGCATGTGATCGTGGTGGACGCTGACGCCTGGAAGCTCTACGAGCTTTACGACGCGCATCCCGGAAGCTCGTCGTGGACTGCAGGGTCGGGCGCTATCTTCGATCTCAGCTCCGACTCACTCCGCCCCGCTGGATGGACGTCGGCGGACGCGGCAGGGCTGCCGATCTTTCCGGGACTCGTTCGATACGACGAAGTCGCCGCGGGCAGCATCGCGCACGCACTCCGGATGACGTGTCCACGCACGCGGCAAGGCTACGTATCGCCCGCGCGCCATCAGGCTGGCAGCAGTACGGATCCTGCGCTTCCGCCAATGGGCGCGCGCTTCCGGCTCAAGGCGTCGGTCGACATCTCCGGCTTCTCGCCGCAGGTGCAGGTAATCCTCGCGGCGATGAAGAAGTACGGACTGTTTCTCGCCGACAACGGATCCGCGTTCTACGTGAGCGGCGCGCCGGATTCGCGCTGGAGCGATGACGATCTTCACAACCTGTCGCAGCTGCACGGAAGCGACTTCGAGATTGTGCAGATGGGTCCGGTTTCCGGCCCGTGATCGCTCTGCCGAAAACGGCTCGATTCAGAAAGTTCAGTGTGTCGTGATGTCCTGCAGCGCCGGAAGCGCGCGCGGATCCTCCGTTTTCGACAACACCGTGATGTGAGCGGACAGATGGTCAACCCGCCGCGAGCGGATCGGATCTGGCGCTGTATCTTACTCGCACCCTGACCGTGCCGCCCAAACCGCTCGTACTTCTTTCAGCCGTGGTGCTTGCCGGCGCGATCTACGCTGGTGCTCGCCCGGTCGGACCGCTGCCGCCGCTCGGAGCGCTCCTGGACCCCGCGCATGGAATCTGGACTGTTGCCGGCAACACACTCCCGCCGCGTGACGCGACTGTGCGGATACCAGGCATGGACGGGCAGGTCGACGTGAAGTACGACGCCCGTGGCGTTCCGCACATCTTCGCCACTACCGAAGAAGATGCGTACCGCGCACTCGGCTACGTGGTCGCTCGCGACCGTCTCTTCCAGCTCGACATCCAGACGCGAGCGGCCTCCGGACGACTCACCGAGCTCGTCGGTGCGCAGGCGCTTCGACTGGATGAGACGCCGCGAGAGATGGGGATGCCGAGGGCTGCGGAACTGAAGCTCGCGGCACTGGACCCCAAGGGTACCTCACGCAGGATGATGAACGCTTACGCGACCGGTGTGAACGCGTACATCGATTCAATCACGCCAGCGGATTATCCAATCGAATACAAGCTTCTGAACGCGCGGCCGGAAAGATGGAGCCCGATAAACTCGATTCACCTGCTCAACCGGATGGGCTGGACGCTGGCGGCTGACGACCCCGATCACATTTTCGAGCGTGCGGCGGCACTTGTTGGCGACAGCGCAGCAGCGTCGGTTTTTCCCCAGCACACTCCTATCGAAGAGCCAATCCAGCCAGAAGCCGGCTGGAAGGGGCCGAGAAATAATTTCAAGCAGATAGCACCGCCAGGCGCGCCAGACACCGCGGCGATCACGCTTGCTTCGCTGTATCGGGGCTTTGGTGTCGATGATCCAAATTCAGAATCGAATCGCGGCTTCGCGAGCAACAACTGGGCGGTTGCACCGTCGCGAAGCAGAAGCGGCTACGCACTCCTCGCCGGCGATCCACATCTCGAGCTGACACTTCCGAGCATCTGGTATGAAGCGCACCTCGTGGTTCCGGGAAAGCTCGATGTATATGGAGTAACGATTCCTGGCTCGCCGCAGATTGTGATCGGCTTCAATCGCGACATTGCGTGGACGTTCACCAACACCGGCGCCGACGTGATGGATTTCTATCGCGAAACCGTGGATGACTCGGCGAATCCAAAACGTTACAAACTCGACGGTAGTGGAAACCACTGGTCGTCCGCATCGAGCAGTATCATGATCAACGTGGTAACGTGATCCATACAGATACCGTGCGCTACACGCATCGCGGTCCGATGCGGCGTGAGCATGGACACTGGACATCGATGCGCTGGACCGTACTCGAGCCGTCCGACGAGCTGCAGGCGTTGTATGACGCGTCGCACGCGCACTCCGCGCGGGAATTTCAGGACGGAATAGCGCGGAGCTTCGTTGCGCCAGCGCAGAACATGCTCGTTGCGGACCGAACGGGGTCGATCTCGATCCGCTCCACCGGTCATTTTCCGATTCGGCCAGGCAACGGGAGTGGCGAGGTGATCCGCGACGGATCGTCGAGTGCGAGCGACTGGACCGGATTCTGGCCAGTCTCCAAGTACCCGCAATCGGAGAACCCGAAGCAGGGATTTCTCGCCTCCGCCAATCAGGAGCCCGAAGTGCCCGAGGCGGAATTCGGATATCTGGGTACCGACCATGGATACGAAGTGTGGCGCGCGCTACGCATCAATCAACTGTTGCGCGCCGATTCGAGCGTGACACCGGAAGACATGGCGCAATGGCAGACCGATCCGGGAAGTGCTCGTGCCGATCTCTTCGTACCGTACTTCATAGCCGCAGCCAGAGCGGAGTCGGATCGTGGACACGGCAGTGCGACACTTGCGTCGGCATCCGCACTGCTCGCGCAGTGGGACCGTCGTTACACACTCGACAATCAGCGTGCAGTGCTTTTTGAGGCCGCGATGCAGCAGCTCGCAAATCACACATGGGACGAGCTGTTGAAGAATGGCACTCGTGTCGCGACGCCGACAACGGCCGTTCTGGCGGAGCTGTTGAGCCAGCCGAACAACGCCTGGTGGGATGATCATCGTACTGCGAACGTCGTCGAGACGCGCGACGATATTCTGGCACAGAGTCTTGTCGCGGCATATGACAGCGTGACGAAGCGATATGGCGCGCCAAACTCGGGTGGCTGGCGCTGGGATCGTATCAGGTTCGCGAACATCTATCATCTGCTGCAAATTCCGGCGTTCTCGGCGCTGCGTATTCCGGTAGCCGGCGGCGTGGGAACCCTCGCTCCGTTCAGCGGGTCCGGAACCGATGGGCCGAGCTGGCGGATGGTCGTCGAGATGGGCCCCGAAGTGCGCGCGTGGGGAGCGCTTCCCGGGGGTGAGAGTGGCAATCCCTTCAGTCCCCGCTACAAGGATCATCTTGCGTTCTGGGAGAGCGGAAAACTTCAAGCGCTCTTCTTCCCGCACACGAGCGAGGATCTACCGGCGACATCGACGAGCGCGACCCTGAAGCTGGTGCCAGCTAGATGACTGCGTCGAAGTACGCGGCGCGAGTCATGATCATCGCCTTCATCTGTGCGTTGACGACTTCGTGGCTCGGGTGGATCAGCTTGCCTATAGTTGGCTTCATCTACGCACTCATCGACCGTCGCGCAGTTGCGCGCGGAACCGTCGCCGCGCTCGGCGCGGCACTCGGCTGGCTGGTGATACTCGGAGCCGATGCGGCGCGCGGAGCGAGTGTTCGTGCGGTTGCATCGCGGATGGGTGATGTCATGCAATTGCCTGCAGTTGGCTTTGTGCTGGCTACGTTCCTTTTTGCGGCCGCGCTCGCCGGCACCGCGGCGGTGATCGCGAGTGCGATCATGCGCAACACCACAACCGGATAATCTCACACGGAGTCCTGATCGCCATGCCGACACCGAATGACAGACCTGCAGACATTCTCTACACCGATCTCGAAAACGAGCTGCGTACCACCCGTCGGATGCTCGAGCGATTTCCCGAAGGAAAGAACGACTGGCGTCCGCACGAAAAATCGATGACGCTCGGCCGCCTGGCATCTCATGTGGCGGAGATTCCGCAATACGCCACGATGATCATCAGTACGCCCGAGATGGACTTCAGCAAGGGTGGGCACACACCGACTATCTATAACACAGCGGATGAGTTGCTCGCCGTGTTCGACCAGAAAGTCAATGAGCTGCGGCCGGTGCTCGCATCGTTCGACTCGGAGGCAGTCGCGACGCCCTGGTCGCTGCGCAACGGCGAGCAGATATTCTTCACGCGTCCCAAGGGCGATCTCGTGCGGCACATGATGATCAATCATCTGGTGCATCATCGCGCACAGCTTGGCGTGTACTACCGTATGCTGGACGTCCCTCTTCCGGGATCGTACGGACCGTCGGCGGACGAGCCGATGTAATTGCGGTAATTACATCGGCTTCCGGTTAATCGACGGATCTTAAACGCGGTTGCCGCGGCCGGCGATGATCTGCCAGAGGATCGATATGATTGCAAGTACCAACAGGATGTGAATCAGCACTCCGATGGCGGGAAATATCCAGAATCCCACCGCCCAGAGCGCCAGCAAAATCAATCCGATCACCAGGAACATCAGACCACCCCCGCGTAACCGCCAAGAGCGCTGAATGTACTGAAAGACGATCGGTAATCGCTGTTAAGGAGTCGTTAAGAATGAGCGGGCGACGCGGAAGGAGCAACGCGTGTGGGGCCGACGCTGTTGGGGCGACGCATGCGTCGCCCCTTCTACTCCACGGATGTGAACGCCTGATCGAATACGTCGAGGGCGAAGTCGACGTCGTCCGCCGTTATGCACATTGGCGGTTTGATTCGCAGCGTGTTGCCATCCAGTCCGCCCTTGCCGATGAGCATCCCGAGCTCGCGCGTAGCTTCGAGCACGTCGAGCGTTTCGGATTTGGCCGGCTCCCTGGTTGTCCGATCACGCACGAGCTCGACGCCGAGCATGAGTCCCATGCCGCGCACGTCGCCCATCAGGGGATGGGATTTTTGCAGACGCTTCAGGCCGTTCTTCAGGCGCGCGCCGACCACTCTGCAATTTTCCTGTAGTCCTTCCTCGTCGATTATGTCGAGCGCCGCCAGTCCAGCGGCCATCGATACCGGGTTGCCGCCGAAAGTGTTGAAATGCACGCGTTGCGCGAGCGTGCGTGCAATGTCCATGCGTGTCGTCACCGCTCCGATCGGCGCGCCGTTGCCAAGCCCTTTCGCCATCGTGACGAAATCGGGAACCACACCGAAGTTCTGGAATCCCCAGTAGTAGTCACCCGTGCGGCCGAAACCAGTCTGCACTTCGTCGGCGATGCAGAGACCGCCGGCTTCGCGAACTATCGCGTACGCTTCCCTCAGGTAATTCGGTGCGCCATGAGTTGCGCCTCCAACACCCTGAATTGGCTCCGCGAGGAACGCCGCGACCTGTCCTGGCGTCGAGTAGCGTATGAGATCACGGATGTCGCGCGCACTCATCGTCGCGATCTCTTCAGGCGTGCCGGTGAATGGATTGCGATAGGGGTCCGGGTTTATCGCGTGATGTACGTGTCCTTCGCCCGAGACGGGGAACTTCCACGTACTGTGTGACGTCAGTCCTTGCGCTGTGGGGCTGCCGCCGTGGTAACCGTTGCGCACCGCGATGATGTCGGTATTGCCCGTGTAGAGGCGCGCCATGGTGATGGCGAGCTCGTTCGCTTCGGTGCCATCGTTGACGAAATACGTGACATCGAGACCCGAGGGCATTTTCGATGCGAGCTTCTTCGCGAGCAGCGCGAAGTTGGGGTGCAGGTACATCGTCGTCGCGTGTTGCAGAGTGCCGACCTGTTCCTGAACGCGCCGCACGAACTCGGGGTGCGAGTGACCTACGGACACGGTGACGATGCCGGCGAACATGTCGAGGTACCGCCTGCCTGTCTCATCGTAGAGCCACTGCATGTAGCCCTCTACGATGAGCAGAGGGTCCTTGTAGATCGTGAAGATTGTTGGATTTGTGTAGTGACGCCGCATCTCCAGGATCGCCTCGCGCGAGGGACCGGTGTAGGGACGGGGCGTATGGTTAACGGGCGGCATCTCGAGCCGCGTGGCAGTCGTGGTCATGTGGTCAACTCCTGATTCTCATTGGCGCGACGGGCACGAAAATCGCCTCCGTCACCGTCCAGACCGCCGAGGACCCAGTCGGCGGCGATCTGGCTTCAGTCTATAATGTACGGCCCGCACCCTGAAAGAAGCCTGCACAGGGTGCCCCTCCATTTGGAATGACGTGGTAAGGCCATCAGCGGCCGATACTCCTTTTGAGGGTAAACCGGCTCAGGGTTCCCACGCGTCCGTACGTTCGGAGGACTGGTGACATTCAACACATTTGTAGATCTACTAGCCCAGCACTGGGTTTTGCTGATGCTGGTACTCTGCCCCATAGTTGTCGTGATGATGGCGCTCGCGGCGCTCACCTGCGAGGCCTGTGGCGCGCCATTCGGAATATTCCGTCGGCGCAGCAAGACCATCGATCTGTGCCTGCGCTGCGCGATGCTTCACGATATACGGCGAGCCAAGGACGAGCGCGAGGAAAAGACGGACACGACGTCGAAACAGACGCAAGCAACGTCGTGATCCAGCCGCACGGACGCTGAAGTCAGAATGTAGCTAGCACCTCGTTTGGTGAGTCTGGATTCGAGCAGCGCGGCAAGCCGGAGAGTCGTCACTCTCCGCTCATCTATGTCACGGTTTCAGTGCTCCTGTCCCGCTCGTCTGCGCCGTTTGCTGCGCCATGTACTGCTGTCCGAGCGCAGCCGCGCCACTCAATCCGCCCATCCCCATCGTCTCGAGCGCGGAACTCGGAATCAGCATGAGTGCGCCTTTTTCCTTCAGTCCTTCGTAAAGCATGTTCATCGCGCGCAGGTGCAGCGCGGTTGGATTCTTCTCATAAGTTTGCGCAGCCTTGTCGAACAGTGCGGCGATCTCGACTTCGGCCTCACCGAGGATTACGCGCGCCTGTTTTTCGCGCGTCGCTTGCGCCTGACGCGACATCGCGTCCTGCAGTGATTCCGGTATCAACACGTCGCGCATCTCGACAGCCTGCACGGTGACGCCCCACGGACTCGAGCGCTCGTCGATAAGCTTCTGCAGCTCGCCCTCGATCTGCTCTCGGCCGAGCAGGAGATCGGCGAGCGATGTGCGTCCGATGATGTCGCGGAGTGCCGTCTGCGCGGCCCACGTCACTGCGTTGAAGTAATCCTGCACTTCGAGCGCCGCCTTCTGCGGATCGTGCACGAGCCAGAACAACACCGCATCGACGTTCACCGGAACGGTATCAGCGGTGAGCGATTGCTCGGCGGCGAAACCAGTCGTGATGACGCGCTGGTCGATCCAGCTGTTGACGTTTTCGACGAACGGAATCACCCAGAAGAGACCCGGGCCGCGGAGACCGACGTAGCGGCCGAGTCGGAGAACGACACCGCGCTCCCATTCCGCCGCGATCTTCGGCGCCTGCGCGAGGATGAGACCGATGATCGTCAACAGAATCGCCGGAACTGGCGAGACGGTGAGCGCACTCAGTATTGCGCCGACGGCAATGCTTCCGACCAGCAATCCGGTTGCAATGATATTGAAGTGCGAGCCACGCGATGGACGGCCGACGCTGCGAGAGCTTCGCATCGTGGCGAGTGCCATCCCTATGTCATCAGCCATTTGAAGACCCCTCTGTCTGGTAAGTGCGTTGAAGGTGACCTATCACGTCTGAAGCGGAAAATCCCAATCCTGACATTTCAGCGATGAAACGGGCTGCCCTTTCCTGAAGCTCGCGTGTGAGCACGGCGTTCTTGCCGCCTGATCCTTCAGCACGCGGACGGACGAACGTTCCGACACCGCGCTGGGTTTCCACGACCCCTTCGCGCTCGAGCGCGGCGTAGGCGCGGGCGACCGTGTTCGCGTTGATCCTGAGCATGACGGCCAGTTGTCGGACCGTGGGCAGCTGGTCGCCGGGCTCGAGCCAGCCAGCCGCGACCGCGGTCCGAACCCCGCGCTCCAGCTGCGCGTACATAGGGGCAGGGTTATCAGGATCGATCCGGAGCATGGTTGTATGCTTGTATTATAACAGTAATACAATGGTACACAACTGGAAACTTTATCGAATCATAGCAGACCTCTACCCGCCAGGGCGGGGTAATTGGCTTGCCTGGCTCGGAATGTGACGCAACTTCGGCCATTCGGGTCGAACTGTCACTGTCACCAACCACGAATTCAAATGTCTCAGTACCTCAAGCTTGCACGAATCAAGCGTATGCTCGGCCCGAGAACCCTTACCAGCGTCGGGGCTCTTGCTGGTGTCCTGGTAATCGCCGGATGCAACAGCGACTCGAATGTCGCACCCGCGGGACCGCAGGGGACGGTTCAGTTCGTCAACGCTGCGCCGCGCTACAACTCGGTGGATCTCATCGTCGACAGCCTGGACGTGGCGCCGGGAGAGACCTACGGCTACGGCTCGACCGTGCCAATTGCCGCGCAAGCGACAGCGCGACAGTTGCGTGTGGCTATCACCAACGATACGACCATTCTCGCGTCGACGTCGGTGCTCATCTCCGATCAGAGCGTCTACACGGTGATTCTGACGCAGCATCCCGTTGGTGCTGGCCTGATGGTGCTTCCGAACACGGTCACTGCACCAACGGGAAACCAGGCAAGCGTTCGACTCATCAACGCTTCGCCAAGCGCCGGTGCGGTGGACGTGTATGTGACTACATCGACTGACACGGCGCTCGTGAACCCGATCGCAACAGCCCTCCCACTGGAAGGCGTCTCGTCATACGTGAATGTACCGCCAGGAACTGAGCGCGTTCGCGTCACGACGACCGGCACGAAGACCGTGCTGCTCGATATCAACGACAGTTTGCTGGGGCTGGCGTCCGGCCAGGTGCGAACCGTCCTCATGATCGATTCGCAAGGTGGTGGCCTCCCCGCTACCTGGCTCGAGATACCCGATCTGAACTAGCAGCGGAGTCGCTCTTCAAGCGAGCGCATCGAATGAGTCTGCCCCACCCGATGCGCTCGCCACCGACTACGGCTTCTTCGCTGGTTGATATGCGCCGGGTGTAGCGCGCGCGGCCACGCTCAGGCGATTCCAGCCGTTGATCGTAACGATCACCATGCTGAGCTCGGTGAGCTCCTTGTCGGTGAAGTGTGGCCGTACCTCTTCGTACACATCGTCCGGAACGAACCCATCGGTGATAACCGTGAGCGCTTCGGTCCACGCGAATGCGGCGCGCTCGCGATCGGTGTAATACGGCGACTCGCGCCACGCAGGAAGTCCATAGAGACGCTGCTCCGTCTCGCCGAGGGCGCGGAGATCCTTCCAGTGCATGTCGATGCAGTATGCACAGTGGTTTATCTCAGAAGCGTAGAGCTTGACGATATGGATCAGCGGGGCTTCCAGGCTGGTCTTGTGGAGGTACTGCTCCATGCCGTACATCGCCTGGTAAGCGCCCGGGTCAGCCTTGGTGAGGTCGAATCTGGGCTGCATGCGGGACTCCTGGATCGTGGGTTCGGGGGAAGATGCTGTCTTAATAGATATAAGACGATTCCACGTCGTTCCCGCGAAGGCGGGGATCCGGCAACAGCGCGGTCCGTCCCTTACGGAGTCCGTCCGTCCGTCCCCTCCTTACGAAACAGCGGTTTGTTTGGCATTTTCGGACGGCTTCCAAGTCCCTAACCAAGCACTCTGAACACTCATGGCGGATCACGATTTTACGCGGCGGGATTTTCTCGCCGGAACGGGGAAGTTGGCGCTTGGCGCGATGGTCGCACCGCGGTACGTGGCCGGCGGCGTGGTGAATCGCAAAGCAGGCGACAGGCTCAACATCGCGATTGTCGGATTCGGTGGCCAGGGATCCGTGAACGCCGAGGCGCTCACCGAGGTCTGCAACATCGTCGCTATCTGCGACGTGGATGCGGACCGGATGATTCTCAAGCATCTGAACGATCCCGACGGCAAGGGATCTCCCGGCCGCCTGCGTCTCGAAGCGCAGGTAAAAACCGCGAAGCGTTACGCCGATTTTCGCGAGATGCTGGCGAAGCAGACCGACATCGAAGGCGTCGTCGTCGCAACGCCGGACCACAATCACGCGATCGTAGCGAAGACGGCGATGCTTGCGGGCAAGCACGTTTATGTGCAGAAGCCGCTCACCACCACAGTGCGCGAGTCGCGCGCGCTGAGCGAGATCGCGCTCGCGAATCCGCACCTCGTCACACAGATGGGAAATCAGGGACACTCCGGCGAGGGCGCGCGACTCATCAACGAGTGGATACAGGGTGGGATAATCGGGCCGGTGCGCGAAGCTCACGTGTGGACCAACAGGCCCAAGGGATACTGGCCGCAGGCGATTCCGCGTCCGTCCAGATCAAAGCCGCCGCTCGATTACCCGGACGACGGATTCGGAACGGAGTGGGATCAACATCGGCTCGACGACGCAGTCGCGTACGCGATGGGCTCATACCCGGTGCCGGACGGCATGCGCTGGGATCTCTACCTCGGCGGCATCCCCGAAAACATTCCGTATCATCCCATCTACCATCCATTCAACTGGCGCGGCTGGGTCGACTACGGCGTCGGCGCACTCGGTGACATGGGCGCGCATCTCATCGATCAGCCGTTCTGGGCGTTGGGACTCACGTATCCAACGAGCATCGAAGCGACATCGACTCCGTGGGGAAGCATCGAGCTGCAGGAGCCTGCGCGATTGACGGCGAGCACGAAGCCAAAGAGCAGACAGGTTTCATATCCCGTCGCAACGACGGTGCATTACGAGTTCGCGGCGCGCGGCGATCAACCGCCGGTGAAGTTGAGCTGGTACGACGGCGGTCTGCTGCCGCGTCGGCCGGATGCGCTGCCGGACGACGTTGCGCTCAAGACGAACGGCGTGATATTCGTTGGTGACAACGGAATCCTCATCAACGACACGTACGGCGAGAATCCGCGGCTGTATCCCAACTCGCTAATGGCAGATGCGGCTCTCGTTCCAAAGAAGTACGAGCGGATTCCGTGGGGACACGAGGTGAACTGGGCGAAGGCCTGCATGGGCCAGGCAAAGGCGAGCTCGCCGATCGAGTACGGTGCGCAGCTCACGGAAACGATGCTGCTCGGCATCGTGGCATTGCGCACCGGTCAGGCGCGCAAGTTGTTGTACGACGGTGATAAAATGCTGGTGACGAACATTCCGGAAGCAAATCAATATCTCCATCGCGAATACCGCGCTGGCTGGGAAGTCTGAGTCTCTAATCGAGAGGAATTCATGCACGCTGGTCGATTGATTGGTTCGGCAACTTTATTCACGGGCGTGTTTCTGCTCGCTGGCGGATGCTCACACGCGACGCAGAGCGCGAACGGCACGAAGGATTCGAGCGCCGTCGCGACGACATCCGGCGATACACAGAGCGCCGCGCAGGGTGCAACTCAGACGACTGGAGCGGGCGGAATGGCCGCCAGCACTGCATCGGATAGCGCAGGATGGCACTGGCTGTTCGACGGCAAATCGCTCGCGGCGTTCCGCGGCTACAAGATGGATACGATGCCGTCCGGCTGGCACATCGAGAACGGAACGCTCGCCAAGTCAGGGCCCGGCGAAGACATCATAACGCGTAACAAGTACGGCAACTTCGAGTTGGCGTTCGACTGGAAGATCGGAACTGGCGGCAACTCGGGTGTGATGTATCGCGTGACCGAACAATACGATCACATGTACTGGAGCGGTCCCGAGTATCAGCTACTCGATGACGCGGGTCATCCTGACGGCAAGAGTCGGCTCACTGCAGCGGGCTCCGCGTACGCAGTTTATCCCGCACCTGCTGGTGTCGTGAAGCCTGCGAACCAGTGGAACTCCAGCCTCATCGTGGTGAAGGGCAACCACGTGGAGCACTGGATGAACGGCCAGAAGCTGCTGGAGTATGACCTGCAGAGTCCCGACTGGAAGGCGAAGGTGAAGGCGAGCAAGTTTGCGGCGTGGCCCAACTATGGACTTGCAACTACTGGCTATATCGGAATTCAGGGCGATCACGACGGAGTGCTCGCGCTCCGCAACATCAGGATCCGCGAGCTGAAGTGATTACTTCGTAATTACGCTCGTCAGGCGCTGCCGTTCGCCAGCCGCTCGAAGCGTGGATTGCCTTTGAGCGGCGCGAACGTCGGGTCGATGCGGATCCATCCCGGCGAGAGATAGTATGGCATCTTGAGCAGTTGCTCGAGTGTATCGAGTGCCTTGTCGGTCTGGCCTGTCAGAAGATAGATCCGCATCAGCTGGTGCAGATTGTACGGTCCGTTGGTTGCATCCTGCGAGACAGGATCGAGCGCAACCCCACGCTCGCCCTCTCGAATCGCGTCCGCAGAACGTCCGAGATACGCCAGTGCAAGTCCGAGAACGACGTGCCGTTGCGGATCCTGCGGCGCCACCTTCAATTGTTGCTCCAGCGAGGTCGCTGCGGAATCCGCATACGCGCGTGAGCGGACAGCGTCGCCGCGGAGCGCATATATCTCCGCGAGGCCAATGCCCCATGCGCTGCGATCGTTGTCGAAAGCAGCGGGCGAAAGATGCAGCACGCGAGTTTGTTGCGCATCGGTCAGCACCCAGTACAGATCCCAGTATTCCGTCATGTAGGACACGAGCGCGTCCTGGTCGATGCCGGCAGGTGATTCAGCGATGATCGCTCGCGCTGCAGGCAGGTCGCCACGTCCCAGTGCAATCATCGCGCTGTTTTGCAGCGAACTGAGGTTGGTCGGTGCGAGCGCGATGGCGCGATCCGCACCCTCCTTCGCTTCCGGATAATTCCGAAGCCACAGCGCCGTGGTTGCGATTCTGCTCGAGATCGATACGGAGCGCGGATCGAGTATCTGAGCCCGGCGGGTCAGCGCCAGCGCTTCGTTCCAGTGGCCCAGACTCTGTTGGGCAGCTGCGGCCCGGTTGATCAGAAGAGCATTGGCCGGATTGCTCTCGAGGGCGGACCTCATCATACGTCAGTGCCTGTTTGAAGTCGCGACGTGACAAAGGTTGCATATGCACCGAGCGCCGAGTACGCATCTGCACTATTGGGTGCAAGCTCTCGCGAACGCTCAGCGGCATTTCGCGAAAGCTCGGCCATCTCGTTGGTCGGTACGGAGTTGCTGTAAAGAAGCGCCGCTACGATCGAAATTCTGGACCAGGCAACGGCGAACGACGGATCCAGATTCGTTGCCTGCTGGTAGTACTTGAGCGCCTGTCGTAGAGTTGGTGGATCCGAGCTTGCGACACCATTGGAAATGCTTTCGCCTCGCAGGAACGCATCGTAGGCTGCGAGATTCTTCGTCGGACGCTCCGCGAGCTCCTGTTGCGCGGTGACACCCAGTGCGACTCCGAGTGCGTTGGCGACCTGCGTCGCGATGTCGGTCTGCACCTTGAAGACGTCTGTGAGTGATGCATCGAACGGTTGCTGCCACTTGCTCGCTGGTGCGGAGCTATCAGTTACCTCGACGAGCTCCGGATTCACCTGTACGCGGTTCGCACCGTTCGGTCCCTTCGCCCAGCTTACTGTTCCGGTGAGCAGATAGCGCACGCCGAGCTCGTGGGCAATCCGTTGCGGCGAGTCGTGCGTGCCTCGATAACCGATTGAGCTGGTTCGCGCGATGACGGTGAGACCCGAGAGCTGCGTGAGCTTGCCGCGCAGCTGATCGGCGATGCCATCGGCGAAATATGCGTTCGACGTGTCGCCGAGATTGTCGAACGGAAGAACCGCGAGGCGGATCCCGGAGCTTGCCGGAGCCTGCGCGAGAGAGGCGGGAGGAGAACCGCGATAGTGGCTCCATCCAAAAAGCAATCCGAGTCCGATTGCAACTCCGAGCACGAGTGTCGCGAACAGCGGCCGTCTCGCGTGCGGATGACCATTTGCGGAGCGCTGTGTCTGCGACGCGCCAGTTGTGATCGGCGCCGAGGTGATGGTCTGTCCGCTGATGCTCGTTGTCGTCACCGAAGGATCCAGTGCGCGCGCGAAATCCGCTGCACTTGCAAAGCGATCTGCCGGCACGACTGCGAGCGCCTGTGTCACCGCCTGTTGCACCGGCTCCGGAACGGAAGGGCGCGTGCGTCGCACATCCGGTACGTTGCCGGCGAAGCGCTTCGCGATGATCGACTGTGCGGTTGGCCCCGTGAACGGCGGCTCGCCGGCGAGCATCTCGTACAGCACCGCGCCGAGCGAGTAGATATCGGTGCGCGCGGTGAGATCGCGCTCGCCGGAAGCCTGTTCGGGGCTCATGTACGCTGGAGTGCCGAGCGCGACACCGGTTTCCGTCAGGCGGGAATTTCCGCCTGATTCGAACGTGCGCGCTATCCCGAAATCCGCGACCAGCGTGTTGCCGTCTTCCGTGAGCAGAAGATTTTCGGGCTTGATGTCGCGATGGACGACGCCGTGGTGGTGGGCATATTGCAGTGCCTGCGCCGCTTCTCGCGCGATCCTGAGCGCGTCGGCTACTGGAAGCTGCCTTTCCCTGGTGAGCCGGTCGCGGAGCGATTCGCCATCCACGAACGGCATGGTGAACCAGAGCTGGCCGTCCGCGTCACCGGAATCGAGCACGGTGAGGATGTGCGGATGCTGCAGCCGCGCGGCGAGCCTGATCTCGCGCTGAAAACGCTCGGGCCCCAGTGCGTTGGCGAGGTCGGAATGCAGCACCTTGAGTGCAACATCCCTGTCGTGGCGGATGTCGTGCGCCAGATAGACCGTGGCCATGCCGCCGACGCCGATCTCTCGCTCGATCGCGTAGGTGCCGCTGAGTGCGTCCCGCAACTTCTGGGAAAGATCCGGCACTGACTGGAGTTATGGAAGAAAAGCGGAATATAGGGGTCCGGCGCGGCTCCAGCAAACGCGCCTGGCGATCGCTATCGGCCCACCCGGATTACTCTGCCGGCGCGGTCTCCGTTGAAGGCACCCTTCGCCGCGGGCGAATGAAGTAGAGCACGGTTGCAACGATGAGCACTATCGCGACACTGGTGTACTCCACGCGCGACGCGCTGGTGAGCATCCAGATCACGACGACAGCTCGCGAGAAGTGGAATGGTCGGGCCGCCGCGAAGTATGAACGGCGGCCCATCGGCACCGGACGTCGCGGCGGCGAAGCACGAGGACCGCAAAACAGCAGCCCAGGTAGATGAGCAGTACCGCGACCGTCGACAGGATTACGAGCGAGCGGAACGTGCCGGTAATCGCGAACGCACAGCACGCGGCAGCATGTGCGATGATCGCGAGTGTTGGTGAGTGATATTTCTTGTGCACGGTACCGAACGCGCTCGGAAGAAATCCATCTCTTCCGAATGCGAACAGAACGCGCGGCGTTGCCAGCATGTCTCCGCTCACGAAGCCGAACGCCGACACCGCAGCTGCGACGGCGAGAAGCGCAGCACCTGTCGAGCCGAACGTACGCTGCGCGACAGCGACGAGCGGCGCGGTCTGATCACTTGCGAGAGCAGCGCCGAGCACGCCCTGGGCGACAAGCTGGATGGCGATGTACAACACTGAAACGGCGAGCAGTGCCAGAAGAATCGCGCGCGGCACCGTGCGCGATGGATCGCGCACCTCGCCGCTGGAAGTGAGCGCGCCCTCAGTGCCCTGGAACGCGAAGATCAGTAGCAGCGAAGCGGTGCCGATCTGCGCCAGGCTGGGGATCCCGGTCCACACGAGATTCACCGGATGAATGAAGAACACGCCAACGATTGCAAGCGCAACGAGGGGTAGAAGCTTCGCAACGGTAATAACCTCTACGACACGCACGCCTGTCCGAACTCCGCGAATGTTCAGCGCCGCCAGCACCGCGTAAAGCAGCAGCAACACCGCGGCGCGCGGCAGCGGTGAGACGAGCGATGGCATCAGCGCGCCCAGTGATCCAACGAAAACCATAGCTATGGCCGCACTCGATATCACCTGGCTGCCGAACCAGAACAGCACACCGGTAAGGAAGCCGACAAAGGGGCCGAACGCAGTCTCTATATAAGCGTACGTCCCACCGGGCGCCGACACGCGGCTCCCAGCTTCCGCGAACACGAGCGCGATGAGGGCAGCGGCAAACGCGCAGATCACGTAGGCGATGATCGCAGCCGCGCCGAGTGTCGCAGCCACTATCGCGGGCAGCACGAAGATGCCGGAGCCGACTATGTTGTTGACCGTATTCGCCGTCAACCCGCGGACGCCTATTGCGCGAACGAGCCCCGACTCTGCGACTGGTGGTGTTGTTGCCTCGTCCGCCATGCGTTTCTGCTCCTGGTAGGGACCGCACCAACATACGGCGCGGACGGACAATGTGATACAGTCATACGCTGCGTCGCGTCGCGCGTTGTGCTTTTTCCGATGCGGGACATCCTGTAGATTGTGCGATGCCAGAAACCAGCGAGGCGCTCGCCAGTGTCTCTCCGAGCCTATGGGACACCATCCGCGAGTCGTTACGAGGATCGCGGCACGATTACACGCAGGGCAGCATCGCGCGCGCCATACTGCTGCTCGCAGTGCCGATGGTGCTCGAGATGGTGCTCGAGAGCGTCTTCGCCGTCACTGACGTCTTTTTTGTCAGCAGACTGGGTGCGAATGCAGTAGCGACGGTCGGGCTGACGGAGTCACTGCTCACGGTTCTATACGCGATCGCGATGGGTCTGTCGATCGGCGTCACTGCAATGGTAGCTCGGCGCATTGGCGAGCATGACGTAGCGGGCGCGACCGACGCTGCTGTCCAGGGCGTGGTCGTAGGTCTCATCATCGCCACCATACTCGGTGTCACCGGTGTGATACTGGCGCCCGGGCTGCTGGGAATGATGGGGGCGTCGCCGGAGGTCGTTGCGACGGGATCGAACTTCACGCGCGTGATGCTGGGCGGCGATGTGAGTGTGTTGCTGCTGTTCCTGATCAACGCGGTTTTCCGTGGGGCGGGCGATGCGGCGATCGCGATGCGCGTTCTTTGGCTCGCGAACGCGATAAACATCGTACTTGGTCCGTGTCTGATCTTCGGTCTGGGGCCATTCCACGCATTTGGTGTGACTGGCGGGGCGATAGCGACGACGATCGGACGCGGCACGGGTGCGCTGTACGCAATCTCGCGTCTCGTTCGCGGACGCGGACAGATCGCGGTTAAGCGGAGAGACATTCGCGTCAAGCTGCGGCTGATGAGTAAGCTCGTGACGCTATCGGCGGCTGGCACCTTTCAGATGATAATCGGAATGGCGAGCTGGATCGGGCTCGTGCGCATCATCTCGACCTACGGTAGCGATGCAATCGCGGGATATACGATCGGCGTTCGCGTAATCGTCTTCGCCATGCTTCCTTCGTGGGGAATGAGCAACGCCGCCGCAACGATGGTCGGGCAGGCGCTCGGTGCGAATGATCCCCGGCGCGCCGAGCGATCGGTGTGGCGCGCAGTCATCTACAATACGGCTTTCCTGACGTCGGTGGGATTGGTGTTCATACTTATGGCCAACCAGATCGTGGGAATCTTCACGTCCGACCCGGCGGTAGCAGGTTATGCTGTGGACTGCCTGCGCACGGTGTCGTACGGGTTCGTCCTCTACGCCGGCGGCATGGTCCTTACGCAAGCGTTCAACGGTGCGGGAGACACGTGGACGCCAACGGTGATCAACCTGCTGGTGTTCTGGCTGTTCGAGATTCCGCTGGCCTATTTTCTCGCGAAGACGCTGGGGATGGGACCGCACGGAGTCTTCCTGGCGATCACGGTTGCGTTCTCGGTGCTGACGCTGGTGAGTGCCGGCGCGTTCCAGATGGGGCGGTGGAAGCGGCGCGTAGTGTGAGCGCGCCGGTGTCGTGGAGCTGCGGCCGCTACTCAGCCAGACCGGGAGCTGGCACTGTAGCTTCGAGCCGTTTCCAGGTCTGACCGGCTAACCTCCCATTGCTAGTACTTCCACAGTGAAGTGTTCTCTCCCGCTGGCGCGTGTCGAGTGATCGTTGCAGCCATCTCGCGCAGGAGCTGTGAGTTTGTAGCGTGTTGCCAGCCGTGGCCCTTCTCCGGACGTCCGTATC
The DNA here is from genome assembly GCA_963731305.1 of uncultured Gemmatimonadales bacterium. Classification (GTDB taxonomy): domain Bacteria; phylum Gemmatimonadota; class Gemmatimonadetes; order Gemmatimonadales; family Gemmatimonadaceae; genus Fen-1247. The sequence goes on along the minus strand of CAVSUQ010000002.1, from coordinate 82,609 downwards.
GGAACTCTCCGGTAACGTGCGGCGCACGCGTCGAGTCGAGGAAGGCCTGCATGTCCATCACAGCGAGATTCAAATAGAAGTTGTCCATGTCGCCGACATCCACGTGGATCTTGTCCACGAGCTTGGGCCCGATGGCGGTCCAGTTCTTCGCGAGGTAGGCGCGAAGATCGTAGCCGTGATCGCGCATGTACGCGAGGACTGACTTGTTGATGTGGCCGGTGCGTTTGTCGATCAGCGGCACCGGGTATCCGTCCTCGCCAACGGGCCCATAAACCGCTTCCCACGCTTCGAGCTGTTCGGTTGATCTCCCGTGGCTGCCGAGCACGTCTTCCAGCTGGCTGAAGCTTCGCATGCTGATCTCCGGCTGGCCATCGTTGTCGCGCATGATGAACCGCTCCGGATGGAACCACTCATTGGGTGTCGGAGCGAAAGGCGCGATGCCCGGACTGGAAGCCACGAATGCGTTGCTGTCGGCGTACGCGTCGACCGATCCGTAGTGATGGAAATCGAGCGGATCGGGATACAACGTCCACGTTCCACCGAAGAAGTCTGGGTGATAGATCTGCAGTGCGATCGATTCCCAGCCGCCCGTCGAGCCGCCGGTAAGCACGCGCGCGTACGGTTTGCTGATGATGCGGAAATGAGTTTCGATGTACGGAATCAACTCAGTCATTATGGCGTCGCCATAAGGTCCATTATTGGCGGAGTTGACCGCGTAGGAGTCGTCGAAGTACGGCGTGGGATGCTGGAACGTCACGGCGATCATCCGCGGTGTGCCGGCGCCCATCCAGTTACGCGCAAACACCCATGGTGCCTCGATGTTGTATGAAGCGTTCAGACGGTAGTAATCGGACGGGTGCGGGGTGCTGTCGGGCCGGAATTCGAGAGGAGCGCGAAGTCCGAAGTGTCCCTGTTGGTAAATGACAGGGTAGTGAACGTTCGCGTGCTCGTCGTAGCCCTCAGGCAGGAGCACCGTCGCACCAAGGAACATGGGATGTCCCCAGAATCGTGTAAGCAACGTGCTCTGGATCTTGATGTGTTTCACCCACTTCGTGTCGGCCGGCATTGTTACCGGCGGGATGGTTCGCGTCAACGAGATTCTGATGTCGTAGCCCGTGCCCGGGTCCAGATGCACGCGCTGCGGCACGCTCACCAGATTGCCGGGTGAAGTCGTGAAGTTCTGTCCTTCCCACTGATCCATGTGCGCCCAGATGGTGTGACCGTCGGCACGATGAAACTCCGTGTACACGTTCATCACTGCCTGCACCCAGTAGTCGCCCGCCGGAATGCCAGTGAGCGAGGCGATCGGATAGCCTCCGGCCGACGCGTCGATGACGGCAGATTGTCCTGGAGCGAGCGATGCGACGTCGGCGCCGAAGAACGGCGTAATCTGAGTGAATGATCCGGCGCTGAATCGCGGTTCCGGAACGGAGTCGCGTGAGATGACGATAAATACGCGACCGGAGATTCGACCGGTGTGCGCAGAGGCCGGAAACGAGATGTCGAACCGAGTTGGTGCGGCGGTCCGATGAAGCGGCGCTGACGGACTTGCGGCCAGAAGCACGCCGGAGCCCAGAAGCCTCGCAGCGAAGGTCAGAGCACGCATCGATGTTTGTCTGTAGAATGGAAGGCGGAGTGAAGCTAACGCTGATTAGGACACTCCGACAGAACCATCGGTTGCTCGTTGCGCCGCTGGGCGCGACCACGCAATCATCACCCCGTCCTGGCTCCCGGATGCGCTACAGAATCGCGACACAGGCCGACGTCGACGCAATGGGGCGCATTCGCACAGAGGGTGGATGGGAGGAAGGTGCACCGGCAGAGCGCATGGGACTGTATCTGGCGGGCAAGCACCATCCGCAGCACGCGCTTCCGCCCAGGACCATCTATGTTGCGGAAGATGAAGCGGGCGCCGCGATGCTCGGCTTCGTCGCGGGACATCTCACGACGCGGTACAGCTGCGACGGCGAGCTGCAATGGATCTACGTATTGCCGGACCAGCGTGGCTCCGGAATCGCTTCAGGGCTGCTTCGACAGATGACAGAATGGTTCCTGTCAAACAGTGCGCGGCGGATATGCGTTAACGTAGATCCGCGCAATCTGATTGCGCGGCGATTCTACGTGCGGAACGGTGCGCAGGAGCTGAACGAATACTGGATGGTATGGCCTGACATACGGGCAGCGCTGGTACCGAGTGCTAGGGCGTAGCGATCGCCGCCGCACCACGACCGGCCGCGCGGCCTGTCGCCCACGCCCACAAGAAGTTGTATCCGCCGATCGGTCCGAACGCGTCGAGCACTTCGCCGCACACGAATAGTCCGCGATGCCGACGGCTCTCCATCGTGCGCGGATCGATCTCGCCGAGACTTAGACCACCGCCTGTGACTTCGGCTTTCTTGTAGCCTTCGTTTCCCGTCCACGGCAGCTCGCCGCGCACGAGGGTCTCGATTAGCGACACGCGCTCTTCGCGCCTGAGCTCGGCGAGAGAGCGCGTGGGATCGACGCCGGCGCGCGCAATGAGCGCCGACGCGAGTCTGTCCGGCATCTCGGCACGCACGGCGCCGGCCACGGTGCGGGTTCCACTGGCGCGAAGAGCGCGTTCCCATTCGGCGTCGTCCAGCGGACTCCAGCGAACAGTAATGCGAGCTGGCGGATCGCTGTGATCGTTCGCGGCCCGAACTACCACGTGCGATATGTCGAGCACGGACGGTCCGCTGTAGCCGCGATGCGTGAAGAGAAAACCACCGGTCGCAGTCGCGCTTCGCTCCCTGCTCGTCGCGGTGATCGTGACGCGTCAGCGATACGCCGGACAGCTCGCCGAACGGTGCCGGTTCCGATGTTACCGGCGTGAGCGCGGCGTAGGTGGGATGCATCGTATGGCCCAGCTTCGCAAGAATCGAAAGACCGGTGCCGTCGCTGCCGGTATTCGGAACGGAGAGCCCGCCCGTAGCGATGACCACCGCGTCGCAATCGATAGGCGCATCATCCGCGCGCTCCACACGCCACCGTCCGGTGTCGAGTGGGACGACGTTGGCGACGCGAGTGTTCATCATGGTGCTTGCACCGCGGCCAGCAGCGAAGGCAAGAAGACCATCGCGCACGTCACGCGCCCGATTGGACACTGGAAACAGTTTCGCCGATTCGGTTTCTTCGACGAGACCGATACCCAGCTCATTCTCGAAGAATTCGCGCTGCTCCACGAGCGGCCATGAGCGAACGATCTTGTGTAATGTGTTTCTCGATGAGTCGGTCACGAAGCGCGATTCGTCGACACGAGCTGGCAGAACGTTGCAGCGGCCGCCGCCGCTGATGAGAATCTTGCGGCCCCCGTCGGCCGTGCGCTCGAGCAGTGTGGTATTCGCGCCGGAAGTTGCGGCGAAAATCGCAGCCATTGTTCCAGCGGCGCCAGCTCCTATGATTACGACGTGCTTTTGTTGTAGCGCTCCACTCCTCACGCTACTGACGTCCTGCGAGATAGGGCCAGATCTGCCTCAGCGTCCTTTGCGGCGCGGTCGCCACATAAATCGGAAGATTGCGCTCGCCACGCACCGACCATGGACGTTCGAGCCTTGCTGCCTGACGAATGGAATTCCAGTTCCGTTTCAGCTCGGACGAATCGATGCCGAGCGTGATCACGACGTTGCCGGCGCGACCGCCGGGACCGAAGAACCAGAACGAACCAGCTGGACTGATGACCGGCGGAAGGTCAAACTCTCGTGCATAGAACTCCGCGGCGCCAGCCTGGCCGTAGTTGCCTGTCATGATTACTGTCTCGCGCTGCTCTGCCGGTGAGAGAGAATGATATACACTTGCGAGGGTGGATGCTTCGGCGCGCCAGCCGAGCATGTCCGCAAAATCCTGGGGCAGCTTGTCGATGACGCCGCGATCGGTGCGCAGAGCAGCGCCGCCGGCGAAGCGCGCTCCGTACTCGGCGGAAGCGCGAACAGAAAGGATTGGGAGCGCGAGCGGGAGCGTTATCACCATGTAAGTAGCCATCAGCCCAATGATTCCCCAGCGCACAATGGGCCCAAGGCGCGGCGTGCCTGGAAACTGCGCCCGCTCGAGCACAACGCCGCCGCCAGCGAGCAGGGCCGGATAAATCGGTCCGATGTAGTACGGCTTGCCATGCAGCACGAGCAACAGGATGAACGCGAGGATACAGCTCAACGACACCGCGGCGAAAGCCTTCAGCGGCCTCCACGCGAGCATCGCAATTGCACCGACGATCGCGCCGATAATCCCCGCCGGTCCGATGTTGAGCGCCTGCGTACCGATGTACTCGCCCGCTGTGACATGCTCGAGCTGAGTCGCGTTGAGGTCACGCATCTGGGCGATCACCGGAAAGTGAAGCGTGATCTGACCAACTATGCTCGGACTGCCGAGCAGGAGCATGATGAGCACCGCGATCCACGGCCACGGCGTCAGCAGCTCGCGGCGCATGGGTGTGAGCAGGACCGCAGCCAGAACGCTGATGCAGAGAAACAGAATGCTGAACTTGCACAACAATCCCAGACCGATCGCGACGCCAAACGCAAACCACGCCACCCTCGTATCTCGCGCCTCCGATCGCGCGCGGGCGACGCTCGCGATAGCGAAGAGCGCGAGTGTCCAACAGATCTGATCAAGCACCACAGGCTGAAAGAGTGTTGCATTGCGCTCGAACATCGGAGAGGCGAGTACCGCGAAAGCAGCGAAGCCCTGCGCGAAGTGGCCGCCACCCAGCTCACGCGCGACGAGTGCTGCGAGAACCATGAGCGTCGCACCCTCGATGGCCGGAAAGACGCGCGCGGCCGCCACGGTGTGTCCGAAAATGGACTGCGAGAGTGCGCCGAGCATCGCAATGGCCGGCGGAAAATCCATGTGCCACAGACGCAGATGATTTCCCATCGAGAAATAGAGAAATTCATCGCGATGAACTCCGAACGGAGTGACGGCGAGCATTATGGCATGCAGGACGAGCGAGGCGAATGCCAGTCCGAGGACGACTTTCCACGCCATGTGCTGTTTCTGATATGGACGGACGGTCACGCACGTTACCTCGAGTTTTCGCTTCCGTTACGACACGCGGGAATACGTGGTTTGTGGGCAGCTTCGGCTCCAGCTCAATAGACACCGCGCAAGCGGGGCCCAGTTGCCGCTGGGCCGGACTCGGTGACTACACTGACCCTCGTGGTGTGATATTATCGATGCGAGGGCTCGGCTAAGCTACTCGAGCTTCTGACATCGACAAAAATGAACTGATTTCCCGAGGATTCGCGTCAAGATGGCTGTTCTCACATACTTCGAATGCACCAAGTGCGGGGAGCGTCTCAGCCCCGCCGAGCCGCACACCGTCTGTCCCGTCGACGGAGGCTCGCTCTACGCACGCTACGACCTGGAGCCGTATCGCGGCCTTGCCTCCCGCAACTCACTCTCGGGCCGTGTCGCGAGCATGTGGCGCTACTCGGACGTGCTGCCCCAAGTCGAGCCCGTAACGCTCGGCGAAGGCTTCACCCCGATGGTCCAGAGCCGCCACAACCCGAACGTATTCATAAAGGACGAGGGACTGAATCCCACGGGATCGTTCAAGGCGCGCGGGCTGTGCGCCGCTGTCACGATGTGCAAAGCGTACGGCATCGACAAGATCGCGATCCCTTCAGCCGGCAACGCGGCCAGCGCGCTCGCCGCCTACTGCGCCCGGGCCGGCATCGAGGCGCACATCTTCATGCCGAAGGACGTGCCGATGGCGAACCGCGTCGAGTGCGAGCAGTACGGCGCCCGAGTCACCTTCGTCGATGGCCTGATCAGCGACTGTGCAAAGATCGTGAACGAGCGGAAGCAGGCCGAGGGCTGGTTCGACATCTCGAGCCTCAAGGAACCGTTCCGGGTCGAGGGTAAGAAGACGATGGGCTACGAGGTTGCCGAGCAGCTCGACTGGAAGCTGCCCGATGCGATCTTCTATCCGACCGGCGGCGGTGTCGGACTCATCGGCATGTGGAAGGCGTTCGACGAGATGCAGTATCTCGGCTGGATCGGCTCCGAGCGGCCGAAGATGATCGCCGTCCAGGCGGCGGGCTGCGCACCGATCCCACGCGCCTGGGACGCGCACGAGTCCACATCGGAATTCTGGAAGGACGCGCACACGATAGCAGCTGGTCTGCGCGTGCCCAAAGCTTATGCGGACTACATCATCCTCGACATTCTGCGCGACAGCAATGGGACGGCAGTGACGGCGACGGACGCCGAGATGCTCGACGCAGTCTCGTCGATGGCATCCAGGGAAGGAATTTTTGCTGCTCCGGAAGGCGCTGCTACGCTGGTTGCGTACGACAAGCTTATCGCGTCCGGTTTCCTCGAGCCGACCGATCGGGTCGTGTTGTTCAATACCGGGTCTGGGCTCAAGTACATCGATGTGATTGGCGGCAGTCACTGAGCGGAGAATTTTTCGAGCTCTGTCGAATCCGGCGAAGCCCGTTCGACTACTTGGTGATGGCAGGCCCACCCGATCAATGGAGCAGAACAATGAAATACCTTTGCCTGATCTACGAAGACGAAAACGTCTGGCAGAAGCTGCCGAAGGCCGAGTCGGACAGGATGATGGCCGACTACGGCGCGCTCACCGGCGACATCAAGAAGAGTGGTCAGTATGTTGCCGGCGAAGCGCTTCAACCAACGACGACGGCGACGACGGTACGAGTGCGCAACGGCGCTACTCTGGCTACCGACGGGCCGTTCGCTGAGACCAAGGAGCAACTCGGCGGTTTCTATCTGGTGGACGCCGCGGATCTCAACGGCGCGATTCAGATAGCCGCCAGGATTCCTTCGGCGCGGCACGGATCGATTGAGATTCGGCCGATCATGAGTTTCGCCTGAGCGGAGCACGACTAGCGAGATGACGGATGTCATGACGCGAGTGCGCGAGATCGTGGACAGCACATATCGCTCCGACTCGCGCCGCGTCCTGGCAACGCTGGTAAGACTGTTGCGCGACTTCGATCTTGCAGAAGAAGCGCTGCACGACGCGTTTGTGGCTGCGATGGACCGCTGGCCAGTCGAGGGTGTGCCATCCAATCCGCGCACATGGCTTGTGAGCGCAGGACGCTTCAAGGCGATCGATCAACTGCGGCGTCGCGCAGCGCTGAGTGACAAGCGGGCGCAGATCGAGTATGAGACAGATGTGATAAGCTTCGACGACTTGATAGCCGACGACGAGATCGGTGACGACCGGCTGCGTCTGATCTTCACGTGTTGTCATCCGGCGCTCGCGCTGGACGCGCAGGTTGCGCTCACATTACGAACCGTGGGCGGTCTCACGACGGAAGAGATTGCACACGCCTTTCTTACGCCGGTACCCACTCTTGCACAGCGAGTAGTGCGCGCGAAGAACAAGATCAGGGGCGCGCGAATTCCTTACGAAGTTCCCGAGGCCGCGCAGCTGCCCGAGCGGCTCGATGCGGTGCTCAATGTCATCTATCTCATCTTCAACGAAGGTTACTCGGCGAATTTTGGAGACGCACCGACTCGCCCGGATCTATCTACGGAAGCCATTCGGCTCGCGCGATTGCTCGTCCAGCTGCTTCCGGAGCCGGAAGCGATGGGTCTCCTCGCTTTGATGCTACTCCATGATTCGCGCCGGTTCGCGCGAACGGCTGACGATGGCTCCATGATTCTCCTCGAGGATCAGGATCGCTCACGTTGGGATGCTGAACTGATTCGCGAAGGAATCGAGCTCACGGAGCGGTCGCTATCGTCGCGCCGGTGCGGCCCGTTCACCGTTCAGGCAGCGATATCTGCCGTGCACGCCGAGGCTGCGGTGGCAGGCGCGACCGATTGGGAACAGATCGTCGGACTGTACGACGTTCTTATGAGAATGCAGCCGACGCCGGTGGTACAGCTGAATCGCGCGGTTGCCGTGGCGATGAGCGAGGGCGCGGTGCGCGGTCTCGAGCTGATCGACGCGTTGATGGAGAGAGACGAGTTGTCGGGTTACTACCTCGCCCATTCCGCGCGTGGCTCCCTGTTACGACGCCTGGGACGTTGCGACGAGGCGATCGAGGCTTATACTGCGGCCAGGGAGCTGACGGATGGTCCGCAAAGACAGTTTCTCGACAAGTGCCTGACTGACTTGCGCACCGAAAACAACATCTCGTCTGACCACCCTAGCTGATGCGGGATGTCAGCTTCGCGTCAGCTACGAAATCGTAGATTTGCGACTCCCGTTCATCGACATATTCCTCATCGAGGTACAGATGGTCCGTATTTCAACCGGCGTCCGGTCGGTGTTCGTCGCGGCGGTACTGGCGCCCGCAATCGCCGGCGCCCAGAGTTTCACAGTGCACAAGTACACGACAGGCGGGGAGGGCGGCACCGATTATCTCACCGCCGACCCTGCATCGGGGCGAGTGTTTGTTTCGCGCGGAACGCACGTGATGGTAGTGGACGGCGCGAGTGGCAAGGTGATCGGCGACATACCGGACACGCCGCGCACGCACGGCATCGCGCTCGCACACAAGTGGAATCACGGCTTCACTACGAATGGCGGTGACTCCACGGTCACCATGTTCGATCTCAAGACACTCGCAGTGATCAAGAAGATACCAGCCGGAATTGATGGTCTCGATGGGATCATGTATGACGACGCGAGTGACAGGATACTCACAATCGACCACAGTCATCCGATCGGAACCGCAGTAGTGATCGATCCCAGCACGGGAACTGTCGTTGGGCGCGTCACGTTGACAGGTCGCGCGCCGGAAGGCGGCGTGAGCGATGGAAGGGGCCGCATCTACATCAATCTCGAAGACAAGAACGCGCTGGATGTCGTCGACACCAAGACGTGGACCGTGGTAGCGACATGGCCGATCGCACCCTGCGATGGGCCAACCGGAATTGCGATGGACCGTGCCAGTCGTCGCATATTTTCCGGCTGCAGCAAGACGTCAGTCGTTACCGACGCCAACACCGGGACCGTGGTCGCCCAGATCCCGAACGGCAACGGAGTCGACGCGCTTGGCTGGGATCAAGCACAGAAGCTGATGTACATACCGGCCGGTCGCGACGGCAACGTGACCGTGGTGCACGAGGACTCGCCGGACAAGTACAGCGTAATCGCCACGGTTCCGACCGAAGTTGGAGCGAAGACGATAAGCGTGGACGACGCGACGCACATCGCGTACGCCTTCACGCCGCAGTATGGACCGCCTCCCGCGCCAGCGCCTGGAGCAACGCCTCCTGCGAACCCGCGCTTTGCACCGCGCGGACCGATTATCGGAACGGTTTTCATCTCGGTCGCACACTAGCTTACCCACAGCATACGCCGGTGATGAACGTCACCGGCGTATGCTGCGCGCGGCTACCGTTCAGGCGCTACGAAGGGGACGGACCATCCTACCAGAGTCTCGCCGTCTGCGCTACGGGCGACGGTAGTTGCGGCGATAATGTGCCGAATCGTATTCTCGTGTCGAGCGTGATGTGAATGGCTTTCGACGGAGAGTCCGCTCCACGTCCCGATTGCCGCTGCAAGCGGCAGGTCGCTCATCCAATGCACGCGCTGATACACACGGGCAAGCCCGATTGCCGAAGCGGTCGCGTATGCAATGGGCCCCACGTATCTCTGGATCCCGGGTTGCCACGCACTGGATTCTTCAGTCAGCGCGGAAGCCATCGCGAAGGCAGCCGCGGTGTGGCCGGACGGGAACGCTACGAAGGGGCCATTTCCATGATGGAATCCGCGATCCCACTCAAATTCTTCCGACGTTTTTACGCCCGGCAGGGCTCGGCCGGCGATTCCCTTGCCGAGCCCTGTCAGTAGCGCAGCAAGCACGACCGACTCGGTAAGTCGCTCGCCGGCGCCGTAAATTGTTGGGGAGCGGCCGATCATCCCGCCGGTGAAGAGTCCCGCCCCCAGGAGGAACGGTCCCGGCCCTCCTGCAAAAGCGAGCGCCTGAGTTGCATGGCGGAGCCGTTGGTCCTGTTGCCAGTCGGTCTCTTTCATCTCATCCGCAACTGGCTTGTCCAGCGGCGCAACGGCTACCGTAGCAATCAGAGAGATACCAAGACCGACCAACTCGCGCTTCGTAACCCACGGTGGCGTGGAATCAGACTGCTCTTGAGAGCCGGTCAGGGCTGCGGTGGTGTCATTGAGTGTTGATTGAGCGCTCGCAGGGATCGCAACCAATACCGAAAGGTTTGCTGCGATGCAGAGCGTTCGTATGACGATATGCATGCGTATATATAGCCCCTGTCATGTTGCAGTGCGGGCCAACGATACACGCTTCATCCGATAGGGGTTCCCTTGTTACAGATAGCTGAGCCACCAGTCGGTTCGACGCTGCTTCAGCGCTGCGTACCAGCGGCAAAGTGGATAAAGAATTACCACGACCACTGCCCACATGACGTACACACCGGGAAGGTCGAAGCCCCATCCTGGCGGCGTCGTGATCGGATATTGCGCAAGCGTGGGTGACTCGAACATCCAGTGTACCTGTCCGTACTTCGCGAAGCACACGATCACGGCAATGGCGTGCGCGAGAGTGACGTGGAGTACGAAATAGAACAATGGGACCTTCCCGATCACCAGCGCGGGACGCAGCAGTTTCGGCGTGGCGCCTTCAACTGTTCGAAGGAGCAGCAGCGCCGGTCCAAGCGTCATGAGCAGGAAGAGCAGCGACGGCGGGTATTTGGTGGTGTCGATGAACGACAACAGTGTGAAGACAGGCGAGCGCTGCGTGCTCCAGCGGCTCGGATCGCCGTAGATGTTCACCCAGCGGAGAACGACGAAGGCGACGGTAAGAGCGATGCCGATTCGCAGAAGAAATGCCTTGCGCCGATCCGAGTCCCATCGATACACCTGGCCGAGACCATAGCCCACAGCGGTGACGCCAACCCAGGGAATGAGCGGATAGGCCTCGAACACCGTGAATCTCGGAGTCGATACGAGCACGGCGGGTACGTGGAGAATCGACCACACCGGCGCGAACACGCCGAACGACGACGCGCTCACGTTATCGAGAAGATTGTGCATCACGATCAACAGAACGCCGAACGCCGTGACAATCCTCGTGGGAAGATACACGAGTGCCGACAGTGTGATCATCGCCCAGCCAAGCGCCCAGAGCACGAAGAGAAGTGTGAGCCGGAAATCGAAGTTGAATTGCCAGCTGAGGCAACGCATGATGACGACTTCGAGAACGATCAGCCAGAGCCCGCGTGTTGCAAGAAATCGTGAGAGCTCAGTCTTTGATTTTCGCTTGAGCGAGAGAAATGCACCGGTGCCGGTGAGGAGAAAGAAGACCGGCGCGCAGAAGTGAGTTATCCAGCGCGTGAAAAAGAGCGGGACGGTCGTGTGCGCAAGGTCGGTTGGATTGATGCCGGGCGCCCCGAAGAATTCCCGCACGTGGTCCAGCGCCATGATGATCATGATGACGCCGCGAAGCACGTCGACGGACTCGATCCGTGTGCGACTGGGCCGTAACGGGCCGGTCACGGACGGCATGCCAATTGCGCCCATCCGAAACGGTAAGTTTCGACCGACTCGGTCTCGTAGTGCGGAACAGCCATCACATTGATCGTTATCGTCACCATGTAACCCAGTCCGCCCTTCACAGCGGATCAAAATGAGTATCAGCCCTCTCGCCGGCAAGCCGGCGCCGCAATCCATCCTTGTAAACGTTCCGCGGTTGATGACCGCGTATTACTCGCAGACCCCTGATCCCCAGGTCGCGTCGCAGCGCGTGTCGTTCGGAACATCAGGTCACCGCGGCTCCGCATTCGACTGCGCCTTCAACGAAGACCACATACTCGCGATAACGCAAGCGATCTGTATGTATCGAAAAGGTCAGGGAATCGATGGACCGCTGTTCCTGGGCATAGATACGCACGCGCTCTCGGAGTCCGCGTTCGCGTCCGCGCTCGAGGTGCTGGCTGCGAATGGCGTGAATGTCATGATCGATGATCGAGGGGCCTACACTCCGACCCCGGTCGTATCGCACGCGATCCTCACCTACAATAAAGGTCGTACCACGGGACTCGCTGACGGGATCGTCGTCACGCCGTCCCACAATCCGCCAGACGATGGCGGATTCAAGTACAATCCCACCAACGGCGGCCCCGCCGACACGCAGATCACCGGTTGGATCCAGGATCGTGCGAACGAGTTCCTCGTCGACGGCCTCAAAGGCGTACAGCGCGTTCCGCTCGAACGCGCCATGCACGCAGCCACCACGCACAAGCACGATTACATGGACGCCTACATAGGCGACCTCGGCGCGGTCATCGACTTCGACGCCATCCGCGGCGCGAAGCTCAAGCTCGGAGTCGATCCACTCGGCGGCGCGGGCGTCTTTTACTGGGCGATGATCGCCGATCGGTACAAGTTCGAACTGGACGTCGTGAGCGAGGACGTGGATCCGACATTCCGGTTCATGACCGTCGATTGGGATGGAAAGATCCGCATGGACTGCTCATCGCCATACGCAATGCGACGTCTTATCGGACTCAAGGACAAGTACGACGTCGCGTGGGCATGCGATACCGATCACGACCGGCATGGTATCGTCGCGAAGAGCGTAGGCTTGCTGAATCCGAATCACTATCTCGCTGTCGCGATCTCGTATCTCTTCGATCATCGTCCCAAATGGTCGCCAACCGCCGGTGTTGGAAAGACTGTCGTGAGCAGCAGCATGATCGATCGTGTCACTGCACGCCTCAAGCGACCGCTCAAGGAAACTCCCGTCGGCTTCAAGTGGTTCGTCGATGGGTTGATGGCAGGCACCATAGGATTTGCAGGAGAAGAGAGCGCCGGCGCGTCGTTCCTGAGACGCGACGGGACTATCTGGACGACGGACAAGGACGGAATTATCGCCGGTCTGCTCGCAGCGGAGATGACGGCGGTTACAGGCAGGGATCCGGGCGAGCTTTATCAGGGCCTGACGAAGGAATTTGGCGAGCCCGTTTACGAGCGCATCGATTCACCGGCGAACGCACAGCAGAAGACTGCGCTGTCGAAGCTCACCGCGAAACAGGTGACCGACACCGAGCTCGCCGGCGAGAAGATCACGAGCATCATCACGAACGCGCCGGGAAGCAATGATTCCATCGGCGGAATCAAGGTGAGCACCGAGAGCAGCTGGTTCGCCGTGCGGCCGTCGGGTACCGAAGACGTTTACAAGTTGTACGCGGAGAGCTTCAAGGGCGCCGATCACCTGCATCAGGTGCAGGCTCAAGCGGAGAAGATCATTCAGAAGGCGCTGGGGAATAGTGGGGTCTCGCCGGCGCCCTGAACCATGTAGGGCGAGCACATCTCGACGCCCAGGCAACCTTTCCCTTGCCTCGCAGCGTCTCAGTACAGCAGAATTACCGCTCGTACCGCTCCCCAATCCCCGCCCTCCATGACAACTCGGCGCGACTTCATCAGAAAAAGCGGCCTCGCCTTCGGCGCGTTCGCGGCGCTCGACCGAATCCCAGGACTGCCGCCGGGATTCGCCCACGGCGCAGGCACGTTCTCGCATCAGCTGCGTGACATTCCGACGGGCGACGAGGTAAAGGCGCTCATGGCGGACGCTCTCAGCGCCGCGAAATCAGGCGGCGCGAGCTACTCCGATGTGAGAATCGGACGGTATCAGAACAACTTCGTGATCACGCGTGAGAAGCAGATCGTACAGGTCGTGGATACCGACTCGATGGGCGCCGGCGTGCGCGCGCTCGTCGACGGAACGTGGGGATTCGCGGCGACGCGCGTGCTGACATCCGACGCCGTCGCAGCTGCCGCGCGTGAGGCCGTCGCGATTGCAAAGGCCAATCGCATCGCGCAGGATCGTCCCGTCGTCCTCGTGCCCACGCCGGTCGTGCAGGCCACCTGGAACAACGGCTTCGCCAAGGATCCGTGGGACGTGCCGGTCGAGGAGAAGGCCGATCTGCTGATCCGCGCAAATACCGAAGCAATGAAAGCGAAGAACGTGCGCTTCGTCTCGAGCGTCATGTACTTCGTCAAGGAGCATCGCTACTTCGCGTCGAGCGAAGGATCCGTCACCGATCAGACCGTGGTGCGGAGCTGGGTGCCCATGGAAATCACCGCAATCTCCGCCGATCAGACCGACTTCCAGAACCGCTCCAACACAGTGCAGCCGATGGGTCGCGGCTACGAGTACGTGCTCGAAGCGGACATCGTGAACAACGGCCGCAAGTGGGGCGAGGAAGCGTCGCAGAAGCTCACTGCAAAACCAGTCGACGTCGGACGCTACGATCTGGTGCTTCACCCGACACATCTCTGGCTCACCATCCACGAGTCGATCGCGCATCCAACCGAGCTCGATCGCGCACTCGGCTACGAAGCCAACTACGCCGGTACGAGTTTCGTCGCACCGCCCGAGAAAATGCTCGGCAAGCTTCGCTACGGTCCCGAATTCATGAACATCCAGGGCGACCGTTCACAGCCCGGAGGTTGTGCGACGATCGGTTACGACGACGAAGGCGTCAAGCCGGAAGAGTTTCTCATCATCAAGAACGGAATCGTCAACGATTACCAGACCACGCGCGAGCAGGCCAGCTGGCTCAAGTGGTGGTACGACTCGCAGGGACGCCCGACTCGCTCGCACGGCTGCTCGAATGGCGATTCATGGAACGACGTGCAGTTTCAGCGCATGCCAAACGTATCGCTGCTTCCCGGCGAGAAGGACATCGGCTGGGACGATATCATCGGTGCGACGGATCGCGGTATTGCAATCATGGGAGACGGCTCGTTCTCCATCGATCAACAGCGCTACAACGCACAGTTCGGCGGTCAGCTCTTTTACGAGATCAAGGGCGGCAAGATCGTCGGCATGTTGAAAGACGTCGCATATCAGATGCGAACTCCCGACTTCTGGAACTCGATGGACATGATCGGCGGGAAGAAGTCCTACATGATGGGCAGCGCGTTCTTCGACGGAAAGGGTCAGCCGGGCCAGGTGAACGCCGTGAGCCACGGATGTGTGCCGAGCCGGTTCCGCAACATCAACGTCATCAATACCGGGAGAAAGGCATGAGCGAGCTCATACGCCGACCCGTTTCGCTGCGATCCAACATGCCGATC
Source organism: uncultured Gemmatimonadales bacterium (assembly GCA_963731305.1). Classification (GTDB taxonomy): domain Bacteria; phylum Gemmatimonadota; class Gemmatimonadetes; order Gemmatimonadales; family Gemmatimonadaceae; genus Fen-1247. The sequence continues at coordinate 67,560 of CAVSUQ010000002.1, read as the reverse complement.
GCACCGATGTCACAATCCGATGCGCAGTCGATAGTCGAGCGCGCGGTGAAGCTGTCGAAGGCTGATTCCATAAATGTGCAGATAGACGATGGAACGACCACCAACCTGCGATTCGCCGACAACCGTGTAAGCACGGCGGGAACCGCGCAGGACAGCGGCGTGGTCGTGGTAAGCTCGTTCGGTCCCAAGCACGCCGCAGTGTCGACGAACGATATCAGCGACGAAGGATTGCGCCGCGCCGTAGCGCAATCCGAAGCGCTCGCGAAGCTCGCGCCCGACGACCCCGAGGCGATGCCCGAGCTTGGCCCGCAGCAGTACAAATCGAGCGACGCGTACTTCACGTCGACTGCGGAAGCGAGCGCCGATGAGCGCGCCCGTGCCGCGCTGACCGCGCTCGAACCCGCGCGCGCAGCTGGAGATCTGAAAGCCGCAGGCTATCTGGAAGTGCGCGCTCGCGCCGAAGCCATCGGCAACAGCAATGGAATGTTCGGATACTACCCATACACGACCGCCAACTACACGCTCACCGTTCGCACCGGTGACGGTACAGGATCGGGGTGGGCTGGCGCCGAAGTCAACGATTGGTCGAAGCTGGACTTCGCCGCGCTCGGCAAACACGCAGCAGAGAAGGCTCGCGCTTCGCACAATCCTGTTGCGGTCGAGCCGGGCCGCTACACGGTGGTGATGGAGCCGCAGGCAGTAGGCGACATCGTTCAGCTCATCGGCTTCTACTCCGGTGCGCGCGAAGCCGACGAAGGGCGTAGTCCGTTCGTCAAGTCGGGCGGCGGCAACAAGATCGGAATGAAAGTCGTCGATAGCAGAGTATCCATAATCTCCGATCCGTTCGACCCCGATCTGCGCGGCCAGCCCTTCGACGGCGACGGTCTACCGCTCGGTCGCCAGGAATGGATCAAGGATGGGATTCTCACGCATCTGTACTATTCGCGTTTCTGGGCCAAGAAGCAGAACGCAGTAGCGACCGGCGCGCCGAGCACGTTCAAGATGACCGGCGGTACGACATCGGTCGACGACATGATCAAGTCCACGGAGCGCGGCATGCTGCTCACGCGGCTGTGGTATCTGCGCGAAGTAGATCCGCGCACGATCCTTTACACCGGTCTCACGCGCGACGGCACGTTTCTCATCGAGAACGGCAAGATCTCGCGCGCGATAAAGAATTTCCGCTTCAACGATTCGCCGCTCTTCCTTCTCAACAACGTCGACGCGCTTGGAGTACCCGGAGCGTATCGGAGGTACTGAAGCCGGCGGTCCGATCGTGGTGCCGGCGGTGAAGGCGAAAGATTTCGACTTCACGAGTCTCAGCGACGCGGTCTAGCGCAGTGCTCGGACAGCGTTCGAGCCCGGCGCGACCCATGCACGCCCCGCGGCGAGATCGAGCGTCACGTCCCATTTCTCGAGGAATGGGACGTTGATGTTTCCGTCCATGATCATGTGGCTCATCGTGCGCGCTGGTGCGGTGACTGGGATCTTGCCAGCGATGGTGAAGCTCACCGGCTGCCTGGCTTTGTTCAGCGTATCGAGCTTGAGTAGCGGCGCAATGTGGTTCGCGATTATGAACGCGCTTCCGCCGCCCGAGTCGAGCTCCATCCATGCAGTGCCATCGGGCGTCGGCACGCCCACATCCACAGTGAGCGCCACACCTTCGGCGTCGCGCACGATGCGGATCGGAATCTCGGTCGCGTGTGCGACGCGAGCCGCGAAACTCTCGGGACTCTCGACTACTATCGATTTTCGCGAATACTCGAACGTGATCGCGCGGCCGGCGAACAGATCGAGCCCGATCGATCCATCCAGTTGCGGCTGGTTCGGCGGAAAGAACTTCATGATGTCGAACACTATCGCTGTCGGAGCGGCGAACGATTGGCCCGCAATCTCGAACGTGCTGTTGTCGCAGTGCGGCGAATCGATCCGCTCGCCTGTCATGCGGAAGCCGGTGACCTGACCCCATGGCTTGCAGCCGATCTTCTGCGCCATGTCCGGACTGATCATCGCAATGCCTTCACCTGTGTCGAACATGAACGTGCCATCGTGACCGTTCACGCGGGCCTGCATCGTGAGTATCGTCGTGCCGGGCGAGTACGAAGCGAGACTGATCACCGCGATCGGGCCCGGCGTCTGTGCGGCAAGCGCTAGAGTGCAACAGGCTGCAGCTGCGATGGCGATAACAGAATGACGAAGTGCCGTACGAAGCATTACGCCGCCCAGGTAGGAGAAAACGCCGACGATCCATCGGCTCGCTTACTTGGACAGCGTAGTGCTCTGTTTGGTTGTATTCGACATGGTATCGGGAAGACAATCAACGCGCCTTCCGCTCGACGTTACCGGTTGTCGATCACTCCGCGCATCACGGCGCCGAGTATTCCGCCGCCGACCGCGGCCTGCGTCTGGCTCTCGCTCGAAGCGACCGGTGGATGGTAGTACATCGACTGAATCCCAACCCGTCCAGGCCCCGTGAACCTGTTGATGAAAATCTGGCCACCGCTCGCGAAAAAGCCGCTGGCGAGACTCTGCGTCTCGAGCTCCATGCGCACCGACGGATCCTTGTAGATCCAGCCGCCAGGCTCGACATCGATCTGTTCGCCGGGTTGCAGCGTTACTTCGAACACGTTGCCATAGCCATGCAGCCACACGATGCCATCGCCGTTACGCGCGCTGAACGTGTCTATGAACAGTCCGCTCTGACCGAACAGCATGTTCCCGATCCCGTTCACGCGCTGGAAGGTGAAGTCGACGAGATCCGTCGCGGCGAGGAACTGATGCTCGCGCACATCGACCGATTGACCACGCGCGAGGTGGAGTGGAATGATCTGGCCCGCGCCGTCGCGGCTGAATGCGATGTGTCCGGAGCCGCGCGCCTCCGTCATGAAGATCGGCATACCGGAGATCATTCGCTTGAATGCGCCGGCAAGCGACTTGACGCCGATCGAAACCGCCGGATGCTTCCAGAGCAGCACGTGATGCTCGAAGTACACCGTGGTGGACGACAGCTCGATATGAAGCACCGGCACGAGCTCGCCTTCCAGGTGGTACGTGACCCCGCCAAAGGATTCGTTGCGGACGGTCGTCGGATGCAGCTGCGGAATGGCCACTGGACGGTTGGTTGATGGTGGGATAGAAAAACTCGTTTCGAACAATTGTTCGACACGTTTTGGGCGGAGTCATCGGCGTTGCCTTATGTCGCACGATCGTCGGACCGATCGGGGCCGCAGCGTGGAAGGGAGCTGCCGATGGCGACGATAGAGCGTCCTTCATGGCCTCATAGCCAGCGTCCATCAGCTCGCGCGTCGCGATGAACGTGAACGACGGCCACTGGCTCACCGGCGGCCTCACATGCAGTGTCGGCACTCGCTCGCGCGCGGCCTGCGTCGCAGCGCGCTGCGGCTCGGCGAGGATCTGCGTCACGCGACCGCTTATCCCGATCATTCCCTGACGCTCCCACGCAACGTCTTCCGACGTCGATGATTTCGCTCACATCGACCGCAACAATCCGGCGTGCGCCCCAGCGTATCGCCTCGAGCAGACCCACCATCGTCTTGAGCCCGCCATCGACCAGGAGATCGCCATCCGGCATGAGCAGCGGTGGGAAGATCAACGGAAGTGCCCCGGAAGCGTAGATCGCGTCTACGAGACAGAGCGTCGGATCTGCTCCATAGCCGAACCAGCGCTCGTCGCCGTTGCGCAGCGACATCGCGTTCACGCGTAACGGACGCAGGAGCGACGCGAACGTCGCAGGCGCGACGAGTCGCTGAATCAGGTCGCGGTAATGCTCACCATCGTATATCGCCGGCTGAGAGATACCGCCGATCATGAAAGCCTTGAGATTGCGCTTGAGCACCGCCGGCTCGGTCACGCTCAGTGCGTCGTCCTCGAGCTCCCGCACCGATGCGCCCATGGCCCAGCGCGCGCCGATCAGAGCCCCGATGCTCGTGCCGACGATCGCGTCGATCTCGATTCGAGCTTCCGTCAACGCGCGGATCACACCGATATGCACCATTCCGTGCATTGCGCCGCCGCCGAGCACCAGAATGGTACGCGGCGAGTGAGCGAGAGCTCTGGGCTGGGCGTTTGCCGGACATGCTGCGGCGAGCGGGTAGCGAGGCATCTGATGCGTCTCTAATTAAGGTGCGCGGACCCGGTGCGTAAGTCCCATCGCGCCGCCGGGGCTACGGCGTATTCTGCCATCTCGCCGGATTCGCGATAATTTGTCCGTGATGTCACGCAGTTATCCGGCCCACATCCAGAAAGCGTTCGACGAGATCCGGTTCGGACCTCTCCGAACGCTCAACCTTCGTGAATCGTTGCCGACCGGCGCGGAGGCGCGCGCTCGTGCCGACAGCTGGATCCGCACAAAGCAGGTCGAGCGCGCCCGGGAAGTGCTCATCATCACGGGTCGCGGGAAGGGCAGCGAGGACGGAGTCTCCGTTGTCCGGGAGGCGATTCTCGCTCTGTTTCCGTCTCTCAGGCGACGCAACGTCATAACCAGCTGGGAGGAGCACACAGCTGGCTCGTTCGTCGTGACACTTGCACCGATGTCCGCAATGTTCGAGGCTCCGAAGCGCAAGCGCGAGCCAACGGTATCTTTGCCGGTGCCCGAGTCGCTCTCCGCGCTTTCTCCCGAAACCCTCAAACTTCTCCGCGAGCTCGCCATAGCATCGCTGATGCTGTTGGGCGTTCATGACGCCGAGCGATTCATCGAGTCGGAGATGACGACAAAGTTTTCCCAGCTCACCGCAGCTCTTTCCGGCGCCGAAGATCCTGAAACGGAGCTTCGCGCGGCCATTCAACGTGCACTCGAAGAACTGGACGAAATCGAATGAATCTCCCGAAGATTGCCGCGACCATCGCACTCTCGCTCACGGCTGCCGCCGCCGCATCGGCGCAGACATCGCAGGCGCCCATCGTCGGCTTCACATCGACCGACGCGCAGCATCAGCGTGAGCTCGAGTCGAAAGCCGCATCGCTTGCGTCGCCTGCAAACGCCGATTCGCTATCACGCGAGCTGTCGTTGGAGCCGCACATGGCCGGCACGCCAGCGCAGGCTCGTACACGCGACATCTTCGCGCGAGAGTTGAAGAAATATGGAATAAGCCCGGAGGTGCGGACGTACAGCATCTACATGCCGCATCCAACCGGTGTTCATCTCTACAGGGTTTCGCCCAGCTCCGGTAGAGCTATCGCTGCCGGAAGGTCCGATTGCGGAAGACACGACGTCGTTCAGCTATCCACAGATCCTCACATTCAACGGTTACGGAGCTGCGGGCGACGCGACCGGCGACGTGATCTATGTCAACTACGGTCTCGTCGAGGATTACGCGACACTCGACTCGATGGGCATCTCGGTGAAGGGCAGGATCGTCGTTGCGCGCTACGGTCGCTCATATCGCGGTATCAAGGCGCGCGAAGCCGAGAAGCATGGCGCGCTCGCGCTCATCATCTACAGCGATCCTGCAGATGACGGATTCACTCAAGGCGACATCTATCCCGAAGGTCCGATGCGTCCGTGGACCGGCGTCCAGCGTGGTAGCGTGTACAACGACAACGGCGATCCAACGACGCCGGATTACGCGAGCGTTCCGGGCGCCAAGCGCATTCCGCTGGATCAGACCAATCTTCCGCGCATCCCGGTGATTCCGGCGTCGTACAAGAACGCCGCCGAGCTGCTGCGCGACGTGCGGGGCGGAGGTGCGCTGCCGCGCGGATGGCAGGGCGGGTTGCCGTTCCGTTATCACGTCGGGCCCGGGCCGGTGCAGGCTCGCGTCGTCGTCACCACCGATGCTGCAACACATCCATACAAGGACATCTGGGATGTTCTCGGCACCATCCGCGGCTCCGAGTATCCCGACGAGCTGGTGATCATCGGCGGCCACCGCGACGCGTGGGGACCGGGCACCGCCGACAACATCAGCGGCACCGTGAGCGTGCTCGAGACCGCTCGCACCATCGGCGATCTCATGAAGCAGGGCTACCGTCCAAAGCGTACAATCATCTTCGCTTCGTGGGACGCCGAAGAGTGGGGCCTCATGGGCTCGACAGAATTTGTCGAGCAGGATTCGGCGCGTCTCTTCAAGGAAGGCGCGGCCTACATCAACTTCGATGAGGTAGCGACCGGACCAGTCCTCGGCGCGAGCGGATCACCGTCGCTTGCGGCCGTTCTTCCGCGACGTCACCAGAGTCGTCGCGAGTCCCGATGGGAAGGGCTCCGTGTACGATGCATGGCGCAGAAGCGATCACATCGTGTCCGACACCGCGCAGCCCGAGATCGGCGATCCGGGTGGCGGCTCCGATTTCGCCGGCTTCTACAATCACCTCGGCATTCCCATCGCCGACTGGGGATTCGGGGGACCGATGGGCGTGTACCATTCGGCGTTCGATTCATACCACTGGATGCAGAAGTTCGGCGATCCTGGCTACAAGTACCACGCGACGATGGGCGTGTTGGGCGCGGTAGCGATCATGCGGCTCGCCGACGCCGACATCATACCGTACGACTACGTGGAATACGCGCGAGCGATGCGTGGCCTCACCGCGACCGCGGCCAGGAATATCGCGGCAAGACACTGGACCAACGTGTCGTTGAGCGCTCTCGACTCATCGATCACTGTGATGGAAAGTTCAGCGCGCAATTTCGATGCAGCGCGTGATGCAGCGCTTGCGGGCGGAGCATCACTGGCATCGCGAAAGCAAGCAAACGAGCTGCTCATGAAGGTGGAGCGTTCCTTTGTGAGAGCAGGTGGATTGCCCGTCAGCAAGCGGGAGTGGTTCCGCAACGTGATCTACGCGGCCGATAACGACAATGGTTATGCGAATATCGGATTGCCGAGCATCAACGAGGCTGTTAAGGCCGGTGATGAGGCGCTATCTGTACGCGAGATAGCAGATCTTTCGCAGCGTTTTATCGCTGCGGCTGCACTGCTGGACTCTGCGGCGCGAAGCTTGCGAACACCGTGAGGCATGGATGACGTAGCATCGGTGCGCCGGACGCCGCGGCTGTCGCTCAGCGAGCGAATCGCGGCGTCCCAGTTCGGCGCAAAAGCACACTGGCCTGGCGGCTTCGAGGTCTACCGTAGTGGTACTGCCGCCGACGGAATATTCATCGTGCTGCACGGCCACGTAATATTGCGAAGTCCCATGAAGGGCGGACGTGGCTTCGTGAGCGGAATGGCGATGCCTGGCGAAACCTTTGGCGCTGAAGGCCTCGCGCCGCGCGGAGTTTACGCGACGGACGCCAGGGCGGCCGACGGGGTCGAGACACTGCACCTCGGCGCGGAGCAATTCCGCGCTTTCCTCCGTGAGCAGCCGACCCACGCGATCTCGCTGATCGGGCAGATCATGGCGGAGCGGAGCACCCTGCTGGAGCGCCTGCAGGAGCTTGCCTCTCTCAACGTGGAGGACCGGCTCGTCTCCATTCTCATGCGGCTGAGCGAGGACACGGGATTCATGGTGGACGACACCACGCTCCGGCTCAACCCATCGCATCATCGGCTGCTGTGTGAGATGGTAGGAGCTACCCGTGAGTCGATAGCGCTGGCTTTGAGTCGTATGGTGAGCGGAGGGGTGGCGACACGGGCCGGCTCGTGCTTTGTTATTGATACCCAGCAGTTGGCATCCCGCCTCCATGCTGCGCGGTACGACGAGCAGGCGCCCATTTCAGTGACCCGGGAGTCGGCCCGCGCATAGGGTACTGACCAGCAGCACCTCGCACCCCGATCGATTCCGATAGCAGACATAATCAAGGGCGCTGGACCAATCGACCTGCGCGCCGGCAATTCGCGGGGAGTGCTCCTTCTCCACGGGTTCGGCGACACACCTCAGACTCTCGCACAACTCGCCCGGTATCTTCACGAGCGGGACTTCGACGTGCGCGCTCCTCTCCTCCCGGGGCACGGCCGAAGCCTCGCGGCGATGGATGTTTCATCGCATACGGAGTGGCTGGACAGCGCGCGCGCAGAATTGTTCGCGATGCGTGCCCGCTACCGCTGGGTTGCGCTCGGCGGTCTCTCGATGGGCGGAGCGATAGCGGCGATACTCGCGGCTGAAGTGCGCGATCTCGAGGCGCTCGTGCTCATCGCGCCTTATCTGACGATGCCGTGGCGCATACGCCTGCTTGCCGCGACGGCCGCCTTCTGGAGCGAGCTCGTCGGGCCCTTGCAGGCTTCCAATCCGGATTCGATACAGGATCCCGTCGAGCGCGCAGCGAATCTGTCGTACGGCTCCGTAACCGGCAGGTCGCTGCGCGAGCTATCGCTGCTGGTGAGGAAGGCGCAACGCGCCCTTCCAGACATATCCGCTCCGACGCTTCTCATTCAGTCCGAGCACGACAACCGCACCACGCCGGAAGCTGCGCGGCGCGCGTTTGATGATCTGCGAATGGATCTGAAGAAGCTCGTACTGACGCGCGAGGGAGGGCACATCATAACCGTGGACTACGGTCGGGAGCGCGTCTTCGAGGAAGTGCGCGCCTGGCTGGGGACTGGTCCCGGAACCTCGCCCCAGCCAGGGCGCCCGGAGTAGCTGCGCGTGGCGCTAGCTATCCGGTAAGAGCGAAAGAAAGGGACGGAGCGGGGACGGACTCCGCGCGGAATCGGTACACCGTCTTACGAGTTCCCGCTCTCGCGGGAATGACGCGCCGCTCCTAGAACTTGTCCTGCACGAAATCTGTGACCGCAGTCGCTACACCTTCCGCGGCCTGGGTCGCCTGATCGACGATACCGCCGGCGACGCGCTTGACGCGCCCGACTGCGGTCTGCTTTGTCGTACGCTTCCGAGTGCTCTTGGAGGAGCGCTTCGATGCGCCTTTCGACGCGCCCTTGCGAGCGCCGCCCTTGCGTGCGGACGTCTTCTTCGCGCGCTGGTCCGCGCTTGGCTGCGGTCTTGGTGGATGAGCGCTTGCTTGTCGCCTTGCGACCACCGGTCTTCCGCGCTCCGGCCTTTCTCGTGCTCTTGCGGGTGGACTTTGCGCCGCTCTTGCGAGCGCCGCTCTTGCGGGTTGAAGCCTTGCGCGCGACAGTCTTGCGCGAGCCTCTCGACGTCTTCGACTTCGATCCGCGCTTCGCACCGGTCCGTGAACCGGCAGTACGGCTCGAGCTCTTACGGGACGATTTCCTAGTTGCCATGCTCTACTCCGGAACGTTGGTTAGATCTGCTCACGTGAATCCAAGCAAGAATCGCGCACAAATGTACAATGCGCAAGAGTTTCTCGCGCATTTCGCGCTATATCTTTCCGTGCGACTCGCCTGGAACTCACGCCGACTCAACCAACTCATGCCATCTGATCAGCGCGAAACGCGCGAAACGCCGCGACCCGCCCGACGATCGTCCCGCAGAAATAGCCGGTCTTGGCTTGTTGTGATTGCTACGCTGTGCGTCGCGGCGACCGCGACGGCATGCGGGAAGGATTCGCACTCGACGGCAAGCACGAGCGCGCCCGTAGCGGGAAAGCTCACCGCGACCGCGGCGGTGGCGAAGCCGGATAGCGGTCAGACCACCAGCGCCGCGGGATTGCCAACCGGTTACCGCGCGGTGTTCGATCATGCGGACGGAGAGCCGTCCGATGTATCGTACTCCGAAAAGGAGCCTGGCCGCTGGGAAGTCAGAAGCGGGCCGGCGCACATTCTGTATTCGCCACGCGATACTGTCAACAAGCACAAGTACAGCGTGTCCGCGACCTTCGAGCAGCTCCAGGCGCCATCGCATCCTGAAGCATTCGGTGTGTTCATCGGCGGATCCAACCTGGATTCCGCCCGAGCCCGGTACACCTACTTCCTGGTGCGCGGCGACGGCAAGTACATGGTCACAGTTCGCGACGGCGGCAACAAGCGCACGGTGATCGACTGGACCGCTCAGCCCGCAATCCCGAAACAGGATTCAGCCGGCAAGGCACTCTACGGAATGAAGATCGACGTCGACGGAAAGACCGCGAACTTCACGGTTAACGGCGCGCCGATCACGACCATTTCCGGCAAGGCGATGCCGCTCGTCGGCGCAACCGGAGTCCTCATCGACCGCGACCTTCACCTCATCGTGACGCCGGTGTCGGTGATCCGGTGATAGCGAAGGGGGACGGAGTGGGGACGGAGTAGGGACGGACTCCGCACGAAATCGGTACAGTCAGTCGTCATTCCCGCGAAAGCGGGAATCCATCTGCTGCCGACCAGCTAGGACTATGATCGTGTCCCAAGATCGATAACATGGATTCCCGCTTTCGCGGGAATGACAATGCCTCGTCGCCATCGCGGTTCAGATTCTGCGCGTCTCTCCGCGATGCGGAATCCACAGCAATCCCGGATCCAGCTCCGCCTCTGACCATGCGACGCGCGTGAGCGCGGGCGGCTCATCCATGGGCTCATCCGTGAGCTTGAACGTCCCCCAGTGCATCGCTATGAAGCTGCATAGCCGATCTGCATTCTCCGTGGCAAGCTCTGCGTACGCCGACACGGCTTCTTCGGGCGCCATGTGCACTGGCCGCATGAACCAGCGCGGGTCGTAGGCGCCGATCGGAAGGAACGCGGCGTCGAACGGCCCGAGCCTGCGCGCGATCGCGCCGAATTCCGGGTGCCGTCCCGTGTCACCTGCAAAGAAGACGGCGCGATCGCCTGCGCGGATCGCCCAGCCGCACCAGAGCGTCGAGTCGCGATTGGTGGGCCGCCGTCCCGAGAAGTGCTGCGCCGGTGTGCACGTTATGTCCAGACCCTGTACGTGCACACTCTGCCACCAGTCCAGCTCCGCAACGACGTTCGCGCCGCGCCTGCGAAGCCACGCTCCCATCATGAGCGGAGCGATCCACTCAGCGTGCGGCTGCCGAGCCACGATCATGCCGACAGTTGCCCGGTCGAGATGGTCGTAGTGGTCGTGCGACAGCAATACCAGATCGATCGGTGGAAGCGAATCGAACTTCACTCCGGGTGCGACGAAACGCCTCGGTCCGGCGAACCCGAACGGGGACGCTCGCTCGCTCCACATGGGATCCAGCAGCACGTTCACCGATCCCATCTGGAGCAAGAAAGTCGAGTGCCCGACCCAGGTGACGATGATGTCTCCCGGATCGGCGCGCGGTGTTGGAAAATCCGGTGCAGCTGCCGGAAACTCGGAAGCAGGTGGATCCGGCCGCCGACTCGAGCGACGGGTCCGGAACCACTTGAGCACGTCAGTCAATCCGTGCGGTCTCGATCCCGGCCATGGATTCCGAAACCGCCCGCTCGGATCGCGGTGAGTCGACATCGACGACAGGATCGTTTGATCGTTTGGCGGCTGCATGTATCAACATTAAACGTCGCCACACGACAAGACGCTTCCTGTGTGAGTCGCCCCTCCCCTTCATCTGCACACGAGGCAGGTTGTGGCTTCAGGGACGACCATCAGGCGGCCGTACGCGATGCGCTCACCACAGTGACCGCACAGGCCGTACCGGCCGTCCTCCATGCGACGCAGCGCTTCGGTGAGCTCCACGAGACGGGCGTGCGCGCGGCCGTTGAGCGTGACGGAGAGACCGCCGTCGCTCGCCAGTCCGGACGCAACCCGCACCTGCGCACCGTCACTGACGATCGCGTCGCCTTCAGCATCGGTCGCCAATGACCGCTCGATGCGCGCCAGCTCCCCACGGATATCCGCTTCCAGCTCGCCCAGCTGCTCACTCGATATCGCTTCAGTCGATCTCATGACGGCTCCTCCCCGGTTCGTCATTCCCGCGAAAGCGGGAATCCATGTTCCAACACGTATCCAGCCCACTTCCAGCTCACTTCACCTCACTTCCACCTAACCTCATCCGTCCAGAACGCCATGCGCTCCGCGGTCGGCAATGCACGCCGCGCAATCGCACCGGCCCGCACTACCGCCTGATACAGCTTGAACAGCGAAGGTTCGTGGCGCCAGAAATCCGATGGCAGCTCGATCAGCGCGCGCAGCATGTCACCGCGAAAGTATCCCGCCGACGCGAGCGGATCGCGCTCCAGTACGTCGAGCACCATCGGCACGACGTCGTGCAGGGCGGTGCCGCTGTCCAGAGCGTGCAACAGATCCGCGTCACTTCCAGTGCGTTGTTCCATCTTGTTTGCGGTTACCACTTTCACTTCGTTTAATCCGGTGTCCATTGCTGATCTCTGATTCGTCCTCCTTGCTGCGCGCGACCTGATCGGACGGTGCGGGCGGCTCACAACAGGGAATCGACGGTCTGGTCAGTGGGGTTTTCATTCTTGCCTCCTGTCGCTGCATTCGATGTAATTCGAGCGAATGCATGGTGGAAACGACAAACACCCCGCCTGGCAGGAAAGCGCAGGCGGGGTGTCGGATGACGAGAGATTCTCGTCGGTGACTGTGAGCCGGATCAACCGCTGTAGTGGAGTTCCTGGCTTCCCATCCTGCTATCGGGAGATGTGAGTGGTCGCATCGCTGAAACGCGACTGCAGCTGGTACTGCGGCGCATCATCCATCTCGCGTCGACGCATTTCGGCACGCGAACGCCGACCGGCCGGCAGGCCATCGACCGGCCAGTACCGCAGGTGGAATCCAGATTCGTGTGTTGAGATGAAGTCGACATGAGGCGCAAATACTGTAGGAAAAAGACACGGCTCTCGCCGTATACCGCACACGACGGTCGGAGCCCGGCTTCCTTTGGGTACTGTATGCACCGTCTCTGAAGATGTCAACGTCTGCAGAGGCGATGACACGATTACACGTCGTTACGGAATAGGTTCCTGGGGCGCACCGTATCCGCCACCCTCTCTCCCAACAGTCGTGACGTCGTCCACTTCCCGCCAAACACGCTGACTACACGACCACTCACCTCGATCGTCTCGCGCCGTCGCTGTGCATGCGCCGAATTCCCCGCGTCTACAAGCGGCCGCACGCCCGCAAATGTCGTCTCGATGTCTGCATCCCGAATCGCGTCCACGAAGAAGGTGTTGTAAGCATTCACCAGATATTCACGCTCTGCCACGCTGCACACGATTGGATCGTCCAGCGTCTGACGTACTTCAGTTGTCCCGACCAGTGTGCGCCCATGATGCGGCAGCGCGAACACCAGGCGGCCATCCAACGACAGATTGAGTGCGAAACCCGCCTCCCTCGGCCTGTTCACGACGAGATGCGACCCGCGCACGAGATCGAGTCGCGTGTGTGACGGAATCCCGCTAGCGTCGAGCAGTGCACGCGCCCACGGGCCCGCGACATTCACGATCATATCGAACCGCGAAGTATCACGCGTCGTCTGCAGCTCGCCATCTCGTACGATTCGAGTAACGTTTGTGTTCTCGTGGATCACGACGCCATCGTCACGCGCGCGATCGGCTGCCCAGCGGCCGAGCGCCGCGTCGTCCATCTGCGCATCCCAGTACGAAAACGCTCCACGCAGTCCTTCGCGCCTCAATCCGCTCGCACGCTCCGGAAGATCCCGCGCGCTCCACCATCGGTGACGTCCGAGCGTCGCGCGGCCGGCGAGCAGATCGTATGCTGTGAGTCCCGCGGCTAGTGCGAAACGTCCGTGCGGCGCGTGGCTGTAGAGAGGCAGAAACAGCTCGACCCGTCGTGTGAGCTCGGGTGCGCGCTGCATCCACCAGCGCCGCTCGTGCAATCCCTCGTACACCTGCCGAACGTCGCCCTGTTCGAGGTATCGCAGGCCACCGTGCAGCAGTTTGCTGGACGCAGCACTCGTCGCGCCCATCAACACGCCGCGCTCGTAGAGCGTGACGTCATGACCACGCCGTCCGAGCGCCCACGCGCTCATCACTCCGTTGATCCCGCCGCCGATGACCGCGACTCGCATTGGCGCTACCTACGCGAACAATCCTACATTTTCCTCGACATGTGGGATCGTGCGCATTCCCACCACGACACTCGCCACGTGCGGCAGCATCTGCACGAACGACAACGCGCACGCAGCATCGGTCTTCGCTTCGGGAAATGCTTGTCTGGCTGCTGGCGGAAGATCCTTCGCAAGCCTTCCCTGCATCAGAGGAGCCACCGCTATCATCGCGATTCCAGCGTCGTCCGCGGCCTCGAGTGCAGTACGCTCGTGCCCATTTACCATCTGCGTCGAGGCGCGCACGCCTTCCATCATTCCGAGGTTCACCGGCATCTGCACCGCGACGAAGTGATGCTCCGTGCCAGCGATGTCGCGCGCGGTCGACACTAGCGCCTCGATCGATATGTGATTCTGCGCGTCGTGTGCCACGCGCAGACCGTTCCACGTCGCGCAACCGTATGATCTTATCAACCCGTCGCGCACGCAGCCCTCGAGTGCGGCGAACGCATCGTGCATGCGGTTGTCGAAGTCGTAGCGCGTGATGGAATCCAGTTGCTGCTCGGGATTGTGGATGTAATAGATATCGATCGCATCGACTCCGAGATTCGCGATGCTTCGCTGTATCTGATCGCGCAGAAATGCGGGCGCAATGCAGTGTCCGCCAGCGACGAGCTCCGTGGCCTCGATGATTCCCGTATCCAGATACTCGCGCTGGATGTAGGCGCGATATTCGTCCCTCGTCGCTGGCGGCGGAGCCTCCAGGGGCAGATAACCACCCTTGGTGGTCACGAAGACGCGCGCGCCATTCGGCGCGATACCATCAAAGTCGCGAAGCGTTCGTCCGATGACGCGCTCGGACCGCTGGCATCGGTAATTGATCGCGGTATCCACGTGATTCACGCCAAGCTCGAGCGCCCGCCGCAGTGCACCGCTGTACGCCGTATCCTCGTCGTCCGTGGGCGCGCCCAGCGCAGATCCTATCCCGAGCGGAGAGAGTGGGGGCGCCTGTGCCTTCTGACTTTCGGATCGAGCGTCGGTTCCCATGTGGCCGGATGATGCCGGCAGCGGCTCGGCATCGCAAGTGCCAGGAAGCCTTCAACGCCCACACGATGTGGAACACACGTTTAGCAGGGGTTTAACCCATACTCGTTCTCTCGACTCTTTATAGATTACAGGGCTGATTCTGAATTAGGAGATTTGTCCAAAAATGCCCCATTTTGCAGCTCTGGCCACCGCCTGGTGGAAGCCCATTCTGTTCGTCATCGTCGCTGGCCATCTCACCAATGTCTGCGTGACGATCTTCCTGCACCGCGCCCAGACCCACCGCGGTGTGAAGCTGCACTATCTGGCCGCGCTTCCCATGCGGATCTGGCTGTGGCTGTCAACGGCGATCGTGACCAAGGAATGGGTGGCCTGTCACCGGAAGCACCACGCTTTCGCCGATCGTGAGGGCGATCCGCACTCGCCGCTCATGGAAGGGCTTCGCAACATCGTTCTCAAGGGCGCATTCTACTACCGCAAGGCGGTTCGGCAGCCTGGCATGCTCGAGAAGTACGGCAAGGGTACGCCGACCGACTGGCTCGAGCGCCACGTGCTTCTCGCGCCTCAACTGGGTCGGCATCCTCCTCATGCTCGCGATCGACATCTGGCTCTTCGGCTTCTTCGTCGGGCCGCTCGTGTGGGGCATTCAGATGATCTGGATCCCGTTCTGGGCCGCCGGCATCATCAACGGCGTAGGCCACGCGGTCGGCTACCGCAACTTCGACGTCAAGGACGAGAGCCGCAACATCTCGCCGATCGGCATCTGGCTCGGCGGCGAGGAGCTTCACAACAATCACCACGCGGATCCGCACAGCGCAGTGTTCTCCGCGCGCTGGTTCGAGTTCGACGTCGGCGCGCTCTACCTTCGCATCCTCGCGATCTTCCGTCTCGCGGAGATCAAGTACGCGCGCGGAATGCGGAACGACCCGGAGGAGGTGCGCGACGCCGCCTGAGGCGCCGTGCATCTCGCGAAGGATCGATCAGGAATAATGCCAGCAACTGTAACGTGCACGCGCTGCGGCCAGACGCGTGAAGGGTTCGAGCGCGCACCGTTTCCGGGCCCCATTGGCGCCCGCGCGCTCGAAGAGATCTGCCAGCAATGCTGGGCCGACTGGCTCAAGCAGCAGACGATGCTCATCAACCACTACGGATTGAACGTCATGGATCCGCAGGCCCGCCAGTTCATAACGCGCAACATGGAGGCGTTCCTGTTCAAGCGCGGCGATTCGAGCGAGATCGATACGAGCAAGCAGGGCACGATAAGCCACTAGCGGGAGCGCGCCAGCATGTCGACAGTCTCAGGTATTAGCAGTGTCCGCGCGGCAGCCGTCGCGGCAGGGCTCGTCGCCGCAATAGGCTGCTCCAGCAGCAAGCCCGACACACCGCAAACGGCTGCTACGCAACCTGCGTCGACACAGTCGGCGTCGACCTCGGGTCTCGCGGCGCACGCGGCCGCCACGCTCGCCCCCGGAACGCCGGTGAAGGTGTTCAAGGACGCGAACTGCGGATGCTGCAAGGCATGGGTGCAGCACATGCGCGACAATGGATTCCAGGTGACCGCCATCGATGAGCCGGCGCGCGTGCTCGACTCGATCAAGACCGCGCACGGCATCACCGACGCGACCGCTTCGTGCCACACTGCCGAAGTCGGCAACTACGTGATCGAGGGCCACGTGCCGGCCGACCTCGTCCAGAAGCTGGTGAGCGAGCACCCGAGTGACATTGTCGGTCTCACGGTGCCTGGAATGGTGACTGGAACGCCGGGAATGGAAGGCGGCACACCGGAGCACTACACGGTGCTCGCGATGATGCGCGACGGCACTACAAGGCCATACGCGCAGCGGTGATCTGAAGCGAGGCGCAGACGACGTTATAGACAAACAATGTCGTCATTCCGCCTTCGGCGGTGATCCACGGACCGTTGATCCATTCAACACCGTCTCGTTGCAGGCGGATTGTGGGTCGCGTGTCGTAGGGCGCGGATTTATCCGCGCCGCCCAGCCCAAAATGCGACCGACGATTATTGGAATTTTGTAACAATGTGCGCGGGTAAAGACGTTCGCGGTATTCCCGGTAGTAGTCGTCGCGCATTTGAGTCATGGCAGGGATAAATCCCTGCCCCACGCTGGGCGCGACCCACCGGCGTTGCCTATGCATGAACAGCGGTTGAAACATCGATGAATCGCATTCGGCGAACGTGACGTTTCGAAAGATCGTCGTCGCCCTTTGGGATTGGCGGCGCGGATAAATCCGCGCCCTACGACACGCCTCGCGCAAATCCATTGGCAACGTGACGGTGTTGCGCGTATCGACGGTCCGTGGTTCGCAGCCTGCGGCGGGATGACGACATTCAGCGTGCACGGCCTCATCCAAAGCCCGGCGTTCCCTTGCGGGATTCCCGCTTTCGCGGGAGTGACCGGCTCTGATGACTCCGCACATCCCGCACAGCCTTCTCCTCCTTGCCCGCGTATATCTGACGTAGAGGCACGCGTGACATCGCTCGCGCGCTGACTCCGGATGTGTTATCTCAGATTAGTCCCGCCAAGGAGTTCCGATGACTGTACGATCCATTGTCGCGCTCGCCCTTCTCGCGAGCACGGCTGCGTTGCCCGTTTCAGCACAGCAATCGCAGCCCGTTCCGGGCCCCCTGTTCACGCCGTCCAGCGCGCCACGCGCGATCCGGCGCGATATCCCGCTCACTGATATGATCCGCCGAGCGTGGGACGCGGGAACGAGAGACTCCACCGGGCGGCCAGGACGCAATTACTGGCAGCTGTGGAACGAGTACACCATCAACGCGCGCTTCGACGCTCCGACATCGACCGTGTCGGGCACCGAACACGTCGTCATCCACAACAACAGCGATTCGGCGATGCAGACCATCGTGCTTCGCCTCGATCAGAACATCTATCGCGCCAATGTGCCGCGCGCCGAAACAGTGCCCGACATCACTGACGGAATGGTCGTGACACAGCTCAGCGTGAACGGCGACCCAGTCGACCTGAGCGATCGCACAAATGCAGCAGGCAGAAGCCCGCGTGGAAGACCTCAGCCACCACCCACGCATCCCGAAGCGACGGGGATGACGCAGACAGTAGCGACCATCCGGCTGCCATCTCCGGTTCCGGCAAAGGGAACAGCGACAATCGATGCTCAGTGGCACTTCCGCGTTCCGCTCGTGCAGGGCGTCCGTGGATTGCGCATGGGCGCGTGGGGCGACTCGCTCTATCAGGTCGGGCAGTGGTATCCCCGGGTCGCGATGTACGACGATCTGCGCGGCTGGGACACCGATCCGTACCTCGGACCGTCGGAGTTCTACAACAACTACGGTCACTTCGATGTGAAGCTCGACATGCCTGCGGGTTGGCTTGTCGGGTCTACCGGCGTCCTGCAGAACCCCGAGCAGGTGCTTACATCGACCGAGCGCGAGCGTCTGTCGCGCGCGCTGCAGGCTGATACGACGATCAATATCGTGAGCGCGAATGAGCGCGGCCCGGGTAAATCCACCGCGGCAGGCGATCGTCTCACCTGGCACTTCGTCGCGGATTCCGTGGGCGACGTGGCATGGGCTACATCCGATCGATTCGTGTGGGATGCGACTCGCGCAACGATTCCGGAGAAGGGAGTCATACCGATCAACATCTTTTACGAACCCGGCAACACGGCAAAGTACGCCACGGCTGGTCCCACGGCGCGCCACGCGCTCGAGTTCTACTCAAAATTGTGGATGCCTTACACGTGGCCGCTGCTCACGATGGTCGATGGCCCCGAAGGCGGCATGGAATACCCGATGTTCATCATGTCGAGCGCGGGCGCTTCCGATCACGAAACCGGTCACCAGTGGTGGCCGATGATGGTAGGCACCAACGAAACGTGGTACGGTTTCATGGACGAGGGCTTCAATCAGTACATGAATCGCCTCTCACGCTTCGATCGCCTGGGCCAGACTCCGAATCTCGACAGCCTGGGCCAGTCATATGGCCGTACCAGCGGTGATGAGCGCGAGGCACCACTCATGTGGGATGCGAACTACGGCGGTCCGATGTATTCATTCCAGGCATACGGCAAGGCGCCGCTCATGCTCTCGATGCTCGGCGCCATTGTCGGCGATTCGGCTGTGTGGCACGCCATGAGTGGCTACGCACACGCGTGGCGCTTCAAGCATCCAACGCCGTGGGACTACGCTCTGTACATGGACAACGCGCTGCACAAGGATCTCAGCTGGTTCTGGTACTACTGGCTCTTCACCACCGAATCGGTCGACGGCTCCATCGAGAGCGTGAAGACGTCGGGACCGCGCACGACTGTCGTGGTGCGCGAGGAAGGCGGAATGCCGTCGCCGGTGATACTTGAAGTGAAGTTCGCGTCGAGCGGGCCGGCGATTCGTGCGATGAAGAACGCGCGTATGGTCGACGGGAACACTGCGATAGTCACGTGGCCCGTGGATGTCTGGTTCAACGGAAGCAGAACCTTCAACGCGGTGCTCGACTTCGGTGGGCGCAAGATCGAATCGATAACCTTCGATCCGGGCAAGCGGTTTCCGGATCGGGATCCGAGTGATAATGTCTGGCCGCGGGAGGCCTCAACCAGCGTGCGGTGAGACTCGCCGCACACAATTACAAAATGGAATCTCAGATCATGAACGTTCCAACCGAAGTTGCCGCCGTCGTCTGTTGTTTTTTTGTTGCCCGCTGGTTGTACACGAAGTGGCAGCGGGGCGGCGGCGACCGTCGCTGACCACTGGGTGATTCGTCATTATCGGGGCGGCCGCACCTTGTCATCCGGCCGCTCCTCGACGCGAATTGTCTGCCGCATCGATTTCCCCGCGACTTTCATCGTCACTACATAATCTCCCGGCAACACGCGCCGGAGCTCCGCGGGCGATGTTGGATCGCCGAGTGCTCGCGGACGCGGTTTCGTGCTCGACAGGTCCCACGTGACATCGTTGAGGCCAGCGTACCCCGCGCCGCTCAGCTTGCGCACGGTGTCGCCCGTCGCGGATGTGATGTACAGGTCGACCGGTCCACTCAGAGCGTCGCGCAGATAATAGCTGATGGTTGCGCCACGCGGCGGATTGTGCGCCACGTAAGGACGACTTCCGAATGACGGATACGTGTCGGTGTAGCGGAATTGCAATGCCGGCGTCACCTGAAACAGATACGCCTTCTCGCGCAGCAAGGAATCCGTCATCTCTTCGAGCGGAAGCACCTTCGCCACCCAGATCCCGCGCCCGTGAGTGCCGGCAACGAGCTCCCGGTCGCGATATGACATCGCGAACTTCTCGACAGGAACCGGCGGAAGGTTGTGGCCGAATCTGCGCCACTTCGTGCCGCCATCAATCGAGATGTAAGCGCCTGTCTCGGTTCCAAGCCATAGCAGTCGCGCATTGTATGGATCCTCGAAAATCGTGAGACTTCCAGCGTCCGCCGGAAGACCGCTCGCGATCGAGCTCCACGTCTTTCCGTAGTCCGCAGTCCTGTATACATGCGGTGCGTAGTCATCACGACTGTGACAATCATAGGTCATGTATGCAGTGCCCTCCGCAAAATGACTTGCGGCAATCGCAGACACGAAACAGTGCGTTGGGGCGCGCGCAGGAAAATTCGCGGTGACGTTGGTCCAGGTCTTTCCATAATCGCGCGTGAGCCACACCAACCCGTCATCGCTTCCGGTCCAGATGACATCGCGTGTCATCGGACTCTCTGCAATAGAGAACAGTGCGTGGTAAGATGTGTTCGGTCCTTCCCCTTCCGGATGAGTTCTCGACGGCGCGGGTCATGTCCGGCCCCACCGGCTCCCAGTCCATTCCTCTGGCGCCGAGATCGTGCATGCGGAAAAGTTGATTGGCTCCGGCGTACAGTGTCGCGGTGTCGTGCTGTGAAAGAACGAGCGGTGCCGTCCAGCCCCACGTGTAGCCATACCCCGAATTACCTCCTGCGTCGAGTGCGATCGGCTGCATGCTCTCCCTCTTCCCCGTTCTGAGATCGAAGCGCGACATCGTGCCGAACTGGAATTCGGAATAAATGATGTTCGGATCCGTGCGCGATATCTGCACCCACATTCCGTCACCACCATTCACCGCGTACCAGTCCGCGTCGGTCACGCCAATCGTGTCCCGCGTCGCGCTCGGCCCGCACCACACCCCGTTATCCTGCAATCCCCCGCAGATGCGGTACGGATTGGAAACGCTGTCGATGGCAACCGTGTAGAACTGGCCGATGGGAATCTCTGCGTGCTCCCACGCCCTTCCACCGTCGAACGTCGTGTACACACCGCCATCGTTGCCGAGTATCATGTGTGCGCTGTCTGCAGGGTCGATCCACAGAGCGTGATTGTCGACGTGAACGTCGTACAGAGAATCCACGGCGAAAGTGCGACCGCCATCCTTGGACATCATCAGCGGCGACTCGAGCATGTACACGTGATTGCTGTTGACCGGATCGGTGACTATCTCGTCGTAGTAGTAATGCGGATTCGACGCCAGGTCGTTCACCTGAACCCAGTGTGCGCCCGCATCATCCGATCGAAACACGCCTCCAAAGGGCGCGGCCGAGGTGTTGGTCACGCCACGATCCACGGCGATCATCGCGTAAACCACACTTGGGTTCTTCTCCGAGATCGAGATGCTGGTGCGTCCGATGTCCGCGGTTGGCAGTCCATTGTGCAAAGCGGGATCGGTGAGCCGCGTCCAGCTCTGGCCACCATTAACAGTCTTGTAGATTCCGCTACCGGTACCGGTGCCCTGCATGTGCGACCCGCCCTCGCGCAGGCGATGCCACATCACTGCGTAAAGCACTTCTGGATTCGACGGATCCATCTTGAGATCTATCGCGCCCGTCGTGTCGTCGACGAACAGAATCTTCTTCCACGTCGATCCGCCGTCGGTCGTCTCGTAAACGCCGCGCTCCGCGTTGGCTCCCCAGAGATGGCCGAGTGCCGCGACGTATACGGTGTTGGGATCGCGCGGGCTGATTATGATTTTGGCTATCGATCGCGTGTCCGCGAGCCCCATGTGCCGCCACGTGCGTCCACCATTGATGGATTTGTGAACGCCATTTCCCCATGAGCTCGAGCGCGAGGAATTCTTCTCGCCGGTTCCGACCCAGATGACATTGCTGTCCGATGGAGCGACGGCGATGTCGCCGATCGATTCGACGCCGAGCGAGTCCGAGATCGGCCGCCAGGTGATTCCAGCGTTGGACGTTTTCCAGACGCCGCCGCCTGCGGACCCGATGTATATCGTCTTTTTATAAGGGCGCGGTACAGCGATCGCGGTCACGCGTCCGCTATAAGCGGCCGGTCCAAGGTTGCGAAACGAAAATTTGTCGAGAAAGCGTGTGAGTGAATCGCCGGTCACGACCTTGCCGACAGTGTCGGATCTCTGAGCTCCGCCGCCGCGGGAAGCAGGCGATGGCTGCCGCAATATCGTGTCGCCTCGCGGCGGAGTCACGGGGCGGGGCGCTGTCTGCGCACTGAGTGGACTGACGAAGCACGCTGCAAAGACGACGGCGACAGGCAGTGAACACCTTGAGATCTGACGGGTCATGGCCGGATGGGAAAATTGTAGCAACCGCCCTGACAGGCCACACGGACGGCTGATGTATCCATTACGAAAAATGTAGCGCGATAGGCGGTCGCGCGAACTGTGGGTGACCTTACATTTCGCGCACCATGCTTCTCGCCTTTCTTGGTGCATTCCAGCTCGCTGCGGCTCAACCCGCTCCCGTCTACAACGGTCGTGCCGGCCAGATCCTGGCGCAGGCTCCGCGTATCGATACTTCCATAACAGTTGATGGCCGCCTGGATGAGCCTGTCTGGAACAGGGCAGCGGTGCTTACCGGGTTTTCGGAGTATTCGCCCGCGGACCAGCGTCCGTCGCCCGATTCCACCGCGGTGCTCGTCTGGTATTCACGCGACGCGATCTACTTTGGCATTCGGGCGTACGAGCCGCACGGTCCGGTGCGCGCGACGCTGGCCGACAGAGACAACATCGGCTCAGATGATAACGTCGAGATCCATCTCGATACATACAACGAGCGCAATCGCGCTTTCGTCTTCATCGTGAATCCGCTCGGCGTGCAGGCCGATGGCACAAAGAACGAGACAGGCGGCTTCATTCCCGGATCGAACGTCGCGCCCGGGCAGACGGATCTCAGTCCCGACTTCCTCTGGGAATCGAAGGGCCACGTAACGCCATGGGGCTACGAAGTCGAGATTCGTATTCCCTTCAGCAGCCTTCGTTATCCCAACAGATCAGTCGAAAACTGGGGAATCCAGATCCAGCGCAACGTGCAGCACAACGGCTACAAGGAAACGTGGACGCAGGCGCGCAGTGGGGCGGCGAGCTTCATCAATCAGGAAGGCCTGCTGCTCGACATGCATGACATGCACCACGGTCAGGTCGTGGGTCTCAATCCGGAGCTCACCAACACGGTGACCGGCGGCCCCTGCTGCGATCCAGCGCTCCGCGGATGGAAGTACAGCTCCGATCCTTCACTCGGCGGCAACATCCGCTGGGCGATAGGCAGTAATTTCGTGCTGGATGGCACGATAAAGCCCGACTTCTCGCAGGTAGAAGCTGACGCGACCCAGATCGCGCAGGACTCGCGCTTCGCGCTGTTCTATCCCGAGAAGCGACCATTCTTCGTCGAGGGCAGCGACGAGTTCAACGTCCCCAACACTCTAGTGTACACGCGAACGATCGTGCAACCCGTGTCCGCGATGAAGCTGACGGGCAAGCTCGGACGCACCGACGTCGCGGTACTGTCCGCACTTGACGCATCGAGCACGACAGTCAACGGCGACAATCCACTCGTCAACATCGTTCGGATCAACAGTGGGTTCGGCGACCAGAGCACCGCCGGAATGCTGTACAGCGAGCGCGTCGGAGGCGGCAGGTCCAATCGCGTTGTGGATGGCGACGTGCACTATGTCTTCGGCGGACTCTACTACGCGCAGGCGCAGGCCGCATTCAGCAATACAAGTCAGGACCGCGTGACGACCAACGCGCCAATGTGGGAGCTCGTGCTCGATCGTACCGGCCGCGCGTTCGGCTTTCATTACAACGTGCTCGGGCTCGGCAACAACTTCGCCGCCGACAACGGCTTCGTATCGCGCACAGGAGTCGTCGAGCCAGGTATCTCGAATCGGTGGAGTCTCTATGGCGCGCCTGGCGCATTACTCGAGAAGTTCAACGTATTCTTTAGCGACAACGGCGTGTGGCGCTACAATGATTTCTTCGCGCGCAAGAGTCTTCTCGAAGATCACGCTTCGGCAAGCACGTCATTCACACTGCGCGGCGGCTGGTCGCTTGGCGTCACGCCCACGCTGTCGAGCTACGCCTTCGATCCCGCCGCCTACCTCGACGATTTCATAGGAACGACGCCGGTCGACGCAGCGCCGTTCGAGCCCTCACCGAGAATCACCACGTTTCTGACGGGTTGGAAGGTATCCACTCCACTGTTCGCCAGATACGATGCGTCGGTTGGCGTCACCACCGGCAACGACGTCGACTTTCTCGAGACGTCGCGCGTTCATCGTCTCGATTACAACGCAGCCCTCGATCTGCGACCGACGCAGCAGATCCGCGTCAACGCGACCTACCAGAGCAGCACCTTCACACGGCGCAGCGACGGCGCGCGCTCGATGTCGACACGTATTCCGCGTGTGGATGCCGAATATCAGCTGACTCGCTCCATATTCCTGCGTCTCGTCACCCAATACACGGCAGCTTCGCGCTCCGCACTGCTGGACCCACGCACCGGCCAGATATTGCTGATCCAGGACGACTCCGTCCTCACACCATCAATCGAAAGCGTTTCCAACGGTCTCCGCGCAGATTGGCTGTTCTCCTACCGTCCGTCTCCGGGCACGGTGTTCTTCTTGGGCTACGGCAGCTCGATGACGGAACCCGTCGCGCTTGCGTTCAGAAGATTGCGGCGTACCGAAGATGGCTTCTTCATCAAGGCCAGCTACCTCTTCCAGGCGCTCGGCGGACGCTGAGTCTATCACTGCACTGCAGTAACTCAGAACGCCGCGGCGGTTTTTTACGTATTTTCGGTGAACGTAGGCCCACTATCTGGAGAAGTCTGTGAAGAAAAAGAGCGGCATTCCTGAGAATCCCCAAGCAGATATCGATAACTCCGGCATGCAGCCGCCGGATCACAATTTCCTCTCCAGGCGCGGCTTCTTCGTCCGAGCCACGCAGGTCGGCGCCGCCCTCTCGGTTGCGTCGCCCGGCATAAGCCGGTTTCTCCACGCCACCACGCTGCAGGGTTCCATACCGCACGATCCGTCGGCTTTCCCGGGAGCCACGGACCCCGCCAGCTACGCGCCGCTCTTCTCCGGACTTCGCTGGCGCCTCATCGGGCCGTTCCGCGGCGGCCGCACAGATGCGGTGTCAGGCGTTCCGGGGCGGCCGAACGAGTTCTACTTCGGCTCCGTCAACGGGGGTGTCTGGAAGTCGATCGATGCCGGAAGGGTGTGGGAGCCGGTCTTCGATTCACAGCCGGTCGCCTCGATCGGCGCGATCGCGGTCGCCCCATCTGCGCCTGACGTTGTGTACGTCGGCAGCGGAGAGTCCACGCTGCGCGATTCCACCGGCTACGGCAACGGCATGTACAAGTCCACCGACGCTGGCAGGACGTGGACTCACATCGGTCTCGAAAATACCCAGCATATCGGCAAGATCGCGGTCGATCCGCACAATCCCGATATCGTCTTCGTCGCAGCCATCGGACATTTCTACGCCGGTAATCCGGACCGCGGAGTATTCCGCTCCAGGGATGGCGGCAAGAGCTGGGAGAAGGTCCTCTACAAGAACGAGAACGTCGGTGCGATCGAAGTTGTGATCGATCCCACGAATTCCAACGTCGTCTACGCGGGACTGTGGAACACACGCCGGCCACCGTGGTTCGTGTACGCGCCGAGCAACGGACCGGGCGGCGGAATCTACAAGTCGACGGATGGCGGCAGCACGTGGAAGCAGCTCACTAGCGGATTGCCAAACGAGGGAATGGGAAAGAGCGGCATCGCGCTCTCTGCCGCGAACCCGCGGCGCATCTATGCAGTCATCGATAATCTCAATCCGGATCCGTCAGCACCACCGCCGCCTCCAGGTCCACCAAGTCCGTTCGCTTCGCCATCTGGGCTCGGCGGCTTCTTCAGATCCGATGACGCAGGAGAAACATGGACGCGACTGTCGTCCGATCAGGCGTTATGGGGACGCGGCTGGTACTTCGAGCACATCGTCGCCGATCCGAAGGATGCCGACATCGTGTACGTCTCGAATGTAGCCGTGTCGAGATCGATGGATGGTGGCAAGACATGGGTTGCGCTGCGCGGATCGCCGGGTGGTGATGATTATCATCAGCCGTGGGTTTCGCCGGATGATTCCAACACGATGATCGTCGCGAGCGATCAGGGCACCATCGTCACGCGCAACGCGAAGACCGTCGACCCGCGTGAAGTGACCTGGAGCTCGTGGCTGAATCAGCCCACGGCGCAGATCTATCACGTGTCGGTCGATTACCGCTTTCCGTACTGGGTGACCGGCGCGCAGCAGGACAGCGGCGCGGTAGCGGTTCGCTCACGCGGCAAGTTCTCCGAGATCTCGATGCGCGATTGGGAGCCGGTCGGCGCAGGCGGCGAGAGCGGCTACACAGCAGGTGACGTACTCCACCCAGGTATCATCTTCGGCGGAACCGGCGAGCGCTTCAATCTCGAGCAGAATCGCGCAATCCCCGGCGTTACTGCACCCAAGCCGCCGGAAAAGGCGCGCGCTGACTGGACCCAGCCGCTCGTGTTCTCGCGCGCCGATCCGCGCGCGCTGTACTACGGCAATCAGTTTCTGTTCAAGACCACCGACAGCGCCAGAACATGGACGCAGGTGAGCCCCGATCTCACACGCACTGATCCGGGCACTCCGCGCACACTCGATGCAGCCGCGGCAGCTGACGTCGGAAACGACAAGCGCGGCGTCATTTACACGATTGCACCGTCACCATTGCTCGTGCCGATGATCTGGATCGGAACCGACGACGGTCTGATCCAGCTCAGCATGAACGATGGCAAGACGTGGACGAACGTCACGCCGCCTGCGATGACGGCATGGAGCAAGGTGACGATGATGGAAGCGTCGCACTTCGACTTCAATACCGCATACGCGAGCGTCGACAGACATCAGCTGCAGGATTTCGAGCCGTACATCTATCGCACGCGCGACGCCGGAAAGACCTGGCAGCGCATCACCGCAGGTCTGCCTTCGGATGGCTACGTTCACACCGTCAAGGAAGACCCGATGCGCCGCGGACTCCTGTTCGCCGGTACAGAGCGCGGTGTGCACATCTCGTTCGATGACGGAGAGCACTGGCAGCCCTTCCAGCTCAATCTGCCCGTTACATCGATGCGCGACATGGAGATTTATGAGAACGATCTCATACTCGCGACGCATGGACGCGGTTTCTGGATCATCGATGACATAAGCCCGCTTCGTCAGGTCGACGACACGATCGCGAATGCCGATGCCTATCTGTTCAAGCCCGGTGTTACCGTCAGCATCACCGAGGGCGGCGACGATGGAACACCATTGCAGAAGGATGAGCCGCAGGTCCCGAATCCGCCTGACGGGGCGGCGATCGATTATTACCTCAAGTCGCCGGCAAGCGGCACTGTGTCGATCGAGATTCTCGATTCGACCGGTGCAGTGCTACACACTTTCTCGAACGCGCCCGGCGCGCAGGCGACTGCTGGTCGTGGTCGCCGGCCCGCTGGTGGTATTCCAAACGTATCGCCATTGTGGACACCGGAACCAGAGCCGTTCCAGACTGGCGCTGGAATGCACCGCGTCGTGTGGACTCCGATCAAGCCAGCCGCTCCTGGTGGTGGCTTCCGCTCGCGTGGTACTCCGATCTCCGGTACATTCACGGCGAGACTCACCGTCGGCGGCAGGAGTTACACGCAGACGTTCGAAGTAAAGCCCGATCCGAGAGGTGCGCTCGCACCAACCATGCCCTACATGGAGCGCTAGCGCGTAGTCCGCAATTTTGGCGACGCGCACAGTAGCGCGATGACCCCGGCCCCAATCGAGGAACGCTTTCATGGATAAACACCGAATGGAAGCGTTCAGCGATGGGGTCGTTGCCATTCTCATAACGATCATGATCCTCGAGCTGCATACCCCTTCCGGCACGGACTGGGCTGCACTCGGACCGGTCGTTCCATCGGTGCTCGCGTATGTGCTGAGCTTCGTTCTCATCGGCATTTACTGGAACAACCATCACCACATGCTGCAGGCCACGGAGCGCATCAACGGCGCAATTCTGTGGGCAAATCTTCACCTGTTGTTCTGGCTATCGCTTGTCCCGTTCGTCACTGCGTGGATGGGACGCAATTATGGAGCGTCGGTGCCGACGGCGCTGTACGGCGCGGTGCTCATCATGTGCGCCTTCGCGTACACCATTCTGCAGAACGCGATAATCGGAGAAGAGGGACGAGATTCGCGGCTCGCCGTTGCTGTCGGACGCGATACCAAGGGAATCGCGTCGCTCGTTCTATACGCTTCAGCAATTGCGCTCGCGTTCGTGCGTCCCTGGATCGCTGACGCGCTCTACATCACCGTAGCACTCATATGGCTGGTCCCGGATCGCAGAATCGAGGCGCGTATTCACGAATGATTGCTCGGCGCGGCGACCGGCCGCGCAAGCACATCCACAGCTACTCTACTTCCTGCGCCTGCGGCTCGCGACACCCGCCAGTCCCAGCAGACCGGTGCCCACAAGCACGATACTGCTCGGCTCAGGTGTAGTGGTGGGCGGCCCGGTCGGAGGACCCGTTGGCGGCCCGATCGGCGGCCCGGTTGGAGGTCCGGTTGGAGGACCGGTTGGAGGACCCGTTGGAGGACCCGTTGGAGGACCTGTCGGCGTGCTGCCCGTGTCGGGCGGTGTCCCCGGAGTCGACGTCGTATCGATCGGCGGAGTCGTCGTGGTGTCGATCGGCGTATTGCCGTTGTGATTTCTTCCGCTGTGAATGAATGGGACGAACACCGCCGGAATGATCGCGAACGGGAACCACGATCTCCCACCACCGGCAGCCATGATTGGAACGCCAGGCGCCGTCGAAACGTAAATCGGCGGCCCTTCCTCGCTCGCGGCAGGCGGAGTAACCGTCGCCAGCTGCGGCGTCGGAACCGGAACCACGGACTCTTCGGTAGGTGTTCCCTTGGCGAGAGCCGCTATCGGGCGAACCGGACGACACATTACTACTGTCGTGGATTGAACTGGAGCCGCCTTCGCAGCCCCTGGCGTAACTCGCCGCGCGCGGTGCACTATCGGGCGGCGCGGCTTCACCGCCACCTGTGGAGCGGGCTTTGGCTTTGCAGCGATTGCAGCTCTGCGGACCGGCCTGGCTTTCCGGCGCACCACCGGCTTCTTTTTCGCCGGCGCGGCGACCGGCGTGCATTCCACCAACGAATCGACCGAAGCAGTCCGTACCGCGGGCTTCTGAGCGGCATTCGGCACCGTGTCCCGCCTCACGCCTTGCGCAGCCGCTGGGCTGGCAGCCGCGAGACAGGCGAGAAACGCCGATAGTAATCCAATAGTGTGTAAGCGGTGCTTCATAGAACCGATAGGTGCCCGATGTGTGCTGCGCCAAAGGAGCTTGCCTCGGGACAAACAGACGTTGTGGACTAAGGTAGTGCCATTTCCCCGATCGGGGCACATAATTTTCAGCATCGGCGAACAAATTCTCCCAGAAAGGCCGAAAGGGCAGGCCGGTCTTCAGGCCAACGCGCAGCAAGTGTCGCCTTCAGGCCTCATAATCAATGCGAATGTTGCGCCGTTGCCACGGCGCATTTCTGAGCCCTGAGAGATACTTTCCCAGCAATTAGCTTTGGGTTCATGTATCCGAGCCTCAGAACGAGTCCGCTCGCCGCCGCTCTAGTCGCCACGATTCTGGGCGCACCGTTCGCCTGTTCGGTCGCCGCCGCCCAGTCATCGCGAAAAACGCCGCCAGCCTCGCCTCCAGTCGAGTCGGCGTCCGATCGCTGGGCGGATTCCGTGCTTGCCACCATGCCGCTGCGCGATCGGGCGGCTCAGATGGTCTGGCCCAATATCTACGGCGACTACGTCTCGGGAGATACGCCGAGCTGGCGACGCATCTCGTCCTACGTGGTCGACCAGAAGGTCGGCGGGATTCTCATGTCCATCGGCTCGCCGATAGAGATGGCAGTGAAGCTGAACGCGCTCCAGCGAATGAGCGCGCTCCCGCTTCTGGTAGGCGCCGATCTGGAGACCGGCGCCGGGATGCGCGCTCGCGGCGGCTACTTCGTGCCCAATGGCATCGATCTGGGCGGCGCGACCGTCTTTCCATCGGAAATGGCCTACGGTGCTGCAAACGATACGTCGCTTACCTACACGGAAGGCCGAATCACCGCAATCGAAGGCCGAGCACTCGGGATCCACATCGATTTCTCGCCTGTGCTCGACGTCAACAACAATCCGGCGAATCCGGTCATCAACACGCGTTCCTATGGTGAAGATCCGCACGCCGTGGCGCGGCTTGGAGTGTCTTTCATCCACGGGCTGCAGGCCAACGGCATGATCGCCACCGCGAAGCATTTCCCGGGACATGGCGATACCGAGACCAACTCGCATCTGGCGCTCCCCATCGTCAACGTGAGCCGCGCGCGACTAGATAGCGTCGAGCTCGTACCATTCCGCGCCGCGATAAGGGCCGGTGTCGGAGCCGTGATGACATTTCATGGATCGATGCCAGCGCTGGATACAAGCGGTGCACCCGCTACTCTCTCCCACAACGTCGTCACCGGTCTCCTGCGCAACGAGCTCGGCTTCAACGGCCTCGTGATATCCGACGCGATGGACATGAAAGGCGTGACTGACAAGTACGGAGCGACCGAGGCGATCAAGCGCGCCGTCGCGGCCGGCGTCGATGTCCTGATCCAGCCGCTCGACGTGCCTGGCGCAATCGACGCTGTAGTGAACGGAGTGAGCGAGGGGCGCTATACAGAAACGCGTGTCTCCGAATCCGCCCGCCGTATTCTCGCGATGAAGCACACGCTCCAGCTCGATCGCGACCGCTATGCGAACCTCGATTCACTCCGCGCGAATGTCGGTGACAGCGCGCACGTCGCCCTGGCGCAGGAAGCAGCCGACCGCTCCATCACCGTCGTGCGCGATTCGCAGCACGTGCTTCCGATGAGAATCACGCCGGCTATGAAGATTCTCTCAGTCACTGTCGCACATCGCGCAGATCTCGCAGCCGGCGTGGATTTCAATGCCGCGTTGACCAGGCTGGACCCGACGATGCGCACCGAGTTCGTCAATTCCGACGACCCGGCCGTAAACTATCCGCGGCTCGAGAGCATGGCGGACTCCGCGGACGTGACCATCGTCTCTTCATATGTGGGCCAGAGCTGGAACGTCACAAGCGTTTCCGCACCGCAGGCGTTCGCCGACTGGCTCGGAAAACTTGTCGCCAATCGTCGCAAGGTCATAGTCGTCGCGTTCGGCAACCCGTATCTCCTCTCACAGATACCGGAAGTGCCTGTCTACGTGGTTGCATGGGACGGAGCATCGGTGAGCCAGCTTTCGGCCGCCCGCGTGATCGCCGGCATGTCACCTGCATCCGGACATCTTCCGATCACAATACCGCCAGTCGCAAAGCGCGGCGATGGGTTGACCGTGACGCCATTGAGTCGTATATCACCGATACCGCGCGTGCCGTAAATCATTCGCTTCACGTCCTTGACTTTAGTCGCATTATGTGACTAATATGCTTCGTGAGCAGAGAGCCCCGGGGACGACGTCAGCAGTACACGGTTGACGTAGTCGCGCTTACGCCGAGCGACGACCAGCTCGCGGTTCTCCTCGAGAAGGGAGCGGATGGAGGAGGACGCGACAAGACGGTGCGGTGGAGCCTCCCGTGGACCGCTTCGAAAACCGGCGAGAGTCTCACGGATCTCGCGCAACGCGCAATCAGACGCGACACCGGCTCAACACCCGTCTGGAGTACACAGGTAGGAGCGTTCAGCGACGGCGCTCATCCAGCCGACGCAGAGCTCTCGATCGTCTACGTTGCGCTGGTTCCGATGGGTCAGGCCACTGCTCCGAGTGAAGAGTTTCAGTGGTTTCTGCTGAGCGAGCTTCCACCGCTTACCGATCGGCAGAATCAGATGCTGCAGGAATCTGTGAACGCGGTGCGCGACAGGCTCGACCTCTATCCTGTCGCGTTCAAGCTTCTGCCCGCAACGTTCACACTCAGCGAGCTGCAGCACATGTACGAGCTGCTGCTCGGCCGACGCCTCCACAAGGCGAGCTTTCGACGCGCGCTCACCGCCGCGTCACTCGTCGAGCCGACCGACGAATGGCGCAGCGAAGGCCGCGGCCGTCCTGCGCAGCTCTTCAGGTTTGGGCCCAGGAGACGTCGGCGCGGTAGACGCGGAGTGAGGTTCGATCTGCTGGGATGAGCACGCGAGGCGTGTTGAGCGAGTGGCGGGAATTCGATAGCAACCAGAAGAGCGCTCTCGTTGCGAGCTTCCTCGGTTGGACGCTCGACGCGTTCGATTTCTTCCTGATGGTGTTCATGCTCGGCGCCATAGCGAAGGAATTCGGCTCCGACATCAAGGCAGTCGCGATTGCAATCACACTGACGCTGGCGCTGCGTCCGCTCGGCGCGCTCGTGTTCGGGATGCTCGCCGATCGGTACGGCCGGCGCCCGGTGTTGATGATCGACATTCTGTTGTTCTCGATACTCGAGCTCGCATCGGCGTTCGCACCATCGCTGATTGCATTGCTGGTGTTGCGCGCAGCGTTCGGCTTCGCGATGGGCGGCGAGTGGGGACTCGGCGCTTCCCTGACGATGGAGACGATCCCACCAAAGGCGCGCGGGATCGCGTCCGGGATTCTGCAGACCGGATATCCGTTCGGATATCTTCTCGCGTCAGTCGTCTACGGCTTGCTGTTCGACCGTATCGGCTGGCGCGGGATGTTCATGGTCGGTGTGCTGCCAGCGCTGCTGGTGCTGTTCATCCGACGCAACGTGAAGGAATCGCCCGCCTGGAGCAGGATGCGCGAGCGACCTACGCAGAGTCTCGGAAGTGTGCTCAAGAGACGCTGGCCGCTGTTCATCTACGTCGTCGTGCTGATGACCGCGTTCAATCTATTCAGCCACGGCACACAGGATCTGTATCCGACCTTCCTGCAGGTACAGCACAAGCTCGCGACACATGCGGTGAGCATCATCGCGATAATCGGAAACGTCGGAGCGATCATTGGTGGTCTGCTGTTCGGCGCACTGTCGCAGCGCATCGGACGCAAGCGCGCGATCGTGTTCGGCGCGCTGATATCGTTGCCGATCATTCCTTTGTGGGCGTTCAGTGCAACGCCGCTGCTACTCGGTGTCGGCGCGTTCCTGATGCAGGTCGCCGTGCAGGGAGCGTGGGGAGTCATTCCCGTGCATCTGAACGAGCTCTCGCCGGACGAAGTGCGCGGGACGTTTCCGGGTTTCGCGTACCAGCTCGGTAATCTGCTGGCGTCCGGCAATGCAGCGTTGCAGGCCGGCTTCGCTGCGACCCATCACGGTGATTACGCGCTGGCGCTAGCGGTGGTGGCGGGGATTGCCGCGGTTGTCATCGCAGCCCTCACGTACTTCGGGCCGGAGCGGCAGAATGTGCTGTTCGGATCGGGCACATAGTTGCCGTACGCCGCAGTCACCCGACCTTTCTGACTCCGAACCGGATCTCCATCTGGGGCTGAGGCTCCGGTTTTTCCGGCTCCGATAGTTCGGCGGCCTCGTCAACCAGATGGCTCAGCTTGTAGTACAGGTGTAATGCCTGGATGGGTGCTATGTGGCTCGTGGGTCCAGCCTTCGCGATCAGGGTCGCCTCCTCCCTGACGTTGCGAGGCAGCTGCTTCGCCTGCGGAAGCGCCAGCAGGCGGTATATCTCGATCGAGTGTCGGGCCAGCAAGGCAGCGCAGAGGGCGTCCAGAAAGGCTAGCACAGGGTCTCCGTCTGATCAGGGCTTAATGTACATATTGCAACTATTATCGGCAGAATGGAAGGGGGAATTAATCACAAAGTGGTAACAATTCGCCCCGGATTCGGCTTCTTCATCGCTGCCCACCAGAGGTCGCCGACTCTTGCTAATCTGTCAGGCATTGTGCGTACCGTGAAGTCCCGCGGCTCGAGGCTCGGCGCAAGCTCTTCCCACTCGAGAGGCGCGGATACAGTGGCTTCTGGTCGAGCCCGGACACCGTAGGCGGCAGCAACGGTTTTCCCACGGGCATTCTGACCGAAATCGACATATATCTTGGATGTTCCGCGCTCGTTGATTGGTCGCACGATGGTAGCTGAGCGCGGATGCGCGCCCGCGACAGCCTGGGCGATGAGTTGCGGAACTCGTTCCGCGACGGCGTCAGTCGATTTGGGTGGCAGCGGGATGACGATGTGGATTCCCGTGGCGCCCGAGGTCTTCACGCCAGCATGAAGCCCGAGATGGTCCAGCGCTTCCTTCACCCATAGCGCCACCTCGATGACACGCTCGAAGGGCGACTTGCTGCCAGGATCGAGATCGATCACCGTGAAATCAGGATTTTCGAGCGATTGCGTTCGCGCGTTCCATGGGTTGCACTCGAATGCGCCGATCTGAGTGCAGTAGAGCGTCGTGCCGAGTGAGCCGCCGATGACGCGCTGCTGGCTTTCCCCACCGACCGACGTAACCGTTTCGACGCGCACGACGTCCGGTGCGTTTGCCGGCGCCTTTTGCTGGAAGAAGAACTCGCCCGTGACGCCGTCCGGAAAACGCTTGAGCGACAGCGGGCGATCGGCAATCACCTTATGGAGATACGGCCACACACTCGTGTAATACCGCATCACGTCGCCCTTCGTGACCTTGGGCTTCGGGAACAGGATCTTGTCAAGACTCGAAACCTTGAGCGACCGACCACGCTCGAGCTGCACTGTCCCGTCTCCCGAGCCTTTTTCGATGGCGTCAAGCTCGGCGACTATTCGATCGAGCGCTGAAGCAGAGAGAGGTTTGGAGGGGGCGCTGCGGGTGGACGCACGGGCGGCCTTCTTCGGCTTTGCCTTGTGCACATTCGAAGCGGTTGTTTTTGCCATCGTTGGTCTCCGTGGAGAGATCCTTGAACAGGATCGATGCCAGACCGATCGGACCATGAGGGTTTTCGATGAACCGTAGAGATTTTCTGGCAACTTCCGGACTTGCAGGACTGTCCGGTCTCGCAGCGTTTGGAGCCAGGCCGACGCGTTCCGGTGGCGCTTTTGGATCTCCGCTCTCGCTGGCCGAGCCGAATCGGTTGCAGGCGCCCAACATCACTCTCCGAATAGCGCCGGTGTCGCTCGAGCTGGCGCCAGGCACAATCGTGAAAGCCATCGGCTACAACGGATCGGCGCCAGGTCCACTCCTGCGGATGCGCGATGGGGCGCAGACGACGATCGATGTGGTCAACGATCTCGACTACCCGGAGATAGTTCACTGGCACGGTCAGTTGGTGAGCTCGGCCGTCGACGGGTCGTCAGAAGAAGGAACGCCCGGGGTCCCACCGCACGGCAGTCGTCGATACACGTTCAGGGCTGGTCCGGCCGGAACGCGGTGGTACCACACGCACACGCGCGCCGGCTCCCACCTCGATCGCGGACTGTACAGTGGACAGTTCGGATTCTTCGTGATCGATCCAGCAAGTGATCCCGCGCGGTACGACAGGGAAGTATTTCTTGCGCTGCGGGAATGGGACGCGTTCTTCACCAACGACGAGATGGACGAGCCGGATGAGAACATGACTCCCGCTCAGCTTCGTGAGTTCAATGCGAAGAAGGCGGCAATGGCGGTACGGAACCACAACAAGCCGAATGGGCATGAGGTTGGCTACAAGTACTTCTCGATAAACGACAGGTCACTCGGTCACGGAGAGCCGATTCGCGTGAAGCAGGGTGAGCGCGTGCTGTTTCGCGTGTTGAATGCGAGCGCAACGGAGAGCAGAAAGCTGGCGCTGCCCGGTCATCGCTTCACTGTACTGGCGCTCGATGGAAATGCGGTGCCGAGCCAATCGAGCGTCGAGATTCTCTCACTCGGCCCTGCGGAACGAGTAGATGCGGTAGTGCAGATGAACGAGCCCGGCGTGTGGATAATGGGCGTGACGCATGACGATGATCGCACTCACGGAATGGGCACAGTCGTCGAGTACGCCGGTAGAACCGGCAAGCCGCTCTGGCGCAAGCCAGCCGACACGAGATGGGATTACACCGCGTTCGGACGCAATGGCGCCGATACGTCGCGCGCTGAGCGGATCGCTTTGTCGTTCGGAAAAATCAACGGTGGCAATGGCGGTTTCAATCGCTGGACGATCAATGGCAAGGCATATCCGGAGAGCGATGGCACGCTGATGGGTCCGGCATCCGAGCCAGCCATCACCCCGATACGTGTGCACGCCGGACGCAGATACAGGCTGGAGTTCACCAACGAAGCCGACGATGCACATCCGATCCATCTGCATCGACACCTATTCGAGCTGATGAGCATCGATGGCAAGCCCACGCGTGGAGTGATGAAGGACACTGTCATGCTGAACGGATTCGGACACGTCGCGGTGGAGTTCGTCGCGAACAATCCTGGCACGACGTTGTTCCACTGTCACCAGCAGCTGCACATGGACTATGGATTCATGACGCTGGTGGAGTACCTGTAGGCACGCGGGGAAAGCATTGGAACGGCGTGCGCGTCGGATGACGTCATCCCGCAGAAGACTGGCATTCAGGCAACGCCGGGCTCGTAGAGAGTCGTCATCCTCGCCGAAGGCGGGGATCCACGGACCGGTATGCCTTCAACGCCGTCACGTTGCAGGCGCATTTTGAGGATCGCGTGTCGTAGGGCGCGGATTTATCCGCGCCGCCAATCCCAAAGGAATATCGACGATCATTGGAAACGCCGTGGACGCCGAACACGCCAAACCGTCGAACGCCGTTCATCGATCAATAGGAAACGCCGGTGCGTTGCGCCCTGCGTAGGGCGCGGATTTATCCGCGCCGCTATCTCAAATGCGCGACGACGGTTATTGGAAACGGTTGGGAGACGGGTCTGGAAACGGGTAACGATGTGCACGCCACGATGTGCACGGTACGTGTGCATGGAATGATGTCAAGGCACGGTGTGCACGGTACGATGTGCCCAGCACAATGTGCAGGCACAATGTGCACGGTATTACCAATGGCCCTCGTTGCATGTTTGGGATTGGCGGCGGGGATAAATCCCCGCCCCACGCAGGGCGCTACGTACCGGCGTTTCCTATCGATCGATGAACGGCGTTCGACGGTTTGGCGTGTTCGGCGTGCTGGGGCGTTTCCAGGGTCGCGACCGACGTTACCGGCGTTGCCAGGAATCGTCGGTCGCGTATTCGGGATTGGCGGCGCGGATAAATCCGCGCCCTACGACACGCGGCCCACAATCCTCCCGCAACGTGACGGTGTTGAATGAATTGTCATCCATGGATCACCGCTTGCGCGAGGATGACGACTCTCTACGTGCGCGACACGGTTACGGCGTAACCTGATTGCAACAGCGCGCTACGTGCGGGACGAATGCCAGGTGTCCGATCCGTTCGATATCTGATCCATGGTGCGGTTGGTCGTCACCGACTTCACGTATTTGTCGGTGAGCGCCGAATCGCTTTCGGGGTGCGCCTGATCGTCGCGATGCTTGATGAGCAGCCAGGACGGTTTTGCGGAGCTGCCACCCATGCCTTTGGTGCGCACGAGCGCGTACGATCCCTTGATGCGCTTGCCGTGAAAGTTGATCTTGAGCTCGCCGCGCTCGTACTCGTCGTGCGCGGCCTCGTTCTGATCATCCACGATAGCGTTCTCGATCTCGTACGTGCCGTTGTCCCAGAGCATTACAGTGCCGCCGCCGTACTCACCCGCCGGGATCGTGCCCTCGAACGAGTTGTACTCGACGGGATGATCTTCCACCTGCATCGCGAGCCGCTTCACGCTCGGGTCCGCGGAAGGACCCTTCGGCACGGCCCAGCTCTTCATCACGCCGTCGATCTCGAGGCGAAGGTCGTAGTGAAGACGACTGGCGTCGTGTTTCTGGATCACGAAGTGCAGCTCGCCGGTGGACTTCGAGCGAGATGATTTCGTCTTCGTCGCGCGCGTCATCGCGCCGGCGGGCTCCGCTGTCTTCTCGAAGTCGCGCTTGCGCTGATACTCCTTCAGCTGATCGGCGGCGCTCATCCGCGTAGTTGTCGGCGCAGCTTTTTGGGTAGCTCCTTGCTTAGCTGCCGGCACACTCTTACGTGCGCTCCTGGCGGGAGCTTTCGGCGCCGCCTTTTTGGCGCGGGTCGTTCCTGAGTTCGTTTTCTTCGCCGACGCTTTGGTGCGCGAGGCGGTCTTCTTTCTTGCGGTGGTCTTCTTGCGGATCGCCATGTTGTCAGTATCGCGACGCTGTGCGCGTGATACGGTAAAGGTCGGAGGATGCGAAGTGCATCATCCGACCTTTACGACATCAGCGGCCTGGGGGCCCTTCTGTCCCTGAACTATTTCGAACTCGACCTTGTCGCCCTCGGCCAGCGACTTGAAGCCATTCGAGTTGACCGCGCTGTAATGAACGAACACATCGGGGCCGCCTTCGCGGGAAATAAAACCGAAGCCCTTAGCGTCGTTGAACCACTTCACAGTTCCTTTGATCCGTTCCATGCCCGGGATATCCTCCGAAAACTATCCGCGGCAAGTTTTGTGCACCTTTACGCAGCGCCGGCAATGTAGCGCGCGACACGTCCGCATTTGACACATTTCAATGTCACGTGAGAGCGTGGCGGTGGCGGCGTGATGTGAGGCTCGCGCTCGATGTTGGCCGCTCCACATGCAGGGCAGCTCAGGGGATCGCCGGTGCGGTCCCTGCTGACGAGCGCCAATACCTGGGCGGGGTTGTATGTGTTCGGTCGGGGTTTACGCATGCTAATCCTACGAGATGTCGAACAGTCGTTCGACCTGGTTGGCTGGAGTGCTGGGGGCGTGCTCCGAGGCACGCCTACGTACCGCCAGCTCAGAATGGACGCACCGGCGGGTCACCGAATAGTAGTACATCCGGTCCCGGATGGTCCTCCGCCCGTCTTATACCTGGCATGGAACTGAAGGTTCCTGGACTGGGAACGGATTGGAAACGGACTCCGTCCGGAATCGGTACCGTCAGTCGTCATTCCCGCGAAAGCGGGAATCCATCTGCTGCCGACGATCTTTCTGCGTCCGTCGCACTTAGAGATCGATAACATGGATTCCCGCTTTCGCGGGAATGACGACGCTCTCGCCCTAGTCCCACCCGTGCGGCCTTCTATAAACATGCCGCCTCACGCGCCATGGCTTTCCGTCGCTGGTCTCTCGGCCCGACGCGAAATTGGTGGCGTCGTCAATGGAATCGCTCATGTCGGACGCCTTCGCAGACGCTTCGTCGGCCCAGTGCACTATCTCGGCTTCGACGGTCATCGGCTGCACGGGACTTCCAAACTCCAGGCTCCCGTGATGCGACAGAATCATGTGCTGCAGCTCCAGAATCTGCCCTTCGCTGCAGACAGGCTCGCCAAGCTTCGCAAGTGCGCGCTCGAGCATGAGCGCACCGAGGACTACG
Organism: uncultured Gemmatimonadales bacterium; assembly: GCA_963731305.1. Classification (GTDB taxonomy): domain Bacteria; phylum Gemmatimonadota; class Gemmatimonadetes; order Gemmatimonadales; family Gemmatimonadaceae; genus Fen-1247. Next base: position 28,114 of record CAVSUQ010000002.1, on the reverse strand, counting down.
TGGCCGAGTAGAAGGCCGCAGGGCGAGATGGAGAATCCGGTTGGCGCGACTTCGTAGGCCTCGACTTTTCCAATGTCGTGCAACATCGCGCCTGCGAATACCAGGTCCTGATTGGCGCGGGTGGTGCGCGCTGTGGCGCGCGCGATCGACGCTACCTCGAAGGTGTGAAGGAGGAGACCACCGAGCTTTGCGTGGTGACTCGATGGCGATCCTGGAGTGCGCTCGAACCGGACGCGGAACTCGTCGTTCGCGAAGAAGAGGTCGACGACGCTCTTGAGAGTGCGCGACTGCATTGCGGTGCGCTGCTTGTCGATCCAGTCCCAGAGTGGGACACAGTCGCCCACCGATTCGAGGAACGAGAGCGTGTCGACCTGGTTTTCGGGGATTACGCGAAGCGGCGCGCTGAGCGCGAGCTGGCGCTTGGCGGATCCGTTGCGGCCATAGAGTGCGATGTCTCCGATCGCCTGGACCACCTTGCCGCGGTCTGCACCTGCCGCCCAGTCGAGCTTGTCGGACCAGATCGGCGACGTGTCGATCCGGCCGGATGAATTGCCGAGTGTGAGGATCGCGAACGGATCGCCGGTAGCCGTCTTCTTGTCTGCGCGCTCGAGTACGAGGAAGTCGCTCTGTACGCGCTCGCGCTCGAGGAGCGCCGGGATGTTGACCGCAGGCATTGCCATAAGGTGAATCCGAGCGCTCGTTCGGGCAAGGGCGACATGCTTGCGCAGGCCGGGGTAGCCATGGTTCACCGGGAGAGGTCGGGTTTCGCGCGCCCTTCTCGGACGGCCTGTTCTTGCTTTCGGTATTTGTTCGGTATAAGCTTTTCTCTCCCGTTATAGCGAGTGCGCCATGCCGAAGACAGATATCTGGTTCGACCCAAGCCGATATGCGACCGTGGCGGAGCGTATCGAGCTCTTCTATAGAAACCATCCCAACGGGCGGATCGGGACCGAGCTGGTAACCCGTGATTCGGCGTCGGTCACCTTCAAGGCGCTGGTGTTTCGGGACGCGGCTGACACGGTGCCCGCGCCGACGGGCTGGGCAACGGAGCGCGAGGGAGACGGCGACATCAATACGGTCGCCTGTCTGGAGAACACCGAGACATCGGCGATAGGGCGTGCGCTCGCCAATCTGGGGTTCACGGCATCCAAGCAGCGGCCCAGCGTGGAGGAGATGCAGAAGGCGGCACGAGCCAGGCGTTCACACAATATGGCGTCTGAACGGCGCTCTGCTGCCGCCATAGTGGCTGAACAATCGCCAGCGTACAGGCAGGCATCGGCCGACCTGCTGGCGCTTTTGAGCGATGCGGAGAAAGCCGGACTTTCACCGAGGCGGGCGCAGAAGCTCCGCGACCAGCTCGAGCGCGGCCCGGTGGTCCTGCCGGCAAGAGTCGCCGAGCTCGAGCGATCGCTGCGGAACTGGCTGCACCGGCGGGAGAAGGATGTCACCGGTTTCCGTCTACTTCCATGAGAGGGACAGTCGTGAGCGTTGGCGATCAAGTTGGCGAGCAATTGGCGAAAGCGGACCTGGGAGGATTGGCCGGTGGGAGAGGAAGATGATGGGACTGGGCGAGAGCGTGATACGCCGGAGCGCACGCAGCTCGAGCGCGATGCGGAGCTGCTGCTCGGGATACGCCGGAACGAGCTTGGTGCACTCCGGCAGTTCGTGCAGCGGTTCGAGCCGATCCTGCTGGACCAGGCTCGGCGGCTCGGCGTTGGGCTCAGCGAGCGCAGAACGGTAGTGACCGGTTTCCTCGACGACATTCTCGTCAAGCTGGCGCGCACGCCGGTGCGGAGCTCGCTGGCGTCTTTCGTCATCACATCGTTCAGAAACAGTGTTGCCGACACGCACCGCGAAACTATGGCACGCGAGCGGTGCTTGCTGGCGGAGGATGTGGGCACCGAAGGAGTGGTGCGCGCCGGCTGCTCGGAGTTCATGCTGCGTGCGGCGGAAGGATTGGGCGTGGCGGACGCTGCCTCATCGACACTTCCAGGCGTGGCGCTTGTACGTCTCCTGTTCGACGGGTGCTCGATTCAGGAGCGGCAGCTACTGATATGGACAGCGCACCGCGTTCCATTGCGCGAGTGCGCTGCGTGGCTGGGGATCAGCTACGACAGCGCGAAACAGCGGTTGTCGCGACTTCGCGCGCGGCTGATACGTGAGAGCGTGACGCACCTTGCTGAGCTTCCGGATTCCGATCGAGCGGAGCTCACGTCGCGCCTCGGTCGCGTCGGCGTGAAGACAGATCGGAATATAGACGTCAATACAAACCATGAACCGACGCGGGGATTCGCCGGATGACCAGAGATAACCAGATGCCTGATGACAATTCGCTGGTGCGGCAACTTGGCCAGGTGCTCGATTCGAGCGGTGATTGTGCCGCGTACGAGAACGAGAACTTCGGCGCGTGGCTGGAGCGCGAGGTGAGCGGACGGAGCTCGGCAGCCGACGTTCGGGAGATCGAGCGCGACGCGCAGAATATCGCCAGGCATGCACACGCCCGAATCAACGCGCTGCGCGTTGGCGACGCTCTCGCGGAGCGGCCGTTTCGACCGCGGGCCGCTGCCGTTGTCGGAAACGTCAAGCAGATTGCGCGCATCGCGTCGGACTCCGGCTGCGCACCGCTGGTGGAATCGCTCGCGGTGGCGGCAGGCTCCGGGCGCGAGATCTGGGACGAGCCGTGCGAGCAATGGGTGGAGCTACCGCGCGACGTCTCGGGCGGAGATCACCTTGCGCTCACCATTGCGGGCGACAGCATGACGCCTTGCCTGCATAGTGGAGACGTGATACTCGTCGACACGCGCATGCCCGTGACGCGCGACTGCATCGTGGTCGCGCGGCGCGACGAGGACGGTTACGTAGTTAAGCACGTGACGCGATGCGGGAAGGCCACACTCGAGCTGTCGTCGTTCAATACTGAATACGCGCCGTTCACGATCGGACGCGCGCCGGGAGCGATCGTTGGTGTGGTGGTCGCGAAGCTGGTGAGAGGCGAGGGTGTGTCGTGAGCGAGTGTAACTGCGGGAGATTCTGAGCTGGGCGCGGAGCGCGAATTCCAGTCAGATGCGCGGCCCTTCGAGATGGAGGGCCGTTTTTCGTTCGATGTCACCGGTTTCCGTCTACTTCCATGAGAAGGACAGTCATGAAAGTTGGTGAACGCAAATCTGGGGGTTGCATCGATGGGAAATCGGGTTGACAGGACTCTACGGAATGGCAATCGGCTGCAGCAGATGATTGCCGGTCGCGACGTCGCGATGGCTCGGCCACATCAAGCCAGGACGTGCGCAACGGACTGCAACGGAGTAGCCCAACTGACCTTGCCTGGAGGATCGCTGCAGGAACTCAAGGACGTTTCGATGCAGAACAGAATTACAAATGTCGTAGCGACAACGATCGCGATAGCCGGAGCGATAGTTGCGTCGCCAGCGGTGGTGGCAAGCTTGCCGCGCACTATCGTAACGGTACTGAAGACTGCGACATCATTGGCGAACACGACGCAGCCGTTGATCGTCACGGTAACGGGAATCATCGTGGCGGCGCTGACCCATCCACCGGCCTGGCTGAGCACGCTTGCACAGAGGATAAAGCGGTGCCTGTGAAGCCGCCACTGGCGGGCGAATCGATGATAGCGCAACGCCGCTCAGCGAACTTTGCGCCGCGTCCAGAGCGGCGAACAACGGTGGTCCAAGCATGAGGCCACCAGCGGGAGGAAGCACACATCGCGCCGTGCTACGCGCCAGCGCGCACGCGTGATCGTATCCTGACCAGCTGACGTATGCTCCATATCCCGACCATCGGTCCGAGCGCCAACACCGCGAACGCCCAGCGCCATGTCAGCAGCTGCGACATCTGCGGCACGGTCTGGATGGTCACCATTGTGAGCAGAAAGCCGAGCGACGTCTGAACGGCGAGTGCGGTGCCGACAGCGTGAGCGGGTACGGCCTCGGTCACAAGCACTGAAAACTGGGCGCTATCAGCAATCACGAAGAAGCCCCACACGAGCGCGATCGGAACGACGAGCCACAATGTCATTCCGAACACGGCGCCAATCAGCAGTGAGCAAACGCCGCTCACTGCGAGTGCGAGCGTCACGAGCCATTCGCGTCCGCGCCTGTCGGATACGAGGCCACCCCAGATACAGCCGGCGCCACCGATCCCCAGCGCGGCGAACGATACACCCGATGCGATGGAGGTCGCGGCTTCCGATGGTCCGCGCTGCGCGGCGACGCTCGCGGCTATGAAGATGGGAAGCCAGGTCCACATCGCGTACAACTCCCACATGTGGCCGAGGTATCCGCCGACTGCAAATCGAAACCGCGGCGCCCGTACGATGTCGGCGACGAGCGCCCAGGAAAACGGCCTCGGCGGAAATGGATAAGGGCCTTCGCGATACCACGCGCTCACCAGCAGCGCTCCGATAACTGCCGCCGAGGATGAGGCGATGATAACCTGTCGAATTCCCGCACCCGGAATCGCGTGAACGAGGTACGGAATTGCCTTGCCGACTGTCAACGCAGCGACGATCGCGCCGATGGCGAGCCCACGTCGTGCGCGGAACCACGTCGAGATCATCTTCATCGCCGGAGGATACACTGCGGCGAGTGATACTCCCGTAAGCAGCCTGAACACGAGCGCTGTACGAAAGCCGGGAGCAAACAGAAGCAGGACGTTCGCGAGGGCGCCGGCAACAGCACCGATCGAGAACAGGCGCGCAGACGGAACCACGTCCACGATGTTGAGCGTTGCGAGCAGCGCAGTCCCGATCACGAAGCCGAGCTGTACTATGGTAGTGAGCCAGCCCGATTGGGACTCGCTGAGCGACCAGAGCACGCGGTACTGTGCGGATACGGCGCTCGCGGCGAACCAGAGCGACATGCCGAGCAGCTCCGCGCATGCGAGGAGCGCGAGCATGCGCCAGCGCGCGGGATGAGTGTCGCCTGTCGCCGTAGATGAGGCGCTCGCGGTGTAGGAATGCGCGGTTCCACCCGTCGTGTAGGTCACGACTGCATGCCAAGCACGAGACGCAAGCCGGTTTCAACTATGCGCATCGTCTCAGCGTGTACGCGTCGCTCTTCATTCACAAGCATCTCCCGATCGAGAGTGACAATTTGCGAGACGTTGGCGACTGAGTCGCGAGGCAACCCCGTTTCGCGCGCTGGCAGGAACACGTTGCCCGGTGCCTCTGCCAACAACAGACGGGAGGTAATGACCACGGCGATCACAGTGCCGATACGGCTTCGGTTGAACTCGTCAGCCTGAACGACAAGGACGGGACGCCTGTAGCCAGGCTCGGAGCCTGCCGGTTCGGTGAGCTCTGCCCACCACACCGTGCCGCGACGGACCGGCGTCTCGGTGAATGGTGTGGCTCCCGCTCCTCTTACCACTCGCTTCGGCGCGCAAGAGTGGCGGCCTGCATCCGCCCCATCTCGGAATCGAGCTTCGCGTAAGTGGGCTCGCGCTCGTACACGGCGTCGAGCCGTCGTGTAATGGCGCCTTTACGCTGATCTGCCAGGAAAGCTTCGAGCGCACGTGCGTAAAGAGCGCTGCGCGACACACCAAGACGGTCGGCGAGGGCGTCAGCGGACTCGAACAGGGCGTCAGGGATGGAAATAGCTGTTTTCATGCTATAGTATAACCCAAGTTATACTGGCCTTGCAACACGGAACTATCAGTATTACAACCAGCCCTTCTCCCTCGCGATCCGCGCAGCCTCGACCCGCGTCGACGCACCGACTTTCGACATCGCCTCCGACAGATAATTGCGCACGGTTCCTTCGGACAGCCCGAGCGTCGACGCGATCTCGGCGCTCGTCTTTCCCTCGCCGGCAAAGCGCAGCGCCTGTCGCTCGCGGTCGGTGAGCGGATCGGGCGCGCTCCAGGCTTCGGCGGCAAGATCGGTGTCGATCGCGCGCAGTCCGGCGTGCACGCGGCGCACTGCGTTAGCGAGCATGTCGGGCGGGCTGTCCTTCAACAGATAACCGTTCGCGCCGGCCTCCAGCGCGCGGCGCAGATAGCCGCCGCGCGCGAAGGTGGTAAGAATGATCACTCTCGTCTGGAGCTTCAGCCGCTTCAGCTCGGCGGCGACTTCGAGACCCGTGAGGTGCGGCATCTCGATATCGGTCAGCAGCACATCGGGCCTGTGCTCCAATGCGAGCGACACCGCCTCGCGTCCGTCGTGCGCGAGCGCGACGACGTCGATGTCGGCTTCCGTCTCCAGCAGCGCCGCGAGTGCGCCGAGTACCATCCCCTGATCCTCGGCGACGATGACGCGGATCATGCGCGCACGGTAGGAAGCATCAGGCGATTATCGATAGCCGCGTCGGCGACTCTGCCGTCGTCGTCAACGAAACCGGCGGCGGAAGCGTCACGCGAATCCGTGTGCCCGGCGCCGACTCGATGGTGATGGCGCCACCGAGTGCACTCACACGCTCCCGCATACCCGTGATTCCATTACCCTCGGGTGCCGTCTTGCCACGCCCATCATCTTCGATGCAGAGTGTACGAACACCATCGATGCGGGATAGAGTGATGTCGCAACGCGTGGCGTGTGAGTGACGCACGACGTTGGTGATCGCTTCGCGCAGGATCAATGACAGGACTGCCTCTTCGGAAGCGGAGAGCGGCACTTCGTCGACGCTGGCGTGCATATCGATGCTTGCTGCCTGCAACATCATCTCCGCGCTCGACAACTGATTCGCGATCCCGGCGTCGCGATAGCCCGCGACGGCTGCCCGGACTTCAGTGAGCGCGTCTCTTGAAATGCGCTCGACTTCGCGTATCTCGATCGCGGCGCGCGCGGGATCACGGTCAGCGAGCCGCGATGCGAGCGACGCCTTGAGTGTGATAAGCGACAGAGTATGACCGAGCAGGTCATGCAGATCGCGCGCGATTCGTTCGCGCTCGGCGACCTTGGCCAGATGCTCGATCTCTTCCTGCGCGCGACGGAGTTTCGAGTTGGTCTCTCGCACTTTTGCGAAGTGCGTGTTGGTGAAACCGATGACGATACTGACGACCACCTGCCAGATCCACGTTTCGGGCGGGATCCGCAAGGCGAACGCTTCCAGAAGTGCGGCTCCCACGATGATGGCTATGAGCTGCGCCGCGCGCCGTCCGGGCCGAACGATGCCAGCGAACGAGCACGCGTAAATCGTCAATACAGGCGCGCCGGCGTTGATCGGCGTGAGAAGCATGCCCAGCACCGCGATGGAGCCGATGATCCAGTACTTCTCCCTCCATCCGTTGCACCAGTAGCCGCGGAAATACAGAGGCAGAAAGATCAGAGCGCCGACCGTCGTCGCGATCCAGACTGTGGCGTTGTTGTGGTTCAGCGACGGCCACAGGAAGAGCGCGGGAAAGTAGATCAGCCACGCGTACGGCGTCCACCCGATCTCGGGATCGGGTGGAAGAAGGCGAAAGCGCGAGAGTCGCATCATGCGCATTGCGTATCAGCCGTACGTCTTGCCTTCATCGCGGCGATACGCGACGAATGCGATGAGCGTGAACAGAGCGCAGAATCCGATGAGTGCCGCAACGTGGACCAGTGCATGTGAGGCTGGCTCGACTCCGACGACCTCGAGCGCGAGCCGTGCCAGGTGATATGGTGGAAGTGCGACCGCGAATCCCTGCAGAAATCTGGGGAGCATCTCGACGGGAATGAAGAGGCCCGAGAGAAATGCCATCGGCAGGTAGATGATATTGACGACGGCGGCTGCCGAGTTGGGGCCGGCGAGGTAGCCGACCGCCAGTCCCATCGCGCAGAACGGGATGGCACCGAGCGCCTCGACTACGACCAGGCCGATCCAGTGGCCGGCCGACAGTCGCACGTGCCCGAATATGGCGCCGATCGCACACATGAGGATCATCAGGATCACACTGATCGCGACCGTGGTGACATACTTGGCAGTGAAGTAGGCCGGCAGGGGCATCGGACTCGCGCGTTTCACCGCGAGCCAGCCCTGGCCGCGCTCCACCGCGACACCGACTCCGAGCGCGAAGAGTGCGATGCTTATTACCCCGAACGCGCCGTAGGTCGCGAGCGTGTACGTCGCCAGAAGTTGGGAGTCGGATGGACCGAAATGAATGAGGAGACCGAAGAGGACGTAGAACATGATCGGGAAGCCGATCGTTGGTATCATGAACGCCGGAATCCTGATCTGCTTGCGAAACTCGTACTTCGCTTCGGTCAGATACACGCGCGCGATCCATGACCACGATGCCGCGACCGCCGATTCGTTCGTCGGCGATTGCAGCGTAACGGCGGCGGTTGTCATGCTGCCTCCCTTGCATGTGTGATTGCGAGAAATGCTTCTTCCAGCTGAATGCCGGAAATCTCGAGATTGGATAGCGTCGCATCGCTGAACAACAGCTCGCGTGCAACGCTTTCAGCGGCAGTGACCACGAGCTCGGCGTTGCCGCGATCGAAACGCACATCAGTGACGCCTGGAATGGCGCGCAGGTCCAGTTCGCTGAGGGCAGTCGTGCAGCGGATCTTACGGCCGGAGACGCGCTGCTTGATCTCCGTGGGTGTGCCGTCGGCGATGACCGTGCCGCTATCGATCACGACGATACGATCTGCGAGTGCATCTGCCTCCTCGAGGTAATGCGTGGTGAGAAGCACCGTGCGTCCGTGCGAGACGAAGCCGCGGATCTGATCCCAGAAGCTGCGGCGCGCCTCGACGTCGAAGCCCACCGTCGGCTCGTCGAGGAAGAGCATTTCCGGATTGCCGCAGATTGCGAGCGCGAACAGCACGCGCTGCTGCTGACCGCCGGAGAGATCGCCGAATCTGCGATCTTCCAGACCGTCGAGGCCCGCGGTCGCGAATACTTCGTCGGCGCTCATCGGGTTGGGATAGTAGCTCCGGAACAGATCGACGTGCTCGCGCACGCGCAGAGTCTCCGGCACTCGTCCCACCTGAAGCATCGCACCGATGCGACGGCGCGAAGCAGCATGCCGAGGATCCTGGCCGAAGAGAGTCACCGTTCCGGATGTCGGTGGGACGAGGCCGAGCAGAAGCTTGACTGTCGTCGTCTTTCCGGCGCCGTTCGGACCTAGCAGCGCCGTGACGCCGCCGGACCTGATGTCGAGTGATACGTTGCTGAGTGCGAACTTGTCATCGTATTTCTTCGATACAGATGAGAGGCGCGCCGCAGGGGTCGATGTATTCATCGAATGCTTACCTCGTCGAGGCGGAGTGTGAACGGACCAGGTTGCGGGCCGGCGGTGAACGCGATGCCCATGATGTCGTGACCGTCGATTCCTTCGAACGCCGAGAACGGAAAGGTGTATTCCTTCCAGTCAGTTCCGGCGACGAAGTCCACAGTGAGAGGCAGTTGGCCCTTGCTCTGTGCGAACACCATTACGTGATAGGTCTTGCCGTCGCCCCTGGCCCAGAAGTGCAGCGCTTTGGCGGCAGAGAGATTGACCGGCGCCATCGGTTTCGCGCCGGGCATGAACATCGGTCCCGCCCAAGCGTACGGAAGCCCTGGTGCGATGGTGCCCGTAGTCTCGAGCGATTTGGCTGTGCCATTCGCACCGCCGTCCACGACTTTCATTGCAGCGGTGGATGCGCCGCCTGCCATCTGGTCGGTGCTGATGACCCAGCCCATTCCGATCGACGTCTTCGTGGTGCCATCGTCGAAGTTGCTGATCAGGCCGGGCACTGGATTGGTCGATGCTACTGCGGCCGCAGTCGGTGCTGCCGCGGGCTTGCGATCGTACCTGACGCCGCCCTTCCATACGCCATCAATCGCGCGCGTTGCGGTGATGTCTGACGTGGGATCACCATCGACGAGCAGGAGATCCGCGCGCTTGCCGACGCTTAGAGTTCCGCGATCGGTGAGAGAGAAGAGGCGCGCCGGTGTGCTCGTGGCGGCCGCAAGTGCTTCGCCTGGAGTGAGCCCTGCGTGAACGAGCAGCTCGAGCTCGCGGTGAAGTGCGATTCCGTGTGCGGTGCCGGGATTCCCCGCGTCCGTGCCGGCGAGTATGGGCACGTGAGCTGCACGCAGCAGCTTCACCGCAGCTTCGGCGTTCGCGTAGTCGAGCTTTGGTTCGTTGTGAAACGGAAACTTCGTGTCGATCGTTCCGCGGCTGCTCGCCGACACGTATGGCGACAGTCGCGGATCGCTTGCGAGCTGCGCGACTCCGGACGAGTCTGCGATACTCTTTAGTACAGTGAGCGTCGGCACGACGAACGCGTGATGCGCGGCGACGAACTGACCGAAGTCCGGCTCAGGCGGCGCATCGATGAAGAGGTGCTCGAGACCATCGACGCCGACGTCGATCGCCATACGTGCTTCGGCGCGCGTTCCGATGTGCGCAACTGCCAGCTTGCCGCGTGCGTGCGCAGCCTTCACGAGTGCAGCGACGACGTCTCTCGACAGCGTCGGTATGTGAACACCGTACGCAGAGCCGTCGTCGATGATGATCTTTATGTAATCCGATCCTTCGGCGATGCGTGCGTCGACCCACGCCTGCGCGGAGTCGGGTGACGTGATCGTCGGAACGGCGACACCGTATTCGGTGCCGTGTCCGTGCGGTACAGTTGCGAGGATGCCGGCGGAGTAGAGATCGGCGCGGTCTGCGACATTTCCCTTCTTCTGCTCCGCGCGCATGCTTGCGGCGAAGTTGGGATCGGTGAACATGTCGAGCTCGGTAGTAACACCGAAGACCAGCGCCTGCTGGAGCGCATCGCCCCATGTGTGCGTGTGCGAGTCGATTAGACCGGGCAGAAGAGTCTTGCCCGCTCCATCGACGACAGTAGCGCCAGATGGTGCGGAGATGTTCGCGGCAATCGCGGCGATCTTTCCGCCGGTGATGAGAACGTCACGCTCGCCGAGTGAGCGAGCACCGTCGAAGACGCGAACGTGATGGAAGAGAGTTGCGCCGGTTTCGGATTGTGCTGGAGCGGGATTGCATGCAGCGAGCGAGGCGATGCTCGCGATGGCGATCAGTTGGAGGCCTGGTGTACGCATTACTCGTAGCTCCGATGGAGGAGACAGCAGTGATGAGTGAGTATGCGTGTGGCGCGGAATCGCCAGTAGTGGAGCGTGTCACCATGATGACGTGACAACTGTCACGTGCTGGCGGTAAGTTGGTGGCATGAACAAACCGTTGAGCAAACCGTTGAGCAAGCCGTTGAGCACATCAGCGAGCACGCCGGGAAGCGCGGCGACGATAACGCCGGAGCAGTTTTTTGCGGCGGATGTACGCGTGGGTCGAGTGATTGCCGCGGATCCGTTTCCCGAGGCGCGGAAGCCGGCGATCAAGTTGAGGATCGACTTTGGAGAGCTAGGGGTCCGGCGGTCGAGCGCGCAGCTGACGCTTCATTACAAGCCGGAGGAGCTGGTGGGTCGGCTGGTGGTGGCGGTGGTGAACTTCCCGCCGCGTCAGATCGGGCCGTTCATCTCCGAAGTGCTGGTCTTGGGAGCGTGCCCGGGACCGGGAGATGTCGTGTTGCTGAAGCCCGATGCCGAGGTGCCGCTGGGGACGCGGGTTTCGTAGACGGGGGGGGGTGACAAGCGCTTGCGGTTGCCGCCTACGCCGTACGTCTTTGCGGGATCAGGAAACCGGCAGTCAGCTCCGGGAATCTGCCATCCGATTCGCTATCGTTCGGTGCAAACGGGTCCGGCCAATGCTCAAGATAAGCCTTGAGGAGGTCGGACGTTTGTTCGACAGCCGATTGGCGTCGGTTCCGGGAAACTCGTGGGTGGAGATCGAGCGACATGCTACCTCACCGATTAGCGTCTATGGCCGCAATGCAGGATGCGCACCACCGCGCTCAGGCAGACGAAATTGGGCCGCGCGGTTGAGGTGGAGCGATCGGAGGGTGGGACGATCGGGCGTAGATCGCCGTCGGGAGTCCTTCTTCTTTCATCTGGCGCAGCTCGCAGAACTCGAAACCGAGCTTTTCGAGCAGCTTTATTGATGGGCGGTTGTCGGGCGAGACCAGCGCGAGAATCCTGCTGGCGTGGAGTGCGTCACGGGCGTGCTCGAGCACCGCAGCGGCCGACTCGAAGGCAAAGCCCCGGGACCAGAATTCGGGGAGAAAGGCGTAGCCCACGTCGATGTCTGCAAACTGAACCCGCTTGAGCAGTCCACAGATCCCGATCGGCGCCCCTGACTCCTTGAGTGCAACGAGATAGAGCCCGTGACCGTGCTGCGCGTAGCTCGCGATGGGGCCGTCGGTCAGGTAAACAGCAGCGTCGTCCCGGGTACGAATTCCCCGATCCCCGATATTCGCGATGAACGCCGGATCGTTGACGAGGCGCAGGATGAAGTCCGCATCGTCGAGGGTGAAGTGACGGAGGATGAGGCGGTCGGTTTCGAGAACGGTCATGGGGGGGGACGGAGTGGGGACGGACCAGGGACGGACTCCGGGAGTGGCAGACTACATTTGGAGACGGCTATCCCATGGCCCACGGCACTCGGCGGGTGTTGGCTCTCCGGCGACATCCGCCTATTAATAGTAGCATCACCGTATTTCGAGGCTCTCGTGGCACCACAGTTCATCTATGTAATGAAGGATCTCCGCAAGGTCGTTCCACCTTCGCGCGAGATACTCAAGGGAATCTGGCTTTCCTTCTACCCCGGCGCCAAGATCGGCGTCCTTGGCGCGAACGGCGCGGGCAAGTCGTCGTTGCTGCGCATCATGGCCGGCGTGGATCAGGATTTCCAGGGCGAGGCGTGGGCGCATGCTGGAACGCGGATCGGGTATCTGCCGCAGGAGCCGCAGCTGGATCCCACCAAGAACGTGCGCGAGAACGTCGAGGAAGCGGTGAAGCCGACGCGCGATCTTCTGAAAAAGTTCGAGGAGATCTCGATGAAGTTCGCCGAGCCGATGAGCGACGACGAGATGAACAAGCTGCTGGAGCAGCAGGGTCGCGTGCAGGAGCAGATCGACGCCGCGAATGCGTGGGAGCTGGATCGCACGATCGAGATCGCGATGGACGCGCTGAGACTTCCGCCGGGTGATGCAGCGATTACGAATCTGTCCGGCGGTGAGAAGCGTCGCGTAGCGTTGTGTCGCGTGTTGCTGGAGCAGCCGGACATGTTGTTGCTCGACGAACCGACGAACCATCTGGATGCGGAATCTGTTGCATGGCTGGAGCGGCATCTCGCGGAGTTTCCGGGAACGGTCGTCGCGATCACGCACGATCGGTATTTCCTGGACAACGTTGCGCAGTGGATCCTCGAGCTGGATCGAGGCGCTGGCATTCCATACGAAGGGAACTACACGTCGTGGCTGGAGCAGAAGAAGGCGCGACTGCAGCTGGAAGAGAAGACCGAATCAGCGCGCCAGCGGACACTCGATCGCGAGCTCGAGTGGGTACGCATGGCGCCGCGCGCGAGACAGGCGAAGAATCAGGCGCGCGTGAAGCGATACGAGGAGCTGGCGGAATCGGACACGGCAGAGAAGACGATGTCGCACGAGATCGTGATTCCGCCGCCGCCGAGGCTGGGGAATGATGTCGTCATCGCGAAGGGATTGAAGAAGGCGTACGGGGATAAGCTGCTGTACGATGATCTAACGTTCTCGCTGCCGCGTGGTGGAATCGTTGGCGTGATCGGACCGAACGGCGCGGGCAAGACGACGATGTTTCGGATGATCGAAGGGAGCGAGAAGCCGGATGGCGGTTCGCTGACGATCGGCGATACAGTGGTGCTCGCGTATGCGGATCAGGAGCGCGCGCTGAACGGCGCGAAGTCAGTGTATGACGAGGTGAGTCAGGGACATGATCTGATTCAGGTCGGGAAGAGGGAGATGAACGCGAGGGCTTATCTGTCGAGCTTCAACTTCAAGGGGACGGATCAGCAGAAGAAGGTTTCGGATCTGTCGGGTGGCGAGCGAAATCAGACTGCAGCTCGCGAAGGTGTTGAAGGCTGGCGGGAATCTGTTGCTGCTGGATGAGCCGACGAATGATCTTGACGTCGATACGCTGCGCGCGCTGGAAGATGCGTTGATCGATTTTGCGGGATGTGCGGTGGTGATCTCGCACGATCGGTGGTTTCTGGATCGTATTGCGACGCACATGCTGGCGTTTGAAGGGGATAGCGAGGTTGTGTGGTTCGAGGGGAACTACAAGGAGTACGAGGCGGATCTGCATAGAAGGAAGGGGATCGATGCGGATCAGCCGAAGAGGATCAAGTACAAGGCGTTGGTGCGGAGCTAGAGCTCCATAGCAAGCTGCTGACGGTATAGCCCGTAATGGCCTGATCCTCCGCGATTGATGATCGGGCCATTTCTTTGTCTAGGCCCCAAACTCGCGTGCCGGCGGCGAATGCGATTGCATCGGCTATGGATCGGTGCAAGGCTCACACGGCTACGAGCCGGCGACCCAAGAACTCCAGCGTCGGCCAGTCGGGGACCGACCGCATCTGCGTGCGCATCTGGCGAAGGGCACCGCCATGCCATCCGCAGCTCATCCTGGCACACGGTCCCGGACGGCCGTGCAGCGCACGGGCCTGCCTAAGGCGTGCTCGCGTCCCTCCTAAGCAGCGATGAAGGAGATCCATCCCAGAGTAGCGCTGCGACTGCTTGCACCCTGATGGACAGCTTCGCGCAGAAGGGGGTTGACATGGTACCCACTAGTACCATAAACTGTCTCGTGCTGGTACTGTTCGGTACCACGGAGGTATTCTATGAATCGAGAGACACTCGCGCCGGTCGCGCGCCTTCAAAACGTCACTAAGACGTATTCGGCAGGAGCGGTCGTCGTCGCCGCCGTGCGCGACGTGACGCTCAGCGTTTCCTCACATCGCTTCTCGGTGATCGTCGGTCCATCCGGGAGCGGGAAGACCACGCTCCTCAATCTCATCGGCTGCATCGATGCGCCAACCAGCGGCGCTGTGGAGATCCTGGGGCACCCCGTCGCCGCGCTGCGTGACGATGCGCTGTCGGATTTTCGCGCGCGCCACATCGGCTTCGTCTTCCAGAGCTTCAACCTGATTCCCGTACTCACGGCGTTCGAGAACGTCGAGTACCCACTGATTCGGCTCGGCATCACGCCGGCGCGCCGGCGCGATCTCGTGTTGAGCATGCTCGACGCCGTCGGGCTCGTGGATCGCGCCGGGCAGCGTCCCAATCAACTAAGCGGCGGCCAAAAGCAACGTGTCGCGATTGCGCGCGCGCTGGTCAAATCGCCGGCACTCGTCCTGGCGGACGAGCCGACCGCGAACCTGGACTCGCAGACGGGCGCCACAATCATCGCACTCATGCGAAGCATGCAGGCCGTGTCGCGCACGACGTTCGTCATCTCCACCCACGACGGCCAGGTGATGTCACATGCGGACCAGACATTTCACGTCCACGACGGGGTGCTGGTGCCATGACCGCCCTCAAGATCGCGCTGCGGAACATCCTCCGGAACGCCAGACGGACCGGCCTCACCACGACAGCCGTCGCCGTAGGCGTCATGGCGCTCCTGCTGTTCGGGCAATTCGTAATCACGACGGTACTTGGTTTCCAGACGGACACCGTGCGAAGTACGGGGCACCTGTCGGTGTTCCGGAAGGGATACTTCGATTTCGGCGCCGGTAATCCGGGCGCGTACAGCATTGGCGACTACCAGTCAGTGATGCGCCTCATCCGCGACGACCCAGTGCTGGGGCCGATGATCGCGGTCATGACGCCAACGGTCACACTCTACGGCATCGCCTCCAATGCGCGCATCGACGCGACAAAGACGTTCGCCGGCTCGGGCTTCATCCCCTCGGACCTGGCGCGCATGCGTCGGTGGAACGAGTACGGACTCGAGCCCACCGACGGCGATAGTGGACTGAGCGACAGTGACATCTCGCGCGGCGTCGTTGGTGTGGGCCTGGCGCGCGTCCTCGGTCTCTGTCGTGATCTGGCAGTGCCGCACTGCGCGTCACCTCCTGCCGACGACACGTCCGGCGCTCGAGCACCAACCGTCGTCACTAATGTTGCCGATCTCGCGCGCAGCACCGACGGCGCCGCTCCGGCGAGTAGTGGGCGGCGCCTCGACCTCCTCGCCGCTACCGCCGACGGGGCACCGAACGTCGTCAGCTTCCTCGTCAGCCGAGCCGAATCCCAGGGCGTGAAAGAGCTGGACGACAGCTATCTGGCGATGCATTTCAGTCTCGCTCAGCAACTGCTCTATGGCCGCGGCGAGCACAAAGCAGTCGCAATCGTACTGCAACTTCGTCGTACGCAGGATCTGAGTAGCGCGAAAGGACGGCTGGCGATGCTTCTGCGAACGCATGGACTCGATCTCGAGGTGCGTGACTTCGGCGAGCTCGTGCCGTTCTACGAGCAGGTGATCGCGCTCTTCGGCGCCATCTTCTCGTTCGTCGCCACCATTATGGCGATCATCGTGCTCTTCTCGGTGATCAACACGATGAGTATGAGCGTCATGGAGCGCACGAACGAGATCGGCACACTCCGCGCGCTCGGCTTCCGGCGGCGCCGACGTTCGGCGCCAGTTCCTGCTCGAAGGATCGCTGCTCGGCGTCATCGGCGCGACAGCCGGCGTGGCACTCGCCTCGGTCTGTGCGATCGTGGTGAACCGCGCGGGACTGCACTGGATGCCGCCCGGCCAGGCGAGCCCCGTGCCGCTGCGCCTGTCAGCGGCAGGCATCATCCCGCTAATCTGCGGAGTCTGGATTGGACTCGTCGCAATGGCGACGCTCGCCGCGCTCGTCCCCTCCACCCGCGCCGCGCGGATGCCGGTCGTCGATGCATTGAGGCACGCATGAAGACGCTCATCGCTCTCGCCGCTGCCGTGTTCGCGGTGCATACCGCCGAGGCACAGACGGCCCGCGAGATCATCGCGCGGGCTGACAGCGTCCGCAATCCCTCTGGACCGTTTCGGTTCAACGACCGAGTCATCGACTACCTCGGCGGCAAGGCCCGGGACCGTGTCGGGTTGACGATCTATTCGAAGCGGAACACGTCCGACGGCTCGTTCGATAATCTCGTTCGCTATGACGATCCACCCCGCGACGCCGGCAAGATGGTGCTCTTAAAGAGCACAAGCATGTGGTTCTACGATCCGTCATCGAAAAGCAGCGTTCGGATTTCGCCGCAGCAGCGACTGATCGGCCTCGCATCGGATGGCGACGTCGTCACCGTCAGCCTCGGGCGCGATTACACGAGCACGCTGGTCGGGACGGACACGCTGC
Source organism: uncultured Gemmatimonadales bacterium (assembly GCA_963731305.1). Taxonomy (GTDB): domain Bacteria; phylum Gemmatimonadota; class Gemmatimonadetes; order Gemmatimonadales; family Gemmatimonadaceae; genus Fen-1247. Next base: position 10,974 of record CAVSUQ010000002.1, on the reverse strand, counting down.
AGGACGCCGACCGGGTGCCGCGCGTGAGCTGGCACCTCGATCTCCAGGCGGCGAACAGGGATGCCGTCTACAGCCGGATCGAGTTGTGGCTCGAGCGCGGCACGTATCGGCCGGTCAAGGGGAAGTACTACTCCGACAGCGGACGCCTTCTCAAGATTGCGTACTTCCACAAATACGTGGCGGAACTCGGCGCGGTGCGTCCCAGCGAGACGGTCATCATCGATGCGATCGATCCCAACAGCGTGACGACGATGACGCTGTCCGGATACGTCGAGCAGGACATTCCCGATGCATGGTTCCAGCGCGACTTCCTGCCACGCCTGAGCGATGCCTCGAACGGCGGAGAAGACCGTGACCTGGCCATGCTCCCAATCGCCGCGGACGAGGACACGACGCCCCCGCGGCGCGCGGGGAATACGCCGACGGCGGGCGGGCGCATGTACGTCGAGGGTGCAGTCGAGGCGACGCGATCTCGTTCGGACGCCGTCGTGCCGGTGCCCGGGAGCCGAGCGCCGACATGGGCGGATCGCACGAATGCGGATCTGACACGCCGCTGGCAGTTACCGGCGCAGCTGTCACTCGACGTCAGCGGCCGACTCAATGTCGTCGACGACGGCGGTGTAGCGGCCGGCTACGACCTTCGTGAAGCGTATCTCACCTGGGAGCCACGCGACCGCTGGTATCTCGAGGCCGGGCGGATCAACGTGCACAATGGCGTTGCGCTCGGATTCAATCCGACCGACGTCTTTCGACCCCGCACGCTCATCGATCAGGCGTCGCAGGATCCCTCAGTCGTGCGCGACGACCGGCTTGGTACCGTCATGATGCGGGCAGAGCATCTGTGGACCGGTGCGGAGGTCAGCATCGCCTACGCGCCCAAGCTTGCCGCACCAAGCGCCATACGCAGCGCCGCCACTGGTGCGACGCTCGCGCTGGGTCAAACCAATTCCGCTGATCGAATGCTGGCGACTGTGGGCGTCGATCTCTGGAGTCTGTCTCCGCAAGCCTTCCTTTTCCAGGAGGGTGGCCGGACAAAGTTCGGCGCGGGACTCTCGCGGCTAGTGAGCCAGAGCGTCGTGGCATATGCGGAGTATGCCGGTGGCGTCGAACCGAGTCTCGTCGAGCAAGCCTCTGAGTTCGGGGATGAGACCGGTGTGATTCCGGCCACCGCCCCGCGACCGCTTGCTGGCGATCCACGCACGCGCTTCCGGAGTGATCTCGCCGCTGGCGGCTCGTGGGCAGCCAGCGCGGCGAAGCTCACGATCAATGCCGAATATCACTACCACCAATCCGGCTTCGATCATTCGCAGTGGCGCCGCTGGTTTGTGGCTGGTGACTCGTCCCCGACGGCCGCTGCAAGCCTGTGGTACATCCGCGAGTTCGCGAATGATCAACAACAACCGATGACGCAGCAGCAGCTCTTCGTGCGTGCGGATCGCATGGACGCCTTCGTCCACAGCCTGGAGCTGACCGCGCTCGCATTCGTCAACCTCGTCGACGGATCCAGCCTGATGCAACTGGCGGCACGCGACGTGGTCTCCGATTCATGGACGGTCGCGGCATACGCACTGGCGAACGTCGGCGGCGCGCGTACGGAGCATGGGAGCCTGCCGCAAGTTGGCGGCATTACACTGACCGTCGCGAGGTACTTCTGAAATGAACCGCAGACACTTTCTGCGATTGAACGCCGCCGCGCTGGGCGGTCTCGGGCTCGAGGCCTGCACGCGTGCGACATCCCTCACATCGTCGGGTGCGCCGAGCGCGACGCCGACCGATTCCGCGAGTTTTGCGCGCGCGCGACGATTCGCGGCCACGCCTTTCGGCGACATTGCCTACGTCGCATATGGGAGCGGCCCCACCGCATTGCTTCTTCATGGCTATCCGCTCAGCGGATACCAGTGGCGAGGTGTGATCGACCGGCTTCGCGGGATTCGGCGCTGCATCGCCCCCGACCTGTTGGGTCTCGGAAACTCCGATGTGCCTTCGTCGCAGGCAATCACGCCGGAAGCGCAGGCAGGTATGCTCGTCGCGCTGCTCGATCACCTCGGCGTGGATACGTGCGATGTCGTCGCGAATGATACCGGAGGCCTCATCGCGCAGTTGCTCGTCACGGTGTCCCCGCGCCGCATTCGCTCTCTCCTGCTGACCAACTGCGACACACAGGACGATTGCCCGCCGCTGTCGTTCGAGCCGTTCATCGCTCTCGCGCGCGCCGGCGGACTCGCGGACAAGATCATCGCGCCAGCGCTCGTCAACAAAGCCGCTGCTCGGAGTGCTCGTGGGCTTGGAGGTCTCGGTTACTCGAGCCCGCTCAATCCGACAGACGACGCCATCGAGACGTATTTCGCTCCCATCGTGAGCTCGCCGAAGCGGAAGGCGCAATTCGACTTGCTCACGAGAGGGCTCGGACGAAACGCGCTTGCGGGGAGTGCAGATGAGCTCCGGACGTTCCAAGGTCCCGTGCGTATCGTGTGGGGCGCGGACGACACCGTCTTCGCGAAGGCGAGCCCGCAGTGGCTGGATCGAACTTTCCCGAATTCTCGCGGCGTGCGGCTCATCGAGCACGCGAAGCTGTTCTTCCCGGAGGAGCAGCCCGACGCAATCGCCACGGAAGCGCGCCTGCTGTGGAATGCGTGACGCGATCAGCGCTGTCGACGAGCCTTGGGGTCCTTGCGCGTCGCCGGATGCAGCTGGAGGAAGGCTGCCGCGGCCTTGCGAGCACGCGCCGCGATCTCCCGCGCGGTGGGTCGCTCAATGACACCAAGCAACAGACTGACCATCACGTTTCCCCACAACAGCGTACCGAACTCCTCGGCGAGCTCAGCCGGACGGCCGTCGAGAATGCCTGATGATACCGCTCGACCCATGATCTCGCGCAGGGCAACGCGAATCGCCTCCCGTCCGATGGAATCGAGGATCCGACCCACTTCGGGTGCACGAAGGGTCTCCGAGATCGCCAGGCGGAACACCGCGACGACCGCTGGATCGGTGATCTCTCGAAGGATCTGCGTCCCAAAGGCAATCAGGAGCTGCTCGAGGGTCGCAAGGTCTGCAGGCACCGGCAGGTCGTCGGGCAGTGTCAGCCGCTTGGCGCGCTCACGAATGGACGCGACGAGCATCTCCTGCTTGTTCCCGACGAGATTGTACAGTTCCCGCTTCGACACGCGGGCGCGCGTGGCGATCTCGAGTGTGCTCGTTGCGACGTAGCCATGCTCCATGAAGGCTTCGAACGCCGCATCGAGGATTCGCTGGCGCACCTCAGCGTCATCATGATCCTCCTGACGCAGCTTGCTCGACGATCTTGAAGTCATCAGGTCCTGTTTGAAAGGTGGTACTCAATAGTACCACATTCGCTTGTAAGAGGAATTCGGTAAAACATCGTCGCAACACTTCACCGCTGGAGATTTCGTGTCAATTGAACTCAGCTTCTTCATGAGTATTGCGCTCAGTCTGCTCGCCTGGGGCATGGTCACGTCCCAGTATATCTGGCCCCGACTGCGCCGCTTGCCAAGACCGGACGCGATTCGGCCTCTTCTCTTGATTCACAGCTTCCGATTCGTGGGCCTGGCGTTTCTGGTCCCCGGGGTAGTGTCGCCGGATCTCCCGCCTGCATTCGCACATTCGGCGGCGTACGGCGACATCGTGTCGGCAGCGCTCGCGCTCGGCTCGCTGGTCAGGCTGTCCCGCCGCGACGGTGTCCTGTTCGTGTGGCTCTTCAATATCTGGGGTACTGCCGATCTCCTGATGGCCTTCTTCCGCGCGGGTACTACCGGGCTCGTCCCCGGAGAACTGGGGGCTGCGTATTTCATTCCGACACTTATCGTGCCCATGCTGCTGATCACGCACGGTGTCGTCTTTCGTCTTCTGTTGTTGCCTTCACCCACGGCCGGAACGTAGGGAGTGCTCGTCCCCCGCGCTGATGCTTCTTCCGAAATACACCCGCTGTTGGGGTTGACCGTCGGTATTGCAGTGGCTGAACGTACGTTGAGTGGTCGACAGTCCATCTCTTGGCTTGGACGGTTCTGCACCGACAGGCTTCAACTTTCATCCTCCTCTATGTCCCCCGGACGTCTTGGCGCGATTCTCAAGTGCTTCGAGCACGCGGACGAAGTTCGTGAGATGCCGAAAGGGCGATTCGAAGTCGTCCGCATTGGTGGCATGACGATTGGTCGCGCCACATACGAGCCTGGCTGGCGCTGGAGCGAGCACGTCGGACCAGCGCTTGGGCAAACTCGTTGTACCGTCGAGCATGTGGGACTGGTTGTGTCCGGTGCGGCGACGGCAGCGTTCGATGGTGGTGACATCACCATCATGCGCGCTGGAGATCTCTTCTACATCCCGCCGATACCGCATGACAGTTGGGTGGTCGGTGACGATCAGTACGTCTCCCTGCATTTCCTTGGCGCCGATCGCTACGTGGTCGCCGACGACGGGCACGGGGGCTCAACTTAGGGTCCTGGACTCGTGGTAGCGTCGGCAAGAGTTCGGGTGATGTCACGGCCAGCATCGAGCCGTTCACCGGCTCGAACTCGGCACTCTCGGACTTCGAGCAGCTTCGGCCGTGTCATGACAGCGTGGTCTTGTCGCGAACTCGCTCATGACAAGACCGCACTACATGAAGTGAGGAGCTAAGCATATGCAGCACAACGCCGCGCTCAGCGCCTTACCGTGAACTACACCCGCCTTCACGTGTGCCGAGGGGAATTACAAGGAGTACGAGGCGGATCTGCATCGGCGGAAGGGGATCGATGCGGATCAGCCGAAGAGGATCAAGTACAAGGCGTTGGTACGAGGGTAAGTGCAGCTCGATTCAGCAAGTCGCGTCATTCTCAGCTAACGCATCTTACTCGGTGGATTACAAATGCTCAAAAAACCCGCCACGCGCTCGACCGGATGGCGCAGCGTCTTCAGAGCAGAGTTTTGCAGTTCGACCCGCGTTCACCAGCGACCACCACGGGCTATCAGCGAAGCAGAGTACGTCGAGAATGCCGCGGCGCTCACGAGCGTCTTCGGGCGGTGGCCTTCGTTCCACGATGCCGAGGTGCTCTCGATGCGTCTCGAACGAGCCGGCGAGGGGGGCCCGAGCCTCGACGCGCGCATTCACGTATTCCTCATGAACGATCAAGTGGATGAGCGCGGTTACTACATCCTGACACACCACACGCTTGTCGAGATCAGCTTTGCAAACATTGTCTTGCGTCAGCTGAGGTGGTTTACTGTACTGAATTCACTCCGGGACCTCAGGATTGCAGAGGTAGTGCCGGCCGAGAACGAGGGGCATCGCTTCACGGTATGCTTCAGCTCGAACTGGGGCGTGGAGGCCGATTTGCTCTGTGACCGCGTCATCGTCCGTTCTGTAGAGCCCTTCACGGTGACTCGCTAACGACCGCTAAAGCAGTTGGCTCTAGCTGATCTTACCTTCCGCGCCCTTACGCTGCGCGCCGGTAAGGGTAGCTTCTCGCATGGCACCGGCGCCGCAGTAGCCGCAGTAGCCGCACTGTTACAAACAACCGCACCGACCGCCGCATATGCCGCACCCATTGACACGCCGGTTTACGCATCAATCTTGGACGTGTTTCATTGTAGTGCCGCTCATGCTGCTACAGGCAGCGTGTGGCGGACCGAGTAGTTCCGCTGACCGCTCGGGCGGTGCCAACGCTTCCATCGAAGCGGGCCAGGCTTCTGCGCCGGCACTCGCCAGAGCCAACGTTGATCAGCCCTCCGCCGCACCCTTCTGGGACGCTCAGAAGCTGATCCGGTCTGCTGACCTGCGCGTCGAAGTCAAGGACGTGCAGAACGCGATGCGATCCGCAGACAGCCTCGTCAAGCTGCGCGGTGCACTGATCGCCGACAGCAAGCTCGGCCAGGACGCGGACGGACGTCACCAGGCGGAGTTGGTAATCCGCGTGCCATCTGAGCGTTTTGCTGCAACTCTCGCTGCGCTTCGGCAACTCGGCGAGATGCGGGACGAGTCTGTGACCACGGAAGACGTTACCAAGGAGTACACGGATCTCGTAACGCGGCTCTCGGTAAAGGAGCAGGCAGTCACGCGTCTTCGCGCTCTGCTCGACAACCGGACTGCAAAGTTGGCCGACGTGCTCGAGGTGGAGCGGGAGCTTACCCGTACCGTCACCGAGCTGGAGCAGATGAAAGGAGAGCAGCGGTACTACGATCAGCAAGTCGCACTATCATCCATCCGGCTGACACTCGTGGATCATGCAGCGTCGAGCGCAGGCCAGATCACGGGCCCAATCGGAGACGCATTCCGGAACTCCTTCAAGGTGGTCGGCACGTCGCTCTCGGCCATGATTTACCTCATCGCAATCGTGCTGCCGTGGGGTGTACTCGCGGCTCTCGTCTGGTGGATTGTCGTGATGACACGTACGAGGATACGCACGTGGATGCGCTCGACTGGGCCACAAAAAAGAGACTACCCGCCAAAGCCGCCAACGGTGTAGGCTTGGGCACCATATTGATGAAACGATGAAGCAGCGTACGCGTTCCTTGCTCTGGGTAACATTGATTGTAGCCGGAGGTATTGTTGCCGACCGGGTTTGGTCGCACACCAATGACGGGAGTCTCGTTGAGCGGGTGCTATGGGGTGTGCTAGTGCTCGGCATTGTTTTCTCCGAGCGTGCCCAGGTCTGGCTTGTCGAGTTCCTGGCCCGTGACCCAATGCATGGCACTGCGTTTGGCCCAGGGGATAGTTGGATCGGCCGCGGACTGCAAGCGTGGCTGTTTCCGTTTGCACTCGCGCTCATCGCCGAACCACTCGCTCATGCTTACAGTGCCCGATATCCGGCGGCGGTCGCTCTCACGGTCATGTTCGCTGCAACACTCGCCTGGTCTGTCCTGGTTCTTGAGCCAAGGACACGGTCGGCGCATATGATAGACGCACACCGTACGAACGCTTGGTGGCAACTTGCCCTTAGACGTCCAACAGCTATAGTGCTAGCTGGTTATCTCGGTGGTGCGTCCGTTGTAGCTGTTCCTTTCTATGCGAACGGCGCAATCCGTGGCCTGCCCTGGGCACAAAGCAATTGGGCCCCTGTTGTCGTGGCGTCGTTTCTCGGCGGGCTTCTCGCTCTCACACGTTGGGAAGCAGTGGCATCGAGTAAAGCGTTCCACGCGGCCAACTTCTAGCGATGCGCCGAACTCAACGCGTGCGGAGTTATGAGTCGCTGGGGCACTGCATCGTTGGGCTGGTCTTGCTTGTGTTTGCGGCGGGCTGCAGACGACAGCCGTCCATTGATCTGAGTGCGACGGCGGTACGGCTGTCACCAAGCGACATGGCACGCGCTTTCGCGGCAGGAGCAGAACGCATTGGATTGAGCGAGTATCACTCTGATGGAACATCGCGTGGAGATTCTACGGCCCATATCGCAAGCGTGGGCATGGACGCCGCAGAAGGCGGCGAGGAGCTACTTGGTGCTCGGTTGGCGCACGTAGCCTATCTCCGCGGCCTACCCGATCCATACTTTTATCACGACTACATCGTGCTTATGCGGTTAGTGCGGCAGCCCCGATTGGCGAGCGCCGCTTGCGTCGACGGGCTGCATCGCTGGCCTGACGACCCGCGGCTGCGCAGCGCGTGTACTGAAGTGAATCTCGCACATCGGCACGGTTTTCAAGATGAATAGGTCTTGAGTAGTTCTTGAATAGCTTTTGAATGGCGTCGCGGTGCGCTAGTCTCCCATCCATTAACTACACCCTCGACGTACAGCGGAATCATTTCTCCACCGCGCGTTCGTTACTTCTACCGCGCGTTTATCGGATCCGCTTGGAGCGATCCTGCCACAGGGAAATGAGCGTGTAGCCCAGTGCCAATACAGCGGGTATCCAGAGCAACTCGTTACGTGTTATCGGCTCATCGTCGTAGCCGCCACCTGGCATGGGCCCCGCCAGCACATAAGGGCCAGCGATCCTGACTAATGCAATCATCCCAGTCTCTACCGCGACATACCACGACAGCCATCGGGTGAGTAATGTGGCCAACGAACCGCGCTTCTCGAGTTGTGCAAGTGCCCGGTGCATCCCGAGGCCTACTGGAATGCCGATGCCGAACGCGGTGACGGCGCCGATCACTTCCTGCGCCGGAATCGGATGCGGATAGAGAAGCACTTATCGAGTGCCAGTTACCGCATCGGTCGGCGTACTCGTCGGCGTGAGCCGAGCCCTCGTGCCACATAATGCCGAAGCCCGACGGCGAATACGATGGCTAGCCACACCCATAGGCTTCGCGTGTAAGACGTGGCAACCACCGGATACGTCTCGGCTGTCACCATCCGCCGCCACGCGAGAATTGCGTAGATCGCGTAGTAAATGGCAACGTAGATGACCACGAGGTAGGTCCAGAGCACGACGCCAATGCACACATATCGCTCAACGAATGCGCGACCATCACCTGCCGCATTCGCGCGGAATGCTGCCCAGAGTCCAATGAGCGTGACGGCCAGGCACATGACCAATGCAATCAGGTCGGCTTCCGACCGCACATCGCGCAGGGACCGCGCACCGATAACAGTCTGAATGACTATCGCAAAAGTCACATAACGCGCTTTGGACGCTTCACTGGGTCGGCCCGTTCGGAGATCGTCAGCGACGTGCGCTGGACTCCATAGTGTCATCATCGTTCGGGATTGCCGGGGACTGAGGGGGATTGAAGGGGATTGCGTAGCACCGACTCCTGCGACCAGTTCATGCAGGTAACAATGTACGCTGGAGGCATCAGTGGCATCCCGACGACGACGTTGTTCGAGAACGATGCACGAATCGCGTGCTGGATGCCGCCGCTGAACATACTTACCAATAAGTAGAACGGTTGCAACTCTTCCGCGTCGGGTGCGACAAAACGCAGTCCGCCGATAAACTCCTGCAGTTGGCGGTCAATATGCTTGCCAATGAGATCGTCAATGTACGTCTCGCGCTTGGCATGCTCGCCCTCATCAAGCGGCCGAACGCAACCAGCACTTCCCACCACGGAAATCGCTGGCTACGACAGAACGCAAAGAAGTTGAAGGGTCCGCGCTCCCGCGATGCCTCAACTTCGAGGCGTTGGAGTCTCTCGACGACCTCGTAGTGACACAACTGCACGCACACCCTTTCCGTCGCTGCGAGCTGCTTCGCGGTCGTCTGTATGCTTCGATTGCCAACTGGCGTATATCGTCGCTCAACGCCCCAGTCCGACGCCGCCGCCCAGTCGACGTCCGCCTCGATACCACGGGAGATGCCCTCGTCCGCGGTCAACTTTGCAGCGTGTCGAGATTATGAGTGAAGCCTTCGCGACCTGTAGTCGCTTGGCTTCTTTGCGGTCATCTGGGAACGCTAGCAAGTCAACCTTCGAGCAGAAGCGCGCCTTGTGGGCGTTTTGAGCGCGTAGCCTACGGTGTACGACGCGAGGTCGGATCGCGTTCGAGGAGACCTTTCGCGCTCTGGATGTTCTTGAACGCGCGAACACGCAGTTGCTCAGGCGTCATGCATACTTTATATGTTGAGTGTATTCGCGGTGCGCCCGTATGCCGCGTTCCCGCCACATCTGCGCACTAATTCTACATCAGTTGCGAAACCAGATACGACCAGCATAAAGTGCAAACAAGCCCCAACCCAGCAAACGGATACGGGGCCATGTCTGGTGATACCCCGTTGCGGCATCGTTGTATAGGAAAAAAAACGAGATTCCGAGCGCCGGGACCAATATGATGCTGATGATCCAGGTTGCCTTCCCAGGACGATTGACCGCCGGAGGATCTTCCTGATCAGTCGCCGCGCCGCTCGCTAGTGAGCGGACTGACAGGTTTGATTTTCGGACGCAAATCGCGCTAAGTATCCAGGCCAGGGCGCCCAGAGACCGGATCCCGGGTCTAGTGGTGCCGAGAACCATGGCTACCCCTCCCGCCACCAGCAATAGGATCGCTAATACAAACAATCCGAGGTTTCTAGCAGGTACCTTTGGCACGGTCAATGACAAGCCTCCGATGCATTGTTGCTCAATTCAACTGCTTGTTCAGCCAGATTGCTGAGTGTATCCGACCGTTGGATTGCTCGGCGGTATCGCCACTCGACCGATGGAGGGAACCGCATCTAATGAATGGGTACCAGCCACCTTTTCGGACCAAACTAGTCCTGGCTGGGGCCTGCAGGTATGTTAACTCGCTAAACAAGGTGCCCCGCGAACTCCGGTTCACAGCACGGGTGCTAATATGTGTCAACGCCCTATTCTGTGAAACAGGCATGATTCCGAGACCGTCTCGATCCTTTGTCGACTTTGTAAATGATATCGCATGGGGACTCGGCCAAGCTCTCTCCTTTACGCTTCTCTTTGGCGGCATCGCAGCGATTCTTCGACTGCTGATTGGGTCAAAATACGCCCCAGGGGTAACGCTATTTGGATTGCTTCTAACATACTTTGCTTGGGCTAGCGGCAGGAATTCTCCTTGGGATATTGCGTCCGCTTACGCGTCGAGTTGTTGGATCTGCAGTCGTGGGAGCACTGTGGGGGATGTGCTTAGACTTCGCGATCCTCCGACCATTTAGGAAGTGGACAGTCCCAGATGTTGTAATCATCACGATCTGCTGCATTGGTAGCGCCATCTTAGCGATTCAAATTCGCCGGACATCAACGCGAATCGAGCTAAAGCGGCGGAAGGAGCTGTTGTGATCAGCGTCACGCCGCACTCTGGGTTTAACAATTCAAGACACCGATCTTGCCGTCAACTGAATCGCACCGCGATTGCGGTAGGCTCCGTTGTTAGAGCACTTCAGCCTCCGTTGTCACGATCTTGGTTCCTGGACTCAGCCGGCGGAAGATAGCTGAGCGGTTCGAGTAGGCGACAGCCTGATGTCAGTCGTCGAGTCAGTGTAACTCGTCATTTTTTCGGTAGCCGGACCATGGCATCGCGGAACACATCGAGATCAGGTGCTAACATGTCCCCATGAAACCAGCCCAGAGGACTGGGGAATCCAGGGAAAGCCGAC
>CAVSUQ010000001.1:0-5110 GCA_963731305.1 uncultured Gemmatimonadales bacterium | reverse complement strand
GATCTGCCCCGCCCTTGTCATTCCCGCGAAAGCGGGAATGACAGCCTCGAACTTTTTCTGCCGAGATGATGGGCCCTACCCGGGCTCCCCCGCCAGCGTCTTGATCTTCCTTACAGTTCGCTCGCGCGCCTGCAGCGATCGGCAGATGATCAGTATCGTGTCGTCTCCGCCCACGGTGCCGAGTATGTCCGGCCAGGCTTCGCCATCCAGCGCGCTCGCGATTGGCTGTGCCCCTCCAGGCACCGTGCGCAACACGGCCATCTCGCTTACTCCGTCGATCCGCATGAAAAGCTGCGGAAGCAGCGTGTCGAGCGCCACCCGCGCCTCTTCGATGTTCCCGTCCGTCACCGCGTAGCGCGCGCCTTCCGACGTCGGCACCCGCGCGATCCGGAGCTCCCTCAGGTCGCGTGACAGCGTCGCCTGCGTCACATCCCACCCCTGCCTCAGCAGCAGCTTCCGGAGGTCCTCCTGGCTGACCACCGGATGATTCTCTATGGTCTCCAGAATGGCGTTCTGACGCTCGCGCTTGTTGGCCATCGCGTGAAGATAGCTCTCCTCGCCCACCCCCGGCCAGACAGTTGCCATTCCTCGTCAATCCGACTATTTATACACTATTACCGCATAAAATTCCAAATCGAGCACCCCATGCCCTTCTCTCCAAAGAAAATCGCCCTCGCCTACTCCGGAGGACTCGACACCTCGATCATCGTCCCCTGGCTCAAGGAGCGATTCCCCGGCGTGAAGGTGGTCTGCGTTGCTGCCGACATCGGTCAGGGAGACGAGCTCTCCGGCGTCAAGGCCAAGGCGATCGCCTCGGGCGCGGACGAGTGCTACGTCGAGGACCTGCGCGACGAATACGTCCGCGACTTCATCTTCCCAACCCTGCGCGCCGGTGCCATCTACGGCCGCAAGTATCTGCTCGGCACCTCCATGGGCCGCCCGCTCATCGCGCGGCGCCAGGTCGAGGTCGCGCGCGCAGTAGGCGCCGATGCGCTCGCGCACGGCTGCACCGGCAAGGGCAACGATCAGGTCCGCTTCGAGCTCACCTATGCGGCATTCGCACCTGATCTCCCGGTCATCGCCCCATGGCGCGAGTGGGACATCCGGAGCCGCGAGGACGCCATCGCGTACGCAGCTCGACACAACGTCCCCGTCGCTGCAACGAAGGAAAAGATCTACTCGCGCGACCGCAACATCTGGCACATCTCGCACGAAGGTGGCTGCCTGGAAGATCCGGCGCAGTCGCCGCCCGACGATCTGTTCATGCTGTCGCAGTCACCCGAGTCCGCGCCAGATGCATCCGAAGAAGTCACGATCACCTTCGAGCGCGGTACACCGGTCGCGGTCAATGGCCATAACATGTCCCCGGTCACTTTGCTCGCGACGCTCAACGACATCGGCGGCCGTAACGGCGTCGGTCGCATAGACCTCGTCGAGGATCGTCTCGTCGGCATGAAGTCACGCGGTATCTACGAGACTCCCGGCGGCACGCTGCTCTACACCGCTCACAGCGAGCTCGAGCAGCTCACGCTCGACCGCCGCACCCTCGCCGCGAAGGATCTCATCGCCCCGCGTTACGCCGATCTCGTGTACGAAGGTCGCTGGTGGACCGTCGAGCGCGAGTCGTACGACGCCTTCGTCAACGTCACTCAGGAAACTGTCACCGGCTCTGTCACGCTGCGCCTCTACAAGGGCAACGCCATCGTAGCCGGCCGCGAGAGCGCATACGCACTCTACGACGAGCGCTTCGTCACCTTCGGCGAAGACGATGTCTATCAGCAGAGCGACGCCGCTGGCTTCATCCGTCTCTTCGGCCTCTCGGCACGCGTCCGCGCCCTCCGCGACCAGGAGCGCGCCGCCGAGGACGTCAAGGACGATCAGCAGGCCGCCTGACGGCCGATCGCGCAGGGCAGTCCCAGCGGCCGCCCCGCGCAATTCTATGCTGTAATCGACAGGATGCCGGTTGTCGCGTCGAAGGTTGCCGTGAGGCTGGTGAGATTGCCTGTCGCTTGACCGCCTATCCAGTGGCCGTCCGCGGCGAAGCGGGCGCCGTGACAAGGACAGGCAAAGCTTCCGCTCGCGATTCCCACCGTGCATCCAAAATGCGGGCAGATGAGTGAGAAAGCCGAGAACGTAGTTGTGCTGGTTCGAACGGCCGCCACCGGCGCCCCCTGTCCCGAATCAACGCGCGCAATCCCGCCGACGTCTGCAAGCGCAGGGAAATTCGACACCGTCACGTTGAGCGTACCACTGCTTCCGACGGTGCCGCCTCCGTTGCCGCCAGGCCCTGTGGTAGAACCCGTGCCACCACACGCGCTGACGAGCAGCGCTCCAACCGCCGCAAGTGCACTCCGCGCAACAAACTGTCGACGGTCCACGGTTGCGACATCAACCGCGTCTGCTCGCCCCCTCCCAGCCTCGCACTCTTCGCAGAATGATGCGCGCAATCTCAGCGCGTTTCCATTTGGCAGTTCCTTACGATGTGGCATCGGCCTCAAACCTTCAGCATCGCCGCTGTCCAGGCAGCCAGATCCTGGTCGCTTCGCAGCATGCTGTCCACGTCGACGACGATCGCGTTGCTTGCATCGCGCTTGAGAGTAAATCGGTCCATGTTGCGAGTCGCGCGACCGCTGATGAACTCGCCGTCCGGTTGGTACTTCGAGTGGTGTTTCGGGCATTGAAAGCGATGGTCCGCGTCGTCCCAGCGAAGTGCGGTACGCTGATGGGGGCACGACAAGTTGAATGCGTAAACTGCATCTTGCCATCTGACGAGAATCACTTCGTTATCGTGGTCGATCTGTGCGCCGTCGGTCGCTGGCAGCGGATACGTCACTGTCTGCGGACCACCTGACTTGCTCCGTTTGCCAGTCACGAAGCCCACATTCATAGCGGCTGCCTTTCGTGCAGAAACGCCCATGGCCCCCATTGAAACGACCAGGGCTGCGATTGCACTATCCCGTAGAAACACCCGGCGGCTCTGTACGATTCCGCATCCATCACACGGTTCGTCGTTGGTCGCGTTTTCCTTGTTGTCGCTCATTCCAAATTCATCCAGTTCCAGGTTCAAATATTATTTGTGCCGAAGTCGCTGTGGCCACGCTGCTGAAGATTCCAATGTCTAACTGTTGACGAGGATCGTCCCTGCGAGAACGATGGAAGTCCAGAGCGTGACGCTCGCTACGGCAGTGCGGTGCAACCGACTCCAGAGCCGTTGCTCGCTGGCGATGTCGACACGCGACGGAGAGCGGTTGCGGAGGGCTTTCTCCGTACGCTCGAGGGCGAGTCCGTTGACGAGGAGAAGCGCAACGAGCGTCATTTTGATCAGGAACACCGGAGACTTTCCAAAAGTTTCAACGTCCGACGTAGCAAGTAGAATCCCGCTTCCAAACACTACACCCAGCCCGATCAAAACCGGCCGGTGAACGTCCCCGATATCCGTAAGCAGCCTGGTGCGCTCATCGGCAGTGCCTCGCAGGGCGCGGAACGTCGCGCGGTCGGCCGCGATCGCAAACCCGCCGCCGAACAGAACACCGGCGAGATGGAGGAACGTGACTCCGTCCGAAACGACTTTCGAATTGCTGAAGAGCGATTGCCATGGCTTGAGAACATCGGCGAGCGAGTGAAGCCCTGTTGTGTAACTGAGGATCATCGGGGATTTCGTTTGCTCGGAATTCGTTATTTGTTGAACAGCCACATGACTGCCGTCCCTGCAGTGGCTAGCGCCATCGATCCAACCGATATGGCTCTGTGCTGCTGCGCATCATGGAGACTGTTTTTCGCGTTCCCGCCGGTGGCGCCTGCCAGCGCAAACCCGGCATCGGCGCCAAGCATTGCGACGGAATGAATGATCCGGAGCGTGCGGTTCGTCGGATCCTGGCGCGAATCCCAAAGATTCCACGCGCCGGTTATGGTATTGACGCCGAATAGCACGGCAAGACCGCCAGCGACTCCGACATGTGCGGCCTTGAGCGACGAAGGTGGAAATCCGGTTCGCTCATCGTGAAACAGTCTTTCTCCCAGCACGTATTCGGCGCCGAACAGCGGCAGCTCCGCATAGCTCGCGATCCGGTGAATGGTGAGTCGCGTGTAATACGCGTCGCTGTATTCAATCGCGCGCGGCCGGCGAACAGTCGTGTCGCCGGAAACCGAATCCGTCGCTTCCCTTCCCATGGAAGGAGAGAATCCGAACGGAATCAGACGCGGCCCAACAGGCACCGTGGACGCGCTCTCCCTCCCCGAATCTTGCACCGCGATGGAATCCGGGCCTCGGCTGCCAAGATCCCGTGCCTCCAGGATCGGCGGAGGAGTGACTGCCAGGGCTGCAGCGATCAGTGCGAGAATCATGAGAGTATGTGAAAGTGGCCGTATTAGCTTTTTAGCCAGTGGAGGCGAGAGACAGGGCGCCAATGGTCACAAGAAGAAGGTTCGAGCAGGCAATATTGTGACGGGCGGGAACGTAGGCGTCGTGCCATCGCCGAATGTCGCTCCGCGGCCTGGTGGCGCATTGTGCTGTTGTGAGACGCATGCGGTTCTTGTGCGTTGTGAGCTGTTGCATGTTACTCAGTCGCAGCCTCGTGGGGCAGGCGCTCACAGACACGCCGCAGACCACGAAAGTTCCGTCGGCCGGAATTGTTTATGGGACGGTCAGCCTCCCGACAGGTGCTCCAGCTGTGCATGCGCGGATTGAAGCGCTGGGCACCCATGAGACAGCATTCTCCGATACCCTCGGTTCATACAATCTTTATAAGCTTCCTGCAGGAACAAGCACGCTGCAGATTACTGGCGCTGACCTCGATCCATTGACGATTCGAGTGATTCACTCTCCAATCGTGTATTCGTCGATGGATTGCCAACCAACTCGCGGCGATGCGCGCCGCTGAGGCCAGATTGGCCTCTACGCTCCTCGCTGACCATAAGTAATCGAGGCGCCTCCCCATGATTGCACGGTTGCTTCGCGTTCCGGCTACGGTAGCCGCTCGGACGTGCCGTGAGTCACGCAGGCGACTCATGGCTCGCCCCTACGGATTCGTTTCCGCACGACATAACGGATCCGGATCCAATGTTGGCGATCACGGCGCCACCCACCCCGCCGTGATACCTTAGTCCGATG